>CAYRGJ010000035.1:0-32294 GCA_964423835.1 uncultured Dehalococcoidia bacterium | reverse complement strand
ATCGGCCTGGACCAGGTGGACCACCGGGTGCTGCGCACCATCGTGGAGAAGTTCGACGGCGGCCCGGTGGGCCTGGAGACCATCGCCGCCTCCATCAGCGAAGAGGCCGACACCATCATGGACGTCTACGAGCCATACCTGCTGCAGCTGGGCTTCCTGGAGCGGACGCCCCGCGGCCGCATGGCCACCCGCCTGGCCTACGAGCACCTGGGAGTAAAATACAACAGGGACAGGCCGTCTCCCCAGGGGCAGCTCCTCTAGCCTGGAAAGGACAACGAGCGTCATGGCTTCCCTGCTGGTCCACACCTGCTGCGGGCCCTGCGCCAGCGGCTGCTTCGAGCACTGGCGGCAGGAGGGCTTCGAGGTGACCTCCTTCTGGTACAACCCCAACATCCATCCCTACGCGGAGCACCAAAAGAGGCTGCAGACGCTGCGGGACTTCCTCCGCGAGAGCGGCCCGGAGCTGCTGGTGGCCGAAGGCTACGACATCGTCAGCTACTTCCGGGCGGTGGCCGGCCGTGAGGACGACCGCTGCCGGCACTGCTTCCGCCTCCGCCTGTCCGCCACGGCCGTGGCGGCCAGGGAGCGCGGCTTCCAGGCCTTCACCACCACGCTGCTGATCAGCCCGTACCAGGACCAGGAGCTGCTGAAGCAGATCGGCGACGAAATAGCGCAGGCGCAGGGCCTGCGCTTCATCTCCGAGGACATGAGGCCGTGCTACAGCGACAGCCGCCGCATCAGCCAGGAGCTGGAGCTCTATCGGCAGAAGTACTGCGGCTGCATATACAGCGAGTGGGAGCGGTCCAGCCGGAAGAAGCGCTGAGGCCGGCTGCCGCCTCTTTCAGAAGGCCCCCACCATGTGCAGCCCCACCCCAACCATGACCAAGGAGAAGGCTATCCTGAGGGCCCCGGCTGTCAGGCGCCGGGCCAGCCAGGTCCCCGCCTGGGTCAGGGCGATGCTGGTCGGCGCCAGGCAGATCCAGGCCGTCAGGCTGAAATAGCCGGCCGAGCCGCCGGGCAGGCCTGACACGTTCAGGCCGTTGATGAAGTAGCCCAGCGCCCCCGCGCCGCTGGTGAAGGCCATCACGGCGGCCGACGTCGCCACCGCCCGGTGCATCCGGAACTTGAACAGGGCCACCATGACCGGCACCAGGAGTATGCCGCCTCCGGTACCCAGAAGCCCGCTGAACAGGCCCACCAGGAGCCCGAAGGAGGCCCAGGCCAGCGGCCGCTGGGCCGGGGTCTCCCGCGAGTCGCGCAGCCTTACGGTCAGCAGGCGGATGGCGGCCAGAATGGCCACTACGCCGAAGACGACCTTCATGACCTCACCGCCGATGACGCGCGTCGTCAGCGTGGAGCCGATCAGCGATCCAACCGCCCCGGCCAGCCCCATGGCCACGGCCGGCCCCCAGCAGACGGCCCCCTGCCTGTGCTGGGCCGCCGTTGTAGCCAGGGCCGCCGGGAATATCGCCAGGAGGCTGGTGCCGAAGGCGGTCTTCACCGCCAGGTCCGGGTCCCAGCCCATGTGCTGGAACACCGCCACCATCACCGGGACCATGATGAAGGCCCCGCCGACGCCCAGCAGGCCCTGGCCCAGGCCCACCACCACGCCGGTGGCCACCAGTATGAGGATCAGGTGTGCTTCCAGAGCCGCCTCACTTCACTCCCCAAAGGAAGGCCGGTCAGGCCCCCGGCCGGCCGTCCGGGACGAAATCGGGCCCGGCTAGCTGCTCTTCCGGGCGATGGTGGCCCTGACCGCCCGCTCGATGTCGGGCGCAGTCAGGCCGTAACGCTTCAGCAGCTCCTCCGGGGGTCCCGATTGCGCGTACATGTCCTTCATGGCCACGAACGAGACCGGCACCGGGCAGCTCTGCACCACCGCCTGGGCCACCCTGGCCCCCAGCCCGCCGTGCTCGAGGTGCTCCTCGACGGTGACGATGGCCCCGGTCTCCGCGGCCGCCCTGGCCACCGCTTCAACGTCGAGCGGCTTGACGGTGTGCATGTTGAGCACCCGGCACTCTATGCCCTGCCTGGCCAGGCCCTGGGCGGCTACCAGCGCCGCCGCCACCATCATCCCGTTGGCGATGACCGTGACGTCCCGTCCCTCTCGCAACATGGCCGCCCGCCCCAGCTGGAAACGGTACCCCTCCGGCACCACCCGCGGCACCTTGGGCCGCCCCAGGCGGACGTAGAACGGCCCCGGCGCGGCGGCGACGGCCCTGATGGCCTGCGATGTCTCCTCCCCGTCAGCGGGGACAATGACGCTGAAGCCGGGCAGGGAGCAGGCCAGCGCCACGTCCTCGATGGCGTGATGCGACAGGCCGTCCTCCCCCACGCTGATGCCGCCGTGGGTGGCGACCACCTTCACGTTCAGCCGTGGCTGCGAAACGGACATCCGCAACTGGTCGAAACAGCGCCCGGTGGCGAACACGGCAAAGGTGCTGGCGAAGGCGATCTTCCCGGAAGCGGCCAGCCCGGCGGCGATCCCGATCATGTTCTGCTCGGCGATGCCGCAGTCGAAGAAACGCTGGGGGAACTCCCGGGCGAAGTAGATGGTCATGGTGGACTTGGCCAGGTCCGCGTCCAGCACCACGATGTCCGGGTTCTCCCGCCCCAGGGCCACCAGGGTGCGGCCGTAGGCCTCACGGGTGGAAATGGGCTCATTGCCCGCCATGCTAGGCCAGCTCCTTGAGCGCCCTCTCCGCTTCTTCGCGGGTGGGGGCCTTGCCGTGGAAGTCGGCCTGGTTCTCCATGAAGCTCACGCCCTTGCCCTTGACGGTATGAGCGATGATCATGGTGGGCTGCTCCTTCACCCCTTTGGCCTGATCAAAGGCGTCCAGGACCCGGGCCAGGTCATGACCATCGACCTCCAGGACCTTCCAGCCGAACGAGCGCCACTTGTCCGGCAGGGGCTCCAGGTTCATCACATCCCGGTTCCAGCCGTCGATCTGCAGGCCGTTGTGGTCTACGATACCCACCAGGTTGTCCAGCTTGAAGTGGGCCGCAGCCATGGCCGCCTCCCACACCTGCCCTTCGTCACACTCGCCATCACCCAGCAGGACGTACACCCGGTAGGCCCTGCCGTCCAGCCGCGCCGCGAGGGCCGCCCCCACGCCAAACGAGAGCCCCTGCCCCAGCGACCCGGAGGTGCTCTCCAGGCCGGGGGTGCAGGTCTTGTCGGGGTGGCCCTGCAGGCGGCTGTCTATCTTTCTCAGGGTGCAGAGCTCCTCCGTGGACACCAGCCCCACCTCCGCCAGCGCGGCATAGAGGGCCGGCGCGGCGTGGCCCTTGCTCAGCACGAAACGGTCGCGGTCCGGCCAGTCCGGGTCCTCGGGGCGATAGCGCAGCACGCGAAAGTAGAGGGCGACCATGATCTCGACCGCGGAGAGTGACCCGCCGGGGTGGCCGCTGGCCGCGCTGGCGGTCATCTCGATGATGTGCCGCCGCAGGGTCTTCGCCATAGCCTGGAGGTTTCTTTCAGACATAGCGTGCACGAAGCCAACATACATCATACATCCGCATTACAGCCGCCGGCAATCCGGGCCGGACCGAACTGTCGATATATGGACCAAGTGTCCGCCGGTACTATCTTCAGAGAGCCTGCCCTGAGCACGGCCACAGCGCTCCGCGCCGGGCCGCGATTTGCAGCCCGAACAGCCCGGTTGTTATAATTTTCTCTATGCGCGCAAGAAGAACAACGAAGGAGGGTGTCAGCAAATGAGAAAATGGCTATGCCTGCTGCTGGCAGCGGTTATGCTGGCAGCGGCCATACCCTTGACAGGGTGCGGCGGGGAGAAAGAGACCTACAAGGTCGGGGCCATATTCGCCAAGACAGGCGTCAACTCGTCTCTGGGCACGCCCGAGGCGGAGACCGTAGAGATGATGGTGGAGAAGATCAACGATGCCGGCGGCATCGACGGCCACGAGCTGAAGGTCGTTATCTACGACACCAAGAGCGATACCGACGAGTGCGTCATCCTCACCAACAGGCTGATCGAGCAGGACCAGGTGCTGGCCATCATCGGGCCCAGCTCCACCGGCGAGAGCATGGCCATCAAGCAGATCGTGGACGCCGCCGGGGTGCCTCTGGTTTCCTGCGCGGCCGGGGCCACCATCGTAACTGAGGCGCCGAACAAGTGGGTATTCAAGACCCCGCAGTCGGACGTGCTGGCCACCAGGGAAATGTACAAGTACTGCCAGAGCAAGGGGTGGACCCGGATAGCCATCATGTGCGACAGCGGTGGCTATGGCAAGGGAGGCAAGGCTTCCCTGGAGTCAGAGGCCGCGGCCCATGGGATCACCATCATCGCCAGTGAGGACTTCGACCCCAAGGGCACCGACTTCACGGCGCAGCTGACCAACATCAAGAATACCGGCGCCCAGGCTTTCGTCTGCTGGACCACCAGCCAGGGGGCGGCCATCGTGGCCAAGAACCGGGCTGACATCAATATGACCATGCCGCTCATCTGCAGCCACGGCGTGGCCAACACCACCTTCATCGACAACTCCGGCGCCGCCGCCGACGGAGTGGTCTTCCCGGCCGGAAAGCTGCTGGTGGCGGACCAGCTGGACGACTCTGACCCCCAGAAGGACGTTCTGCTCACCTACAAGACGGACTTCGAGGCCAAGTACCCGGGCGAGACGGCGGATACCTTCGGCGGCCACGCCTACGACGCCCTGAACCTGGTCGTCGAGGCCCTGGACGAGTACGGAGCGGACAAGGACAAGATCAGGGACTACATCGAGAACGATGTCAAGAACTGGCCCGGCACCGGCGGGATGTTCAACATGTCCCCCACCGACCACATGGGCCTGACCGAGGGATGCTTCATCATGGTCGAGGTTGTCAACGGGGAGTGGACCTGGCTGAAGTAGTCACCGGTGCCCGGAACACATTAGCGGATGCAGGAGGGAGGGGAAAGGCGTGCCTTTCCCCTTTCTCTGCTAATCAAGAAGGGCTCACCTGATGGAAACTGGGCAGTTCCTGCAGTACCTGATCACCGGGGTGACCATGGGCAGCATCTACGCCCTGGTCGGCCTGGGGTTCACCATCATATTCTCGGTCACCGGCATCATCAACTTCGCGCAGGGCGAGTTCGTGATGATCGGCGGCATGCTCTCCTTCATACTCCTGGACTCCTTCGGGCTGCCCATGGGGCTGGCCATCGTGCTGGCCATCCTGGCCGGGGTACTGCTGGGTCTTCTACTCTACCTGCTGGGCATACGTACGGCCCGAAAAGCCTCACCGGTGAGCCTGATCGTTATCACTATCGGGGCCTCGATACTCGTACGCGGCGTGGCGGCCGAGATCTGGACCCACGACCCGGTCCGCCCCCCGTACTTCACCGGCAGCGAGTCCCTTTACTTCGCCGGAGCCTACATACAGCCCCAGGTCCTCTGGATCATCGGCACTGCAGTGGTGGCCATGATCGTGATCCACGCCTTCTTTGCCTACACTACCCTGGGCAAGGCCCTGCGGGCCTGCGCCATCAGCCGCCAGGCTGCCGGCCTGGTAGGCATCGACGCCAGGGCCATGGCCATGATTGCCTTCGGCCTGGCGGCTGGACTGGGGGCCATCGGGGGAGTGGTAATGGCCCCGCACACCACCGTCTCTTACGAGTCCGGCGTAATGCTGGGGCTGAAGGGCTTCGTGGCCGCCGCCATCGGAGGATTCAAGAGCCACACCGCCGCCTTCTTCGGGGGCCTCCTGGTCGGCATTATCGAAGCCCTGACCGTGGCCATCAACTGGGGGCCCTTCCGGTCACAGTACGCCGATGCCGTCGCCCTCATCGCCCTCCTGGTCATACTGGTGCTCCGCTCCCGCAGCCTTTCCGCGGAGGAGAGGGCCAGTTGACATGACGTTCCTGCTGCGGAACAAGTGGGCCCTGCTCGGCTTCGCCGCCCTCCTGGGGCTCCTCATCGTCGTGCCCCTCAGCCCGGTCCTGGACAAGTACACCCTGCTGATGAGCTTCGTGGCCATCAACGCCATGGTCACGGTGGGGCTGTGCCTCCTGATGGGATATACCGGCCAGGTGTCGCTGGGGCAGACAGCCTTCTACGGCATCGGCGCGTACACGTCAGCCATACTCAGCAAGACCTACGGCATCAACCCGTGGCTGGCCATGGTGATCGCGGCCGTGGTTTCGGGCCTGTTCGCCTACATCATCGGCTTCCCCATCTTCCGCCTCAGGGGCAACTACCTGGCCATGGCCACGCTGGGGCTGGGGCTGGTGGTATACACCCTCTTCCGAGAGCTGGGCGGCCTTACCGGGGGGCCCGACGGCATGTCCGGCATCCCCTACCTCTCCATCGGCGGCCTGCACTTCAACACCCCCCTGACGAAGTACATCCTGGTGTGGCTGTTCTGCCTGCTGGTCCTGCTGATATCGCAGAACATCATCCGGTCGCGGACCGGGAGGGCGCTGAGGGCCATTCACGGCAGCGAGCCGGCGGCCGAGTCGGTGGGGATTGACCTCAGCCGATACAAAGTCAAGATATTCGTCCTCAGCGCGGTCTACGCGTCGATTGCCGGCAGCCTCTATGTTCACACCCTGCGCTTCGTGAATCCCAGCCCGTTCAGCTTCATGGCCTCAGTGATGATCGTGACCATGGCGGTGGTGGGGGGGCTGGCCAGCATCTGGGGCGCCCTGTTCGGCACGGCGGTCATCCGCATACTGAGCAACGAAGTGCTCCTGAGGTTCGGGAGCCTGGACATCATCGTCTACGGCCTGATCCTGATGCTGGTAATGATATTCGTGCCCCAGGGGCTGTTCGTCGGGTTGAGGGATACCTGGCAGCGCTGGCGGCTCAAGCGCGCCCGGCGGGAGGCCCCGGCTTGAGCCCGGCCATCCTGGAGACCCGGGGCCTGAAGAAGACCTTCGGCGGCCTGACCGCCGTTGACGGCGTTGACCTGTCTGTCGAGGCCGGCCGGATCACCTCCGTCATAGGGCCCAACGGGGCGGGGAAGACCACCCTTTTCAACCTCATCGCCGGGGTCTACCTGCCCAGCAGCGGCGAGATCCTCTTCGAGGGCAAGCCCCTGGGCAAGGCGCCGCCTCACAGGAGAGCGGCGCTGGGCATCGCCCGCACCTTCCAGAATGTGCTGCTGTTCGACAACATGACCGCCCTGGAGAACGTGATGGCCGGCCAGCATCCGCGGAGCCGCTGCGGCTTCTTTGAGGCGGCGCTGCGCCTGCCCAGGGCCGGCCGCGAGGAAGAGACCATATCCCTGAACGCCAGGCGGAACCTGAACCTGGTAGGCCTGGGCATGTACGCCGGCCGGAACCCGGCGAGCCTGCCGCTGGGCCAGCAGAAGCTGCTGACCATAGCCCGGGCCATGGCCACCGAGCCCAGGCTGCTGCTTCTCGATGAGCCGGGCGCGGGCCTGAACGCCTTTGAGAAACAGAGCCTCAGCGAGCTCATCAGGCGATTGCGGGACATGGGCGTCACCATTGTCCTGGTGGAGCATGACATGGACCTGGTCATGGGGATCGCCGAATGGGTGGTCGTCCTGGACAGCGGGCAGAAGATCGCCGAGGGCACCGCCTCCCAGATCCAGAAGGACAAGAGGGTCATCGCCGCCTACCTGGGCGAGGAGGAGGCCGGCTGATGCTCCGGGTCGAGAATGTCTCCGTGGCCTATGGCCTCTCCACCGCGGTCAGCGAGGTCTCTCTCCAGGTGAACGACGGCGAGATCGTCACCATCGTGGGCTCCAACGGCGCCGGGAAGACCAGCCTGCTCAACGCCATCTCGGGCATGGTGCCCGCCAGGAGCGGCGTCATCTGGCTGGACGACCAGCGGCTTTCTGGCCGGCCGCCCCACAAAACGGTAAGATTAGGTGTAGGGTATGTTCCGGAAGGCCGGCAGATTTTCGGGTCGATGTCGGTCATGGACAATCTGATCATGGGAAGCTATCCGCTCTACAGCCGCAAGTGGTTCCGCAACCTGTTGTACGCCCCCTGGGCCCTGCGCGACAGCCTGGTCAAGCCTAACCTGGACAAGGTGCTGGAGCTGTTCCCGCGCCTGGAAGAGCGGCGCCGGCAACAGGCCGGCAGCCTCTCCGGCGGAGAGCAGCAGATGCTGGCCATAGGGCGGGCCCTCATGTCATCTCCCAGGATACTGCTGCTGGATGAGCCCTCGCTGGGGCTGGCGCCCAAGCTGGTGAAGGAGATACTCTCCCTGCTGGGCCGGCTGCGGGACGAGGGCATGACCATCCTCCTCATCGAGCAGGACGCCGTGGCCGCCCTCAAGATCGCCGACAGGGGATACGTGATGGAGCGGGGACGCATGGTGCTGGAGGGCAGCGCCGCGGAGCTGCTGTCCAACACTGGCGTGAAGCAGGCCTACCTGGGCAAGTCCAAAGGTTGAGTCAGTGATGAAGAGACTGCTGTCGGGAAACGAGGCCATGGCGCTGGGGGCCGTGCATGGCGGGCTGGCCGCGGCCGCCGCCTATCCCGGGACGCCCAGCACGGAGATCCTGGAGAACCTCTCCCGGATGAAGGGCATCTACGTGGAGTGGTCCACCAACGAGAAGGTGGCCATGGAGGTGGCCATGGGCGCCTCGTACGGCGGCGTACGGGCGCTGGCCATCATGAAGCACGTGGGCCTCAACGTGGCCGCCGATCCCTTCTTCGCCGCATCCCAGACGGGGGTGCGGGGAGCGCTGGTGGTCATATCCTGCGATGACCCGGGCATGCACAGCTCCCAGAACGAGCAGGACAACCGGCACTATGCCCGGTTCGCCAAGGTGCCCATGCTGGAGCCCAGCGACAGCCAGGAGGCCTACGACCTGATGGCGACGGCCTTCCAGGTCAGCGAGGAGTTCGATACCCCGGTGATCTTCCGCAGCACCACGCGCATCTCCCACTGCAAGTCGGTGGTCGAGGTCCAGGAATCACCGGAGATCCCCCGGAAGCGCCCCCATTTCGTCCGGGACCCGCACAAGTTTGTGATGGTCCCCTCCAATGCCCGGCCCCGGCACCCCCTGATGGAGGAGCGTATCCGGAAGCTGTCCTCCTACGTGGAGACCTTCCCGGCCAACGAGGTCATCCTTCAGGACCGCGGACTCGGCATAATCGCCAGTGGCGCCGCCTACCAGCATGCCCGCGAGGTATTCCGGGACGCCAGTTTCCTGAAGCTGGTCACCTCCTACCCTCTGCCTCAGACCCTGATCCGCCGGTTCGCCTCCGAGGTGCGGAGGCTGCTGGTGGTGGAGGAGCTCGACCCCTTCATCGAGGAGGCCCTCCGGGCCATGGGGATCCCGGTTATGGGCAAGGAGGTAGTCCCCATCACCGGAGAGCTCAATCCCGAGTTGCTGGAGGAGAGGGCAGCCATGGCCGGCCTCATACCCAAGCCGGCCGCCATGTATGCCGTGAGCCAGCCAGCCCGCGAGCTGCCCACGCGGCCCCCTCTGCTGTGCCCCGGGTGCCCGCATGCGGCCACCTCGTATGCCCTGAAGCGGCTGGGCTTCTACCACCGGAATCCTGAGGAGGAGTCCCCCTCCGGCCGAAAGACAGTGGCCCGGAAGCGTGAAGGGCTCATAGCGGCCAGCGACATCGGCTGCTACACCCTGGCCGTCTACCCGCCCCTCCTGGCCCTGGACACCTGCGCCTGCATGGGCGCCAGCATCGGGCAGGCCCACGGGCTGGAGAAGGCCGGGGTGACCAACCGCATCGTCAGCGTCATCGGCGACTCCACCTTCCTCCATTCGGGCATCACGGGGCTGGTGAACGCGGTGTACAACCGGGGCCGCGGCACCACCATTATCCTGGACAACGGCACCACGGCCATGACCGGGCACCAGGGGCACCCGGGCACGGGGACCTCAGCCCGCGGCGAGGCGGTCCCCAGGGTGGTGATCGAGGACCTGGTGCGGGGCCTCGGCGTCCGGGATGTCAACATCGTCAACGCCTTCAATCTGCCCCTGGTGGAGGACACCATCAGCAGGTGCGTGGAGACCGAGGAGCCTTCGGTGATCATCGTCCGGGGGGACTGCCCGCTCCACGTCAGGGGAAAGGGCCGGCCCATGGCCGTGGACCTGTCGCGGTGCGACCGGTGCTTCAACTGCCTCAGGGTGGGGTGCCAGGCCATAACCAGGGAGGGTGACGAGGTCCGGATTGACGCGGGCCTGTGCGTGGGCGACCGCTGCGCGGTATGCTCCCAGGTCTGCCACCAGGAAGCCATACGGGTGACATGAACAAGACTGACATTCTCATGACCGGCGTGGGCGGGCAGGGCGTGATCCTGGCCAGCGATGCGCTGGCCGAGATCGCCATGACGGCGGGCTGCGACGTCAAGAAGTCGGACTCCCTGGGTATGTCCCAGAGGGGCGGCAGCGTCGTCAGCCACCTCAGGCTGGGGCGCCAGGTGTTCTCCCCCATGATTCGAAAGGGCGAGGCGGACATCCTGCTGGCCTTCGAGAGGCTGGAAGGGGCCCGCTGGGCAGACTACCTGCACGAGGGGAGCATCGCCATCATCAACGACCTGGCCATCCCGCCTCTGTCGGTGGTGGGGGGGGCGTCGGCCTACCCAGACAGCGCCGAGGTGGAGCAGATCATTCGCCGCTACACGGACCGGCTCTATATCTTGCCCGGCACGCACATCGCCCGGGAGATGGGAAACCCGCAGGTGCTGAACGTGCTCCTGGTGGGCTTCCTCTCCCTGTTCCTGGACATCGAGGAGCAGAGCTACGTCGAGGACCTCTCGCAGCGGGTGCCGCAGAAGGTCCTGGAGCTGAATCTGAAGGCATTTGCCAGGGGCCGGGAAGAGGCCCTGGCCAGGATACAAGGCCACTAACGCTGATCTAGGAGGCTAGCCTGATGATCTGGAGTCCCAAGTTCGAGACCATGCCCAGAGCGGACATGGAGAAGCTGCAACTGGAGCGCCTGAAGGCCCTGGCGGCGCGGGTCTACGAGAAGGTGCCGTTCTACCGGCAGGCCTTCCAGCAGAAGGGCATAACGCCCGACAGCATCAAGACCCTGGCCGACCTGCGGAAGCTGCCCTTCACCAGCAAGCAGGATTTCAGGGACAACTACCCGCTGGGGCTGCTGACGGTCCCCATGGAGCAGATCTGCCGGGTCCATGCCTCCAGCGGGACCACCGGAAAGCCGGTGGTGGCTCCCTACACCGCCAACGACCTGCGCATGTGGACCGAGGTGATGGCCCGGACCCTCAGCTGCGCCGGGGTCGGCAAGGATGACGTCATGCAGAACTGCTACGGCTACGGCCTCTTCACCGGAGGAATGGGCTTCCACTATGGCGGGGAGAGGGTAGGGGCCTGCGTGATCCCCACCTCCACCGGGAACACCAAGAGGCAGCTGATGCTGATACAGGACATCGGCACCACCGTTCTCACCTGCACCCCTTCGTACACCCTCATCCTGGCGGAGGGCGCCAGGGAGATCGGGCTCGACCTGCGGACCACCAAGCTCAGGCTGGCCGTCTGCGGCGCCGAGCCGTGGTCCGAGCAGATGAGGGCGGACATCGAAGCCCGGCTGCCCATCAAGGCCGTGGACATCTACGGGCTCACCGAGGTGGTGGGCCCCGGCGTGTCCGTGGAGTGCGAGCACCGCTGCGGCCTCCATATTTTCGAGGACAATTTCCTGCCTGAAATAGTCAACCCGCAGACCGGAGAGCCGCTCCCCATCGGCGAAAAGGGCGAGCTGGTGCTGACCACGCTGACCAAGGAAGGCCAGCCGGTAATCCGCTTCCGCACCAAGGACATCACCACCCTCCACACCGAGACCTGCAAGTGCGGCCGCACCCTGGTGCGCATGGAAAAGGTAACCGGCCGGACCGACGACATGCTCAAGATCCGGGGGGTCAATGTCTTCCCCTCCCAGATCGAGAGCGTCCTCCTCCAGGTCGAAGGGGTCGAGCCCCAGTACCTCATCATCGTGGACCGGGCCCGCAACCTGGACGACCTGGAGGTCTGGGTGGAGGTATCGGAGGACGTCTTCTCGGACGAGATGAAGAAGATGGAAGCCCTGAAGAAGAAGGTCACCGATGAGCTGGAGAGCACGCTGGGAATCGGAGTCAAGGTGAAACTGGTGGAGCCGAGGTCCATCGCCCGGACGGAAGGCAAGGCCAAGCGGGTAGTGGACAGGCGCGAAATGGGACTGAAGTAGGCAGGAGGTCGAAGATGAAGATCAAGCAGGTTTCTTGCTTCGTGGAAAACCAGCCGGGCAGGCTCGAGTCCGCCCTGGAGGCCCTGAAGGTAGAGAAGGTAAACATAAGGGCGCTTTGCGTGGCTGAGACCTCCGAGTTCGGCATCATGCGCATGGTCCTTTCGGACAGCGCCAGGGGGGCGGAGGCCCTGAGGAAGGCGGGCTTCACGGTGAAGGAGACGGTGGTGCTGCAGAAGGAGATGCCGGACCAGCCCGGCGGGCTCCTGGACACCGTGGCCAAACCGCTGGCCCGGGCCGGCATCAACCTGGAGTACTTCTACGCCTTCATCGACCCCACGCCGGGGACGGCCAGCATCGTGCTCAAGGTGAGCGACCCGGACAAGGCCGAGAAGGCCATGGGGCAATAGCGCCAATACAAGATAAGGCGGCGCCTGCCGGGCCCGGAGCGGCAGCGGGCCGCGGGGCAAGGGCCCCGGACAGAACAGGCCGGTGCCCTCACCGGCACGGCGATGGAAAGCGAGCGGAGTTTGAGCGCAGAGAGCCACCTGTACCTGGCCGTTGACCTGACAGAGCGCAAGGCCGAGGTCCGGGAGATACCCGGACGCTGGCTGGCAGACTACCTGGGAGGGGCGGGGCTGGGGACCCGACTGTACCTGGAGTGCGCCGGGGCCGGCGCTGATACCCTGGGCCCGGACAATGCCATCGTGTTCGCCCGCGGGCCGCTTTCCGGCACCATGGCCCCGGCCTCCGCCGGGCATGCCGTGGTCACCCGGTCGCCCCTGACCGGTTTTGTGGCCGCCTCGATATCCTGCGGGCGCTGGTCGCTGGCCCTGGCCAGGACCGGCATTGAGGCGCTGGTCATCACTGGCGCCGCCTCATCCCCGGTCCATATCTTCATTGATGACGGCCGGGTCCATTTCCGCCGGGCGGAGTCACTATGGGGCCAGGGCTGCCCGCAGGCGGAATCCGCCATCAGGCGGGAGGCCGGCGACAGCGCGGTCCAGGTGGCGTCCATTGGGCCCGCCGGGGAATCCCTGGTGCGCCTGGCCACCATAAAGGACGGCCGCCGCCTGCCGCACCGCGGCGGGGCAGGGGCGGTCATGGGGGCCAAGAAGCTCAAGGCCATCTCCGTGAGAGGTACCCGCCCTGTCCCGGTGGCGGACATCGGCGGCATGCAGCGGGCCGCCCTCGATCTCAATGTCCTTCTGCGTGACGGCGCCGCGCCCGGCAGCATCCTGGCGCCGGGCGGGTGCCTGGTTCCCGGCGCCGGGCGATGCGCCTTGCCGGCGCGCAACTACCGGCAGTCCATCGCCGGCGGGGTGGCCAGCCTGGCCGCTGAGTGCGCCGCCAGGGGACTCCTGCTGAAGAACATCGCCTGCCCCACCTGCGCCATCGCCTGCCAGCACGTCTACCGGCTGACCGATGATCCTGCCTCTGATGAGCAGCTGGTGCTGGACAACGCGGCCCTGGCCGCGCTGGGGCCGCTGTGCGGGATGTTTCACCTGCCCGTCATCCTGAAGGCCATGGAGCTGTGCCTGTTCTACGGCCTGGACCCGGTGAGCTCCGGGGCCTGCGTGGCCTGGGCCATGGAGTGCTTCGAGAGCGGGATGCTGTCCAGCAAGGACACGGAGGGGCTGGATCTGTCCTTCGGGAGCGCCGATGGAGTGGTGGAGACAATTCGCCGGATAGGGGAGCGGAAGGGTATCGGCAATCTGCTGGGCGAGGGGGTCCGGCGGGCTTCGGCCAGTGTCGGCCAGGGCACTCCGGACTGGGCCATGCAGGTGAAGGGGCTGGAGATGGGCGGGTGCGACCCGCGGTTGGGTCCCGGACTGGCGCTGCGCCTGGCAGCCGGCCCGCGGCCCCTCACCATCGATGATGGGGATGGCGACGGCACGCCTGGCGCGCGGGATGCCGAGGACCTGGCCGCCGGCGCCGACTGCCTGGCTGTGTGTCCCGATGCGAGCCGCTGTTTCCGGGACCTGCCGGCGGAGGTGACCGGGATGTACACGCTGGCCACCGGCGTGCCCCTCACCCCGGCCGGGCTCAGGCAGGCCGGTGAGAGGGCCATCAATCTGCAGAAAGTCATCAACATCCGCGAGGGCTGGAAGCGCAGCGATGACTGGCTGCCCCCGCGGGTCCTCCGGGAGTCCCTCGACGGTGGACGGGGAGCGGGGACCGCCCTTTCCCCGGATGATCTCAACATCGCCATAGATGGCTACTACCGGGAGCGCGGCTGGACCGCCGACGGGCTGATTCCAGGCGCAAAGCTGGCCGAGCTGGGCCTGGAAGAGGTGCCCGGCACGCCGAGAGGAGATCGGGATGGATCGCCGCCAGATTCTGTGCGATAGGGGCAAGTGCACCGGCTGCATGGTGTGCGAGTTCGCCTGCTCGGCGGTGAAGGAGGGGCGGTTCGACCTGGAGCTGTCTCGCATCCGGGTGCTGCAGGCCACTCCTGCCACGCTGGACGTTGTGGCCTGTCTGTCGTGCTCCAGCCGGCCCTGCATCAAGGAGTGCCCCCGGGGCGCCCTGAGCGTAGATGAGGCCTCCGGGGCCCTGGCCCTGGACAAGGCCCGCTGCGCCGGCTGCGGCTGGTGCCTGGAGGCGTGCCCCTTCGGCGCCATAGCTCTGGACCAGAGCACCAAGACCATTGTGGTGTGCGATCTCTGCCGGGGCCTGGCTGAGCCCCAGTGCATCCGGTCCTGCCCCCGGCAGGCGCTCAGCCTCCACGTATCGGCCGTGGCACCGGGCCACTGACCGCCCGCGGGGACCAATGCCGCGGTGCCGGCTTCCTCGCTGCGGCGTCCCGCACTTAGGCCGGCCCTCGGCCAATCGTGATAGTCTCGTGACGTCCTCCTCGCGCCCGCCACCTTGACAGCCGGACACACCCGGCACTATAGTTTATTTCCACGTATGGAAGAATACTGCGGCAGAGCACCATGATGGCGGGCAGAAAGCTGCCGCCGCCGGCCGATCAGGCGACCCTTTTCTTGCAGTACCTCGCCGAGATCCTGCGGGGGATCGCGCCCATGCCTCCCGAGGTGATGCTCCGCCTGGGCCAGGCTCTGAAGGACGTCATGGTCGACCTTCACACTCAGCCGGCCTCCGACCCGCCCAACTTCTATCGCATGGCCATCCTGCTCAGCCAGGAGCCCAGGCCCACGATAGGGGAGCTCAGCGAGTCTCTCTCGCTGCCCGTATCCACGGTGAGCCGCATAGTCAGCCAGCTCGAGGAGCGCGGTTGGGCCCGCAGGCGCCCCGATCCGGCGGACGGCCGGATGGTGAGGGTAGCCATGACCGACGCCGCCCGCGACCTCTACGAGACAGCCAGCGCCCGCGCCACCAGCAATGCGCAGGGCGTGATGGCCTGCCTCACCCCCGAGGAAAGGGCCATCCTGTTGACCCTCATGGCCAAGCTGGCCGGAAACCTCAACCGGGAGGCCGGATGATGGCGGGCCTCCCGACTCCGGGACTGCTTCCAATGGTGGAAATATCTCCCGGCATTGAAAGGAGCATTTCATGTGGCATTTGACCAGGCTGGCCCTGCACAACCGGCTGGTGACCCTGGGAATAGTCATCATCCTCGTCGGGCTCTCTATATGGGCTCTCCTGGGCCTCCAGCAGGAGCTGATACCAGACATCGAGCTGCCGTATGCCACGGTGCTCACCGTCTACCCCCAGGCCCCGGCGGACCTGGTGGCGGAGAACGTGAGCGGGCCGCTGGAGCGGGCAATATGGGAGCGCTGGCAGGGGAAAGGCCTGAAGCATTTGTACTCCACCTCGGCGGAGAGCATGTCCATGATCCTGGCGGAGTTCGAGTTCGGCACCAAGATGGGGCCGGTGAACGACTCCTTCAACGAGCTGATCAGCCAGGTGGAGCTGCCGGCGGAGGTGGCGGGAGCGATCGGGCTTGTTCCTGATCTGAAAGAGAACCCCAGGATCATCCCCATCGATGTGACGGGCATCATGCCCCTGGTGGTCCTGAGCCTGAGCGGGGAGGCCTCCCCCGAGCAACTGAAGGCAGTGGCCGAGTCGGACATCGTCCCGGCCCTCTCCGGTATCGACGGCGTCCTGAGCGTGGATACGGCCGGCGGCGAGAATGACCGGGTCATCATCGCTCCGGACCCGGCGAAGATGAACCAGTACGGACTGTCCCTGGCGCAGATCATCGGCGCCCTCCCGCCCGAATACCAGTCCCTGAACCGGGAGGCCCTGGCCGCCCAGGTCGGCGGCACGCCGCTGGGGATGGACAACGTGACCCTGGGCACCATCGCCTCAGTGTCCCTGGGACCGACCTCCTCCATCACCCGGACCAACGGGCAACCCAGCCTGACCATAAGCGTCTATCAGACCAAGGGCTCCAACACGGTCACCACGGCCAACGCCGTGGTCGACCGGGTCAACCGGATCTCCGGTGACCTCGGCGACGGGATGGAGCTGACCACCGTCATGGACCAGTCCGAGTTCATCGAGGAGAGCATCGACACGCTGGTGGAGAAGGCGCTGATCGGCGGCGCCCTGGCCGTGATCATCGTCTTCCTGTTCCTGATGGCAGTGCGAGCCTCGCTGGTGACGGCCATCTCCATCCCCATCAGCATGCTCCTCGGCTTCGGGGCCATGTGGGTGTTCGACATCACCATCAATATCCTGACCCTCTCCGCCATGTCCATTGCGGTAGGCCGCCTGATCGACGACAGCATCGTCATCGTGGAGGTCATCTACCGGCGCCTCCAGGGCGGTGAGTCCTTCAGAGAGGCGGCCATAGGCGGGGCCAGGGAGGTGGCCATGCCGATCACGGCGGCCACCCTGGCCACGGTGGCCATATTCCTACCCCTGGCGTTCGTCGGCGGCATCGTGGGCGAGCTCTTTGTCCCCTTCGCCCTGACGGTGACCTTCGCCATGATGGCCTCGCTGCTGGTGGCGCTGATGGTGGTGCCCACCCTGTCCAACTTCCTGGTCGGCGGAAGGACCAGGGCCAGGGAGAGGGACTCCTGGTATGAGAGACTCTACACCCCGGTGCTGAGATGGGCCCTGGGGCACCGCGCCATCACGCTGCTGATGGCCGTGGTGCTGTTCGCGGGCAGCCTCGGCGTGCTGGCCATTGTAGGCACCTCTTTCATGTCCGGCATGAGCGAGGAGACCGTGTCCGTGGAGGTCCAGATGCCTCCGGGGACCGACATCGTTGCCACCAGCGACGTGACCGCCAGTGTCGAGGCCATCCTGGCCGGGTACGACCAGGTGGAGACGTACTACTCCACCGTGGGCACCTCCGCCTCCCTGATGGGGGCCATGAGCGCCGCCTCGGGCGGCGGCTCCAATACCGCCCAGATCACGGCTTACCTCAAGCCCGGTACGGATGTGGACCAGACGGCCGAGTCCCTGCGCGCCGATTGCGGGGGCATTCCGGGAGGCGCGGGGATAGTGGTTTCCACCTCGATGGGGGCCGACATGGGCTTCTCCGGAGTGGAGATCTCGGTCCAGGGAGACGATCCTGAGGCCATCACCGCGACGGCCAACGAGCTCCATGCCGCTCTCCAGCAAGTTGAAGGCGTGGCCAACCTGGAGAGCGAGCTCTCCGCAGTCGTGCCCAAGCTCGATATCCGGGCCAACCAGCAAAAGATACTCGAACTGGGTCTCTCCGCCGAGCAGACAGGGCTGCTGACCCAGGAGTAC
The DNA here is from genome assembly GCA_964423835.1 of uncultured Dehalococcoidia bacterium. Taxonomy (GTDB): domain Bacteria; phylum Chloroflexota; class Dehalococcoidia; order UBA2247; family RBG-13-53-26; genus JAFGCL01. The sequence goes on along the minus strand of CAYRGJ010000035.1, from coordinate 14,499 downwards.
TACCTGCTGATGACCGGCGGCGATCTGCCGGGCCACGAGGCCAGGATCGACGGCTCCAGCTACAGTCTCCACTTCAACAGCGTGGCCGCCGGGCTGACCAGCGTCGACCAGGCGGGCGCGCTCCGGATCGGCTGGCCGCCCTTGCCCTTGAGCCAGCTGGCTGACGTAGCGGTGGTCCAGGTGCCGACTCACATCAGTCACACCGACCTGAATCTCTCCGGGACCATCACCGGCGCCATTACCCAGAAGGACGTGGGCGCCGTCAATGCGGCCATTGAGGAGAAGATCGCCAACCTGTCGCCGCACGAAGGCGTCGAGGTGAAGATCTCCGGAGTCACCGAGATAATGAACGAGTCCCTCGGCCGCCTGAGCTGGGCCATCCTGGCGGCGGTCTTCATCTCCTTCCTGGTAGTGGTGGTCACCCTGCGCTCCGTGCTGAACCCGCTGATCATCATGGTCAGCCTGCCCCTGGCCACCATCGGGGCCTCCCTGGGGCTGCTCCTCGGCGGCTACACGCTGGGGGTATCGGGCATGATGGGCATGCTGATGCTGGTGGGCATCGTGCTGACCAACGCCATCGTCCTCATCGCGGTGGTAGAGCAGCTGCGCAAGGAGGGCCTGAGCACCCACGACGCGCTCATGCAGGGCGCCAAGACCAGGCTGCGCCCCATCCTGATGACGGCGATGACCACCATCTTCGCCATGGTCCCGCTGGCCCTGGGGGTGGAGTCGGGAACGGTCATCGCCGGAGAGCTGGCGGTGGTGGTCATCGGAGGCCTGTTCAGCTCCACGCTGCTCACTCTGGTGGTGATCCCGGTGCTCTACAGCCTGAGCGACCGGCTGCGGCGACGGCCGGCGCCGGTGAAGGTGGCCTCGAACGACGGCGCATCGGGGGGACCGGCCGGTACGTAGACGGGACAGAGGGTCCGGCGGCCCGGCGGGCCGCCGGGATGTTCAGCTAAGGCCCGGGCCGGCGGCCGGGCGCTGGCGGTAGTCCATGTAGCGGGTGATGGCGCGGGCCGCCCGGTAGATCGAGGGGTAGAAGGCCACCCTGCGCTCCGCGCAGGCCCGGCGCGTGTCTATCAGGGCCTGCAGGCCGACGTCGCTCTCCACGCCGTGCACGATCACGGCTTTGGGCTTGCCCAGGTCCTTGAGGGTCTCCAGCGTGCGGAGCCTCATCAGGTGGATGTACTGCAGCACGATGTCGGTCTGCAGGGCCTCAATGTCCGGGGCGATCTGCCACAGCACCATGTCGGCCTCTTCCCATTCATCCAGGCAGCGCATCATGTCGGTGAAGTCCCGCGCGTAGTGGCCCGGGTCCACCGGGTTCCTCAGCATGGTGCCCGCGGTGGTCAACGAGCGGGCCAGCTCCGCCCTGAGCTTCTCCGGAATAGGCGGCAGGACAAGCCCGCCCGCCTCGCACTCATCAGAGGCCCGCACCCCGGCACCACCACCCACGCCGAAGAGGACCGCCCGGCGGCCCCGGGGCGGACGGAAGAAGGCGAATGTCGTCATCAGGTCCGCCATCTCCTCGAAGTCCTCCACCCGGATGGCGCCCGTCTGTCTGAGCATGCTGTCCCAGACTGCATCGTCCCCGGCCAGGGCCCCCGTGTGGCTGCTGGCCCCCCGCTTGCCGGCTTCGGTGTTGCCCTTCTTGATGATGATCGTCGGCTTCCTGGCGGCCGCCCCGGCCAGGGCCTTAGCCAGCCCAGCCCCGTCCCTGGCCCCCTCGAGGTAAGCCCCGATGATCTCCGTCTCAGGATCGTCGGCCAGGTAGCCCAGCAGGTCGATCTCGTCCAGGTCACTGGCGTTCCCGTAGCTTACCACCTTGCTGAACCGCACGCCGCGGGCCGCCGCCGCCCGGACCAGAAGCAGGGTGTAGCTGCCGCTCTGCGAGATGAAGGCTGCGCGGCCCGGCTCCCGAGGGAAGTTGGCGGCGTAGGTCATCCCCATCTTCGGGTGATAGATGCCCATGCAGTTGGGGCCGATCAGGCGGACCCCGCCCGCGCGGGCCCGCCTCACCAGGTCATCCTGGAGCGACATCCGGTCCGCCAGGCCGGTCTCCGCGAAGCCCGCGGTGTACAGATGGAGGCCCTTGACTCCCTTGGCCACGCAGTCCTCGACCAGGGTGGGAGTGGCGTGGGCGGGGATGATGCAGATCACGTAGTCCACCGGCCCGGGAATGTCCCGCAGGCTGCGGTAGACCTTCAGGCCGCGAACGTAGTCGCCTCTGGTGTTGACGGGGTAGATCTGGCCCTGGTAGCCCCAGTCGATCAGCGTGTAGAGGAAGATCTGGGTGTGGGCATTTACCGGAGCGGCGTGGCCGCCGGCCGCGTTGGAGACTCCCATGTCCCCCTCCGTGGCACCGACCACCGCAATGGAGCGCGGATTAAAGATGGCATCGAGCGACATTATCCAGCCTAGATTGTACGCGCCCGCTACAGGGCGTGGCAAGGAGCCGCCGAAGGGCAGCAGGGAGGCGTGGTTAGGCCGCACGGCAGCAGGGCCGCGTGCCGCCGCACGCCGCCGCACGCTGTCCGCGTGCGGGCCGCGTGCGGGCCGAGTTGAACAGCCACGGCCTGCCGTGTTACAGTCTCTAGAGCGGTCACCAGCCACGGGAAGCCGGCGCTTCGGCCGGCAGCGCCCCGCGGGATCTGGCTGGACCCGGCTGCAGCCGCAGGGAGGCCAGAACAGTGCAGTATATAGTCACGCTCGGCAGCACTATCGAGGTCATCAAGAAGACCTACTTCGCCAACGAAGGTGACTACTACGAGAAGTCCTACTGGCCCTTGCTCAAGGAGAGGTTCCCCGCCTGTGAGGACTGCTGGAGGCACTTCGTGGTGCCCCTCACCAGAAGGATGGAGGCCAACGTCACCGACCAGCGCCAGAGATCACTCCCCAGGGAGCACGTCTCCGAGGACCTGGTGGACATGGCGTCCCTCCACTACTCCATGTTCATGCACCTGGTCTGCGCCTACGACCACATGATGAGTCCCCGCCTGTCCTCGTTCGAGGATTTCTACGTGCACCTGGCGGCTGCCTGCGGCCTGGCCGAGGAATTCCTGTTTGGATCGTACCAGTTGATCCTGGAGTGCGTCGGCGGGAGGGCCAATGTCTCCCAGCTGGCCAGACTCGAGGACACGCAGAGGCCTGCGGATGACCAGGGAGAGGCGGCCATGGCCGCGGCTGTGCCCGCTTCGGGAGCCTCGCCGGCCGGCCGGCAGAGCCCCCTGGATGAGTACTTCGGGGACTCCGACGACTGGAAGCAGTACCGGTTCCATTCCGGCAAGATCCGCGAGTACCGCGACATCATCCTGCGCAACATCCAGATCGGCCGCGTGGTGTTAGCCGGCGACATGGCTTTGGTGCCGCGGAAGGAGCGCATCCAGGACTACCGCCGCTGGCCCAGCGTCTACCTGGCCGCTGATGACCCTGTCCGGCTGCAGAATCACTTCATCGTCATGAAGGAGCAGATGCTCCCGGACATCGAGACGGTGGAGACCCTGCTCAACAGGCTGTGGCTCCGGCCGACAGCCGACATGAAGAGGCTTTTCTTCGATGACAAGAACCCCATAATACTGGGCAAATACCAGATCACCCCCTCCTAACGTGCTATCATTCTTGGTGGAGCACCCAGATGATTGTTGAGATGCGTACCCGCGCCAAGTCCGCTGAAATAGAGGACGTGGTGGAGCGCGCCCGGTCCCTGGGGCTGGACGTCCAGCTCAACCTGGGAACGGACAAGACGGTGGTGGCCATCCTGGGCGGCAACACCGGTCAGCTGTCGACGGACATCTTCGCCGTGCTGCCAGGGGTGGAGCGGGTGTCCCGCATCATGAAGCCCTACAAGCTGGCTTCGCGGGAGTTCAAGAAGAAGGACAGCGTCGTTTCCATCGGCGGGGTCGACATCGGAGGCAAGCGGGTGGTGGTGATGGCCGGGCCCTGCGCCGTGGAGAGCGAGCAGCAGCTTCTGGATGCCGCCCGGATCATCAAGAAGGCGGGGGCCTCCGTGCTGCGCGGCGGTGCCTTCAAGCCCCGGACATCGCCCTTCAGCTTCCATGGCCTGGAAAAGGCCGGCCTGGAGCTGCTGTCGCGGGCCAGGGAGCAGACGGGGCTGCCGATCGTGACCGAGGTCGTCGAGCCCCGGGCTGTGACCCTGGTGGCCAAATGCGCCGACATCCTCCAGGTGGGCGCCCGCAACATGCAGAACTACGCCCTGCTGACCAGGATCGGCAAGAGCGGGCACCCGGTCATCCTCAAGAGGGGCTTCTCCTGCACCGTTACCGAGTGGCTGACGGCCGCTGACTACCTGCTGGCGGAGGGCAACAGCCAGGTCATCCTCTGCGAGCGTGGCATCCGCACCTTTGAGGACAGCACCCGTTTCTCGCTGGACATCTCCTCCATTCCCGTTATCAAGAGGTTCACGCACCTCCCGGTGCTGGTGGATCCCAGCCATGCCGCGGGGCACTACGGTTATGTGCCGGCGCTGGCCAGGGCAGCCGTGGCCGCCGGCGCGGACGGGCTGCTGATCGAGGTCCATCCCAACCCAAAGGAGGCCCTGGTGGACGGCCTGCAGTCCCTGACCCCCTCGGACTTCGTCCGCCTGATGAAGGAGCTGAAGCCCATAGCCGAGGCTGTTGGCCGCTCTTTGTAGGCCATCGTGCCCGCCCGGGCCGCCCGGAGCTATGAGGCTGGACCATGGATAGCACCGCCCCGTCCACATTGCCGGTGTTCCTGCTGTGGGTCATAGGCATATCCGCCAGCGGAGTGATGATGCCCGGCCCGGTCACCGCCGTGGTCATCACCAGGGGGGCGCAGAGCAAGTGGGCCGGCCTCATGATGGCCATCGGCCATGCCATCGTGGAGTGGCCGCTGATGGCCATCATCTACTTCGGGATTTCCGCGTTCCTCAAAAGCGACGGCGTTCAGATTGGGCTGGGCCTGGCCGGGGGGCTGCTGCTGATCTGGCTCTCAGTGGGGGTCTTCAGGGCCAGGCCGGTATCGATGGACGAGAAACCGCAGGGCGCCCACAAGAACGCCATAATCGCCGGCATAGCCACCAGCACCGCCAGCCCCTACTTCTTCCTGTGGTGGGCCACCGTGGGGGTCACCATAGTGACGGGGGCCAAGGCCTTCGGCGGCGGTTGGATGATCGTCACCGGCGGCATCCACTGGCTCTTCGACGCCGCCTGGCTTCTCTTCATCAGCTGCTTCGTGTTCTTCCTGAGGCGGTTCCTGACCCCGGCGGTGCAGCGGGGCATATCCGTGGTCTGCGGGCTGACCCTGGTGGGGTTCGGCGCCTATTTCATCTACCGCGCCATCGAGCTGGCGCTTTCCTGAAGATGCCCGGCGGCCCGGGCGCGGCGGCTGCCTCGCGTCCGGCGGTTCAGATCTGGACCTGCTTGGCCGTGTAGATGTCCGGGATGGCCAGGATCCGCTTGATCTGCTCCTCGTTCAAGGGCTCGTCCAGCTCCAGCACCATCAGGGCCTGGCCGCGCGGTTTCAGCCGGGCCAGCTGCATGGAGCTGACGTTGATGTCGGCGCTCCCGGTCACGTTGCCCACGGCCCCGATGAGCCCCGGGCGGTCGCGATGATCGCTGAACAGAAAATAGTCGCCCTTGGGCACGATGTTGATCCAGTACTCGTTCACCCTGACGATGTGCAGCTCACCGCGAAGCATGGTCCCCGCGGAGGTGGTGACCCCGGTGGTGGTGGTAACCGCCACGGTGATCAGGCTGGTGTAGTTTTCACAGGCCGTGTCACTGTGCTCCGTCACCCGAAGCCCCCGCCGCTTGGCCACCAGGTTGGCATTGACCACGTTAATGCGCTCCTCGCTGATCTCCTGAAGCAGCCCGCCGATCACGGCCGCCTTGAGGGCGGTCAGGTCGTACTTGGCTATCTCCCCTTCATAGCCGATATCGATGCTGCTCATCTGGCCCTCGGCCAGCTGGGCGATCATGCGGCCTACGGCCGTGGCCACCTTCAGAAACGGCGCCAGGATGGGCATCATCTCCGCCGAGATCAGCGGCGCATTGACCGCGTATCGCACCGGCTGCCCCTGGAGGACCGATACGATCTGCTCGGCGGCATCGATGGCCACATTGGCCTGCGCTTCACGCGTCGATGCCCCCAGGTGAGGGGTGACGATGACCTTCTCGTTCTTGAGCAGGGGAAGGTCCCGGGGCGGCTCCTGGGCAAACACATCCAGCGCGGCCCCTGCCACCCGGCCCTCCCGGAGGGCCTGGTCCAGGGCCTGCTCGTCGATGAGCCCGCCGCGGGCGCAGTTGATGATCCTTACAGTCGGCTTCATGAGGGCCAGCTCCCTGGGGCCTATCATGTTCCTCGACTGCGGGGTCAGCGGCAGATGCAGGGTGATGAAATCCGCCTGCGTGAATATCTCCTCCAGGGTGACCAGCTCCACGTGCAAGTTACGGGCGTACTGGGGCGACACGTAGGGATCAAAGCCCAGCACCCTCATGTGAAACCCCTGCACCCGGCGGGCCACCTCCGATCCCACATTGCCCAGCCCCACTATCCCCAGGGTCTTGTTGCGCACCTCCACCCCGACGAAGCTCTGCCGCTTCCAGGCGCCCCCCTTCACGCTCTCATGGGCCTGGGGGATGTTCCGGGCCAGCGCCATCATCAGGGCAACCGCGTGCTCCGCCGCCGCCGCGGTATTGGCCGTGGGGGCGTTGACCACCACGATACCCCTCTGCGTGGCCGCCTCCACGTCGATGTTGTCGATCCCCACGCCGGCGCGGGCGATCACCTGGAGCTTCCGGCCGGCCTCAATGATCCCGGCGGTGACCCTGGTCTCACTGCGCACCATCAGACCTTCGTACTCCCCGATGATGGCCGCGAGCTCCTCCGGCGGGAGGCCGGTCTTCACGTCCACATCAGCATGCTTCCTGAGGATCTCCACCCCCTCCGGGGCGACGGGATCAGCCACCAGGACTCTCATGTAACCCTACCTCCTACCGCTTCGCCGCCAGCCCCTTCTCCAGGGCCGCCATAACCACGCTTATGTCACTCTCGCTGACCCAACCCAGGTGGCCGATGCGGAAGATCTTGCCCTCCAGCTTGGCCTGGCCGCCGGACAGCACCACCTGGTGCTCCTCGCGCAGGACTTGCAGGAGCTTCTTGCCATCCACCCCCGCCGGCATGTTGATGGCCGTCACCGTGTTCGAGGCGTGGGACTCCCTGGCGAAGAGGGTCAGCCCCAGTGATTTGGCCCCCTCCCGGGCCGCCCGCGCTACCCGGGCATGACGGGCGAAAACGTTCTGCAGGCCTTCCTTCTCGATCAGGTCCAGCCCCACGTCCATGGCGAACAGCGTCGAGATGGCCGGGGTCCAGGGCGTTTGCCCCTTCTCTTCGAATATCTTCCTGGCCCGCCCCAGGTCCCAGTAGAAATGCGGCATCCTGGCCTTCTCGTGGGCCTGCCAGGCCCGCTGGCTCATGCTCACCATGGCCATGCCGGGCGGGGTCATCCAGCCCTTCTGCGATCCGGTCACCACCACGTCGCACTGCCAGGCATCCACCGGGAGATCGATGGAGCCCACGCTGCTGACGCCATCGACCAGGATCAGCTTGTCGAACTCCCGGGCCACCGCGGCGATCGACTTCAGGTCATTGGTGATCCCGGTGGAGGTCTCGTTGTGGGTAACCAGCACCGCCTTGATGCCGGCATCGTCCCGGAGCGCCTGGCGCACGGCATCAGGATCGGCGGGCAGGCCCCAGTCAAAGGACAGCTTCTTGACGTCCGCGCCGTAGACCCGGGCGATATCGGCGAAGCGGTCGCCGAAGGCGCCGATGGAGATGCCCAGCACCCTGTCGCCGGGCGAGAGGGTGTTGACCACCGCGGCCTCCAGGCCGCCGGTGCCGGAACCCGTCAGGATGAGCACATCATTGGTGGTCTGGAAGCAGCGCTTGAGCTGCCCGGTCACCTTGCGGATGATGGCGCTGAACTCCTGGCCCCGGTGGTTGATCATCTGCCTGGACTGCGCGCGAAGCACCTCCTCGGGGCAGGGCGTGGGTCCCGGTATACGCAGTTGCATGGTGTGCCTCCGTTGTCGAGACTAAATAGTAAAGCAGGCCGGTGGCCTGCCTTCTCTCTGGCTGAGGAAGACCGGCCATGATGTCTAGCCGCTACCGGTGCCGGCGTTCATGTCAACAATTATACGACAGCGCCCGCTACTATGCGACCAGCCGGCCCGAAAGCTGCGGCGATGCCGCCGGCCGGCAGTCTGGCCACCGACAGACTATCGTGGAGCAATTGAAGGCTCACGCTTCAAATACGTAGTTTCTGCACCCCGATCCAGGTAGGTCTCCCATATGCGATAGATCCCGGTCCTGCCAGACTCTTCCCAACATCACCCTGAGGAGGCGGACGTGGCGATCGTTGAAAAGAAGAGCCTGGACCGGCCGGATGAGACCAACGAGATGCCGAAGGCGAAGAGGGAGGCTGTCACCGTCGCCGGTTTCACCATCAACCGGATGACAGCTGAACCCGGGTGGCGGTGGTCAACAAGCCTGAGACCGGCGGGAGGCACCGGCAGCTGCCAGATGCACCACATCCTGTATGTTCTCGCCGGCAGGCTGAGAGTACGCATGGATGATGGGAAGGAAGAGGATCTTGGCCCGGGTGACGTCGGCAGCGTGCCCCCTGGACACGATGGCTGGACCCTTGGAGACCAGCCGGCAGTCTGGTTGGAGATCCCGCACTAGGCGCACGCTTCGATGAGTATGCGGCAGAACCGGCGCTTGCCCACCTTGAGCACAGAGCCCGAGGCCGTTTGCCAGTCATTCCCGGTGACCTTCTGGCCATCGATCTCCACAGCGCCCTGGGCGATGAGCCGCCTGGCCTCTCCGGCGCTGGCCACCAGGTTCGTCTCTACCAGGAGGGCCGGCACGGAGACCGTCACCCTGCCCTGGCCCTGGTGGAAGGCCTTGATGGACGTCTGGATCTTCCGCTCGGGGATGTCGGCGGGCAGCTCCTTCTTCTGCACCTCACGGGCGAAGCGCTCATCGGCCTGCCGCGCCTGGGCGGCGTCGTGGAACTGGGTCACGATATCGAGCGCCAGCCGCTTCTTCAGGGCCATGGGGTTCACCGCCTGAGCATCGAGCTGCTTCGCCATCTCATCCAGCTCGGGATCGGGAACATCCGTCAGCAGCTCGAAGTAGAGCATGATGAGGTTGTCCGGGATGGACATCACCTTGCCGTACATGTCGTAGGGCGGCTCGTCCACGGCAATGTAGTTCCCCAGGCTCTTGCTCATCTTCAGAACGCCGTCGGTGCCTACCAGGAGGGGCATCAGGAACACCTGCTGCTGGCGCTGACCCACCATGCCCTGCAGCTCCCGGCCCACCAGGCAGTTGAACTTCTGGTCCATCCCCCCGAACTCCACGTCAGCCTCGATGGCCACCGAGTCGTACGCCTGGAGCAGGGGATAGAGCAGCTCGGTAATAGCGATCGGCTGGCCGCCGGCGTAGCGCCGGGAGAAGTCCTCGCGGGCCAGGAACTGGGCCACGGTGAACTTGCTGGTGAGCCGGATGACGTCGGCCAGGTCGAACTTCCCGAACCACTCGCTCTGCAGCCTGACCTCGGTCCGGCTCTTGTCCACCACCTTGAAGAACTGCTGCAGGTAGGTCTCGGCGTTGCGCCGCACCTCCTCGGCGGTCAGCATGGGGCGGGTGATCGACTGGCCGCTGGGGTCGCCGATCTGGGCGGTCCAGTCCCCTACGATGAGGACCACCTGGTGGCCCATCTCCTGGAACTCCCGCAGCTTGCGCAGGCCGACCACGTGCCCCAAATGGATGTCGGGCCGGCTGGGGTCGAATCCCTGCTTCAGGCGCAGCGGCCGGCCGGACTCCAGCAGCCGGACCATCTCCTGCTCGATGATGACCTCGGCCACCGCCCGCCGCAGCAGCGATTCCGGAACAGCGCGCGTCACCGGGCCACCTCCCTCAGCATGGAGCGCGCCCTCTCCACGTCCTGGGTGATCTGGGCCTTGAGCTCCTCCGGGGAGGAGAAACGCTTCTCGCCCCGCAGCCGGTCCACCAGCTCGACGCGGAGCACCTCGCCGTAGATCTGGCCGCTGAAGCCAATGAGATAGACCTCGACCGTCCGGCGGTGCTCCCCGAAGGTCGGCCTCTTGCCGATGTTGGTCACCGAAGGCAGCGCCTGCCCGCCCAGATAGGCCCTGGTCACATACACGCCGTCGTCAGGGAGCGCCTGCCCTCTGGAGAAGGCCAGGTTGGCGGTGGGGAACCCCAGCTGCCTGCCGCGCTCGTCGCCGTGCACTATGCGGCCGTGAAGCACGAGCGGCCTGCCCAGCAGCAGGGTCACCTTCTTGACATCTCCGGCGGAAAGAGCCTCGCGGATGGCCGTGCTGCTCACCACCTCGCCATCTATCACCTGCGGGGGGAATACCTCCACCCAGAAGCCCATCTCCTTCCCCATCTGGCGCAGGGCGACGGGGTCTCCCTCCCTCCCCTTGCCCAGGGCGAAATCGGCGCCGACAATCAGCCCCCGCATCCTGAGGTGCTTCTGCAGCAGAGCCACGAATTCGCGGGCCGGAAGCCGGGCCAGCTCCAGGTTGAAGGACAGCGGCACCACCAGGTCAATGCCCATCCCCCTGATGATGCTGATCCTCTCGTCCAGCGGGATCAGGCGATAGAGCGGGACCCTCGGAGAGATGACGTGCTGCGGGTGGCCGCGGAAGGTGACCACGCCGGCCAGGCGGTCCTCAGCGGCCGCCTGCCTCTTGAGATACTCCATGAGACGCTGGTGGCCAACGTGCACTCCGTCGAAGACGCCGATGGTGAGCACGGTGTCGCGTCCCGGCGCGAGTTCCCTGAGCTCCTCCTCGACTTTCATGCCCGCTTTCTACCTGCTCCGGGCCATGGTCCGCCCCACCGCCTCCGCCACCGGGGCCACCTTCTTCATCAGGTCCCCGAAGTGCTCGAAGGTGAGGGACTGCGCGCCATCCTTCAGCGCCGCGTCCGGAGTGGGGTGGACCTCCACCATCAGGCCGTCCGCCCCCGCGGCCACGGAGGCCATCGCCATCGGCATGACCAGGTCCCACTTGCCGGTGCCGTGGCTGGGATCGGCGATGATGGGTAAATGGGTCTCCTTGTGCACGATAGGAATGGCGCTGACGTCCATGGTATTGCGGGTGTACGTCTCAAAGGTGCGGATGCCTCTCTCGCAGAGTATCAGCTCGCGGTTGCCCTGCGCCAGAACGTATTCCGCGGCCAGCAGCCACTCCTGTATAGTGGCCGAGAGGCCCCTCTTGAGCATGACCGGCTTCCGGGCCTGCCCCACCTCATCCAGCAGGATGAAGTTCTGCATGTTCCGCGCGCCGACCTGCAGGATGTCAGCGTACTTGACCACCATCTCCACGTCCTGGGGCGTGAGGACCTCGGTGATCAGCGGCAGGCCGTTCTCCAGCTTGGCCTCCGCCAGAAGCTTGAGCCCTTCCTCGCCCAGTCCGCGGAACGAGTACGGGGAGGTGCTGGGCTTGAACGCCCCGCCGCGCAGTATCCTGGCCCCCGCGGCCTTCACCGCCCGCGCCGTGCTCATCACCTGCTCCGGCGTCTCCGCGGCGCAGGGCCCGGCCATGACCACCAACTCCCGGCCGCCTATCTTGACGCCCCCCACGTCGATCACCGTGTCCTGGGGATCAAACTCCCGGCTGGAGAGCTTGAAGGGCTTGGAGATGGGCACCACTTCTTCCACGCCGGCCACCAGCTCCAGCCTCTCGCGCAGGTCCGGAATGGTGGAGATGACGCCCACCACGCCGATGACGGTGCGCTCCACGCCCCGGGAGAGATGGCCCTGGAGCCCCAGGCCGTGCAGCCGGTCCATGACGAAGTCGATGTCCCCGATCTGAGAGCCGGCCTTCATGACTATGATCATTTCAACTTCCCCTGGTCCGGCGGGGCCGCTCTGAGCACTTCGGCCCCGTTGATGTACACATGCCTGACGTCCTCGGCCCTCTTCTCGGTGTTAAAGAGGACCAGGATCCGGACGCAAAGCCCCAGGCTGCCGGGGACGGGGATCTCCTGAAAGCACATCAGGGCCGTGTCCGTCCACCCCATCTGGCGCGCCGCCAGCGCCGGAAACTCTGCGTTCAGATCGGGGGTAACGCTGAAGAACATGCAGGCCACGGACTGCTTGTCCACATAGTTGGCCGAGAGCATCTTGCGCAGCAACTCCTGGGTGGCCGAGAGTATCGCCTCCCGGGTATTGCCGGCGGCCACCGTGGCCCCCCGAATTCCTCTACAGAACATGCCTGCCCTCCGGACAATTCTCTATTATGGCACACGCCACGCTGAGTGATCAATTACGCTCAACATTGACGACGGGCTGCTCCGGAGGGCCTCCGAGCTCACCGGCATTACCGAGAAGAACTCGCTGGTGCACATAGGCCTGGAGGCCCTCATCGCCCTCGAGAGCAGCAAGAGGCTGGCCGACCTCGGCGGCACTGAAAGAGACCTGCGCCCGGCTGGGCATCGGCTACCGCTGGCCCCGCAACCCTCCGCCGTGGCCGGGATACCCGTACCCCTGGGACCGTATAGCATGTCCTGGACACCGCCCATCCGCAGTTTGACAGTGAACGTGGCCGAATGCTAAATTTGAGATTGGTTTGGTGTGCCCAAATCGCTATCTGTATCCACCATCTGAAGGAGGACGTGTTTATGGAGTTGATCGTCTGCGTGAAGCAAGTCCCCGACCCGGAAGCACCCCCGGCCAGTTTCAAAGTCGATGCCGCCACGAACAAGGTTATCCCCCCGCCTGGAGTCGCCCCTGTAGTCAGCACCTACGACGAGACCGCTGTGGAAGCAGCGCTCAAGGTCAAGGATGCCAAAGCGGGCAGTAAGGTAACCGTGGTCAGCCTGGGGAACAACCTGGTAAGGGATGTGGTCAAGAAGCCCCTGGCCATGGGCGCTGACCAGTTGATGCTCCTGGAAGACCCGGCCTACGAAGACGGCGACAGCTATGCCACGGCCGTGGCGCTGGCCGCCGCCATCAAGAAGATCGGCAAGTTCGACATCATCTTCTGCGGACGGCAGGCTGCCGACTGGGACGCCGGCCAGGTTGGGATCGGCCTGGCTGAGCTGCTGGGTTTGCCCTGCGTGACCCTGGCCAAGAAGGTCACCGTCGGGGACGGCAAGGTTGAGGTCGAAAGGCTGGTGGCTGACGGCTTTGAGGTGGTCGAGGTACCGCTGCCGTGTCTCATCACCGTTACCAGCGAGCTGGGTGAGCCCCGCTACGCGCCTCTGAAGGGCATCATGAAGGCCGCCAAGATCCAGCCTACCATCTGGAAGCCAGCCGACGTTGGTTTGGACCCCGCAACGGTCGGCGCGAAGGGCAGACGCACCAAGCTGGTGAAGCTCTTCCAGCCGGTCAAAGAGGGGAAGTGCGAGATCGTCGAGGGCGAGAACGTGGCCGATGCTGCTGCCAATCTGGCTACTCGCCTGAGAGAGGCCAAGGTCCTGTAGGCCAGGGCTGTCGGACGGCGAAGAGCAGAAAGGCAGGAGACTCTGGGAAATGCCCTGCGGAATGAACATGGACGACCTCATCGCCAGGCTGAAGGCCCGTGGGGAGCCCGGCTCGATAGAGGCCGAGAGGATCCTGGACCAGATGCTCGCCGGCGGCAGCGATGAACCTGTCGAGGCTGAAGGACTCCAGACACCAACCGACAAGGCTGGTTCAGAGAGGATAACGACTTAAGGAGGAGCGAATGGCTGACAACAAGGGTGTATTAGTTGTTGGAGATATCATCGAGGGTAAGCTGGCCTCCATCACGGCGGAAATGCTGGGGGCGGGCAAGAAGCTGGCCACCAAGCTGGGTGAGCCACTGTGTGCTGCCCTGCTGGGCAGCGGCGTCAAGGCCCTGGCCGCCGAGGCCATCGCCGCCGGCGCCGAGAAGGTGTTCGTGGTCGACGACGCTAACCTGAAGGACTACCAGAGCGATGCCTACGTCATGGCCGCGGAGAGCGCAATCAAGGCGGCCAATCCCCGGATTGTCCTGCTGGGCCAGGGCAATGTGGGGCGCGACCTGGCGCCGCGGCTGGCGTTCCGGTTCAACACCGCCGTCTCCATGGACTGCGTGGACCTGGACGTGGACGACAACAAGAATCTGGCGCAGACCAAGCCGGTCTACGGCGGCAACGCCCGGGCCATCTTCACCACAGAGGCTCTGCCTCAGATAGCTACCATCCGGGCCAAGGCCATGACCGCCCTGCCTCCCGATGCGGCCAGGACGGGAGAAGTTGTAGACGTGGCCTCCGGCATTGACCCGGCCCAGATCAAGACCAAGTTCGTGAAGAAGATCAAGGAAGAGGTCGCCGGAGTGAAGCTGGAGGACGCGCCGGCGGTCATCGCCGGCGGTCGCGGTATCGGAGGCCCGGATGGCTTCAAGCAGCTCGAAGAGCTGGCGAAGCTGTTCAAGGGCGCTGTCGGAGCCACCCGGCCCGCGGTGGACAACAACTGGG
>CAYRGJ010000034.1:0-35797 GCA_964423835.1 uncultured Dehalococcoidia bacterium | reverse complement strand
TCAGTGGCCGGTTTTGACCTGTCCGCGGGTGGCCGGTTTTGGGTGTCCGCTAACATGACACGGTCATTTATCCCGGTTCCTGTGCCACGTCTTCAGCCTCATCCTCGAACGGGTCCCGTCGGGCCCCCTTGATCGGCGAACACAATGAGACGATTCGAGCCGGATCACCGGCCTAGCCCGGGATCAACCGCAGCCTCCTGTTCGGCAACTTCCAGGCCAGGAAGTACGGCCTGGCATTGAACATGAAGCACCCCAACCGGGCTGCCGAAATCCTGAGGGAACTGGTAGCCTGGGCGGATGTCATGGTCGACAGTCGCACGCCGGGCGTCCTGGAGAAGTGGGGGTTCGGCTATGACGAGCTGGTCCAGACGTGAGATCCCGGGGTGGCCACCGCTCCCATGTTTGCAGACGTCGCAGGCCAGGGAAGACACCGCTCCCGTATTGAGAAGCTCATCCGCCAAGCCGAGACACCCCACCCACGAGCTCTCCGGTAGCATACGGCCACGTTGAGTCCACGGTCAAACCCACCACCCCGGGGTCTCAAGCCGAGCCTGACTCTCCCCCGTCTCCACCAGAAACACCGACGGGCCTACCGGAGAAGATTCCGGGGGCCCGTTTGGCATGGGCGGTACCCGGCACGTCATCCCGCCGACCGCTGCGCTAATCCTCTGGCTGTCCTAGCTTCTCTTGATCCGCGACTTGCCCATCCCCCACGCGCGCCCGACCGGAGAGCCCAGGCTCACATACGTCTTCTCCGGCATGGACAGAACAAAGGGGTCAATCTTCGCCATGTCCGGCACGCCGTTGGTGAGGTATCGATTGTCCGTGTAAGCAGCAACGATCTCACCGATGAACAGATCATCAGCCGGGAGGTCGACGGTCTGCACCAGCTTGCACTCGAGGTTATACGGGCACTCCACAATCATGGGGGCTTTGCCTTCCTCCCCGTAGAAGACCTCGAACACATCGGATTTGTCGAACTTCCTGCCGGACACCATCCCACAGTAATCGGTTGCCTCCGCCATCGAGGTACTGGGGATGTTAATACTGAAAGCGCCGGTGTCCTTGATGCCCTGGTTCGAATAGTGGTTCTTTGCGACGGCCGCCATGATATAGGGTGGCTTGACGCTGACCACGCTATAGCCGGCCAGGGTCATGAAGTTCACCTTACCCCCTACATTCGTGCCGAGGAGTGAACACGGCGCAGGGTAGCTGATCCTCTCAGTGTCGACCCTGATCTTGTCCATACATATCCCCTTTCGTGTTTCGCACAACACTGACCAGAGTAATCCGAGTAAGCCGCAGAGTCCCGCGGTTCAGTCGGCATAACACGCTTCCTGTTTTCGCGGCGCCGATGTCTCCAACCCATTTCACTCAGATGCCTTCCGTCGCTTCCGGATTATATCCGGGCATGTTATGCGGGTCAAAATGACACACCCATATACGCACCAACCCATCGGGCATCACCGTTGCCCAGCATCCGCCACCGCCGCGCTCGACAGGGAGTCAGCCCCGACAACCTGCATGTCACCGGCGAAGGTGAAGCAATCCGCCAAGAAGCCTTTCGGAGGTCAAACTGCGGAATGTGCAGCTGACAAGGCCCTGTGAACCCCCCGGTCGTGCACATGCTGGGCTGAGGTTGGACTGGTACAATCGAGAACAGGAGGAATAGAAGCGGTACAAACACGACTTCAAGACCGAGGACATCAACTGCGATGGTTGCCTGGCAGTCGACAAGAGACAGGTGGGCTACTGCATGGTGTGTGAGTTCAGGAGGTGCGGCTCAGACAAGGGGGTGCTCAACTGTGGTTACTGTGTAGAGTACCCTTGTGACAAGCTGATCAGCTTCCAGACTCTGGTCCCTGCGGCGAAGACCAGACTCGACGCCGTCAGCAACACAAGATAGCTGCATTTGCGGGTAGCTCCCGCCACAAGGAGGAACGGTGTCTCTTAACGAGATCGGATGCTGCGGCGCATACTGCAGAACCTGCATAGCCGGAACATTGGGTGATCACACCTGCAAGGGTTGCCGGATGGGTTACGAAGACGGTCAAAGGGACATAGGCAAGGCCCGATGCGCCATGAAGGTCTGCTGTATCAAGAAACTGGGATGGGAACACACCTGTGCCGACTGTGACGTTGCGGACTCCTGCAGTGTACTGCAAGGCTTCTACAGCAAGAAGGCGTATAAGTATGGCAGATATCGGAAATCGATGGAGTTCATTAAACGTCATGGTTATGATGCCTACCTCAATGCCGCGGCAAACTGGAAACAGGCCTACGGGAAACTACCTTGATGCACGCCAGCGTACGCCTGATGGCGGCACTGGGCGGCACCACAGGCGAATACCTAAGCCATCGCCCCCCCTGCCTGCCTTCAGCCTCGCGTCCAAGACGAAAGGAGCTTTCCTCTTCCCGGAGTATAGTCGGACTTGACCTCATCCGGCCAAGGTTCCACCGTCAACGGAGAGACAATGTCCCGTGACAAACGAAGCGGCGTCGGAGCATAGCCATACAATCGCCGCGGCGATCTCTTCCGATTTCCCCATCCGACCCATTGGCACCTGGTCAACAAGCCATTTGTCAAAGTGAAACTTGGGGTAGTCGGCGATCATCAGCCTGATCGCAGGGGTATCGGTGTTGCCAGGTGCGACGGCGTTGATACGAATTCCCTTCTTGGCATACTGCAGCGCGACCGATTTGGTCAACCCCACCACTCCGTGTTTGCTGGCTACGTACGCAGGAGCGCCCGGCGTCCCTACCAGGCCGGCTACGGAGGCCGTATTCACAACGGAGCCACCATTCTGCTTAAGCATCTGCATGACTTCATGTTGCATACACAGGAAGACCCCCTTCAGGTTGGTATCGATGATCCTGTCCCAAAGTTCTTCCGAGCAGTTGGGCAGGTTGTGGACCGCGCTTACGCCGGCATTGTTCACGGCACAGTCCAGCCGTCCATACGCCTCGACGGCCTCGTTCACCATCGACTCCACCTGACGTGCCTGCGAGACGTCCGCGTTCACGAAGATGGCCTCACCTTGAATCGCTCTGATCAGGCGGACAGTCTCTTCGCCACCCTTTGCGGCCACGTCGGCCACGATAACCCTGGCGCCCTCCGCGGCGAATGCCAAGGCAGTAGATCGGCCGATGCCTGATCCGCCCCCAGTAACCAGCGCCACCTTTCCCTCAAATCCGTTCATTCTTGTAGGACCTCCTCTGCAACCGCAGCGATGTCAGTACACTGTCGCCGTCGATCTTCCGGACTGTCTACTCTTGGACTGCCCGCATGGCCCATCGCAGAAAGATCTGCCACACCGGGCTTGTGCCTGATTAGCCTGCTCTTCGAGACCGACCGTCCACTGGCTGCCCCTCTTTCTCCAGAAGGCCGACATTGCCAGCCTGGCTGAGCTTGTCGGCTGCGTCTGGGCCCAGCCGGCTTGGCCATCCTCTGACTTAGCTGGCAGTGAACTCGGGACCTTTGTCCGACCAGATGTGCTTGGGAATGCCTTTCAGGACTGACCAGCCACAGCCTTCCGCGCTTCGGCTGTCTCTTGGGCACCCGTTCTTCAGGACAGCAAGAGCCCTCCGTCAACAGGGATAACGCATCCGCATACGTAGTCTGCAGCATGGCTGGCCAGGAACAGGACCACCTTGGCAACGTCGTCCTCCACCCCCGTTCGTCTCACGGGGTAGCGCGTCCTGCGGACAATCAAATCCTCCACATTGTGTCCGGCAGCTCTGTACTCGGTCGTGCTACCCTTCTGTCCAGGTGTTGTTTTTATGGCACCGGGTGCTACGGCATTGACCAGAATCCCGAGGGGCGCCAGCTCGAGAGCCATGGCTTTGGTGAGCATCACCACGCCGCCCTTGGACGCACAGTAGTGGGACCTGGCAACTCCGGGATGAAGCCCATTCCATGAGGCGATGTTCACAATCTTGCCGCCGCGGCCGCCGTCGATCATCATCCGGGCGGCTGCCCGTGAGTACTTGAACGTGCCTTTCAGATTGACGTCGATGGTCCTCTCGAGCATCTCGTCAGTGACGTCAACGAAAGGCATCAGAGGATAAACGCCGGCGTTGTTCACCAGCAGGTCCAGGCTGCCAAACGCGTCCCTGGCGGCCCTCATCGCCCTCTCGGCATCTTCTGCGCTGCGGGCGTCTGCCACAATTGCCTGCGCATTGCCTGATCTGGATCGGATTTGCTCGACGGTGTCCCTGGCTGCATCCTGGTCGATGTCCGCTATCATCACCGCGGCACCTGCCTCCGTCAGCCTGAATGCGATACCCTGGCCGATCCCCATGGCACCGCCAGTCACCACCGCTACCATCCCGCACAAGTCGAAGAGCTGGGCTATGGTTTGTGTCTCGCTCATTGGTTCTGACTCACCCTCCTTCACGTACGTTCCTTGCAGGGGCCGCAATGCCCGATGACCGTACATATCGGCGAATCTGGCTGTGGCCCTGAGTACCGCCAGCCGTTGGATGTATTTCCTACCCACCGGAAAGCCGAGCACCCGGCCGGCCTCCGACAGACTGGAGCCCGCTTTCGACAAGCGGCTGGACGAGACTCAATCTCCTTCTTTACACCCCATGGATAACATGCGCCGCAGACGACCAACCTGTCAAGACAGCACTCCCTGCGTTGCATCCCGACACAGCCCGGCGACGCTGCAGGAAAGCCCTCACGCGA
This sequence comes from uncultured Dehalococcoidia bacterium, assembly GCA_964423835.1. Taxonomy (GTDB): domain Bacteria; phylum Chloroflexota; class Dehalococcoidia; order UBA2247; family RBG-13-53-26; genus JAFGCL01. The sequence continues at coordinate 31,107 of CAYRGJ010000034.1, read as the reverse complement.
GGCTTGAACAGAAGTATGGAAAAAGGTAGTGGCAGCGAGTATCCTCACAACCAGCATTGTCACGGGCACTCTGGACGAGTTGCTGGCTGGTCTCGCGCAGCCGCGAGCGGTGGTCATTCTGGGACCTTCATCCATAATGTGCCCGCCCGTTTTTGATGGAACTCCTGTTACTCATATTGCCGGCGCCTGGGTCAGAGATGCAGCGGCTGTCGAGAGGATTGTCTCTGAAGGAGGAGGTACCATGATCCTCAAGAAGCATATGGACTTCGAGACAATCTGCCTGTGACAGCCTTGCAGATTCTCCGGATGGAATCACCATGGGGGCACGCTTCTTCATCGATGCCCGCACCGGGGCAGTCATCCAGGACTTTGAGACATAGCTTGTCAAGACTTCTTGGATAGAGCCACGGTCATGCCGTCCCAGAAGCGCTCCCCATCCCCCGCCTTCCCTGCACTTCATGAGGTCCTGGTCGATCATTTGGAGAAGAGATTCGGCTGCCTTCCCGGACAGACCGCAGGCCCACCCGATGACCAGCCCCTCCCACCGCCCCGCCTCCACCTTCAGAATCGCCGCCAGCCGCTCCGTGCTCTTGGACACAAACCCCTACACCAAAGGCCACTGTCTGGTGATCTCAAAAAGGCATGTGCCCTGGTGGCATGACCTGGATGAAGACGAGGTGCTCAGCCTGTTCAGGATGGCCAGAACGGTCGCACGCAGGATGATGAAGTCTCTCTCCCCCGAGTTCGTGTGCATGTACGCCCGCGGACGCCGGATTCCGCATACCCACGTTTTCCTCATCCCTACGGTCAAGGATGATGTCCTGGACCCCACAGGGAGCCAGGCTATCCATTGAGCGACGAGAGCAGTTCTGGGTTGGCTGTTTGGCCGCCGCACGTTCGACGATGACGAACGAGTCATCTATAGGATCGCAAGGATCCGAGAACCTTCCGGTACGTCAGCCGAAGGATCCGAATCCTCCATACTCCATCATCGCCTTTCACGAACTCATTCACGTACTGGCCCCAACCTTCGTAGGTCTCACCGTCATCTTTGTACGTGTGGTAGTCGTTCAGTCGGAACAACCCCAACGCCGTCTTGTCGTCGATGAATTTGATGATGGCGTTGTGACCCATGTGCATGGGGACCATAGTGTCGTCACAGGCCCGTTGTTGAGATGCCACCTGGGAGTCAATGCTGGTGGCGCCTGGTCGGCCATTGTAGTAGGATTCGAAAGGAGTGGCATATACATCACGCGCCATTTCCCAATCCTGAGTGTCGACACACCACCAGTACTTGTGCATCGCCGCCTTGATGGCCTCGATATCGCCGAGTTGCTCTGGCCCATTCGGCCTGCCAGCGTCCTTGATGATTTCCCGGGTCAATTCCGCAGCTACCGGATCACAAGAGATTGTATGCATCGTGTCCTTTCAATTCAGAATCAGCGGTGGATTCAGGCTGCAGCCAGATTCACGTATTATATGCTTCAGGCCCCGTGCTGCGGCAACTGGTATGTTGTCATACGTGGGACCCCCGCGGTAGCAGCATAGGTGCCACGCGAGTATTCGGAGAGAGGAAGAACAGTCATGAAGATATTCGAGCCGGGCAAGATAGGTAACATGGTTCTGAAGAACAGGATCGCCATGGCGCCCATGGGCACTGGAGGGCTCATGGACATAGACGGGGGCGTCTCCCGCAGAGCCATAGATTACTATGCTGCCCGGGCGAAAGGCGGTGCAGGGCTGATCATCACCGGATCGTTCTTTGTGGACGTGACTGTCGATCCCGGACTTGCGTCTCTTGGGGAAGGCAGGATCGACAGCCGCGCACACTTGAGCCGACTCAGCGAGCTCTGCGACGCCATCCATCACTATGGGGCCAAATTGGCCGTTCAGCTCTCGCCGGGAGTTGGCCGCATCCTGGGGGCCACGAAGGACCAGCCTCGACCCGTCTCAGCCTCAGAGGTGCCCTGTTTCTGGAATCCCCGCGTGATAACACGCCAACTGACGATCCAAGAGATTGAGAAGCTGGTGACGGCCTATGCCAGGTCGACGAGGATTGTGAAGGCGGCTGGAGCCGATGCCATAGCCATTCACGGGTACGGAGGGTACCTCATAGATCAGTTCCTGAGTTCGGCCTGGAACAAGCGCACGGATGTATACGGCGGTGATCTCGAAGGAAGGTTCAGGTTTCCCCAGGAGATTATTAGCGCCGCCAGGGCGGCGGCCGGCCAGGATCTCGCGCTGATTTTCAAGTTCTCGGCAGACCACTATTGGGAGGGCGGTCGGCGCGTTGAAGAAGGGTTGGAGATAGCCAGGCGCCTGGAGGGTGCAGGCATAGATGCCCTGCATGTAACGGGAGGGTGTTACGAGTCCTGGAATCGTTCCCTGCCTTGCGAATATGAGCCCGCCGCCTGTCACTCACATCTTTCACAGGCTGTTAGAGATGTCGTCGCCATCCCCGTGATCGCCGATGGCAAGCTGGGAAACCCGCAGGTAGCGGAGCAAACCATCAGTGAGGGCAAGGCGGATTTCATTTCGCTGGGCAGATCCCTGCTTGCTGATCCAGATTGGCCACGGAAAGTCCGGCTGGACAGGCTCGAGGACATCAGACCATGTATTGGTGATCTGGACGGCTGTATAGGACGAATACAAGACGCGAAGTACGTGAGCTGCAGCGTAAACCCAACCACCGGCATGGAGAGGGAGTACAGCCTGGTTCCCGCCGCGAAGGCGAAGAGCGTCGTGGTGGTGGGCGGCGGACCCGCTGGCCTGGAGGCGGCCAGGGTGGCGGCCCTGAGAGGACACAGGGTTACCCTCTGGGAAAAGGACACGCGGCTGGGGGGGAACATGGTAGCGGCGTCCGCGGCCGAGTTCAAACGGGATATCAGGCCATTCATTGAGTATCTGATCACTCAGGTCACGAAGCTCGGAGTGAAGATTGAACTCGGGTGGGAGGCTACAGCTGAACAGGTCCTGAGTGGGAACCCCGATGCGGTCATCCTGGCTACCGGCGCCACACCACTGGTTCCCAGGATCCCCGGCATGCGGCAGGACAGGGTATTCACTGCCATAGATCTACTGCTGGGCAGGAGGACGGCGGGCGATACGGTAACGGTGGTAGGGGGCGGAATGGTGGGTTGCGAGACCGCCGCATACCTGGCAATGCAGGGGAAGAAGGTCACCCTGATCGAGATGATGCCGCAGCTGCTACCGGAGAAGGTGACCCTTTCACCGCGGGTGGGACTCATGGAGCTCCTCAGCAAGGGCAGAGTAATGGTCATGGTGTCTACCAGGCTGGAAGAAGTCACCGCGCTGGGAGCCATTATTGCGGAATCGAACGGGTCTCGGAAGGAGCTCCCGGCTGAGTCAGTGGTCATGGCAGTTGGCTTGAAACCCCGTTCGAAGCTGCACAACAGTCTCCGCGGCAAGGTGGAAGAACTATCGATAATCGGAGATTGCGTCGCGCCGCGCAAGATCATGAACGCCGTCTGGGAGGGTTTCCATGCATCACGTATCCTGTAGGCTCTTGGAGCTCCCTGTGACCAGCATCTGCTGTTCTCTTCCAAATGGGCATATATAGAGGCACATTCCGCAGACCGTCAATTGGCCTTTCGCTGCCATGCACTGGAAGTAACGGTCGCATTTGTCCGCGGCATAGCGGACTTCGCGAGGCTCCTCCGGGCTGAAGAGTCTGCCGGTAAAGGCTTTCACCGGGCAGATATCCACGCACTCCGTGCAATCGGCGCATTTGCCTGACATGGGTGCTGCGTTTGTTTTCAAAGGGGCATCTGTCAACACTGTTGTCCAGCGCACCCGGGGTCCGTGGTTCGGGGTTATGAGAAGACAGCTCTTGCCTATCCAGCCCAGTCCAGCCAGATTGGCTGCGAGCTTGTGGGAGAAGACGGCAAACAGCCCCCCGTCATCAGTCCGTTCCGCTGTCGGCACGGGGAATGCCCGGTGACCGTCTCGCTGCAGCGAAGAGGCCACCTCAGAAGCGATGAGGTCCAGCCGCCGGTTCACGATCTCATAGGCGTGAGACCGGTAGCTGACTTGCACCGCCCTCTCGTTTCTCCGGGGGAGCATGTCCACGATGTCGTTTGGCAGGGCAATGCCGATCGAAACGGCGACCGGGAATTGGGCGACATAGGCTCCGCCCTGACCGCAGATGAACTGGCGCGCCTGAACCAGACTGGCTGCCCCGGCGTAGTCGATGTTGTGCCCCCGGACTAGTTGCTGTATCAGGTCGCCGGACCGCATTTCACTCCCTGAGATAGCGCAAACGTGTCTCAGTATATCACCACGGCCCATCGATCATTCGATGGAGTGCGCCAATTTCCCCCACCGCAGTGGCCGGTTTTGACCTGTCCGCGGGTGGCCGGTTCTGGGTGTCAGCTAACACGGGGTCTGGACAACTCCTCCGGCTACTACGGAAAGCCCTCACGCGAGGCTTGAACAGAAGTATGGAAATAGCTGGCGGCAGCGAGTATCCTTTCTGTTGTCAGGCAACACAAGCGGGAAGGAAGCACTGACCACCGCATGGGAGAGCCAACCACGGATTGATGGGCACTGCGGGCCTGCCATGATCTTGATCCCTGGGCGTCGATAGATGGCGAAAGGAGCAACAGACTGTGGATCGTTCTATCCGAAAGAGAGCCATTGACTATCTCAGACCCGTGTCCAAAGGATTGAGTGTCGCAGATGTCCGCATAGGCGTGGGATTCACCAGTGTCCGGCTTGATAATGGAAACATCGGGCTGGCATGGACAGCCGAGAGCCTTTCCGAAAGCTGCACCCGCGAGATCAGAGCAGGCACCCTGGCTGGCAGTACCTCTCTTGACCTCCTGCAGATGCTGGCCAATAGCAGTCCTCTGTCAAGGTCCATAGGGCTGGCGACAGCCAATGCTCTCGTGGCCGGTCTTCCTCGCCCCCGGTCCACCACTGAAGACGTGTTGGATATCGTCAACATCGGGGCTGCGGATCGCGTGGTCATGGTTGGGTATTTCGGCCCGCTGGTTCCGGCAATCAGGATAACGGGCTGCCAGCTGGACATTCTGGAGCTCAAGACATCCAGGCCAGGCACCCTGTCTCCTGAGGAGGGAAGACCGTTGCTCGCGGCGTGCAGTGTAGCCATCATCACTGGAACCACCATTGTCACGGGCGCTCTGGACGAGTTGCTGGCTGGTCTCGCGCAGCCGCGAGCGGTGGTCATTCTGGGACCTTCATCCATAATGTGCCCGCCCGTTTTTGATGGAACTCCTGTTACTCATATTGCCGGCGCCTGGGTCAGAGATGCAGCGGCTGTCGAGAGGATTGTCTCTGAAGGAGGAGGTACCATGATCCTCAAGAAGCATATGGACTTCGAGACAATCTGCCTGTGACAGCCTTGCAGATTCGGGGATCGAAAAACAGCCGGCCATCCGGACCTGCCCCCATCCTGACGCCGGTCCCTGTGTCGCGACCCCGATCCTGCATTCCCCTCCCTGGCCGGGCCGGCCCTGCCCCGGTTTGACCCCACCCCCGCCGACCGGTAACATAGTACCCAGAAATCGGCCCCAGGTCCGACTCTTCGATCTGCTCCGGCCTACATCCCCGCGTGGGACATGGCGGACAGACGGTGGACGTAAGTCCCGAGGGCGCGGGTGGAAACGCCTGCACCTCCCGTTGGAAAGGAGAGCGAAATGAGCAGAGGTAACCCCATGCTTGCGCCTGTCATGTTCTGACACGGCGCTCTTCTTTTGCCCTCGAATAGCGTCGCCGTCTGACGGCAAGTCAGTCCATACACCAACTCAAGGCGAGTTTCTCCAGGAGCTGTTACGCCTAAAGAGCGATCCACGGCGAACAGCCGGTATCCGCCTACTGCGGATCGACGGCACTACTGGAAACGGCGGTGTCTCCCTGGTCGGAGAAGGAGATAGAGTGATGGATCCATAACACTCAAGTGGAAGCAACCAGCCGCCAACATGACCTGAACGACACAAGAACGGAGTGTGGAGTGAAGAACAGACTGAGAGCACTGTCGCTGTTACTCATTGGCCTGGTACTCATAGCCGGCGTCGCCGGCTGCGGCCAGGACACCTCATCAAGCGAAACGACCAGGGTCATCACTGACATGTACGGACGCGAGGTCACCGTACCCGCCACCATCAACCGTGTGTTGACCTCCGGGCCCATAGAAATGGAGCTCGTGTACCTGATCGCCCCTGAGAAGCTGGCCGGCCTCAGCTTCACCTTCAACGGCAATCCCGCGCTCGTGCCCGAACAATACAGCAGCCTTCCGGTAGTGGGCGGCTGGTTCGGCACCCAGACCGGCAACTACGAGACCTTTATCGCCGCCGAGCCGGACATCATCCTGGAAGGCACCCAGGCCAACATCGCGGAACGGCAGGAGAAGTTCGGCAGTATTCCGGTGGTAGGCGTACGGGCCGGGGAGGAATCCACCAACTATGCCGACGACGCCCTCACGGCCTATGAAGATGAGATCCGCTTCCTGGGCGAGCTCCTCGGGGCCAAGAAGCAGGCGGACAAGCTCATCAAGTACTACAACGATGCCATGGAGTACGTGGATGGAGTTGTCTCGGACATCCCGGAGGCTGACAGGGTGACAGTCTACTACGCCGAGGGCAAGAACGGCCTCAGCACTGACCCCGCCGGATCAATGCACACCCGTCTCCTGGCCTTCTGCGGCGGCATCAACGTGGCCAACGTCACCCTGAAGCCCGGCTATGGCATGGCCGAGACCTCCCTCGAACAGATTGCCCAATGGGACCCCGACATGATCATTATCGGGCGCGGCAGCCAGACCACCCTGTACCAGACGATCGTCAGCGACCCCATTTGGAGGCAGCTTCGCGCCGTCAGCAGCGGCCAGGTTTCCCTCAGACCGGACAACCCCCTTTCCTGGTTTGATGGACCGCCGGGCCCGTGCCAGATGGTCGGCATGTACTGGATGGTGAACAAGCTGTATCCGGACAGGACCACCGACCTTGACCTTCAAGCCAAGGTGAAGGAGTTCTATGCCAGCTTCTTCCACTACGACCTGACGGACGAGGAGCTGGCCGGCCTTCTGGCCAACCCCGGCTAGGAAGAAGCGGTTACCATGGCGAAGGTCAACCTGGAAGTAAACAGGTCTGGCCCCATCCGCTTCAGAGGGATGGGTGGGGTATCTGCCGCCGTTGTGCTGGCCGTCATACTGGCCGCACTCTTCGTCCTCTCATTCGCGGTGGGCAGATACCCCATTTCGCCGGTAGATGTGGTCAGAATCCTGGCATCGCACATCGTGCCCATACACCAGACCTGGCCGGACATCCTGGATACGGTGGTGACCCAGATCAGGCTCCCCAGGATCCTGGCAGCCATGCTGGTGGGCGCCAGCCTGGCAGTGGCAGGCACCTCTTTTCAAGGGCTCTTCCGCAATCCGTTGGTATCCCCCGACATACTGGGCGTCAGTCTGGGCGCCGGATTCGGTGCCGCCGCCGCCATCCTGCTCTCCGGGAACACCGTCGCCATCCAGGCATCCGCCTTCGCTGGCGCCCTGGCGGCCGTGGGCATCTCCTACGTCGTCAGCAAGATGGTCAAAGGCAACGCCACCCTGAGCCTGATCCTGGCCGGAATGGCCATCAGCGCCTTCTTCGGCGCCCTCCTTTCTTTGATGAAGTACGTCGCCGATCCCGTCGACCAGTTGCCGACCATCACCTACTGGCTGATGGGCAGTCTGGCCGCGGTGAACATGCGTGACCTGCTGTTTGCCGGCATCCCGATGCTTGGCGGCATGGCTGTCCTGATGCTCATCCGCTGGCGCTTCAATGTCCTGGCAATGGGGGAGGAAGAAGCCATGGCGCTCGGTGTGGACACCGGCCGGCTGCGGGCCATGGTCATCATCTGCTGCACCATGATTACGGCGTCCGCTGTCTCCATCAGCGGCACCATCGGCTGGGTGGGCCTGGTCATTCCCCATGTCGGCCGTATGCTCGTAGGGCCGAACCACACCAGGCTCCTGCCGGTGAGCCTTCTGCTGGGGGCAGCCTATCTCCTGGTGATTGACGACATCTGCCGAGTGGCCGCCAGCATAGAGATACCGATAGGCATCCTCACCGCCATAGTCGGTGCCCCATTCTTCATCTACCTGCTCAACAGGAGCGAGAAGGGGTGGGCATGAAACTGACCGTGTGCGACGCCGGATTCCACTATGACACGGCCGAGGCCAGCGGCTTCCGGAACGTCAGCTTCTCCCTGGGGGACGGCGAGGTTATGTCCATCCTCGGCCCCAACGGCTGCGGCAAGACCACTCTGCTCAAGTGCCTGAACAGCCTGATCAAGCTCCGTGCCGGGAGCGTGGTGGTAGACAGTCGGGACATCTCGAGATTGCCCAGGGCAGAGGTTGCCAGGACCATCGGCTATGTCCCACAGCTGCACCAGCCCACCTTCGCCTTCAGCGTGGTGGACACCGTCCTGGTCGGCAGAGCGCCTCATCTGGGGCTGCTGGCATCCCCAAAGCGTGAGGATGTCAGGATCGCCGAGGAGTCCCTGGAAACCATGGGGATATACCACCTGAGAGACAAGCCCTATACCCAGCTCAGCGGCGGCGAAAGGCAACTGGTGGTCTTCGCCAGGGTCCTGGCCCAGCAGCCCTCCCTGCTGCTGCTGGATGAGCCAACCTCGCACCTGGACTTCGGCAACCAGATACGGCTCCTGAGGATTGTGGAGAGCCTGGCCGCCACCGGCCTGCCCATCATCATGACATCTCATTTCCCCGACCATGCCTTCCTGGTGTCCAGCAAGGTGGCTCTCATGAAGAAGGGCGAGTTCATTGATGTGGGTACACCAGATGCGGTCATCACCGACCGCAACCTGGAACGGGTCTATGACATCCAGGTCAGGGTGGTGAATGTGGACTCGGGAGTGAACAGGAGAGTGTGTGTCCCGGTGGCCAACTGCCAGCCGGTAATGGATAGCGACAGAATCTCTGTGTCAGGAGGCAACATGAGCGATTTCGAGTCTTATCTGAAGAAGGCGGGCGATGCCCACGGGCATGTCTGCGGCGGCATTGCACTGGGCACCAGGATATCGCTGGCGGCCATGATGGAGCTGGGACTGGACCCCGCCGCGAAGAACAAGAACCTCATTGTCTACGTGGAGATGGACCGCTGCATGACGGATGCCGTCCAGACCATCACCGGATGCTCGCTGGGGCATCGCTCCCTCAAGCACGTGGACTACGGCAAGCTGGCCGCCACCTTCGTCAACCTGGATACCGGGAAGGCGGTGCGGGCCACGGTCAGGGACCGCGGGCCCGCTGACGAGTCGATGGAGGAGATGGTCCGAAGGATCTCCCGTACACCCGACAGCGATCTGGTGACTCTCCGTGAGGTGGCCATGCATATACCCGACACAGACCTGCCGGGCCCTCCGAAGAGCAGGGTCGTCTGTGCCGTTTGCGGGGAAGGTGTCATGGACGGCAGGGAGGTGGTCACGGATAGCAGGATGCTGTGCCGGGGTTGTGCTGAAGGCACCTATTACGAGGAGATCAGGAAGTGAAGAGATGCGCAGGAGCAGACTGATAGATGATCTGATGGCCGCGGTGGCCGGGAACTCCGAGCCCGTCAGAGACGTTCGGGTTGGCGTGTCCTGGACAGCAGTCCACGGCAGGCACTGCGGCCTGGCCAAGACCTATGGCATTCCGGTCAAGCACGGAAACTACACCCGGAACATGGGCCACATTATCGGGATGAAGACCCTTGACCTGGCCGAATACGCTCAGTCCTGGAACCTGGTCGAGGCCAGCATCGGCTGCGCCGCCATCCTGGCCATGACACCCCCGCCTTCTGATGATGCCGACATCAACGCCCGGGAGATCATCCTGGAGAGGGGTGCCGGCGCCAGGGTGGTGATGGTGGGGGCCTTCCCTTTTGCCGACGCGCTGAGGTCGGTGGCCAGAGAGCTGTATGTCCTTGAGCTGGACCAGGGCCAGCTCGATCCCGGGCTCCGTGTCTTGCCCGAATCGGCGGCGGACTACGTCATCCCGGACTGCGATCTTCTGGTAGTCACCGGTTCCACGCTGATCAACAAATCCCTGGAGCGGTTCCTGGCGCTGGCCCGCCAGACGAAGGCCTACACCATCATCCTGGGGCCGAGCACGGTCATGTCGGACGTGCTGTTCGACTACGGGGCCCATATGCTGGCCGGAGTGGTGGTGACCGACCCGGCGGCCATCATGACCAAACTGAGCCAGAGCGGCGGCATGCTGGAGAGCAAGGTCTGTCCCGGTGAGATAGCGTTCAAGGTGATGAGGAAATGAGGCAGTCGACGGACCCACGGCAGATGGACCTCACGGCCCGGGTGGCCTTTGCCCGGGTGTATCCGGCCATCGCCAGCCATGTCGTGCAGAAGTACGGGATCACCGCCGGGCAGTGCCTGGATGCGGGCTCAGGCCCCGGCTCGCTGGCCATCGCCCTGGCCTCGATCACGGACCTGCGGATAGCCTCGCTCGACATGGACCCGGCCATGACCGCCATGGCAGCGGAGAACACCGCCCGGGCGGGCTTCGCCGGACGCATCACAACCGTGACGGCAGACGTCCACAGCATACCATTCGATGATGACCACTTCGATCTCATCGTGAGCCGCGGCTCCATATTCTTCTGGGAGGGCCGCCCGGCTGCCCTTCGCGAGCTGTACCGGGTACTGAAACCCGGAGGCGTCATCTACTGCGGCGGCGGCATGGGGAGCGAGGAGATCCGGAGCGAGGCTACCGCGGTCATCATGACCGACGAGCGGTTCCGGGACATGCGGGCGATGTGGCGCGAAAGGAACAGCAAACCACCGAAGGAGAGCGAGGCTGCTTTCCAGAAGGCTGTCGCGGAAGCGGCGCTGCCCGGCAGGGTCTTGAGGGACGGCGGCGGCATATGGATTGAGATTATCAAGCCGCCCCCGCCTGGCGGCCAGGCGCACCGATTGGTGGAGAGAGAGATGGACTTCAACTCCATAGACTGGAACGCCATGTGGCAGCGGGAATCGGGACCATTCCAGCGGAAAGACGCCCTGTCCCAGAGGGAGCTCTGGGACAAGAGGGCTGATTCATTCGGCAAAAGGGTGAATCGTATGAGCGACGGCCAGGAGAGGGACAAGGACGACTACATTTCGCAGATGCTGGACCGCATCCAGGTCCGGCCCGGGTGGACCGTGCTGGACATCGGGTGCGGGCCGGGCACCCTGGCCATTCCCCTGGCGAAGAAGGCCGCCAGTGTCACCGCCCTTGATGTCTCTTCGGAGATGCTCAACCAGCTGAGGTCCCGCGCAGAAAGCGCCGGCTTGAGCAACATCCGGTTCGTAAATTCCTCCTGGCAGGACGCCTTTGCCGGCGGCCAGGTGGGCGGCCACGATGTTGTAGTCGCCTCACGCTCACTGATGTCGGGCGACATGAAAGAAGCGATCGCCCGCATCGCTGCCGTCACCAGAGAGGCCGCCTTCGTCACCTGCCCCGTCGTTCATCTACCCCTGGACTGGGAAGCCTCCCAGGCGATAGGCAGGGGCAACAGGAAGCACCCTCCGTACGTCTACGTCTACAACATGCTCTTTCAGATGGGCATCCACGCCAATGTTGAAATCCTCTGCTCCAGGGTGACGGTCCAGTTCTCCAGCATCTATGAGGCCATGGATGACCTCCAGTGGCGGACGGATCCGTTCAGCCCCGGTGAGAAGGCCAGCCTGCGGGACTTCCTGGAAGGGAGGCTGGTACAGCAAGGGGACCCCCCGTTCTTCACTCACGAGGGTAGATCCAAGTGGGCCCTCATCTGGTGGCGCAAACGGGATCAGACGATTCGGCACCTGCATTGAGAGGCCACAGTAAGCTCAGGAAGGCCAACTGAGACACTCCTGTGATTTGCCTTCAGTACGCTTCTTGTCGGGTGAACCGCTGTGAATACGGTGGGGACTTCCGAATCCAGGGAGGTCGAGATGATTGTATCTGGAGCCGCGGGCGCAGGACGAATCCGGAGGACCATGAAGGGAATGGTGTGGCCCTGGTTGGCAACGGTGATGGGGTTGTTGATCGCCGTGCCCTTCATCGGACCGACTCCAGTGCGGGCTGCCGACACCGGACAGAACAGCCCTTCGGCCAACGGCAATGTGGGCTGGGTCAGTCCCGAGGAGGCCTACAGTCCCGATGACAAGAGGGCTGCCGCGGACCGCACCGAGGATATCATTGACTACTACAACTTCAACATTCCGGATATTCCGTCCGTAGCCGCCATCACGGGCATTGAGGTGGCTATTGAGGGATATCAGACCGGCGGTTCCCCTCCCCGGCAGGCTGACATCTCGCTCTCCTGGGATAATGGCTCCTCGTACACGGCTGGCGTCGGCACTGGACTCAAGACCACCGACTTGCCAGGGCCGGATTCCGCATCAGAAGCCATCCGCACATTCGGCGGGGACGGCGACACATGGGGCAGGACGTGGACCCCCATGGATTTCGCCAATGACCGGTTTCGTGTGAGGCTCGACGCCCGACTGGCGGACTACGGGGCACATCTGTACATAGACCATGTCCAGGTGAGAGTCAGCTACATTCCAGGGCCGGTCATTGAGGGAGTCACGCCATCGAAGGCGCTTCAGGGCGATTCACTCACCGTCACACTAGCCGGTTCGGACCTGAGCGGCACGTCCTGCCTGACCCTGGGAGAGGGCATCACAGTGCAGAACTTCACAGTCGACGGCCCAACCCAGATCACCGCCCTCGTCACCGTTTCTTCCTCGGCGGTGCCGGGGGTCAGGGACATCACTGTCACGAACAGCATTGGGCCAGGGACCCTTGCTGGTGCATTCCTGGTAAACCCCCAAATTGTGCCCGATTTCGGCGCGGAAAGGGCCGCCGTCTTTCCGGACGAGGAGGTCCAGTTTGTCAACAGATCTGTTGGGGGAGTAGCCCCGCTATCCTACCAGTGGGACTTCAATAATGACGGCATCTGGGACAGCACCAGCGTCAACCCATGCTACTCCTATGCCCTCCCCGGCGCCTACACCGTTGTTCTGAAGGTGACCGATTCTGAACAGAACACGGACAACATCAGCATTGCCGACTTTGTTATTGTCGGCAGACCCGCACCAGACGTGAGCCTGCTGACCCCCAGCCAGGGCATGGCGGGGCAAGATTTGACGGTTGTGATCTCCGGGACCGATTTGACCGATGTCAGCTCGGTCAGCTTTGGCGCCGGCATCACGGTCATGAGCTACAGTGTGGACAGCAATAGCCAGATTACAGTCGATATCGCCATCGATGGGGAGGCCTGCAGAGGGTCGCGGTCCATCACGGTCCAAACGCCCCGCGGCAGCGATGCGCTCACGGCCTTCAGTGTGACCCGACCCGCTCCCGTGATTGAAATCTTCGAGCCTCAGTCTGGTGTTGCGGGGGACACTGTGGACATAGTCATCAGCGGAACCGGCTTCGACGAGGCCAAACGGGTGGACCTCGGCCCCGGAATGACGGTGAAGTACTTCACGATTGACAGCGCCAGCCAGATAACGGCCCACGTGGTGATCAGCCCCGACGCAGAGCCGGGCGCGAGAGATGCAACTGTCACCACAGCGTCAGGCACGTACACTCAGGCTGAGGCGTTCAGTGTAGGGAAGAAATCCAGCTTCTGGTTCGGGGCCTGCATGCTTATCCTTGCCAGCCTTCTGGGCCTTGCACTTCTGGTTGCCGCAAAGCGCCGGAAGAAGAGGCAGGCCGCCGGGTAGCCGGCCGCAAATACCCGACGCCTCATCCTGTATCCCGGCGGCAAGGGAAGTTGAATCGGTCGGACGACAAATAGGACAAAGGAGCGCAGCAGAGGCCGAACGCCAGCTGGAGATCACTTTAACGGGGGACGCTGAACCACTATCCGCATGTGGTCACTTGGATAGCGGGGAGTCAATAGTGAAACCGACCTGCAGAGGGTCGGTTTCTTGTTTGTCTGGCGGCGGCCACTTTTCTCGTGCCGCGCATGTGCGCTCCGCATCAGGCACGAAGTGGAGGGGCCCGTTCCAAGATGTCCAGGTTGAGAGAGTTCCTCGCCGGTGTATTCTGCTCCGCCTTTTCGGGGGGGATGCTCTGGGCGTTCCTGACGGGCAGACTGACTGAGCCCATGACCGCCTGGCGCTACATGGAGGAAGGCATATGCGTCGCTGGCGTGGTGTTTGGATTGTGGGTGGCGGGTATGGCCATCGCCGACACCGCCAGGGGTGGCGACTGAGGACCTGTCATTAGCCTGGGTGGTCTCTCCATCAATTGGGCTGCCCCTTCTGGATAGGCTGCACCCCTGCTCGGCCTTCCAGAGCATGCCATGCTCGCGCGATGGCCCCTCAAGTGGTACTATTCCGGTGGGCGGGCTGGCCACCCACCACTGCTGCTCCCAAATTCGCCAAGATCGAGGCCAAACATGGTATCAATGCAGGCTGACATCACCATCATCGGCGCCGGCGTAGCCGGACTGGCCGTAGCGTCAGAAGTTGCGGCGTTGGGCAGGGCAGTCTATCTCCTGGAGAAGAACGACAAGCACGGCCTCGAGCAGAGCTGCCGGAACAGTGAGGTAATCCATGCTGGCATCTACTATGCGAAGGACTCATTGAAGGCCAGACTCTGCCTGGAAGGCAACAGCCTGATCTACGAAGCCGGCGACAGGTACGGAGTGCCGCACAAGCGGTGCGGAAAGATAGTTGCGGCCACGAACAAGGAGGAGGCTGACGGCCTGCCGGCGCTCTTTCAGAACGGCCAGGACAACGGCGCGCCGCTGGAGATGCTGTCCCGCAGCCAGCTGCAGCGCCTCGAACCAAACGCGAAGGCAGAAGCCGCTTTCCTCTCCCCCAGCACCGGGATCATAGACTCCCATTCTCTGATGGGCTATTTCCTGTCCAGGGCGCAGGCCGGAGGCGTGCATGTCTGCTATCGCACCGAGGTCAACGGCATAGACAAGCTGTCGGACGGCTATGAAGTGAGATTCACTGACGCCGGCGGTGCCGGCTCCTTCCGGACATCGGTGCTCATCAACTGCGCCGGACTGCACAGTGATGCCGTCGCGGCCATGGCGGGCATAGATATAGACGGCGCCGGATACCGGCTGCATTGGTGCAAGGGTGAGTACTTCGGCGTATCGGATGCCAGGAGCAGGATGGTGAACCGCCTGATCTACCTGGTGCCGACCGGCATCAGCGTCGGCGCCCATGTCTGCCTCGACGTGGCCTGGCGTCTCCGCCTGGGCCCGCTCTTCCGCTACGTCGACCGGCTGGACTACGCTGTGGACGACTCTGCGCTGCGACCTCTCCTGGACTCCAGCATCATGAAGGCACTGCCGTTCATTCGGCCCGAGGACCTCAGTCCAGAGTCAGCGGGCATCATGGCCATGCTTCAGGGCAAGGGCCAGGGATTCCGCGACTTCGTTATCAGACACGAAATCGACAGGGGGCTGCCTGGCTTCATCAATCTCGTTGGCATAGAATCGCCGGGCCTGACATCCTCTCCGGCCATAGGAAGGCACGTCGCCCGAATGGTGAAGGACGTCCTCCTGTAGGGCGACAGGCACTGCGCTCCTGCCGGACGGGCGCGCCGCTTGCGCCGACTGGTATACTGTCGCCAGGGATAGTCCCTGTGGCACTCGGCTGCTGCAGCCAGGGAGGTGCACGGTGAAATATGTACAGGTGCTGACCTACAAGGGGAAGCAGATGTGGTACCTGGATGCGGCCAACAAGGACGAGAAGGAGGTCCTGGAGGCCTGGGAGGAAGCGAAGCAGATACTGGCGAAGGAGAAGAACGGCTGCCTGGCGGTGATCGACGCCCGGAACATGCCCATGTCCGTCGCCATACTGAAGACGGCGAAAGAGGCCGCAGAGATGCCGAAGGGGGACAAGCGTTATCGCGTGGCGTTTGTAGGGCTGACGGGGATGTCGAAGACGATGGCCGAGATCCACGCCACCACCAGGCACGTGAACGCGCATTTCGTGAATACAGTTGAAGAGGCCAAGGAATGGCTGCTCAAGGAAGCCCAGAAGCCCCAGAACGGCCGCAGTCTCTGATGTCACCTCGGCCCTGCTTGCCAGCGAGCGGCTACCGTGCGACAGCGCTATCACCCGGACCCGTGGGCAAACAGACCGCAGCCGCGGCGGTATCTGGCCCACTTCCAGACCCGACAGGTCACAGTCGAGAAGGATGGTATCGGGGCAAGATACCTCAACGGATCCGGGACCTGCGATTGGCGGGCTCCGGCGAGCGGGATGGAATGGGGCAGCTACCGGGGATGGTCCTGAGGAGCGACGATGGCCTCTCGCTGGATCGGCCAGATGGATTCGTACTGCTCTTCGAGGTTGAAGTCACAGTTGCTCAAGGCCCACCTGCTGACCAGGCCTTGCAGAGCAGCCGCTATCAGAATCGCCGCCTTGCCCGGGTCAATGTCTGAGCGGATCTGGCCCCCGTCGATGCCCGCCGATAGAATGTCCCGAATCCGCCCGGTATAGGAATCCAGTGCCTTTGACGCCTGTTTGCTGAGCTTCTTGTCGCCAAGGCTGATAATCTCAGCCACCACCTGGAAGGCAACTCCCCTCCTCTGCTGGATCGAAGAGACATGGCTTCTGAGCGAGGCATCGAGGACCTCCAGCGGCGTTCCGCCGGAACCACTTCCTCTTTCGAGGTCTTTCACCAGATCCTCTTCAATCCGTTCTACCATGAACGACAAAATGTCTCGCTTGCTCTTGAAATGCCGATAGAGTGCGCCCTCGGAGACTCCGATCTCCTTGGCGATCCTCCTGACGGTCACGTGCTCACTGCCGTGCCTGACGGCTATGGCCCTGGCGGCGTCAGCTATCTGCGTTCGCCGCACCTGGGTGCTCTGCCGTCCTTTGAGTTTCTTCACCATTGGCCACAATCCGGCGGCGATATTCGCTGCCAGCCATATCATACTATCACTGGCGAGCGCCCTACAAGAGGCGCAGCCGCCGGGATGCAGTGTGCGGTTGACCGCAACACCGTGGTAAGCATATGATTACTTGCATATTAGCAGGCGCTTCAACAATCGGTCAATCTTCAGACCTTCGTCAATCTTCACAATTGCAGGACAGGAAGACCAGGCAGTATGACAGACAGACTCGGTGAAGCAGCGATGATAGCTCTGGTCGGCGTGGCGGTGGTCATGGCTACTCTGGCCATCCTGATGGTAGCTATCATGTTGATCACCCGGCTGGCACCGGCCAGCAACAAACGTGGAGAGAAAGCAGTGTCAGAAGCAGAGGAATGGCGCGACCAGGAAAAGGAGCAAGTGGCCGCAATAGTGGTAGCCATGGCGTTGGCGATGGAAGGGGAGACGCCTCAGCAAGGAGGCCAGCCAGCGGGAGCTTCGAAGCATTCATCCGGCCGATGGGGATCATCCGGCAGGGAGAGGCTGATGGCTGCCAGAAGAGCCGCCGGACGTGATTGGGGAAGACCCTCTAGATAGCTACGGTGAAGCTGACGTTTTCGCTTCCCCGCCTTCTTCATCAGCACCCCATGCCTGTCGCTCGGGCAGACGAGAGCCAGCGGGGGCCCAGGCGGCTGGATCAGCCCGGCGGACACAGATAGAGGCAGCCGCGGGGCAGCATCCATTCCGAATCAGCCGGGATCAGGAAGCAAGTTGACCGCCGAGCAGATACTCTCAATCGTCATCTTTGCCGCCATGTTCATTGCGATCATGGGGGGCAGGGTGCACCGGTATGTCCCGGCGCTAGCGGGCGCTGCCCTCACAGCCATACTCCTGCTACTTCTGGTGGACCCTGGCAGTCTGTGGCACGTGCTGAGGCTCTACGACCTCGTTGACCCGCACTGGTGGTATGGCACGCATGCAGCAGAAATCGCGGAGAGCGCCGGCCCCGAGATCGGCGGTGTGAACTGGCAGACCATGATCTTCATCGGAGGCATGATGGTCATGGTGGAGGGAATGGGCGCAGCAGGCTTCTTCCGCTGGTTGTGCCTGCTGACGGCGAAGCTGATGAAGTACCGGGCAGTGCCTATCCTGATCGCCTTCATGCTGCTTTCGGGCTTCTTGTCCATGTTCATTGACAGCATAACGGTGATGCTGTTCCTGGCCACCGTGACCGTCGAACTGGCCCGTCTGCTGAAGTTTGACCCCGGGCCTGTCATCATCGCCGAGATATTCGCCTCCAATACCGGCGGCAGTGCCACCATGTCCGGTGACCCGCCAAACATCATAATAGGCACTCACTTCAACTACACGTTCGCGGATTTTGCGGCGAACACGGGGCCCATTGCCTGGATCAGCATGATCGTGGTACTAGTCCTGTTCTACTTCTTCTTCCGAAAGCAGCTGGGGCAGCGGGCCTCCGACAACGGCCCCCGGTCCGCCAGTCAGTATCCTCAGCCAGGAGAAGCTGTTCAGGATCGACGGCTCTTCGCCATGAGCATGGCCATATTCGCGCTGATCGTGGGTCTTCTGGTGACACATGCCCAGACGAGGCTGTCGGTAGGTCTCATCGGGTGCATCGCGGCAGTGCTCACCCTGGCAGCCGGCCTGGTTTGCAGAGGCGAAATCGTCCGCATCCTCAAAGGCGTTGATTGGCGAACGCTGCTCTTCTTCTTTGGGCTGTTTGTTTGTGTAGGCGGACTTGAGGCTACCGGGGTGCTGGAGCTCCTGGCAGAGCGCATCGGCGATGCATCAGGCTCCAGCCTCGTCCTGGCCATGACGTTCATTCTATGGATCTCCGCTTTTGCCTCCGCTGTCGTGGACAACATACCTTTTGCAGCTACTATGCGGTCCGTCATAGGTGCACTGGCTCAATCCATGGGGCCCGCCGCTCAGCAGCCGCTCGCCTGGTCGCTGGCGCTGGGAACGGATATCGGCGGCAACGCGACGCCCATTGGAGCTTCGGCTAACGTAGTGGGCACCGCCATCGCCGAGAAGGAAGGCTACAGAATAAGCTGGGGCAGATACTGCAAGTACGCCATTCCGGCGACGGTACTGATCCTCGGTCTGTGCAATCTCTACCTCGTCCTGAGGTATGCCTGACTGCGCATTGACGCAGGCACGTTTGACAACCTCGCATGGGCTGCTACAATATAAGCGGAAAGGCGCATATATGTTCCGGGTGGGGGGTTTCGTCATGCGTGATGTCGTGAAAGAGATGAAGGCCCTGTCTGACGAGACTCGGCTGCGAATACTGGGTTTGCTTCTGGAAAGGGAGTGCTGCGTGTGCGAGGTGATGCAGGCGCTGGGCATCTCGCAGACCAGGGCTTCACGCAACCTGGGCATTCTACGTGACGCCGGCTTTCTCGCGATGAGGAAGGAGGGTCTGTGGGTGCTGTACTCCCTGGACCAGGACCAGCTGATCGGACACCGCGCCGCCATGATTCAGGCAGTGAGAGAATCGCTGGAGCACGACGAGGTAGCGGCCCTGGACCGTAAGCGTCTCAAGACCGCCGTGCGTGTCGGCCCCGGATGCGGGGGGGGAACGCGGTCGGTAGCCGGCCCCCTTTTTTCGGCAAGTAGTTGCGGCCATGCGCATGTATCTGCGGCCATGCCGCCAATATTGCACCCGTTTCTCGAGAAACTGAAGGAGAACTTCCATGAAGATACAGGTCTATGACCCGCCAATGTGCTGTTCGACAGGGGTGTGCGGTCCATCAGTGGACCCCGCGCTGGTTCGCTTTGCCGCGGACCTGGACTGGCTGAAGCGTCAGGGTGTGTCGGTGGAGAGGTACAACCTGTCCCAGCAACCCGCGGCGTTTGTGGAAAACCCGGTGGTCAAGCAGGCCCTCGCCAAAGAAGGCAACGACTGCCTGCCGCTCACCCTGGCCGATGGCGCCGTGGTCCTGAAGGGTCGCTATCCCACACGGGAAATGCTGGCCGAGTACGCAGGCCTGCAGACAGTCCGCAGCCTCATCACTGACGCCACAAGAGCCTTGTTGACTGTGAGCGCCGCCATTGGCTCGGGCGGAGAGGATTCCCTGCGGCACTCTCTCGACGAGGCACGCCATCTGGGGATTTCACCGGAGGATCTGCGCCAGGCCGTTGACATAGCCCAGTCCGTGAAGGACAGAGCAGCCCTGTCCACCTGGGAGCTGGCGCAACGGTGCCTGGGCCCGACTGATGAGGAGAATCCGGGAGCGGGATGCTGTGAAACGAGCCAGCCGAGTAGCACGAAGACGCTGGAAATCAAGTGGCAGCGGCTGGTATCTGAGGGACAAACATGCCCACGGTGCGGGTCAACAGAGGAGGAGCTGGAGAAGGCCATATCAGCCCTCAGGCAATCCCTGGCGCCATTGGGAATAGGAGTCGCCCTGGAGAAAGGTTCTCTGACTGAGGCGGAATTCCGGAAAGACCCTCTGCAATCCAACCGCATCTGGTTCAATGATCGGCGACTGGAGGATTGGGTTGGCGGGCAAGTCGGCCACAGCCCATGTTGTGATGTCTGTGGTCCTGAGGAGTGCCGGACCGTTGGAGTGGGAGGGGAGGTCTATGAAGCCATCCCCGCGGACCTGATCATCAGGGTCGGGCTTCTGGCGGCAGCCCAGCTGATTGGCGCCAGAACGGGTCAATCATATTGCCAGGGTGAGGGCCCGGCGGCCTCCGGCGGAGGCTGTTGCTCATGACTTCGCTGCAGGACTGCAGAAAGGAAACAATCGACAATGAGTATCGTTGACAGGGCAACACGATATCTGTTCTTCACCGGCAAGGGTGGTGTCGGCAAGACCTCCATCTCTTGCGCCACAGCCATCGCCCTGGCGGACAGAGGACGCCGCGTCTTGCTGGTCAGCACTGACCCCGCCTCCAACCTGGATGAGGTCCTTGGTGTGGGCCTTCGTTCATCGCCGACTGCCATTCCCGGGGTCTCCAATCTGGAGGCCATGAACCTCGACCCCGAGGTCGCCGCTCAAGAGTACAGAGACCGCATGGTTGGTCCCTATCGGGGAGTCCTTCCCGACGCAACGGTGCGGAGCATGGAGGAGCAGCTGTCGGGCTCGTGCACCACGGAGATCGCCGCCTTCGATGAGTTCTCCCGCTTGCTTGGTAATGCCGCCTGCACTGCCGCGTACGATCATGTGATCTTCGACACAGCGCCCACCGGCCACACTCTGCGGCTGCTCTCGCTCCCGCATGCCTGGACTTCGTTCCTGGAGACGAACACGACCGGAACGTCCTGCCTGGGGCCGCTCTCGGGCCTGAAAGAGCAGCAGGGCCTGTACGAGGCTTCGCTCCGGACCCTGGCTGATCCAGGGCGAACCATGCTTGTTCTGGTAAGCCGCCCAGAGGGTTCCGCGCTTCGCGAAGCGGAGCGATCGAGCGCTGAGCTGCGCGATCTGGGGGTCGCCAACCAGCGCCTGATCTTGAACGGCATGTTCCGTGCCGCGCTCCGGGATGACCTCGTGGCTGTGGCCTTTGAGCAACGTGGCCGCGAGGCGCTCGCTGCCATGCCCGCCGGTATCGCGGCGCTGCCGCGGGAAGAGATCCCGCTGAGCCCGCGATCCCTTCTTGGCGTTGATGCCCTGCGGACAATGTTTGACGGAGCGTCGCCGGCTGTGAAGGCGAGCAGCGCGCGCCCAGTCCATCAACAGCTGCCGCCGCCCCTTGTCTCCCTGGTCGACGAGCTGGAGCGGGCCGGCAAAGGCCTCATCATGACCATGGGCAAGGGCGGCGTGGGCAAGACCACGGTGGCGGCCGCCATCGCCCTCGAGCTCTCACGCCGAGGGCATCCGGTGCACCTCAGCACCACCGATCCTGCCGCCCATGTCTCGTGGCTGATCGAGGACGCGCCACCTGGATTGAAACTGGGCCGCATAGATGCGGAGGGTGAGACGCGCGCCTACCGTGAGGAGGTCATGAGCACAGTCGGTGACCAGCTGGACGAGCAGGGGCGAGCGCTCCTGGCCGAGGACCTGCGTTCGCCGTGCACGGAGGAGGTCGCCGTCTTCCGCACCTTTGCCCGAACGGTGGCTGAAGGCCAGGAAGGCTTCGTGGTTCTGGATACGGCCCCGACGGGCCATACCATCCTTCTGCTTGACGCCGCCGAGGCCTATCATCGCGAGGTGCTGCGCCAGTCCAGCAACATGCCGGAGACCGTCCGAGACCTTTTGCCCCGCCTGCGTGACCCCAATTTCACCCGCATTCTGCTGGTCACGCTCCCCGAAGCGACGCCGGTCCACGAGGCAGCACGCTTGCAGGGTGACCTCGCTCGCGCCGGGATTCAGCCATTTGCGTGGGTAATCAACCAGGCGCTCACTCCGATCGAGACCGCTGACCCGGTCCTGTCCAATCGTCAAGCTAACGAGCAAGCCTACATTGATGAGGTGATTGAGAAGTACTGCGAACGGGTGGCCCTGGTCCCATGGCTGATCAAGCTACCGGTGGGGTCGGCTGGCCTGTCTGCCATGATGACCTGTGAGCAAACCAGGGCCATCGCATGAACGGCAAGACACCAGCCCCGGAGTTGCTCCGCGGGCTGCAGACGGTGAGATGCCATACGGCGAAAGGAGGCATCAGGTGAGCAGGTCAGACAGTGTGCGCAAAATCAAGAGGATCGAGATAGTCTACTGTGACCAGTGAGGATACCTGAGTACGGCCACCGGTCTGGCGGCCGTGATCAAGAAGGAATTGGGCCTCGAGGCGAGTCTGAAAAAGGGCCCGGTTGGCATGTTCGATGTCTACGCTGATGAGTGGGTGATCTACTCGAACCGCAGAGAGGGGGGGCGTCTGCCGCAGAACGCTGAGGTAATCCAGAGGATCCGCGATTACCAGGGCCGGGCAGCGCCGAGCAAGGGAGCCCGAGGCCAGGTCAGCCACTCTCAGGAGGCTCCAGCATGCGGGCCCGGCTGCGGCTGAAAGTAGGGCAGCGAAGCCGCTCGTGATAGCGGCGAACTGTTCCGTCAAGTCGGTGCTCTTGGTCTGTGTCGGCAACTGGGGCCGCAGCCAGAGGGCTGAGGCCTTCCTGGCATAGGCTACGCACTACTAGAATCAGGAGGACAGCGGGCATGACCAGAAAGCTCTCATTCCTCGACCGCTTCCTTACGCTGTGGATATTCCTGGCCATGGCCGCCGGCGTCACCCTGGGACACTTCGTCCCCGGCGTCTCCGATTTCATTGACCGGCTTTCGGTGGGGACAACCTCGATCCCCATCGCCATCGGCCTCATCCTGATGATGTACCCGCCGCTGGCCAAGGTGAGATATGAGGAGATGGGCCGAGTCTTTCGCGACTGGCGGGTGCTGGGCCTGTCATTGGTGCAGAACTGGCTCATCGGTCCCTTTCTGATGTTCTTCCTGGCCATTCTCTTCCTGGGTGTGATCTGGGACTATCCGGAGTACATGGTCGGCCTGATTATGATCGGCCTGGCCCGCTGCATCGCCATGGTCATCGTCTGGAATGAGCTCGCCAGGGGCGATAACGAGTATGCCGCGGGCCTGGTAGCGTTCAACTCCATCTTCCAGATCCTGTTCTATTCCGTTTACGCGTATGTCTTTGTGACCGTGCTGCCCGGACACTTCGGCCAGCAGGGGTCCGAGGTGGACATCACCATCGGCGAGATCGCCAGGAGCGTCTTCATCTATCTGGGCATCCCTTTCTTCGGAGGCATGCTGACCCGTTTCGTTCTGCTGCGGGCCAGGGGACGCGACTGGTACGAGAAGAGCTTCATTCCCAGGATCAGCCCGATCACCCTGATTGCCCTGCTCTTCACCATCGTGGTCATGTTCTCGCTCAAGGGCGATATCATAGTGCAGTTGCCCCTGGACGTGCTCCGCATTGCCGTCCCGCTCCTGATCTACTTCCTGGTGATGTTCTTTGTCTCCTTCTACATGGGCAAGAGGATCGGGGCCAGCTACCCCAAGACGGCCACCATTGCCTTTACGGCCGCCAGCAACAACTTCGAGCTGGCTATAGCGGTGGCCATTGCCGTCTTCGGCATTGACTCGGGTGAAGCGTTCGCGGCAGTCATCGGGCCGCTGGTGGAAGTTCCCGTGTTGATCGGCCTGGTGAATGTGGCGCTATACTTCCGGAGGAAGTACTTTCCTGCCGAGACCGCAACAGGATGCGGTTCCTGTCCACGAGGAGGGAGCACCCAGCCATGACATCCTGGTGTCCAGACATGTTCGAGGACTCACCGAAACGAAACACCAAGCGTCTGTTCCTCTATGCTGCGGATCAGCTCGCAGAGTTGCTCCGTAATAAGTACAGGATCGCCGGGTATATGACGCCTGACTACAGCTACCTGTCTCACATGGCCTGGCTGATCGGGACAACCTCTGCGGCCCAGGCCCTCATCAGGGAGATCGAACCGCTCAGGGCTGGTTGGGGTAGAGGTGATGATCAGAAGACCCTCTCATTGATCACCGAATGAACATGGAAGGAAAGGTCCAGCCGCCGCGGAGGTCCCGGCTGAACGGCTAGCAGGCGCAATTCCGGCCATCATGTGTGCATCAGGGACGGCGACGCGCTGATCAGCGACTTCGGGAAGCTCTGTTGATAGGACCATTGGGCGCCTGGGCACCCCGCTCCAGGGCGGCGAGCCACAGCACTACGCGATCGTCAACTCACCAGCTACCTGGTCCTGGCCTTCCTTTCCAGGAAGACCTTGGTCAACTGGTACTCAGACTCCAGATTCAGCCAGAACCGCGCCGGTATCTCCGGCATGACCTCCTCCAGCTGCAAGGCGGTCTCGGCCCTGATGGCCTTCTTCCCGCGGATGATCTCGTTTATCGCATTCGGCGGCCGCCCCATCCGCCTGGCCAACTCTTTTTGAGAGAGGCCCCGCTCCCTTATCTCCTCGGCAAGGTACTCCCCAGGCGGGATAGCTACATCAGGATAGGCATCGGCTCTAGTCGCCATGATAATCCTCCACCTCCAGAACGCGCACTCTGTCCTCTTTGACCTTCTCCACCACCATCCGGTAGTTGCCGGTGAGAGTCAGCGAGTACTGGCCGGCCCGGTCACCATTCAAGCGGTGCAGTCGCAATGCCCGATGACCGTACAGATCGGCGAATCTGTCTGTGGCCCTGAGTACCGCCAGCCGTTGGATGTACTTCCTACCCACCGGAAAGCCGAACAGCCGGCCGGCCTCCGACAGACTGGAGCCCGCTTTCGACAAGCGGCCGGACGAGAACTCAATCTCCACCCTTACACCCCATGGCTAAACATACGCCACAGACGACCACCCTGTCAAGACTTCTTGGATAGAGCCAGGGTCATGCCGTCCGTTGAGGCCGGCTGGCGGAACATATATCATGTACACCTGTATTCAAGACTCGAGGGAGGACTGATAGGCAAATGGCGGCTGGGGACAAGTGCGTATTCTGCGATATAGTTGCCGGCAGGGCGGATTCCTACAAGGTTCTTGAGGATGAAAAGTCACTGTGTATCCTGGACACAAACCCATACACCAAAGGCCACTGCCTGGTGATCTCAAAAAGGCATGTGCCCTGGTGGCATGACCTGGATGAAGACGAGGTGCTCAGCCTGTTCAGGATGGCCAGAACGGTCGCACGCAGGATGATGAAGTCTCTCTCCCCCGAGTTCGTGTGCATGTACGCCCGCGGACGCCGGATTCCGCATACCCACGTTTTCCTCATCCCTACGGTCAAGGATGATGTCCTGGACCGCTTCTTCAATGCCCTGGAGAAGTTCCAGGAGTCTCCTCCGGGCTTGGTCACGTTGCGGGAAAAGGAGCAAATGAAACAGGCTGCAGAGCTACTGCGAGATGACGGCACCACAGGACAGCGCCCAGGGTGAGGCGCCTGATCCCCAGCGCCTGGAACCGCTCGATTCCCTTGACGAAGTCCGCGGAGAAGGATGGTCACCAAAGGCCTCTGCTGATAACAGAGCGAGGCGCTGGTGAGCGCCCCCCAGAATGAGGGAAGCCTCATTCGTTGAGCGACGGTCCATCGTCTGTGACATTTTTGGTACGCCGGAGTTGGGGTCTGAGACCACCAGGCAAGCCGGCGCGCCGACAATGGGAATGACCACTTGTTGGCCGTGTCTCGGAGGATGCTGTGGCGCTGCGCCCAATCAACCCCCTGACCGTGACTGTCGCGCGTGCCAGCTCCAGGGAGAACCGGAGGAGACTGGGGGTGATCCCAGCACTCTGGCTGACCCTGGCGCTGGCGCTGCTGGTCATAGGGGGGATATCAGCGGCCATGCCCTCCAGGGCATCGGCGGCCACTGCGGGCCCCCGCGATGCCGGGGCCGGCGCCAACGTGAACGGTTCCGGAGGGACCCGGGACTGGTCCAATCCCAACAATGTTGTAGCTGACGACACCAGCTATGCCACCACCAGTCTTCTGGGAGCATCAGGGTCGGATCTCTCGAAGTACCTGCGGGCCACCGACTACGGTTTCAGCATCCCGTCCGGCGCGACCATAGACGGGATTGCGGTCTCCATCATGCGGCGGGCCGATGCGTCGTCGATCGTAAGGGACTGGGGGCTAATGCTGCTGAAGGGCGGCACCATCGTGGGCTCCAACCGGGCCAGCGACACCGCCTGGACGTCTTCCATGGCGGAGTTCACCTACGGAGGCGCCGCGGACCTGTGGGGTACGACCTGGACCCCGGCGCAGATCAACGCGTCCGACTTCGGGGTCTCTCTCTACCTCTGGAACTCGACCTACAACAACCGCATAGCCTACGTTGACTGCATGCGAATCACGGTCACCTACAGCGTGCCGGGCACCACGACCACCGTGGTGAACTCGGGTTCACCATCGACCTACGGGGACAACGTGACCCTCACCGCCACGGTCACCAGGGCCGCCGGAAGCAACACGCCATCGGGCACCGTGACCTTCAAGGACGGCGGCACGGCCATCGGTAACGGCATCCTGAGCGGCAGCGGCGGGACCGCGACAGCCACGCTCACCATCTCGACCCTCATCGTGGGAACACACGGCAGCATAACGGCAGAGTATGCCGGTGACAGCAACTTCGCCGGCAGCACTTCGTCTTCCGTCAGTCAGGTCATCAGCTCCAGGTCGCTGACCATTACCGCCAATGACCGCAGCAAGACGTACGGCGATGCCGTCACCTTCGCCGGGACCGAGTTCACTACCGCCGGCCTGGTCAACTCCGACACCGTCACCGGCGTCACCCTGGCCAGTGCCGGGGCCTTGGCCTCTGCCCCCAATGGCGACTACCCCATCATCCCCAGCGCGGCCACGGGCACGGGGCTGGCCAACTACAACATAGCTTATGTCAACGGCACACTCACCGTCAGCACGTACGGTCTGACGATCACCGCCAACAACACCAGCAAGGTCTACGGCGACATCGTCACGTTCGCCGGAACCGAGTTCACCACCAGCGGCCTGATGCCCGGGGACTCGGTTAACAGCGTCACCCTCACCAGTGCCGGCGCCGGCGCCACATCTGCGGCCGGCTCCTTCACCATCGTGCCCAGTACGGCCACGGGCACCGGGTTGGCCAAGTACACCATCATCTATGCCAATGGCATCCTGATCGTCGGCAACAGGGGTCTGACCATTACCGCCGACAATGCTACGAAGATCTACGGTGACACCACGACCTTCGCCGGTACGGAGTACACCGTCGCCGGACTGATTGGCTCCGACGCTGTGACCACCGTGACTCTCACCAGCCCCGGGACGGACCCGTCAGCGCCGGTGGGCAACTACCCCATTGTCCCGTCAGCCGCGACAGGGACCGGCCTGGCCAACTACAACATCTCCTATGTCAATGGCTCGCTGATGGTCAGAAAGGGCATCGTCATCACCGCCAGTAGCGTGTCCAAGACCTACGGCGATGCATTCACCTTTGCCGGCACCGAGTTCGCAGTCACCGGCCTTGAGGGCAGCGACACGGTGACCAGCGTCACCCTGGATTGCCCTGGCGCCGACGCGGCAGCCGCCGCTGGGTCCTACGACATTGTGATCAGCGCCGCCGCCGGGACCGGTCTCGACAACTACGACGTCAACTGCGTCAATGGCGCATTGACGGTCAATCCGAAAACCCTGTACATCACTGCCGGCAACAGCAGCAAGTCCAGCGGCAGCGTGGCCACCCTGACGGGGACTGAGTTTACCACCAGTGGCCTGGTCAACGGTGATCGGGTCGCCCTGGTGACCCTCACCAGCACGGGGGCCGAGGCCTCCGCCTCCGGCGGGACGCACGACATCGTGCCCAGCGCCGCCGTCGGGCAAGGCCTATCGAACTACGCCATCACTTATATCAACGGCACCCTGACGGTGGACAAGGCCGCCGCCGTCTGGAGCGTCACGTCCTCGCCGGCTCAGACCAGTGCAGGCGAGATGGTGACCCTGATGGCGACCATCAAGCCCGCCGTCGTCTGGAGCGTGACCCCGCCTTCGGTGTCCAGCCTGCCAGAAGGGGAGGATCCCCTGACCTACGATATCAAGCTCACGCCCTCCGGTGCCGTGGGCACGCTGACCTTCAACTACGCCCGGGTCATGATGACAGCCACGGTCACCTATATCAAGGCCACCGGCACGGTCACTTTCAGCGACGGCGGGACGGTCCTGGGCACCGCTCGTCTGGTGAATGGCACGGCCACATTCACCACATCCGACCTGTCGGCCGGCAGCCACCACATCATCGCCACGTACGACGGGGATGGCAATTTCGAAGGTGCGACCACCTTGGCCCACGTACATGCGGTGCAGCCGGGACCCGGCCCCAACTGGTTGCTCATCGGCGGAATCACAGGAGGCGCGCTCCTGCTCGGTCTGTTCCTGCTGCTGCTCTTCTTTCTCCTTCGCCGCAGGCGCTCCCGCAACGAACTTCATATTCGAGACATGTAGACAGTCATTGCGGACCATGCTCGGGGACAGGCACATCAACTGGCCCTGGACTGGCGTCACGCAGGTTGCGCCACTTTCCAGCCCCTTCGCTTTTGCAGCAGAAGGTGTCAATCATCACGGAACCCACCAACCGGCGATTTCATCACGATCTTTGACCCACCATGATCGTCTGTGACATTTTTGGCACACCGGAGTTGAGGTCTGAGACCGCCAGGCAATCCGGCGCGCCGACAATGGGAATGACCACTTGCCCCGGCACTATGTCGGGTGTGAAGAACTCGGTGCTCATTACTTCGCCCATCTTATCGGCGTTGGCCTCGGTCCGTGGCGCCGATGACGGGGCGCGCCGGAATGAGCGGCGCCAGATATTGATGAAGGAGGGTGAAATGTTTGACAAGGGAAAGATAGAGGTGTCAGTTGCCAGGACTCACTTCGCCCCCGGGGACACCATCACAGGCAAGGTCTCTCTAACCATCAAGAAGCCCGTCGCCGCCAAGGAAGTCAGCGTCTCCCTGATTGGAGAGCAGACCACCACCCGCGGCGGGGGCCTGGCCGGTGGCGAGAGGCGGCGGGAGAAGGAACGGGTCTACGACTTCAAGCTCGCCCTCGATGGTGAGAAGGAGTACAGCCAGGGAGGCGAATACGCCTTTGAAATCAAGATACCCGCCGACATCCTGAATGCCGCCGGTCCCCAGCTGGAGGGCGCGGTGGGCCAGGCGGTCAAGATCGCCCAGGTGGTGACTGGTGGGAGCAGCTCCACCAAATGGCGCCTTCAGGCGAAGCTGGACATCCCGCGCGGGATAGACATCAAGAAGGACATCGACCTGACCATCGGATAGACCTTCTCGGAGGATCTGTGCCTCCGGTCAAGGCCCAGTGCCGCTATCTCGGGCTGTCTGCACGACCGCCGACCATCTACGTAGTACCTGCCTGCAATAGTGCTGCATGCGGTCACGCTGGAATCACAACCGGCGTCGATCCGCACCCCCCGCTTCAGGCATCTTCTGTGACATTTCTGGGACACCCCGGTGGGTGCCTGAGATGGGCAGGCAAGCCAGTACACAGATAATGGGAATGACCACTTGTTGGCCGTGTCTCGGAGGATGCTGTGGCGCTGCGCCCAATCAACCCCCTGACCGTGACTGTCGCGCGTGCCAGCTCCAGGGAGAACCGGAGGAGACTGGGGGTGATCCCAGCACTCTGGCTGACCCTGGCGCTGGCGCTGCTGGTCATAGGGGGGATATCAGCGGCCATGCCCTCCAGGGCATCGGCGGCCACTGCGGGCCCCCGCGATGCCGGGGCCGGCGCCAACGTGAACGGTTCCGGAGGGACCCGGGACTGGTCCAATCCCAACAATGTTGTAGCTGACGACACCAGCTATGCCACCACCAGTCTTCTGGGAGCATCAGGGTCGGATCTCTCGAAGTACCTGCGGGCCACCGACTACGGTTTCAGCATCCCGTCCGGCGCGACCATAGACGGGATTGCGGTCTCCATCATGCGGCGGGCCGATGCGTCGTCGATCGTAAGGGACTGGGGGCTAATGCTGCTGAAGGGCGGCACCATCGTGGGCTCCAACCGGGCCAGCGACACCGCCTGGACGTCTTCCATGGCGGAGTTCACCTACGGAGGCGCCGCGGACCTGTGGGGTACGACCTGGACCCCGGCGCAGATCAACGCGTCCGACTTCGGGGTCTCTCTCTACCTCTGGAACTCGGGCTACTACACCCGCACAGCCTACGTTGACTACATGCGGATCACGGTCGCCTACACCGTGCCGCCTGTCTCCATCACCACCACCTCACCTCTCGCCAGCGGCTCGGTCGGCGCAGCCTACTCTCAGACCCTCACGGCGACGGGCGGATCGCCGCCCTACACCTGGTCCGTCGCCTCCGGCTCCCTGCCCGCCGGTCTGTCGCTCAATGCCTCCACCGGCGCCATCACCGGGACGCCCACGGCGGCCTGCGGCCCCACCAGCATCACCTTCAGGGTGACTGACAGCGAGGCCGCCACCGCCACCAAGGCCCTGTCAATTACGATTGGCAAGGGCACGCCCACCATCACCTGGGAAGACCCCGCCAGCATCGCCTATGGGACTGCCCTGAGCTCCACCCAGCTTGACGCCACCGCCTCCGTAGCCGGGACATTCGTCTACACCCCGGCCTCCGGCAGTCTGCTGTACGCGGGCAGCGGCCACCCGCTGCACGTTGATTTCACTCCCTCCGATACCACAAACTACAACCCGGCCTCCGCGGATGCCGCCATCACTGTCGATCCTCTGACCGTTACGGTTACCGCCGATGCCCGGAGCAAGGTCTACGGCTCCAGTGATCCGGCGC
>CAYRGJ010000033.1:0-37002 GCA_964423835.1 uncultured Dehalococcoidia bacterium | reverse complement strand
CAGCCGGCCATAGTCACCGAGGCCCTCAAGAACGACACCATCATGAAGATGATGTGATCCGAATCCAGAGAGGAGGGTAGCGGCGATCGTCCCCGAGACCGCGGTCTGCTCGGCATGGAAGGGCGGTCTTCAGCTCCAGTCCAGAGGCAGCACCTGCACCTGTTCGCCGGCTTCGATCTGGGCACCGCCGGGGATTACAGTCAGCGAATTGGCGGCGGCCATGTTGGCCAGGAGGCCGCCCCGGTCCAGCTGCCTGACCCGGTATCCCTCATCACCTCTCTGCAGATCGGTCCAGCTGACATGATCCACAGGGGTCCGGTTGGCCGCCGCTTCCTCGATGGCGGCCTCGACCGCGGGGTGACGCAGGTCCTGCAGCCCCCTCATCTTCAGAATGGCCGGCCTGACCAGGGTTTCGAAATTGACTATGGACGCCGACGGGGGGCCCGAGAGGGCGAACACGGGGATCTCGCCTTTCGGGGGCTTCTTCGCCAGCCCGAAGGCGAAGGAGGCGCCCGGCCTCATCTCGACGCGGTGAAAGACCACCCTCCCCATCCTGCCGATGACCAGCCGCACCAGGTCATAGTCGCCCCTGGATACCCCCCCACTGGTTATGATGGCATCGGCCGCCAGCCCCTTCTGCATCCTGGAGGCCAGCGCGCTCTCGGTATCCCTGGCGATCCCCAGGACGGATGGGGCACCCCCATAGTGGAGCACCAGCGACCGGAGGGCGACCTCGTTACCGTTGTACGTCTTGGCCGGGGACAGCGGGGTTCCGGGCCTTATGAGCTCGTCTCCGGTGGTTATTATGGCCACCCTGGGACGGCGGATGGCTTTGACGCTCCTCCTCCCGATGGCCGCCAGGGCGGAGAGCTGGGGCGGCCCGATGAGGGTATTCCGAGCCAGGAGCAGTGAGCCCCGGTGGATGCTGCTGCCCGACCGGTTGATATTGGCGCCGGGGGCCTGGCTGATGTATACCTTCACCCGGGCCGGGGGATGGGGATTGGGGCCGCTCTTGTTGCCCGGCTCGTCCGTGTCCTCGAATCTGACGATGCAGTCCGCACCTTCCGGGACCACCGATCCGGTCATGATGCGAATGGCCGTGCCCGGCAGGACGGGCTTGGGGTAGAGGTAGCCTGCCCTCACGGCCCCCGCTATCGCCAGGGTGACCGGGGTGCCGGGGCCCGCCTTTCGGATGTCCCCGGACTGCACCGCGTATCCATCGAAGGCCGCCGTGTCACGCAACGGCAGATCATAATCCGAATAGACGTCCTCGGCCAGCACCTGCCCCAGGGCCTGGCCCAGGGGCCTGTCCTCGGCTTCCAGGGTCTTGACATTGCTCAGTATCGTATCCAGCGCTTCAGCGTAAGTCGGCATCGTCAGGGACCTCCACCTGCGACGGTGTGCTTCTCCATCACGTATTGTACACAATTCAAGGCGTGGCTGTGGAAAGGCTACGCCGCTACCCGCAACGCATTCGAGATGTAAGTGAACGTTGCGGGGGGAATGCGGCCTTGTTCAAAGAAGAGGCAACGTAGCCGGCGCTAGGTAGACGCCAGCAGGCCCCGTTGCTCCATGTCCCGGGCAACGTCCGGGAGCCCGACCTCTTCCAGTTGCGCCCGCGTCTGGAGGCCGGTGGCCGCATCCCAGCCCCGCAGCTGGTAGTACTCGTCCTTCATCGCCTCGAAGGCTTCCCGGTCCACTACCCGTCCCTTGAGATTGACCACCTCCCCGTCCTTACCCGGCAGTATCAGCTGCGGGTCCTGGATCTCGTAGTCCAGGGGCTGGGTGTAGGCCTGCTCCGGTATGGTGTCCGAGGCCCGGCCCCGATGGCCTTCCCGCACATGGATGGCCCTCACCAGGTTGAAGAGCCTCTCTCCGATGCGGTTCAGCCCGGCCTCATCCAGATCGCGGCCGGTGATGGCCGACACGATCTGGCCCTCCAGTGTGGGGTCGCCCACGTGGTCCTCGGAGAACTCCGCCTCCAGCATGGGCCACAGCCAGTCGCAGAAGACCAGGCACTCCTTGGCGTAGGTGCGGTCCTGGATCTTCTTGGCGGCCAGGGCCTTTCCCTCGTAGGTGGAGAAGTCGGCCGCCAGCTCGCTCCCCCAGAAGCGGGCGGCAATGGCCCTGAGGGTCTCGGTGGTGGGGAAGACGTTGAGCCCCATGTGGCAGGTGAGCCATTTCCCCAGGGTGGTGGTCACCTCGTGGAGCATGCTGATGGGCAGCCGGGGCTCCATGGCCCATATCAGGCCGGTGACGATGTAGAGCCGGGGCCCGTAGGGCTGGCTGTAACCCGGCTCGGAGAGTATCCCGATATGCCGCAGCTGCTCCCGCGCCGCCGGGCCGGCCTCATCCGCCGCCTGCTCCACGCCCCGGGCCAGAACGTCACCGAACCCTTCGCGCCGCGATATCTTCCGCAGCAGCACCTCGGCATACTCCGCGCTCCCGATCCGGGACAGGGGAATGCCGGTGCTTTCGTCGCTGAGTATCCCCGCCCGGTAGCAGGCATCCAGCCAGCTCATGATCAGGTCCACCGCGATGCTGTCCATGGCATAGTCGTTGATGAGCCTGGTGACCATGAAGGGGACGTCGTTCCACTCCTTGTAGTATCGCTCCGCCCACGGCTGGTAGATATAGGCACCGTGGCAGATGAACTTGCCGGTGGTGCCGTCGCCGGAGCGGTAGGTGGTCCGGGGGCAGCGGCCCAGGCAGCCGTAGCAGGGGTCCTTCTTCAGCACGCCTTCGCCGGGGACCACCCGGTACTCCAGGCGGGGATCATGAGACCAGCGGCTGAGGACGTTGTGGTAGGTCTCGTCATAGTAGGGGAAGCCCACCTTGAGCCCGCGGTAGTAATCGGTCAGCTCTTTCACCTTGTCCGGCCGGGCCAACGGGACCGGCCGGTTGCCCCCGGCCACCGCCACGGCCTTGAGCTTCTTGGAGCCCAGCACCGCCCCCAGGCCCTGGGCCCCGGTGGCGTCGTTGTCGGCGGTGAGGTTGGAGATCATGACCATGTTCTCGCCCGCCTGGCCGGTGGCCACCGCCCTCACGGAGCCGCCCAGCTGCGCCTTGAGGGCCTCCCGGGACTCGATGGCCCCCATGCCCCACAGGCCGGCGGCATCCCGCAGCTCGGCGGCGCCTTCGTGGACGAACAGGTACACCGGCTTCTCCGACCGGCCCCGGATGACGATGGCGTCGTAGCCAGCGAACTTGAGGGCCGCCCCCCATCTTCCGCCGAAATTGCCGTAGGTGAACCGCTCCACCCTGGGGTCCTTGCCGCAGACCGTCCATCTTGACCCGGAGAACGCCGGCACTCCCCCCACCGGCCCGGTGGCCAGGACCACGATGTTCTCCGGATCCAGGCCCCGGGCGGCCGGCGGGACCTCCTCCCAGTAGATCCGGGCGGAGAGGCCGCGGCCTCCCACGAAGTCACGGCTGTAGTCCGACGTCGGCGTCGCACTCAGGCTGCCCGAGGAGAGGTCGACTCGCAGGATTCTGCCCGCGTATCCCCCAGAGCCCATTCTTGCCTCCCGATCTGGTTCCGGCTACTGCGGGCTGAGCCCGCCGCAGACCGACCAGTGCTGCCCCGTGACGTAGCTGGCTTCGTCGGAAGCCAGGAAAAGGACCCACCCGGGCCACTTCCTCAGCCTCGCCAAGGCGGGCCACCCCCTGGGTAGCCAGGTGCGTCTTCAGCAGGTCTTCCCCGAAGACCCGGTCCAGGGCGCCCGTTCTGACCATGCCGGGGGCCACGGCGTTGACCAGTATGCCGAACGGCGCCATCTCCATGGCCAGAGACTTGGTGAACTGGGCCACGGCCGCTTTGCAGGCCCCGTACAGCGACAGGTACTGCGAGCCCGTCTTGACGCCGGCAGTGGTGACGTTGACTATCCTCCCCCGGCCCTGCTTCATCATCTGGGGCAGGACCGCCCGGCAGCAGAGCAGGGTCCCCCTGAGGGTGGTGTTGATCTCTCCGTCCCAGTCCTCCGGCTTTGTCTCGTGGAAGGGCCTCAGGCTGAGCTCGGTGTAGGCCGCGTTATTGACCAGGATGTCGATCCGCCCGAACTCCTGCATGGCCTTCTGGACCAGGTCTTCTACGTCGCCGGGGCGGCTGATATCGGTCCTCACCGCCAGCCCCCGGCCGCCGGACCGCCTGATCTGGTCAGCGTGGGAGCGCAGCCTGTCCACGCTGCGGGCGGCCAGGACGACGCTGCCGCCTTCCCGGCCGAAGGCCAGGGCTATGGCTTCACCGATGCCGGTGCTGCTCCCGGTGACTATGGCCACCTTGCCTTCGAATCTCATGAGAGTGCTCCTTACAGGCCAGGACCGAAGGATAGCCCTGGCGCGCCCGGGTGTCTGTCAGGGATTGCCCGACAGGACCGGGGGAGAGGGCAATTGACGGCCGGCGACTCAAGTGAGTACGATTAGGCCTCGGCGGGGCCAGTGACGTTCAGGCTGGCAAGTAGCGACAACGGGGAGGACAGGACGTCTATGTCAGAAGGGCAGATACCGGCGGAGGTCCAGGAATGCATCGGCCGCGTCTCCGGGTTTGTGGAAGGCGCCGACGAGGTCAACCAGGCCATGATCAGGATCTGGTGCGAGATGGTGGAAGACAGCAACCCCCTCTACACCGATCCGGATTACGCCAGGGACACTGAGTACGGCGGGATCATCAGCCCTCCGACCATGATAATGACCTGGTCCATGCCGGCCTACTGGCCGGCCGCTGATCTCCCTGCGGACGCCCTGGTAGATCAGATGGACCTGCCTCTGGGGGACTACCCCCTCAAGCTCAGCGTTGACGAGACGGACGAGTACCTGCTGCCCCTTCGCCCGGGGGACAGGGTGCACTACAGGACCAGGCTGGATGGCGTTTCACCGCTGAAGAGAACCAGAGCCGGCTCCGGTTACTTCATCACCACCACCACGTTCTACTACAATCAGCGAGAGGAACTGGTGGCCACGCATGAGCACGTCATCTTCCGCTATAGAACCGATGGATAGCCGAGGAGGCATGGGGAAACTGGGACAGGAGGTGCCCGTGATGGCCAGATCGCCGCTCTACTGGGAAGAGGTTAGCGCAGGTGAGGAGATACCCCCCATCTCTCTCGAGCTGACTGTCAGGCGGCTGATCATGGCCGTGTGTGGTACCCGGGACCTGTACCCTCTGCATCATGATCGCGATTTCGCCCGGGCCATGGGCCAGAAGGACATGGTCCCCAATATCCTGTTTCTGGGTGGCTTTCTGGGCCGATGCCTGACTGACTGGATGGGGCCTGCAGGGAAGATCCGCAAGTTGGGGCTGAAGGCTGGGGCCCCGAGCTATCCCGGGGATACCATCACCGCCAGCGGTCGCGTGATGCGGAAGTACTTCGACGACGCAGGCCACTGGGTTGATTGCCATCTGTCGGTAACCAGGCAGGACTC
Organism: uncultured Dehalococcoidia bacterium; assembly: GCA_964423835.1. Classification (GTDB taxonomy): domain Bacteria; phylum Chloroflexota; class Dehalococcoidia; order UBA2247; family RBG-13-53-26; genus JAFGCL01. The sequence goes on along the minus strand of CAYRGJ010000033.1, from coordinate 31,581 downwards.
CAGCACCATAGTCGATTGCCGGGCGACGGTCATGCTGCCCACCAGGGGCCGTTAGCAGTCCGGACCCGTAGCCAGCGGCTGCCGCGCTGGCGCAGGCGCGCCAGAGGTCAGGTCCGCTTCTTATGGCTGGCGTCAGAGCTTGATGGTCATGCCCCCGTCAAGGGGGATGGTGATCCCCGTCGCGGAGCCGGCGGCATCAGAAGCGAGGTATATCACGGCTGCCGCTATGTGCTCCATCTTCACCCCGCCCTTCAGCGGGATCCTCTCGTAGATGGCCTTCACCTCGGGCATGCGGTCCAGGTAGGCCGGGAATATGGGAATGGCGATCACCCCGGGGGCCACGGCGTTGACGCGGATGTTGTACTGCGCCCACTCCACCGCCAGCTTCCTCACCAGGTGCATCAGGCCGGCCTTGGAGGCGCTGTAGCCGGCGGCGTCCGGGCTGACACGGAGCCCCGCAGTAGAGGCGATGGCCACTATGTTGCCTCCGCCCTGCTTGATCATGATGGGCGCTACGGCCTTGCTGCACAGGAAATGGGCCTTCAGATTCAGGCGCACGTCGGAGTCCCAGACCTCCTCCTTGAGATCCAGCGTGGGAACGCTGCCGCCCACGGGCGTTCCGGCGTTGCTGACCAGGATGTCAATGCGCCCGTACTCTTTCATGGTTTCATCGATCAGATGGCCGACCTGCGCCGAGTCTCCGGCGTCGGTGGGTACGGCGATGCACCGTCTGCCGAGGCTGCGGACCTCCGCGGCTGCCGCCTCGAGGGGCTTGGGGGTCCGCGCGGCGATGGCCAGGTCCACCCCGGCTTTGGCCAGCTCCAGGGCGATGACCTTCCCGGTCCACCTGCTGGCTCCGGTCACGATGGCCACCTTACCATCCAGTGAAAACATCGAGCTCATCTGTTACCCTCCTGTCTATGAACGATCCTGCGGCCATGCCGGGCAGGCCGGACGGGACGCCCGGCCCCGGGCAGAATGATCGGTTGCGGCGGCCTAATCCCTGACGCGTGATGAGGCCACATGGGCGAAGTTCATCTTCCTGGTGTCCATGAAGATGTTGGTCTCTATGTCGGTGATGCCGGCTATCACCCCCAGCTGCGTCCCCAGGAACCGGGAGAGGGCGACGGGATCCGGCCATATGGTGAGAGCGATCAAATCGTAGCGGCCGGCCACCCTGGCCACCCAGTATACGCTCGGCAGGGAGCGCACCGCCGCCAGCACCGCTTCGGCATCGTTGGGCAGGACCCGGATGCCCACCATGGCCGCTGTGGGATAACCCATGCGAAAGGGGGTAGCGAAGCCGACCACTCGCGTGATTTCCGTATCCAGGAGCCGGTTGAACCGAGCGGTGGCGTTGGGCCGGCTGATGCCCAGTCTCCTGGCCAGGGTGGAGACGGACTGCTCCGGACCCCGCTCGATCTCCTTCAGCATGGCCAGGTCGATCTTGTCGATGCTCAGATCAGGCCTTTCCTCTTCTGGTCCCCGTGGGGCTCCTCCGGGCCCACCAGGCTCAAGAGCGGCCGGCCGCAGCTCGGGTGAGAAGGTCATCCTCTTCCATCTGGGCGCTGACAAGATGGTACGGCGGACCCACCAGTCCAGAACAATCATGGTTTCGTTGGACGTGATTCCGGGAATGCTGCCCAGCTCCCGGGTCAGGAAGGCCGTCAGCCCGGCAGGGTCGCCGAACATGGACAGTACGACGATATCATTCGGACCGGTGGAGGTAACCACCAGGAGTATGTTGGGGAGGGCCTTGAGCCTGTCCGCCACCGGGTAGAGGCTGCCCGGGGTGACCCGCACTCCGGTGATCGCCATGGTGCGGTAGCCCAGCGCCCGGGGGTCAGTGAAAGCCAGGATGGTGATCAGCTTGCGGTCCCGCAGTGAATGCAGCCTGCGGCCCAGCACATACCGGCTGACGTCGACCTTCCTGGCCAGCTCCGAGAGCGGTTGCCGGGCATCGTCCTCCAGCTCTCTGATAATGGCCAGATCAGTAGCGTCGATGGCGCCGCTCATGGCACCCAGTATATCACGAATTGCAGCCGGTGCAAGCAGAGGTCGATGCGTTTCACTATATGTAAAACACCACGGGCGTTGTATTGACTGTTGAAGCAGGCCTTCAGCACACCACTATTGACAACTTGTCATCCGGGTGATAGCATCATTGCCGTAAGGGCTGGCTACCACGGGGGGAGTACATGGCAGCCCATCTCTGGCGGAATCACCGCGTCGCCGCCGCCGCAACCGGAACGGTGAACGATGATCAGCCACTTGAAGGAGTGCGCCTATGGCTGAACAGGCCAGAACTGCCACCAAAGCCTCACGCAAGACCCTGAAGACCGCCGCCCGGGGGTGGCAGTTCATTCAGGATGATTTCGCCCAGGGCCACGCCCACAAGGCCGCCGGGAAGCCAGTGGTCTGGTCGTGCGCCCTGGTGGAGAAGGAGATCTACTACTCGATGGGTCTCCACCCCTTCTACCCAGAGCAGTACTCCGCCCTGACCGCGGTGCGGCGCAAGACACCTGATGCCGAGAAGGACGCGGTCAGGTTCGCCAGCATAGCCGAGCAGCACGGCTATTCCACGGACCTGTGCGGATACCATCGCACTATTATGGGATATGTCATCAACGGCGATCTGACCGACGGGCCGTTGGGGGGGATGGCCGCGCCGGACCTGCTGATAACCTCGTCCAGCGTCTGCGACCTGAGGCTGAAGTGGTGGGAGGACCTGGCCCAGCGTCTCAACGTGCCCATGTTCATCCTGGACCGGCCGGAGCGCATCATCCGCCAGCGGATGCAGACCCCCAAACCTCACGAGATCGAGTACTACCGGTCGCAGCTGGAGGATTGCTTCTCCTTCATAACGGAGGTCACCGGCACCCGGTACGACCAGGACCGGCTCAACCACTGCCTGGACTGGGCCTACCGCACCAACGAGCTCCGGCTGGAGATAATGGAGCTGCGCAAGGCCGTGCCATCCCCCATGGGCAGCGGGGACGGCTTCTCCTGCGTGTACCCTGGCATGTACTGCTCCGGCACGGAGAAGGCCTATCACTTCTATGCCGCCCTTCGTGACGAGGTCAAGGCCAGGGTAGCGGCCGGGCTGGGGCAGATCGATCACGAGCGGTTCCGGCTGCTGTGGGCGGGCATACCCACCTGGTTCAACACCGGCATCTTCAACTACTTTGAGCCTCTGGGAGGGGTGTTCGTCTACGAGCCCACCTACGATCCTTACCCCTGGCCGACCCGCAACCCGCGGGACCCCCTGGGTGAGATGGCCGTTCGCACCCTGCTGCCGGAGACCGAGCTGGTGCGGGCATCGGTGGAGGGTTACCGCGAGCTGTGCCGCGAATACCAGATAGACGGGGTGGTCATCAACAGCGTGTACACCTGCCGCCCGGTGTACCTGCCGGTGCTGGAAATGGTCTCCTTCGTCGAGAAGCAGATGGGCATTCCGGCGGTGGTCATAGACTGCGACCTGGTCGACGAGCGGTCCTACTCCGAGGGCCAGGTAAGGACCCGCCTGGATGCCCTGGCGGAGCGCATCGCCGCTAATAAGGGAATCCGGCTGTCAGAGGGGAAATCATGAACGAAACGTTCCAGCGCTATGCCCGGGCCCACCACGACGCCGTCAGGCAGTGGAAAGCCGAGACCGGCAGGCCGGTGATCGGCTACCTTTGCTGCGTGGCCCCGGAGGAGGTCATCTACGCCGCCGGTGCCCTGCCGGTCCGGATCGTGGGGACGTCGGACCAGCTGGAACGCGCCCAGCTGCATGTCCCGCCCAACTCCTGTCCCTTCATGCGCAGCTGCCTGGATGCCGCCATGCGCGGCCTGTATGACTACCTGGACGGGGTGGTCGTTCCCACCACCTGCGATATCGTCTCTACCATGGACTATTTCTGGGACGTGCATGTCACCCACCCGCAGCGGCCCAACCCCGTCAGGGCCCGCGACACGAAGCCCTTTGTCCATAACATCAACTACCCGGAGAAGACCACCGGGCAGGCGGCCCTCCGCTTCTACGAGGCTGTGGTAAGCGAGTTGAAGCAGGACCTGGAACGCACCTTCCATCACCTGGTCAGCGATGACGACCTCTCCCGGGCCATCGGCGTCTACAACGACCAGAAGCGGCAGATGAAGCGCATGTACCAGCTGCGCCAGCGGCGGCCGCCGGCTGTCTCCGGGTACGAAGCCTGGCAGGTGTCATTCGCCGCATCCCAGATGCCCAAGGACCAGCACGCGGCCCTCCTGCGGGAGTACCTGGACGCGGTCGAGAAGGAGAAGCGCAGCGGCCCGGGGGGTGTGCCCGTGTACCTGGTCGCCGGGCCGCTGGACCCGCTGGATGCAGAGGTGATCAGGATCATAGAGGAGTCCGGAGGGCAGGTGGTCAGCGATGACAGCTGCTTTGGTACCCGTTCCTTCTGGCATCCCATTGAAACGGACCGCCCGCCGCTGGAGGCCATCTGCCGCCGCTCCCTGGCGGTCGCCTGCCCCCGGTCCACGTCCGGCGACCGGATCCCGGAGCGCCGCTGGCAGCAGATGAGCGAGAGCGCGAAGGGATATGACATCGCCGGGGTCATCTTCCATACCCAGAAGTACTGCGATTGCCGATCGGCGGAGAACCCCCACCTGATGGAGAAGGTGCGCCAGGAGTGGAATGTGCCCGTCCTGGCGCTGGAAGGCGACCACACTCCCGGCGGCGTGGATCAGATGCGGGAGCGCATCGAGGCCTTCATCGAAATGATCGCAGAGTAGTCGGCCATGTGGTCAGCGGGTATTGACATTGGCTCGCACAGTTCGAAGGCCGCCGTATTCGACGGTCAGGCGGTCCGGGCGGTGACCGGGCTCGTATCCGATGACGATGCCGATTCCGCTGCCCGCAGCGTGCTGGGGCTGGCGCTGGCCGATCTGCATATCGGCCAGGATGCCGTGGAGAGAGTGGTGGCGACCGGATGGGGGCGGCGCCAGGTCTCGTTTGCCCATAAGACCAGCTCGGAGCTGGCCTGCGCCTCCCGTGGCGCCCGCTGGCTGGTGCCGGCGGCAGGCACGGTGGTCGATATCGGGGCAGAAGGCTGCCGCGCCATGCGGCTCAGGCCGAATGGAGCGGTGGAGGACTCCGCGGAGAACAGCAAGTGCGCCTCCGGGACGGGCGCCTTCATCGAGCTGGCCGCCGTGTACCTGAAGGTGCCGCTGGAGCGCATAGGGCCGCTGGCGCTGGCGGCTGATGGCCGGGCGGACATCAGCGCCACCTGCGCCGTGTTTGCCGAATCCTCCATCATCTCCCAGATCCACCGGGGCGAGCCGGTGGAGAGGATTGCGGCGGGGGTGGTGTGGAGCGTGGCCGTCCGGGTGACCGATCTCATCAAGCGGGTGGGGGTGACCGGGGACCTGGTACTGGTGGGAGGCGGGGCCCTGAACCCGGCGCTGGTGAGGGACATTGAGGACATGATAGGCATCCGGCCTGTGGTGCCGGAGCAGCCCCAGTTCGCCACCGCCATCGGGGCCGCCATCCAGGCCCACAAAACGGAAGCCAGCCTGGCCGGAAGGCAGGGCGGGGGGAGCTAGCCCCATGTACGTTGCCGGCATCGATATCGGCTCTTCCACGACCAAGGTGGTGGTGCTCAACGAGCGGGACACCATAGCCGCCCTTATCACGGAGACCACGCCCGAGAGCAGCGACATGGCTGATTCCATCCTGGCCGAAGCCCTGTCCGGCGGTTCCGTTCGGCCCGGGGACATCTCGCGCGTGGTGGCCACCGGTTACGGGCGGGTTAACGTTCCCTTCGCCAACCGGACCGTGACCGAGATCGCCTGCCATGCCAGAGGCGTGCACTCTGTCTTCCCCGGCGCGCGCACGGTGCTGGACATGGGCGGCCAGGACTGCAAGGCCATCCGGGTGGACGAGCGGGGCCATCACCAGTCCTTCATAATGAACGACAAGTGCGCGGCGGGGACGGGGCGCTTCCTGGAGGTGATCGCCCGCACCATCGGCGTGCCCCTGGATGAGTTCGGCCCGCTCTCGCTCGAGGCCGGGGACCATCTGCGGATAAGCAGCGTCTGCACCGTCTTTGCCCGTTCCGAGGTGGTCCGCGCCCTCAGAAAGGGTGTCCCCAAGCCGGACATCGCCGCCGGCATCTGCGAGGCCACGGCGGAGCGGGTGGTGACCCTGCTCAAGCGCGTGGGGGTGGAGCCGGAGCTGGTCATCTCGGGCGGCATCGGCAAGAACATCGGAGTGGTGAAGCGTATCGAGGCCCGGCTGGGGATGACGGCCCGGATCCCGCCGGAGCCGCAGCTGATGGGGGCCCTGGGGGCGGCGCTGTTCGCCAGGGAGGACATCGCGGGCTAGCCGCGTTTTGCGGATACTCACGTTAGCTTAGAGGAATTGCCCCACTGGGGCAGGTGTTCTGAAAACAGGAGGAAGGGGGTAGTCATGAGAAGGCTTGGCAGAGCAATGGCAACGTTGGGGCTGGCCCTCTTGCTGGTCACCGTTTCTGTGGTGACCGGGTGCGGAGGGGATAACGGGGGAGAGACCAACACGGTGGTCATGGGGTGGCTGGCGGACCAGACGGGGAGCTCCGCCGTAGCGTTCAAGGAGGTGTCGAAGGGCATAGATGACTTCATGGCTAACATGGAGAAGACCGACCCCATAGAGGGGATCAAGATCAAGATCATTGCCTACGATACCCGCCTGGAATACAGCCGAATCGTGCAGGGATACCAGTGGCTGGCGGGCCAGGGGATAGACGTCCTGCTGGGCTACCAGCCTGAGACGCCCAATCAGACGCTGGGCGATCAGACCAGAGACCAGATACCACAGTACAACTTCACGGGTTGGCCAACCACCCTGGATTCAGACTGGGTGTACTCATATGCGTACAGCTCGGAATACGAAGGCCGGGCGGTCCTGGACTACCTGCTCAAGGAGTGGTGGCCAGCTCAGGGAAAAGACAGGGCCATGAAGGTGGCGCATGTCGGCAACCCCACCTGGGGGAGCATGGGGGAGTACCAGAGAGGGCTGGAGTGGGTCGTCGCCCAGAACCCCGGGAAGATCGAGTTGAGGTCTGTTGGCGGCGCCATAGACCAGTCGGCCTGGGCCAGTGAAGTGGCACAGATCCAGGACACGGATGTCGCGTTCCTGAGCACCGTGGGCACTTCGGCGGCCACTTTCTTGAACGAGGCCATCGCCAGGGGCTACCAGGGGAGATTGGTGAGCTCCAGCATCTCGGTCCTGGGCATCTGGCCACTGGTCACCTCCATCGTGGACAAGGCGAAGCTCGAAGGGCTCCTTATCCCTCATCTCTATCCCCTGTTCACCGACTCCGGGGAATACAGCACCCGCCTGAACGAGATGCTAGAGGAGTACCGGCCCTCGGAGGCAGCAGTTCTGAAGAAGGGAACAACCTGGATGTCAGGCTGGCTCACCGGCGAGATACTGACCGGGGTTGTCAAGGTGGCAGCGGACGAGGTGGGAGCCGAGAACGTTGACGGGGCCGCCATCAATGATGCCTTTAAGAAGCTGAATCTGGAGATCGAGGGCATGCCAGCCATCACCCTGGCCAACAGCGGCACCCATCACGTGCTGGTGCCGTATTGCCGGATCATTGAGTACGATGCGGCGCAGGACGACTGGTTTGCCATCACAGACTGGATCAGCTCACCGGGTTTCGCCAGCTAGACGGTATGCGATCAGCGGGTCCGGCGCGCCGGGCAACTGCCCGCGCGCGCGGGCCCGGCGGTCGCCGGCATTAATGAACAGATCAGTTAAGAAAGGAGAAAGATGGAGCACTTCAAGATGTTCATCGGCGGAAAGTTCGTCGATGCCAAAGGCGGCAAGACCATGCAGTGCGTGGACCCTGGTACAGGGCAGCCCATCGCTACAGTACCCCGGGGAGGTGCGGCTGATGCCGACGCGGCGGTTAAGGCCGCCAGGAAGGCCTTTGATTCCGGAGTGTGGAGCGGCCTGTCCCTGGAAGAGCGGTCCGAGATCATCATGGAATGGGCCGACCTGCTGGACATGCAGTCCACCAGGCTGACCATGTACGAGAGCCAGAATAGCGGCGCGCCCGTGTCCGGCGTGGGAGGCCAGCTCTGGCTGGGAGGCATGACCATCAGGAACCTGGCCTGGTATGCCACCAACAAGTTCCCCTGGCAGGAAGACCTGAAGCAGACCGGCTCCATATGGGCCTGGGGCACCAACACCGTCATCCGGGAGCCCATAGGCGTGTGCGCCGCCATCATCCCCTGGAACACACCGGTCCTGGCCGCTATATGGAACATAACGCAGGCCATTGCCATGGGGAATGCCGTTGTGCTGAAGCCGGCTTCCGATACACCGCTCTCGGCCCTGATCATGGCGGAAGCGGTGGCCAAGAGCCGTATCCCCAAGGGCGTGGTCAACATCGTCACCGGGCCGGGAGAGGAGATGGGTGAAGCCCTGTGCCGGCACCCGATGGTGGACAAGGTCTCCTTCACCGGCAGCACCGAGGTGGGCCAGCGCATCATGTCCCTGGGCAGCGAGACCATCAAGAAGGTGACCCTGGAGCTGGGCGGGAAGTCAGCCAATATCGTGCTGGAGGACGCCGACATCGATGTCGCCGTGGACGGGGCACTGGTGGCCATCATGTACAACACCGGCCAGATCTGCTCCGCCGGGTCCCGGCTGCTGGTGCCGGCCAGCATCTATGAGAAGTTCCTGGGAAGGCTGAAGAAGCGGGTGGCGGAGGTCAAGCCCGGCTACCAGCTGCTGCCTGACACCAAGTTCGGCCCTCTGAACAACGCCCGGCAGCTGAAGAAGGTTGAAGAGTACGTGGCCATCGGCAAGAAGGAGGGCGCCAGGCTCCTCTGCGGCGGCAAGAGGCCCAAGCTGCCCGGTTTCGAAGGCGGGTTCTACTTTGAGCCGACTATCTTCGCCGACGTGAACAACAAGATGAGGATCGCCCAGGAGGAGATTTTCGGCCCTGTCCTCTGCGTCATCCCCTACAAGGATGAGGATGAGGCGGTGAGCATTGCCAATGACACCAAGTACGGTTTGGCCGGTGCCATCTGGTCCAAGGACATCGGCCGCGCCCAGAAGCTGGCCCGCCGCATCAGAACGGGCACCATGTGGATCAACGACTACAACATCCTTTCCGACTACGCGCCCTATGGCGGCTACAAGCAGAGCGGCGTGGGGAGGCAGTTCGGCTTCGAAGGACTGGCCGCCTTCACCCAGACGAAGCTGCTGTACACGTCACCAGAGGGTGCGCCGGACCGGGCCACCTTCGGGGGGGTGTTCGCCTATGCCACCCCCAGCGATACCTTCTCCTACTACGGGCCCACCAAACTCAATGCGGGACCCGGTTGCGTGTCCACCCTGGCCAAGGAGATTGACCGCCTGGGCGGCAAACGGGCGGTGATCATAACCGACAAGGGGCTGGTGGCAGCCGGTATCGTGGACCAGGTCAAAATGGCGGCCGGCAACTCCTGCGTCGGGGTCTTCGATGGCGTCGAGCCGGACAGCGGCTATGACATCGTCGACCGGGCCGTCGAGCTCTGCAGGGATCTGAAGGCGGACTGCGTGGTCAGCCTGGGCGGCGGCAGCTCCATGGATACGGCCAAGGTCACGGCCGTCTGCGCGACCATTGGCGGCAAGGCCATCGAGAACGCCGCCATCATGCGGCTGGCCGGCCCGGTCATGCCGCACATTGCCATCCCCACCACTCACGGGACCGGAAGCGAAGTCACCGCCGTGGCCGTCCTCCTGAACAAGAAGCTGAAGAAGAAGGGCTTCGCCACGGAGCAGTTCATGATCCCGAGCGTGGCCATACTCGACGCCAGGCTGACGCTGGGCCTGCCCAGAGGGATCTCGGCCGGCACCGGAATGGATGCCATGTCGCATGCCGTGGAAGCGGCCGTATCGACCAGGCGCACGCCCATAAGCGCGGCGTGGGCCATGGAGGCCATCCGCCGCATCCACAAGTACCTGCCCCTGGTGATAGAGAACGGGAAGAACGTGAAGGCCAGGCACGAGATGCTGGTCGCCTCCACGATGGCCAGCTGGGCCCTGTCGGCCGCCAGTGTGGGTGTGGCCCACGCACTGGCCCACACCATGGGCGGGCTGTACGGCGTACATCACGGGACCGGCTGCGGCATCGCCCTGCCCCATTCTATGAGGTTCAACCGGGACTGCTGTCTTCCGGAGCTGGCCAGAGTGGCTGAAGCGCTGGGAGTGGCCACGAAGAAGATGCCCGAAGCCGAGGCCGCGGACGCGGCCATCGAGGAAATAACCGCTCTGATGAAGCGGATCGGGCACCCGACGAAGTTCAGCGAGGTCTGCACTCCCACAGACCCCGTAGAGGTGATACTGATGGGGACCTTGAGCGACCTCTCCACGTTCGGCAACCCCAGACCACTGAGTGATCCGGCGCCGGTGCTGGAGATGATCAAGGCCAGCCTGTAAGCAGGTCAACCCCCCCGGCGCGGCAGCGAGCGGGGCCCAAACCGCTCGCTGCCGCGCCACAAGCCCGGAGGCGCGCGTCAGGCTGCCCGCCGGGGGCCGGCGTGAGCGCATCCAAAAGTGACAGAAAGAGGTGGAAGATGGCTATGGTACTTGACGGCATCAGGGTGCTGGACTGGACCCAGTTCCAGGCCGGTCCGGTGGCTGGAATGATGCTGGGGGACCTGGGGGCCGACGTGATCAAGATAGAGGAGCGCACCGGCGGTGACCTGGGCCGGGGTGTGGTGGCCACCGGCGGCAAGGAGTTCGCCTCGGTGCAGCGAAACCCCTACTTCGAGGTCGGCAACAGAAACAAGAGAAGCGTCACGCTCGACCTGAGCAAGGAAAAGGGCAGGGACATCATGTACCGGCTGGCGGAGAAGTCGGACGTATTCCTGCACAACTTCCGGCAGAAGGCGGTGGAGCAGCTGGGCCTGCATTACGAGGCGCTGTCCCGCCTCAACCCGCGGCTGGTCTACGCCCAGGTGTCCGGATGGGGGCCGAAGGGGCCGGACAAGGACGCCCCCGGGTTTGACCCGGCGGCGCTGGGCCGGTCGGGGATCTGGTCGCTCATCACGGAGCCGGGCCGGGACTTCCAGTGGCCGCAGGGCGGCTACGCGGACCAGATGGGCGCCTTCAGCGCGGCCTATGGCGTACTGGCGGCCCTGATCGCCAGGGAGAAGACCGGCCGCGGCCAGAGGGTGGACGCCTCGATACTGGGCGGCATCAGCCACCTCATCGCCTATCCCCTGACCTTCTACACCCTGTGGGACAGGCCGATGAACTTCGTGCCCAGGAAGAACCAGTGGAACCCGCTCTACAACCAGTACAAGTGCGGCGACGGCCGCTGGATAGCCATAGTGCTCCTCCCGCCGGACAAGTACTGGCCCGCCCTGTGCCGCGCCACCGGGATGGAGGCACTGGAGAAAGACCCGCGTTTCAGCTCGATGAATGCCAGGGCCGCCAATGCCAGCGAGCTCATCGCCGTTCTTGATGAGCGCTTTGCCACGAAATCAAGTGAGGAGTGGGCGGAGATACTCAGGACGCACGGGCTGATCTTCGGCCGGATCAATACCGTGGAGGAGTTCGCTGATGACCCCCAGGCAGTGGCCAACGACTATGTGACCTCGTACGACCATCCCCTGTGGGGAAAGGTGCGGGTGGCGGGCTTCCCGGTGGGGTACAGTGAGACCCCCTGCCGCATCGGGCGCGAGGCCCCGGAGTTCGGCCAGCACACCGAGGAGGTGTTGATCGAGGTCCTGGGCTATGACTGGGACGAAATCGGCCGGCTCAAGGACGAAGAGGTGATCTGACCCGGCACGATCAGCTGGCTGGCGCGTACCGGTATCTGGCCACGCCACTTCCATCGATGTGGGTGGCCAGGCGCCCCTCGTCCACCAGGTACTCCAGGTGGGCCTTGATCTCCTCAAGGGCCATGAGGGTCTCCTCCGTGCCCAGCTGGTGCAGGCCGGAGACCTGAATGAATTCGGGGTGATTCTGATAGTAGTCGTCCGTGATCCTGTAGAGGCTCTTTTCGGGCTGGCACAAGCCGGCCAGCTCATTCATGCGGTCATGATGGAATCTCTCGATGGCGCGGGCCCTGTCCTTCAGGGAGTAGATGGTGTCCTCGTGGCTGGGCAGGCCCAGCACCACGTCGAGGCCGGCCACCTTTCTGAGGGATTCGAGATAGGCCTCGAGCCCGGCTCCTCTCCAGCCAGAACGCGGCGATTGATGGGGCGTGGTCAGGGAAAGCACGTGGTCACCCGTGAACAGGGCGGACTCAATGCCGATGCAGATATGGCCTGGGGTGTGCCCCGGCGTGGCGCAGACCCGGTATCCGTTTATGATCTCCTGCCCGTCACCAACCTCGACCATGTCATAGTCACCCGGTCCCACGGGGAACTCCTCATAGGAGGCCACGTCTTCAGAGTCCAGAGTACATCCCGCCTCATCAATGAGCCTCTGGTTGCTTTCCCGCCATTTCCCGTACTCCTCCTGGTAGTCGGTAACCAGGGCGGAGTCCAGCCCGCTCATGTAGACGGTCCGGCCCTTCAATCCGTCGAATCCCAGCATGCCGAAATGGTCGCCATGCCCGTGCGTAATGACGATGTTCCGGACATCGCTGAGCCCGAGGTCTTCCTTGAATGGGCCGGCTATGACTGAGAAACCATCAATCAAGTCAGATTGGGCTTTCACACTGTTGTAGCCGACATCTATCAGGGTGACTTCCCTGCCGTCCAGGATGACGTAGACATTGGTGAAGAAGTCCGGGAAGCTCTCCACGGGGACCTTGTAGGCCCTGACCCGCCCCAGGTCATACCGTGTGATTCCGTTGATTTCAGTTTCCGGGTACCGGGCGCAGCGCCGATCGATCATGGCCATACCTCCCCAGGTTGCCCGGGCGGCTCATCGGGAGTCCGGGTGCCCTCAGTGTAGCACCGTCATCTCCGTCACACAACGATCCGGTTCGGCTGAGTTTGCCGCGACATTGCCCCTGAAGACCCCGCAAATGCGCCAGCGCGATGCTCCGCGGCGCTGCGGTATTCAGTGATGATAGAATGAGGGAGCCATGATGCAGAAGCGGGGCGGGCAAAGGAGATCGGCGGAGTGAATATCGTACACGTTACCATATTCGTGGTCTGTCTCCTGCTGGCCGCGTTCTTCTGCAGTGCGGAGACGGCCTTCATCGGCGTGCAGAGGCTGCGCCTGCAGCACCTTGTCCGCACGGGCCGCCGCGGCGCCGCGGTGGCCGCCCGCATCGTGGAGAAGCCGGAGAAGTTTCTGGCCACGGTTCTGCTGGGGATCAACCTCTTCGAAACGGGCGTAGCCACCACCGGCACCATCATAGCCGTCTCATTCTGGGGCGAGAACCTGGGAGCGCTGGTGGCGACACTGATCGTTACCATTGTGACTCTGGTCCTGGCCGAGCTGGTCCCGAAGACCCTGGCCGCCCGCCACGCGGAGACGCTGGCCCTGCTCTATGCACGGCCGATCGAGATCATCTCGGTGGCCCTGTACCCCATCGTCTTTCTGCTGAGTCACGTCGGCATCAGGCTGACCAGACTGGCCAGCGACGATTCGTTGCTCAGGCCCACCATCAGCGAAGAGGAATTCCACACGGCCATTGACATAGGCCGGGAAGAGGGGGTGGTGGAGAAGAAGGAAGCCCAGATGCTGCATAACGTGTTCGAGTTCGGGGACCGGAGGGTGCGTGAGATAATGGTGCCGCGGCCCGATGTGACCTTCGCGGAGCAGGGAATGACCGTGGACCAGTTTCTGGAGGTGTACGCCCGGTATCCCCGATCCCGCTTCCCCGTCTACCGGGACGACCGCGATACCGTGGTTGGCTTGCTGTCAGCCAAGGACCTTCTCATGGGCCTGGCGCGAGGTGAAATAGACCGGCAGAGCACCATCGACGGTCTGCTACGTCCCGCCTACTTCACCCCGGAGAACAAGCTGGTGGGCGAGCTCTTCGCAGAGATGCTGGAGAGCAATCAGCACATGGCGGTAGTAGTGGACGAATACGGAAGTGCAACGGGCGCCGTGAGCCTGGATCAGATGACTTCGTCGATTATCGGCCCCATTCTGGGCGAGCTGGAGAAGCCGGAGAAGGAGTACGAGGTCATCGACGAGAACACCTTCCAGATCGACGGCTCCATGGGCGTCGATGAGGTCAACCAGCAGATGGGTCTGGACCTGCCGGAGGGTGACTATGACACCATCGCCGGGTTCATCCTGCACCTGCTCTCTCGCATTCCCAGAGAGGGCGAGCACCTGAAGTACCGGAACCTGAAGATCGCCATCAAGGCTATGCAGGGGGCCAGGATCACGGAGGTGGTGGTGACCAAGGAGATGCCGAAGGAACCCGGGGGCAGCCCGGGCTCTTCCGTTGACGCCGGTCCCTCCGACCCCCAGGCCAGCGGTCCGCCGTGACGGGCCAGCGGTCTCAGGCCCCTGCAACCTAGGCCGGCGGGACCTGCTTGTACTCCATGAGCTGGATCATGGCGCCGCCGATCCTGTCGCTGTCCAGGTACACCTCGGTCAGCTGCAGGCGGGGGGCCGGGGCAGAGCCCGGCTGTCCCTCACCCGGCGAGGCGGGGGCCTCTATCAGCATGGGCGGCAGGAGCATGGCGGGCTCGATGCCCGACCTGGCCAGCTCCCTGAGCGTCTCATCCAGGTTCCTTACCAGGAACGCCACGTGCTGCAGGCCCTCTCCCTTCTCCCGGAGAAACTCGGTGTGCACGGTCTCACCCTCAAGTACCTGCACCAGCTCGACAAAGGCTGCCCCGGGGCTGTTGATCGCGGCCCTGACCCGGGCGCTGGCCGTCTTGCCTCTGTATATGAAGGACTTGAGGTCGTAGACCTGCGCCGTGAAGGGCCCCAGGCCGAGGACGGAGCTGTAGTGCTCCATCGCCTGGTCCAGGTCCCTCACCACGATGCCTATGTGTGACAGCCTGCCCAGCTTGACCTTGAGATGTGCAGTGTCCATGATGCCTCCCGGGCGATTCATTTGGCTGTGGGTTTGGGGGAAAGCGTTCTTTCTCCTTCGATGGCTGCCCCCAGGGCTCCCGCGATCTGGGGGTCCTCAGGTATCAGCAAAGGCACCCCCAGGCTCTTGGAGAGCAGGTGCCTCATGCACTGGTTGCGGGCCACGCCTCCGGCGAAGACGAGGTTCGCCACGGGCGACAACCGCCCCAGCATGGTCAGTGAACGCTGGCTGATGGCTTGGTGAATCCCCAGCGCTACCTCATCCCGGCGTGCTCCTCGAGTGAGCAGCGAGATCACCTCCGATTCGGCAAAGACGGTGCACATGCTGTTTATCTTTTCCGCTCGCCTGGCTTGAAGGGCCGCCGGCCCGAATTCAGAGAGGGGGTAATGCAGAGCGGAAGCCATGATCTCCAGGAAGCGGCCGGTCCCGGCAGCGCACCTGTCATTCATCTCGAACCGCAGGACGCGGCCGCCTCCATCCAGGGAGATCACTTTGGTGTCCTGGCCTCCTATGTCGAGGACGGCCTGACAATCGGGGAACAGAAACCGCGCTCCGGCGGCAAAGGCTACTATCTCGCTGATGACCGGGCAGTGGTGGTGCTCGCTGTACATGTGGCGCCCGTAGCCGGTGGCCACCAGCACGGCGAAGCTAACGTCCTTCAGCAACTCCCTGGCGGCCGCCAGGGAGTCGTAGGAGCTCTCCGCCTTGCGGCTCAAAACGAGTCTCCCGCGCTCCAGCACCGCGAGCTTCACGGTCCGCGATCCGATGTCAAGCCCCGCGCTCCTCATGGCTACTTCTTGATCACTTCCAGGAACGCTTCGACTCTGGTCTTCAACTGCCCCACATCCTCCTGGCTGTAGTCCGTGTCAATGCGGAGAGACCGAATCCCCTTGTCTGCCAGGCTCTTCTCCACCGAAAAGGACTCGATGGTGTACGGCGAGCAGAACTGCAGGGAGTAGAGGATCACGCCGTCCGCCTTGTAGTCCCTGGCCATGGTTATGATGTGGTTCAGACGGTCATCGTTGGGGGTGAAGATGGCGCAGTCTATCTGGAAGTAGCGATCCACGATGGCATCCACCAGCGCCTCCACCGTGCCGCCGGACCCGTCCACCAGGTTCCGGGTTCCCCGCTCCCCTACGCAGGATTCCTCACCCACGATGACAGCGCCACTGGTCTCCACAATGGCGGGCAGCTTCCAGTTGGGCACCGCCATGGGGCACCCGGCCATCAGAACCCGCGGCGTCCCCTTGGGAAAGACGCCCTTCCCCTGCTTGACCCGCGCCTCAATCTGGTCACATACCTTGTTGACGGATTCGGTGAAGCGGAGGGGGTTGTCATAGAAAGCCACCTGGTTGATCAGCAGGGCGTCCAGGCCGGAGATCGGTTCAGGATCGGCTGCCCGCAGGGCCGCCAGGCGGTGCAGGGCCTTCCTCCGGTTGTTGACGATGGTGATGCCTTTCTTGAGCCGCTCGGCGTCTATCTTGACGCCGGTCAGTTTCTCCAGGGCGCTCATGAAATTCACGTACTCGGACTTCAGCAGGGCCCGGTCCGCCGGCTTCTTCATCTGGGGAACCTCCATGACGTAGAGGTTGGGCTGGATCCCCTTGAAAGTCTCATAGGCCTTCTTCTTGCCATCGCAGGTCGTCTCCCCCACCACCATGTCAGAAGCTTCGATGTAAGGGCACACCTTGCTCAGTTTAAAGCCGAAGAAGGACTTGATGAGCGAACAGGTATTGCGGGGCAGCAGCTTCTCCGCCTCTCCGAATCCGAACTCCGCCCCGGCACACAGGCCGACAGAGACGGCGTCTGCCGCCAGTATCAGTTCATCCGGGACGAAGACGCAGAAGGTCCCCACGACCTTGCGCCCTTCTGCTCTGGCATCCTGCAATTCCTTTATGCGAAGTCCGTGGACCTCGCTCATGACGAAGTCAAAGTAGCCCATGGATTCCGGGCGGTTCTTCTGGGAAACGAAGGTATCCTTGTAGGCGTTGCCCAGAACGCCCAGAAGTGCGTCATGCGCCTCCAGGTCTAGTCCCAGGTCAGTCCACATTTGCCGGTAGTCGGTGGTCATGTCTTTGTCTCCTTCCGCAGACTATTGGGGCAACAAGAAAGCGATGGTCAAGAGTCTCTCAACCACCGCTTCTCACGGCCCTCCACGGCAAAGGTGAAAGGCCTGGAGACAGGACCTGTCTGAAGCGACAGCTAGTCCCGCCGGGGTCGGAGGCTCTTCGAGCCGATGACTGGTGCAGGACCTGCACCAAGCATTGTCACAGCTCGGTTTCAGGTGATCATGGGATATGACAACCAGGTCATCGCGCTCACCTCCTTCCCCGCATATGCGTGCTCCTCCGATATCTCTGGATATCAAGACCTAGTATAACAGAGGCGGACACGCCTCCCAAACCGATGATGAGGTGAGGGTGCGAATCTGCTGAGGCACCACCGGATGTCACGCCGGCTATAGGCCCCCCAGCGAGCCGCCGTCAGGCCCCGGCGCAGTGGCGGAACGGTGTTCTAGCTACTCTTTGACGACAAGGACGCTGACAGCCTTCACCACCACCTTGACCTTGTCTCCGACCTTGAGACCGAGGTCATCTGCCGAGTCCAAGGTCATCACCGAGCTCATCCTGGAGGCAGCCGGTATGTCCAGGCTCACCTGCGCCATGACAGTGCCTCTCTTGATCTCCGTGACTACCCCGTTGAGTTGGTTCCTGGCCCCGTACTTCATGACTCTACCTCCCTGTCTTTCCCGAGGGTTGCCGGGCTGTCTGTTGCCCGGGCCTCGCCTCCCACCTGTCCGACGAGAACCATCTGCTGTGATGGTACTCCCTGGTCCATGGATCGGCAAGGGTCATGTGCCGGCTACTCCTTGATCAGAACCCTGGCCCGCGTCCATCGGCCACAATCCGGGCACTTCAGGTAATGCCAATCCATTCCATGGGGACTCACCAGGTCCGTCAGGAAGGATACCTCAAACTCATGGCTGCAATTGGCGCACCGGAAGCCGACGGTCCTCGAGTGCTGCCAAACCAGCAGGAACAGCCCTCCCAGGACTATGATTGCCAGGAACAAAGCCCCGATGACGCCCAGTGCCAGCAGGACAAAGCCGATGCTGATGGCGGCGACATAGAGGACCAGGTAGATGATGCTCTTCGCCCAGTCCCTCTTGTTAGGTTCACGGTATCTCATGTGACCGGTATCCATATTACGGTCGTCTTGTGTGTTTGTCCAAACAGGCCTCCAGGTGCGCCATGCCCGGCGCCGGCGCCAATGGCCTGGCCGGGCTGGTATACTGATGTTAAGCCTCAACCATGGCCTTCAAAAGACCAGACATAATCCGGCCTCCCAGCGAGGCGGCCAGCTACTTCCTGCCGCTGACCAGTGGCTGCTCCAACAGTAGCTGCACGTTTTGCGGCTACCATGGCTCCGGGCTTCAGATCAGGGATCCGGAAGATATCAGGAGGGAAGTAGATGCCCTGGCCGGCTACATGGCCAGCGGAGCATACGTGGCGGGTGTGCCCGACACGGTGTATGCCATCGCCCGGGGATGGGATGGGAAGAGGCTGTTCCTGCAGGATGGCGACGCCCTGGTCTACCCGCTGCGGAAGCTGAAAGAGGTGCTGAAGCACATCAACGAGGCGCTGCCTTTCGTCGAGAGGATCAGCGCCTACGCCACTCCGCAGGACGTCCTTCGGATAGACGCCGGCCAACTCGAGCAGCTCCGCAGGCTGAGGCTGGGCATACTGTACATGGGCCTGGAGAGCGGGGATGATGAAGTGCTGCGGAGGACGGCCAAAGGTGTCAGCGTGGAGCAGATAACGGAGGCCGGCCGGCGGGCGAAGGAGGCCGGGATACTCACCTCCGTGACGGTCATCCTCGGTCTGGGCGGCATCGACGGAAGCGAAAAACACGCCATGGAGACGTCCAGAGCTCTGAGCCAGATGGACCCGGACTTTGCCGGTGCGCTGACGCTGGTGCTGTTACCGGGCACGCCGTTGTACGAGGAGTGGCGCCGGGGGGCCTTTCGCCTTATCTCCCCGGTGGAGTCCCTCAGGGAACTGGCGACCATCATCCGGCACTCCAGCTTTTCCAGCTGTTTCTTCAGCTCCATGCATGCCTCAAACTACTTCGCCGTGCGCGGGCAACTGCCCGGTGACAAGGAGAGGATGATTGGCCAGCTGGAGCGTGTCATCGCGCGAGGAGACCCGTCCTTGCTGCGGCCGGACTACCTGAGGGGCCTATAGGGGTCTACCGTGATGGATACCGAAATCATTATCGTCCTGTCCATCGTGGCCGTAACCGCCATCGTGCTGATCGTGGACAGGCTGCGCATAGATATAGTGGCCATCCTCTGCATGCTGGCGCTGGCCTGGACTCGCGTTCTCGAGCCGCTGGAGGCACTGTCCGGCTTCTCCTCCAACGCCGTCATCACGGTTATCGCCGTCATGATCATGGGAAAAGGCGCCGCCCGGACAGGTGTGATGGCGGGCTTTGCCCGCCTGGCATCGAAGCACGCCGGCCGCAGCCAGCGCCGGATCGTGGCGGTGGTGTCGGGCGGGGTAGGGTTGATGTCCGGTTTCATTCAGAACATAGGATCGGCGGTCCTGTTTCTGCCGGCCATCCTGAACATCGCCCGCCGCAGAAAGCTGCCGCCCTCCAGTCTGATCATGCCCATCGGCTTCACCATTATCCTCAGCGGCACCCTCACCATGATCGGCTCTGGCCCCCTGATGCTGGTCAACGACTTCCTGATCAGGTCTTCGCTGGAGCCATACCGCATCTTCGCCGTGACGCCGGTGGGGCTGACCCTCCTGGTCTCGAGCCTGGTGTTCTTTTTCTTCCTCGGCAGATTCGTCCTGCCCCGCTACAAGCCTGTGGATGACCATGACCTGCTGCAGTCCCGCCTGGTGGAAGACTGGAGCCTGTCCTCCAACATCCGGCACTACGCCATAGGCGCGGGCAGTCCGATAGCCGGCAAGACCCTGGAGGAGACGGGCATCTGGGACAGGTACAGTATCCATATCCTGGCCATAGTCGGCGAGAGGTCCCCCGAGTATGCCCCCTGGCGCGAGACCAGGTTCGAGGCCGGTCAGACGATAGCCCTCCTTGGCCCTGAAGCCAGTATCGGGGATTTCGCTTCCGCTTACGGCCTGACTCCGGCGGCGAAGCCGAGAAGCCTGGAATCGCTGGATGACACCGCCACCGCCGGATTCGCCGAAGTGGTTGTTCCACCCCGCTCCGGGATGGCCGGGCAGACCATCAGGGAGTTCGGCCTGCGCCGGCGCTACGGGGTCGAGCCAGTCGTGCTGTATCACCGGGGAGAGAAGGCCAGGGGGGACTTCTCGGACGTTGCCGTAGCCGCGGGAGACATGCTCATCGTCCACGGGTTGTGGGACAGGATGGCGGACCTGAAGAAGGGCAACGACTTCGTGGTGGTCACACCCGTTGAGGCCAATGAGAGAGACACCTCCAGGGCCTGGATAGCCCTGCTGTGTTTCGCCTTCTCCGTTGGACTGGCCCTGGCGGGTTTCTCCATCCCGATCTCTTTCATGTCCGGGGCCATAGCCATGGTGTTGACCGGCGTGCTGCGCATCGATGAGGCGTACCAGGCCATCGACTGGAAGGTGGTCTTCTTCCTGGCCGGTCTTATTCCGCTGGGATTGGCCATGCAGAAATCGGGTGCCGCAGAGTACCTCGCCGGTCACCTGATGTCCCAGGTCCAGGGGAGCCACGAGTTTGTCATACTCCTGGCGATATCCGCGACAGCCACGCTGTTCTCCCTCTTCATGTCGAATGTCGGCGCGGCCGTTATCCTGTTTCCGATGGCCATCAGCATAGCCGATACTGCAGGAATGGATCCCCGCCCGCTGGCATTGCTGGTGGCCGTCTCGACCGCCAATTCCTTCATCCTGCCCACGCACCAGGTCAACGTGCTGCTGAAGACCCCGGGGGGATACAAGAACAAGGACTACCTGAAAGCAGGGAGCGGACTGACGGTACTGTTTCTGCTGGCCGTGGTGACGGTCTTCTACTTCTTCTACGTGTGAAGATGGAGTCGAAGGCCCTCTCGCCGGGCAGACAGGGCCGGTGCCGCGGTAACATGATACTTGAGGAGGTGCCATGCTGCTTAAACACTACTTCCTGGAGAAGATCGCCCACAGCTCCTACATCCTGGCTGGCAAACAGACATGTGCCGTAGTCGATCCCAGGCGTGATGTGGACCTGTACATCAATGAGGCCCGCGATCTGGGGGTCAGGATAACGCACATTCTCGAGACCCACCTGCATGCCGACTTCATCTCCGGCCACATGGACCTGGCCGCCAGGACAGGCGCTAAGATCTACGCCCCCAGGTCGGGCAACTGCAGGTTCGAGCATGTCGCGGTGTCAGAGGGCGACAGCATCAGCCTGGAGGACATGAGGCTGGATGTTCTGGAGGCGCCCGGCCACACCCCGGAGCACGTCGTCTACGTGGTGGCCGACAAGTCGCGGGGGGATTCGCCTGCGGGTGTCTTCGCCGGGGACGTGCTCTTTGTGGGTGACGTGGGCCGGCCGGACCTGTTCCCTGACATGGCCAACGACCTGGCGGGGAGGCTCTTTGACTCCCTCCACGGCAAGCTGCTCAAGCTGCCCGACTACTGTGAGGTCTATCCGGCCCACGGCGCCGGGTCCCTTTGCGGACGATCGATGGGGGCGAAATGGACCTCCACCATCGGCTACGAGCGGCGGCATAACCCCAGCCTGCAGATCAAGGACAAGGCTGATTTCGTGCGCTCCCTTACCTCGAACATGCCGCCGGCCCCGGACCACTTCGGCCGCTGCAGCGACATAAATCGAAATGGACCTGTGCTGCTGTCCAGGCTGCCGTCCCTGGAGGGATTGAGGCCCATCAGCTTCCTCAACAGGATGCAGGAATCGGGCAGCGTGGTGCTGGACGTGCGGAGCTACGCCGCTTTCGCCAGTTTTCACGTTCCGGGGTCCTGGCACCTTGATCTCAGAGGGAACTTCCCTACCTTCGCCGGGTGGGTCATGCCAACCGAGAAGGACATCCTGCTGGTGGCCGACAGCTACCAGGAGGCCGTCGCCGCCAGCCTCTGGGCGCGCCGGGTAGGTGTCGACCGGACGGTGGCCTACCTCGACGGCGGCGTGACCGCCTGGGTGAATGACGGCTACCAGATTGACCACATTCACCTCATCTCCACCGAAAGCCTCTACCGGCGCATTGCCCAGGGCTCAGAGCCGCTGGTGCTGGTGGACGTCCGCTCGCCCCTGGAGTTCGCCGACACCCATATCGAAGGCGCCATCAGCATCCCGGCGCCCGAGCTGCGCACCCGCTACAAGGAGCTGCCTCAGGACCAGCCGGCCTATCTCATATGCAGCACCGGGAATCGTTCCAGCCTGGCGGCCAGCATTCTGAGACAGCACGGCTTCAGGGAGGTCTACAACGTCGCCGGCGGCATGACCGGCTACAGCGCGGCCGGACACGCCAGGCAGTGCCACGTGTGCACCAATCCGCACGGCCCCAGGCTGGCGGACGCGTCCGCCTAGCCGCACGGGCGTTGATGGGAGGGTAACGGCATGAATTGGTTCACGCAGGTGCAATGGTCCCCCTACGCGGTCGGCGCAGCCATCGGCGTCCTGAGCTGGTTCACCTGGCTGGTCTCGAATGAGCCCATCGGCTGCTCGACATCTTTCTCCCGGCTGGCCGGCATGATTGAGAGGCTGTTCCGGGGCCAGAGGGTGGAGAAGAAGCCCTACTACCAGGAAGTGAAGCCCCAGGTGGACTGGCAGATGATGCTGGTGGTGGGGGTGGTCATCGGCGCCGTGGTTTCGGCCCTTCTGTCCGGCGATTTCACCTGGCAGTGGATACCACCGGTTTGGAGCACGGATTTGGGGGACAGCATTGCTGCCCGCCTGGGAGTGGGCTTTGCGGGCGGCATCCTGCTGGGGTTTGGCTCACGCTGGGCCGACGGCTGTACCAGCGGTCACGGCATCAGCGGGGCGATGCAGCTGGCAGTCTCCAGCTGGATATCCGCCGCCTGCTTCTTCATCGGTGGAATCCTGGTGGCGCAGCTGGTTTTCAAGGTAATAGCGTGAAGACAGGTGAGGGAATGGCGATGCGAACGAAGACGATGCGGCTGCTCTGGGGACTGGTGTTCGGGATCGTATTTGGCTTCCTCCTGCAGAAGGGCGGCGTCACCAAGTACGACGTCATCATCAATCAGCTGCTGCTGACTGATTTCACCGTGCTGAAGATCATGCTCTCCGCCGTGGTGACGGGCATGATCGGGCTGCACCTGATGCAGGGCCTGGGGTGGATCAAGCTGCGTCCCAAGGCCGGTTCGTGGGGGCGCAATGCCATAGGCGGGCTGATCTTCGGCGCAGGCTTCGCCTTGCTGGGCTATTGCCCCGGGACTATCGCCGGCGCCATCGGCAATGGCTATCTGGATGCCCTGACGGCCGGCCTGGCCGGGATACTGCTGGGTTCCGGATTGCTGGCAGCCGTGTACCCCGGGTTGAAGGAAGGCATCCTGAAGAGGGGCTACTTCGGCAGCGTGACCCTGCCGCAGGTCTTGAAGGTCAACAGCTGGGCGGTCATCATTCCGCTGGCGGCTATCATCGCCGGCTTGCTCTATCTCCTGGAGCGTTCGGGGCACTAGGAGGCCCCTGCTCTTCACCCCAGCGGTACTTGCGGTTCCGGCGCAGCTTGTCGAGACCGCAGCCCAAGCACAGCCCGTTGTGGCAGCAGATGGTCCCGCCGCATTCGGGACAGCGCCACTTCGCCTCTTCCTTCTCCAGGAAGCGCTGCATCCCCTGCTCCTTGATGAACCTGAGGTTCTCTATCATGCTCATGTGGTACTTGGTCCGGTAGCGCTTGTCGAGGCCCTTCAGCCGGCGGCAGGGGAAATCGCCGCACTCATGGCAGAATCGGACCAGGCCCTCCCCCACCAGATGGCACTGGTGGCTCATGAAGGTGCAGTGCTGGCCGCGCGGCCCGCAGCCGGGGCAGTACTTCCTGGCGAACCCCTTCTTCTTGAGGTCGTTCTTCATGGCCAGGTAGCTGAAGCACAGGCCGCAGTTCATGCCGCAGGGGGCAATGAGCTGGCCTGCATCTGACATGCGCTTCATCCCTTCCGCTGCTGGTGCCATGCTGCTGTCTCCGGGGCCCCGTACATGGTACCACATGGACAGCCGGAGGCGCGACGCGCGGCCGGGGGCGCACTGACCTGCAGCAGGCGTTGCCGGCTATTGACACAACCTCTCATCCGGGCGATACTGGAGCGGGAGCGGGAAGGGGAGCGGGCGGGAGTCGATCCGGGACATCACGGAACATCCCCAGGTCTTCTACAACCGGCAGTGCCGCCGGGCCAGGTTGAGGTTTCTATCCCCTGCTGCCTTTGAACGTACAGCGGACCGGTGACAGCATGACGGGTCTGGTGTCTGCTGCCTGACAGCATGTGCCAGCCAGGGAGGAGGTTCTTCATGAAGGACAAAATCAAATACATCATCGAAGACGCAGGTCAGAAGGAGACGTTCTGGCCCAGTGAGGAGATGAAGAAGCGGGCCTGGGTCAGCGACGAATCCATCTACGAGCGGGCGGACAAGGACCCGGTGGGGTTCTGGGCAGAACGGGCTCGTGAAGGACTGGAATGGTTTCAGGATTGGCAGGAAACGTACAGAGAGGAGCTGCCGTATTTCCAGTGGTTCGTGGGCGGCAAGCTGAACGCCAGCTACAACTGCCTGGACAGGCATGTCAGGACCTGGCGGAGGAACAAGGCGGCGATAATAGGGGTGCGAGAGCCTGCGGACGAACCGCCAAAGACACTGACCTACTACGATCTCTACCGTGAGGTGAACAGGTTCGCCAATGTCCTGAAGGGCCTTGGCGTCAAGAAGGGTGACCGGGTCAGTATCTATCTGCCCATGATCCCCGAGGCCCAGATAGCCATGCTGGCCTGCGCTCGCATAGGTGCTCCGCACAGCGTGGTCTTCTCCGCTTTCAGCGCGGAGTCACTCAGGGACAGGATACTGGATGCCGGCTCCAGGGTCCTGGTCACCTGCGACGGATACCCCCGCCGCGGACGCCCGGTCAACCTGAAGAACAATGCCGATCAGGCGGTGGAGGGGACGGCGGTCAAGGACGTGATCGTCTACAGGCGGACCGGGCAGGAAGTCAGCTGGGCAGAGGGTAGAGACCACTGGTGGCATGAGTTGATGGCCAAGGCAGGCCCGTACTGTGAGCCGGAAGCCATGGACAGCGAGGATATCCTCTACATTCTCTACACCAGCGGCACTACGGGCAAACCCAAAGGAGTCATCCATTCCACCGGCGGCTACATGACTCAGGCCTACTGGACGACGAAGTGGGACTTCGATCTCCACGACGAAGACGTGTTCTGGTGCACCTCCGACATCGGCTGGGTTACCGGCCACACCTACAATGTCTATGGCCCGCTGTCTGTGGGTGTCACCCAGCTATTCTACGAAGGGGCCCCTGACTACCCCGACAGGAGCAGAGTGTGGGAGACTATCGAGAAGTACGGGGTGACTGTGTTCTACACCGCCCCGACGCTGATCAGGATGTTCATGGGCTGGGGCGACGAGTGGCTGGAAAAGCACGACCTGAGCACTCTCCGAATCCTGGGCACTGTTGGCGAGCCGATCAACCGGGATGCCTGGATGTGGTATCTGGAGAAGGTTGGCGGAGGCAGGTGCCCCATAATCGATACCTGGTGGCAAACGGAGACCGGGGGGACCCTCATCAATGCTCTGCCCGGCATTGGCCCCTTCATTCCGACCGTTGCGGGCAGGAGCTTCCCCGGGACCCGGCACGCGATCCTGGATGAGGAAGGGAAGGCCCTGGGCGTAGGCGAAGGGGGGTTCCTGGTACAGAAGAGCCCGTTTGGCCCGGGCATGCTCAGAGGCGTTTACAAGAACCCTGACATGTACCAGGAGAACTACTGGTCTCAATACGGCAACAGGGTCTATTACAGCAGCGATGGTGCCAGGCTCTTCATCAAGGACCACTTCCGCCTCACCGGCCGCGTAGACGACGTCATGAAGGTCGCCGGTCACAGGCTTTCAACTGCTGAGGTGGAGAATGCCATAGGCACGCACGAGAGTGTAGCCGAGTGCGCAGTGGTGGCCGCTCCCCATGACGTCAAAGGTGAGACACCATGGGCCTTTGTCAGGCTCAAGAATGGACAGGGGTCAGACCAGCTGGCCAGGGAGCTCATGGACCATGTGGCCAAGGTTCTCGGCCCTACCTGCCGGCCGGACAGGATCATCTTTGTTCACGCCGTCCCCCGGACCAGGAGCGGCAAGATCATGCGCCGCATCTTGAAGAGCCTGGTTAAGGACCAGCCTATAGGGGACACTACCACCATCGAAAACCCGGAGAGTGTGGCAGAGCTGAAGGAACTGGTGGGCTACAAAGGGACAGGCTAAGCGGGCCCCATCTGTGCCAGGCCCCCCGGCAGCCCGGGTCCCGGGCCGCCTTTCTCAAGGCCGACGGGCCGGTCCCGGGTGTCCGGTGGCTCCACAGAGGGCCATCCATCGTGCAGGGGACCTCTATGCCGCTTCCTATCAGGAATCAGCACCACGGTCAGACCCGGCACCGCGACCCATTGAGGAGCGGTGACCCGGGCTCCTGGCGCCGGAACAGCATGTCACGTGGCAGCAGGTCTCCACGTTTGGCTGCCAGTAGTTCGAAGGTCGTCCATGGAATGCGAAGCTATCCGCAGGAGATAACACTGCGTGACGGCAGTCGAGGCGTGCTCAGATTGATTGGCCCTGAGGATAGGGAGGCCATCTTGTCCTTCCACACCCGCTTGAGCCTTGAGAGCCGGTTTCTCTACTATCACTATGCCAAAGGCGATCTGAGCCAGGTAGACCTGAAGGACTACTGCGACCTTGACCGGCATGACAACCTGGCGCTGGCGGCCGAAAAAGAACATGGAGAAGACAGGCATATCGTCGCCGTCGGACGGTATCACCGTCTCCCTTGTGGCGATACGGCTGAAATGGCCTTTGCCGTTCAGGACAGCGAACAGCACAAGGGTCTTGGCACGATGCTGCTGAAGCATCTGGCCGGGCTGGCCTGGGAGCGCAGCGTTCGCTATTTCACGGGTGAGGTGTTGAGGGTGAACGGTCGCATCCTTCATATCCTGCGGAGAGTCAGCCCGTCGATGACGGTGGCGATAGACAGCTCCGTAACCTGCTATGTAACGGTGTCCGTAGCAGAGATACTTGAGAGGTCCGAGGTGTGACCTGGCGCTCCAGCTATCTCGACCCTGGCGACCATGACCCACATCGCCAAATCAGGCAGATACAGGGGGACGTCGATTGTGCCAAGGCTGAGCTTCCTCCAATTGTGCTGCCAGCCTGAACAGAGTTGCCTCGTCTCCAAACCGGCCGGCAAACTGAATCCCGATAGGCAGGTTCATGGCGTTCCAGTAGAGGGGCACCGACATGGCGGGTTGACCGGACGTGTTGATCAAAGGGGTGAATGCCGCAAACGAGCCAAAGCCCTCCGTGCGCCAGAAAATCTCCATCGGGTCATCGGGCTTGGGATCGAAGTACCCGAGCGGAACAGGGGGCTGGATGAGGGTGGGCGCCATCCATATGTCGTACTTCTCGTAGAACCGGCCAATCTCCCGGCTGAAGCGCTGCAGGATCGTGTCGGCGTGCAGACAGGTTATGGAATTGATCTGTCTCCCCATTTCGTACACGGTCCAGGTGAGCGGCTCCACCTCGTCCGGCATCGGGCTCTTCCCCACACTCAGCGCTCCTTCTTCGATCGCACAGGCCATGGTAGTGACGAACTTGACGAATTGCGCCTGATTCACGTCATCACTGCTCGGCGCGATAGCAGGGATCTCTTCCACACGGTGACCAAGCTTAGTGCAGAGGGCGGCAGCTCTCTCGGTGGCAGCAACGCAGTCCGGGTGTGTCCTGTAACCGGCAGGAGCCCTGGTAGTGAAGGCTATCCGTAGACTGCCCGGATCCTGGCCTGCTTCACTGAGGAAGGGGCGCGACGGAGGAGGTGCCCAGTACGGATCACCCACATCAGGCCCGGACGTGGCATCCAGCAGAGCAGCGCTGTCACGCACTGACATGGTGATAGCATGGTCCACACCCAGTCCGCCCAGCAGTTCGCCGTGATCCGGACCCAGTGGATTGCGTCCCCGCGTAGTCTTGAGCCCGAAACAACCGCAGCATGAACTGGGAATCCTGATGGACCCGCCAGCGTCGTTGCCGTGCGCCATGGCCACCATCCTGGCAGCTACGGCGGCAGCAGAACCGCCACTAGAGCCACCGGTGGTTCGACCGGTATCCCATGGGTTCCGACACGGGCCGAAAAGCCGCGGCTCAGTTGTGGCCACCAGGCCAAACTCGGGAGTATTGGTTTTCCCCAGCACTATGAGCCCTGCCCGTTTCAGCCTTCGTACCAGCTCACTATCGTAATCGGGCACATACTCCCTCGTCATGACCGACCCAGCGGTCATCCTCACTCCCGCATAGGCAGCACACAGGTCTTTGAGCAGAAAAGGCACACCGGTGAAGGGCCCGCGTGGCAGCTTGCCCCTGGCCACGCTTCGTGCCTCCTCGAACATGGGGGTGATTACGGCGTTGATGGCGGGGTTGACGCGCTCGATGCGCTCTATAGCAGCATCTACAAGCTCCAGGGGCGTCACCTCTCGTCTGCGCACCAGTTCAGCCTGGGCTGTACCGTCCATGAAGGGAAGTCCGGTGTCTGGCATGCGCTCCCCCTTCCTGTCCCTCGACCGCACCAACGCTGGCGGACTCACCGCCAATCCGGGCAATCGCCCAAACTCGCCTGGTCGCTACGTAAGGGCGGAACAGCGACTTCTCAGCCTGGATCTGTGTGGTTATCGCACCCGCGTGTGCCAGATCATGTCACATGGCAACAGGGCATGGGATAGTGCCGGGCGGTCTCTCTAGACCATCTCCAGTCGTCCGGTGGTCGACTGATCCACGGCCCGTTTGCTCATCCACCGCTCATAGAGATCCGTGTCAGTGACGCAGTCACCGAAGTAGTTGGGGAAGTCCCTGGCGGCTCCGCAACGCGAGCATTTCCCCCGGCTGGTACGGCCATCCGCCAAGTCAATCACCCAGTAATGCATGCATCCCACATTGTCCAATGAGTCGTTCTGTTGGCTCATCGTGTTACCTCCACCCTGCTGCGGTCTTCTACAAATGCCCTGCCTCGAGGTGCTCGCCAGTCATGCCCGCCCCTGCGACAATAAAAAAACCGACCCGCATTAGGATCGGTTTCACTATTGACTCCCCACCGCCAAAGTGACCAGATTCAGGCGGCGGTTCACGGTCTCCAGCAAGTGCTGATGACTTATACCACTTTCTGCTGCTGTCGTCAAGGATTGCGCTTGTTTCGCGGCTGCCCTTGTCCTTGGGGACAAGCCTCGTCGATGTGCTGGCTTTTGCCTTTGCCCGCCCTCCATCCAGAGTGTATCATGTGCTTGAACGCCCAATGGAGACAAACCAGGCCCTTGATGCGGCATTCAGTGCAAAATCAATAGCCATTGTTGGCGTGGCCCCGGGCTCTGCTACGGGATCGGAAGGGTTGCCCAATGCCGGGCGTCTGTTCCTCAACCACACCCTCGACTTTGGCTTCAAAGGCCGGGTCTACCCCATCAATCCCCGGGGCGGCGAAGCGTGCGGGCTTCCGATTCTCCCCAGCCTGCGGGATATCCCCGGGCCCGTGGACTACGTGATCTCCTGCATACCAGCCAGGCTGGTACCCCAGCTTCTGCGGGATGCCGCGGAGAAGGGGGTGAAGGCCGTGGGCATGTTCACCTCTGGTTTCTCCGAGCTCAACACCGCGCAGGGCCGCGCCCTGGAGCGGGAAATAGCCGGGATATCCCGAAGAACCGGCGTCAGGATCATCGGCCCCAACTGCCTCGGCATCTATTCGCCGAAGGCAGGCCTGTCGTACGCCCCCGACCTTCCCCGTGAAAGCGGGCATGTCTCTTTTCTGTGCCAGAGCGGTGGGCAGTCCGCATTCCTGGTACGGGCAGCCGCCGCCAGGGGAGTACGTTTCAGCAAGGTCATCTCGTACGGCAACGGAACCGACATCGATGAGACCGACATCATGCAGTACTTCCAGCAGGACCCGAAAACGAAGATCATCGCGGCCTATATCGAAGGGGTCCGGGATGGGCGCAGGTTTTTCCAGGTTCTCCGCCAGACGGCCCGCGCCAAACCGGTGGTCATCATAAAAGGGGGCCGCACGCCAGCCGGATCGGCGGCCGCGGCCTCGCACACGGCGTCCCTGGCGGGGTCCGTTCCGGTTTGGCGGACCGTGGTGCGCCAGGTGGGTGCCGTCTGGGCGGAGACCATGAGCGAGGTGGCGGACATGCTGGTGACCTTCACGTTTCTCCGCCGGCCGGAGGGGAAGCGCCTGGCGCTGGTGGGCATGGGTGGAGGGGCCGCGGTTCTTTCCACGGACGAGTGGGAGGAGCATGGTTTCGCCCTGCCGGCCCTGCCGCGGTGGATGAAGGATGCATGGAGGAAGTCGGTGGGCAACGAGGCGGGCACCATCCTGAACAACCCGCTGGATATCCCCAACCTGGCGTCGGCCTCAGCGGTCCACGAAGCCCTCACTTCGCTGTATCAGTATGACGGCATAGACATGGTCGTCTTCCACGCCCCGCTGAGGGGCATGATGGTACCGGTGGCAGCCACGGCCCCGATTTTCCAGGCAGAGGCGGACACCATAATCAGGCTGAACCGGGATCCGGTTAAGCCGATCGCGGTGGTGCTCCACTCGCAGGCCAACACCCAAGGGTGGGACCTGTGCGAGAAGCAGGCCCGGGTCTTCTATGAGGCCGGCCTGCCCGTTTACCACTCCATGACCGATGCCGCCCGGGCCATCGAGCGGTTCATGCGCTGGCGCGACTACCGGGATGCCCGGGTTCCGGGCTCTCCCTGATCAGCGAACAGGGACTCAAGAAGTGTTACAGTCAGTGAGGGGGAATCGGGGACTCTCTCAAGTAGTGGAGGTGTAGTCGAGAATGGAGATGTGGTATTTTGAAGACATACCGCTCAGGCAGCCGTTGACCACATCCGACTACGTAGTTACCAAAAGGGAGCTGTTGGCTTTCGCCAGGAAGTGGGACTCATTGGCCATTCACACCGATCCTGAGGCGGCAATAGCTTCTGAGCATGGTGGCCTCATAGCGTCATCGATCTACACTATGGCCATCAGCAGCAGCTTGGGCAAGCCGATAACCTCGAAGATGGCCATGTTCGGAGGCTCAGAATGGAAGGCCCGGTTTCCCAACCCCGTGAGACCGGGTGATCGCCTTGTGCAAACCGTCGAGTGCATCGAAAAGCGTGTATCGCGGACCAAGCCAGATCGGGGCATGATCCGATTGGTGACTACAATGCGAAACCAGAAGGGGGAAACGGTACTGGAGCTGGAATGTCCCCTCTTTGTCTTGAGAAGGAACCCTGGTTAGAACCGCCGGAGACATACTGACAGAGCCTGCCAGCATTCACGACCGCTCTTCAGCCTCCTGTTTTCTGCGTCTGCGCCGGAGGAGAATGAGCGGCACGAACGGGCCGAAGAACACCA
>CAYRGJ010000032.1:0-38944 GCA_964423835.1 uncultured Dehalococcoidia bacterium | reverse complement strand
GGCCCCACCATGAACGTCAAGGGGACGGCGGCGGGCGGCGGCAACGCCCTGCTCATACCCATGGCGGAGTTCTCCATGGGCCTGACTGGCGACATCAACGATGTGACCAACGCCCACAACCTGGCCATGGTGGCCCTCACCGCCCGCATGCAGCACGAGCGCAACTACACCGACGAGCAGCTGGCCCGGCTCAGCCGCATGCGGCGCCTGGATATCGATCCCACCCGGGTGGAGATGGGCTGGATTATGGACTTTTGCGCCCAGAGCCTGCGCAACATCGTCATCGGCCTGGGCAGCCGCATGGACGGGTACGCCATGCAGTCCCGATTCGGCATCGCGGCCAGCTCCGAGGTCATGGCCATACTCTCCATCGTGCGCGACCTGGCCGACCTGCGGCAGCGCATCGGCGAGATCACCGTGGCCTACGACAAGTGGGGCCGGCCGGTCACCACCGGGGACCTGCAGGTGGCGGGAGCCATGACCGCCTGGATGCGCAGCGCCATCAACCCCACCCTGTGCTCCACGGTGGAGTACCAGCCGGTCATGGTCCACACCGGCCCCTTCGCCAACATCGCCCTGGGCCAGTCCTCCATCATCGCCGACCGCATCGGGCTGAAGATGTTCGACTACCACGTCACGGAGAGCGGCTTCGGGGCCGACATCGGCTTCGAGAAGTTCTGGAACGTGAAGTGCCGCCTCAGCGGCCTGCAGCCCAGCGCCTCGGTGCTGGTGGTCACCATCCGGGCGCTCAAAATGCATGGAGGAGGGCCCAAAGTGATACCCGGGCTGCCTCACCTGCCTCCGGCGTATGGCCAGGAGGACCTGGGCCTGCTGGAGAAGGGGCTGCCCAACATGCTGCACCACATCGGCGTCATCATGAGGGCCGGGCTGCGCCCGGTGGTCTGCATCAACGCCTTCCCCGCGGACACGCGGGCGGAGATCCAGATGGTCCGCCGCGCCGCCGAGGCGGCCGGGGCGCTCTGCGCCGTCTCCACCCACTTCGCCCACGGCGGCGAAGGCGCCGGGGATCTGGCCGATGCCGTCATCGAGGCCTGCCAGGACAGCGCCAACTTCCGCTATCTCTACCCGCCGGAGATGAAGCTCCGTGACCGGGTGCGCCGCATCGCCAGGGTGGTCTACGGGGCGGAGGGCGTGGAGTGGAAGTTCGATGCGGAGGAGAAGGCCCGGGCCCTGGAGGCGGACCGCCGGTTTGACGACTACTCCACGGTCATGGTCAAGACCCACTTCAGCCTGACGCACGATCCGGAGATCAAGGGCGTCCCCCGGGACTGGCGGCTGCCGATCTGCGACGTGCTGGTCTACACCGGCGCCCGGTTCCTGTGCCCGGTGACGGACAAGATCAGCCTGATGCCCGGCACGGTCTCCGACCCCGCCTTCCGCCGCATCGACGTGGACACGGCGACGGGCCACGTCCGCGGGCTGTTCTAGGCAAGCGTTCGGTCCCCTCCCTTTGCCTCGCCCGTTGGGTCGTGTACGATATTGACCGGCCGCACAGCCGCAACTGGCACAACCTCCAGCGCTACATGACCTACATTCAGGAAGTGAAGCCTCTGACAGAGAAGACGGTGGGAGCGGGCGCCAGGCTTCAGCTGCGGGTGAAGTTTCTGGGCAGCCTGAGGGACGCCGTGCGGGAGGGCACGGAGTACACTGAGAATCAGGGCTGGGCCTACGACGCGACGCTCATGGGAAAGACGGCCGCCAAGAGATGGCGGTTCGCCAGTGAGGGCGGCTCGACCAGGGTGAACTTCACCCTCGATTGGAGGACTTCGCCTCCCGTGATCGGCCAGATCCTGGATGCGCTGCTGCTCAAGCCGCGGTGGGGGAAGATCTACGACGAGTCTTTTCTGAAGCTCAAGAGCCTGATGGAGGCCTGAAGGTCCCGTTTGGTAGAATGGTGTACGGCCAGTGCTGCCAAACGTGACCTCATGAAGACCAGCGATTTCGACTACGAGCTGCCCCCGGAGCTCATCGCCCAGACGCCGGCCGAGCCGCGGGACCAATCGCGCCTCCTGGTGCTGCGCCGCGGCGACGGCTCCATCGAGCACCATCTCTTCTCCGAGATCGCCGATTTCCTGCGTCCCTCCGACTTGCTGGTCCTCAACGACACCCGGGTCATCCCGGCCCGGCTGCTGGGCCGGAGGGGCAGCGGCGGCCGGGTGGAGATCCTGCTGCTGCGCCGCCTGGAGCCCGGGCTGTGGGAGGCCCTGGTAAGGCCCTCAAAGCGGATCGCGGCGGGTGACAGGGTGGAGGTGCTGCCGGCGGACCACCGGCCTGTTGCCGGGGGCGATCGGCCTGCAGCCGGGACCGGCCGGCCGGCCCGTCCCGGACCCGGGATCGGAATCGTGGAGGTCCTGGGCCGCCAGGAGGTCCGCGAGGATCACGGCCAGGGCCGCGGCCAGCCCGAGGTTGCGGCCGGAGGCACGGCTGGGCGCCCAGATGGCAGCGCGAGCGACGGCTTGGCCGGTGGCCAGGGCGAGGGCATACGCCTGGTGCGTCTGGCTGATGAGTCCCTGATAGAGTCCCTGGGCCAGGTCCCCCTTCCCCCCTACATCCGCGGCTATCGCGGCGACCTGGAGCGCTACCAGACGGTCTACTCGCGGGAGAAAGGCAGCGTGGCGGCGCCGACGGCCGGCCTGCATTTCACGCCGGGGCTGCTGGGCCGGATCCGGGAGAAGGGCGTGGAGGTGGCGTTTGTGACGCTGCACGTGGGCCTGGACACCTTCCGGCCCATCCGGGAGGAGGACCCGCGGCAGCACCGCATACATCGCGAGTTCGGGGTGCTGGCCCCGGAGGCGGCCGCGAAGCTGGCCAGGGCCAGGGCGGATGGGCGGCGCATTGTCTGCGTGGGGACCACCGCTGTGAGGCTGGTGGAGTCAGCCGCCCTGGCGTCAGAGCGGCCGGACGAGCTGCGGCCCTTTCAGGGCTGGGTGGACCTCTTCATCCTGCCCGGGCATCGCTTCCGCCTGGTGGACGCCATGATCAGCAACTTCCACCTCCCCCGCTCCACCCTGCTAATGCTGGTGTCCGCCTTCGCCGGGCCGGACCTGGTGCGGCGGGCCTACGCGGAGGCCGTGCGGGAGCGCTACCGCTTCTACAGCTTCGGTGACGCCATGCTTATGCTTTGATGGCGCGCCATGCTTGCAGCCTGATGGCGCGCCATGCTTGCAGCCTGATAGCGCGCCATGCTTGCAGCCTGATAGCGCGCCATGCTTGCAGCCTGATGGCGGCCATGCTCGTGCTGTGATGATGTTTTGTGCCAGGCAGGGATGATGGTTGTGGGGGCGCTATGGAAAGGAGGACGGAGTGAATGCCTGCCGGATGTTGCCAAAGATGGCTCGCGCCCCCCTGAGCCTGGCAAACCAAGCAGCGTAGCAAGCGGCCTTGCGGCCGAGTCGGCTAAAGTGGTGAGTCGATCGCCGGGTGGCCTGCCCCGGCCTCGTCCAGCCGGCTGCCTTTGACCCGGTTCACGGCCCAGCCGATGAACACGGCCAGCGCCGAGACCACCGCGATGGCGGCCACGGCATACGCGATGTAGAAGCCGATGATCCAGCTTCCGAAGCTGATAGCGGCGGTTTCACCTGCGGGCATGATCACACGCTCCTTTCTGTCTGCGCCCTTGCGGGTTCAAACCCCCCAAGATTGCGATCACGCTGTTGTGCTTCCCTGGCTGACCTTTTGTATAACCCAAAATATATTATGAGCACAATAACCCCATTTTGTCAAGCATTTTGCCACGAGAGTCCCATGGACACCATGCGCGGACGCCCTGCATTGCTTCTTGACACCCCGCAGCGCGCCCTCCTACAATCTGGGTTGTCCCGACAGGAGCCGTGCATGAAGAGACACTGCCGCATCGTCCCCGCCATACTCACCGAGAGCCCGGAAGCGCTGGCGGGCATGGTCCGGGGCGCGGAGACCTATGCCGAGTTCGTGCAGGTGGACATCATGGATGGCCTGTTCGTTCCCTCGCGGAGCATCGTCTGCCGGGACATCGCGGCCCTGGAGCCCAGGCTTCGATGGGAGGCCCACCTCATGGTCCGGCAGCCCGAGGAGCAGGCGCAGCCCTTCGCCCGCGCCGGCGCCGAGAGGATTGTCTTCCACTTCGAGGCCGGCGCCGATCCCCGGCGCACCATCGAGCTGATCCGGAAAGAGGGTGTGGGGGCCGGCCTGGCGGTCAACCCGGAGACGCCGCTGGAGGCCATCATGCCGCTGGCTGACTCTGTGGACAGTGTCCTTTTCCTCACTGTCCACCCCGGCTTCTACGGGGCGAAGTTCCTGCCGGAGGTGCTGGACAAGGTGGCCCAGCTCCGTGCCCGGCGGCCGGACCTCGAGATCGGCGTGGACGGAGGCATGAAGGAGAGCAACGTGGCCGAGGTGGCGCGGCTGGGGTTGGACTATATCTGCGTGGGGAGCGCCATCTTCATGCAGCCGGACCCGGCCGGGGCGTACCGGCGCCTGCAGGCGCTGGCGGACCAGGCCTGTCCCGGCGGGGAGATATGATGAGATTCGACGGCAAGGTAGTGCTGGTCACCGGCGGGTCTTCCGGCATCGGGCGGACCGCCGCTCTGGCCTTCGCCGCGGAGGGGGCCCGGGTGGTCATCGCTGACATCGACGCGGCGGGTGGAGAAGAGGCAGTCCGGGCCATCAGGGACCGGGGCGGCGAGGCCATATTCGTCAAGACCGATGTGCGGGTGGCCGAGGAGGTCCGGGCGGTGGTGGAGAAGACCGTGGAGGCCTTCGGGCGCCTGGATGTGGCCCTGAACAGCGCCGGCATCAACGAGCAGGCCTTCAGCATGGCCCGTTGCCCGGAGGACTCGTGGCAGCGGCTGATAGACACCAACCTCACGGGTGTCTTCCTGAGCATGAAGTACGAAATCCCCAAGATGCGCCAGAGTGGCGGGGGCAACATAGTTAACGTGGCCTCGGTCCAGGGGCTGGTCGGTGATGGCTCGCACCCCGCCTATACCGGCAGCAAGCACGGGGTGGTGGGCATAACTCGCACCGCGGCCGTCGTCTATGCCCGGGCCGGCGTCCGCATCAATGCCATCTGCCCCGGCCCCACCCTGACGCCCCTGATCCACCGGCTGATAGACGGCCATCCGGAGATCGAGCAGATGCTCATATCAAATGTGCCCATGGGCCGCATGGCCCGGCCGGAGGAGATCGCCCGGGCGGTGCTCTTCCTGTCCTCCGACGACGCCTCCTACATCACGGGGCATACGCTGTCGGTGGATGGGGGCTGGGTAGCCCGCTAGGGCGGGAGCCGCCTGCCGGCGACATCCCCGCAACTTCGTCGGGCGGGCACGGCCGGCCTCCGGCATCTGCTACGCCGGACCGGTCGCCGCCCCGTCGATCACCCCGCTCTCCTGGAACCGGGCGATGTCGTCATTGCCGTAGCCCCCGATGTCCCTCAGTATCTCCACGGTGTGCTCGCCCAGATGGGGCGCAGTGAACCCCGGACGGGCCGGCGTCCCCCCGAACTCGATGGGGTAGGCCGGCACCTTGATGTCCCCGAACAGCCGGTGGGCCAGGCTGACCACGTAGTCATTGGCCGCCACCTGCGGGTCGGCGGTGTACTCCAGGGCGGTGTTCACCGGGGAGCAGAAGACGTCGTGCTCCTTGAGGACCCGCACCCACTCGTCGCGGGGCCTGGTGACGAACACCCTGTCCAGAACAGCGATCAGCTCCTCCCGGTGCTCGTAGAGCTTCTCCCGGCTGGCATACCTTGGATCGGCTGCCAGGTCCGGGCGGCCTATGGCCTGGCAAAACCGGCCCCAGGCCTCGGGCTGCTGGGCCAGGGTCAGGCAGACCCATCGCCCGTCCTGACACTCGTAGTGGTTGCGGACGGGGTCGGCGGCGTGCCGATGGTGGCGCGGCGCGTTCTGGCCCATGAGGAGGGCATTGAGGATGTTGAAGTACTGGAGGAACACGGCGGAGGAGAGAAGCGACAGCCTCACCTCCTGCCCCTGGCCGGTGCGCTCCCGGGAATACAGGGCGGTCAGGATGGCGTGGCTGGTGGTGATGGAGGTCATCTGGTCGATCAGGCCGAAGTGGGAGATCATTGGCGGCATGTCCGGCTCGCCCACGGCCAGCATGAGGCCGGACCGGGCCTGGCCCAGGAAATCGAACCCCCCGGCATCCCTGTCAGGCCCTCTTGACCCGAAGGCGGTCAGGGCCACATATATGAGCCTCTCGTTGAAGGGGCGCAGGTCTTCGTAGGTCAGGCCCTGCTTCTTCACCGCCCTGGGGCGGAAGTTGGTCACGAACACGTCGCACTTCGAGACCAGGCGGCGGACGATCTGCTTGCCCTCCTCCCGGCTCACGTCCAGGGTGATGCTCTTCTTGTGCCGGTTGGTCCCCTCGTAGAAGATGCTGTGGCCATCCCTGGCCACCGGGAAATTGCCGAAGCGGACCAGGTTGCGCAGGGGCTCTCCCGTCTTCGGCATCTCTATCTTGATCACCTCGGCCCCCAGGTCCCCCAGGATGGCCAGGCTCCCCGGCCCCGCGTGGTAGGCCCCCCATTCAAGGGCCCGGACTCCGGCCAGCGGCGGCTTTCCGGATGGCCCGCTGCCGGCGGCCGGTCCCGCTGGATTGGTGCCTGGGTGCTCGTTGCCCATGATCAGTCCTCCTGGCTTCCTTCCGGTATTGGCGGCGCCGTGCGCGCCGCCGGTGGCGCCCTCACTGAAGATGGTAACCCGCGGGGTGGAAGGATAACAAGGGAGAAGGGCGGCGTGACGGGCACGATTCCACCCCTTGACGGCCCGGGTGCAACCGAATATGCAGAGCTCGCAGCCGGCCGCTGTGGTCCCGGGAAACAGCTGCCCTCTTCCCCGTCCTGGTGGCGTGACCCGCTACCGCTGTCTGCCTTCAGACCTGTAAACGCTTTTACACCCTTCGCGCCATCCGCTTGATAACACCCCGCGGCCTGGCTCTTCTAGCATTGCAGGCACAGCGGAGAACGTGCGAAGCAAAGGGAGGGGGTGTTGGGTTGAGGATAAGGTTCCTGGGCACGCATGCGGCGGAGTCGAAGGATGCCAGGCTGGTGAGTCTCCTCATCGACGATGTCCTGGCGGTGGAGGCCGGGAGCCTGACCACGGAGCTGACATTCGCCGAGCAAAGGCGCATCCAGGCTGTCCTCCTCTCCCACGCGCACTATGACCATATCAGGGCCATCCCCTCCCTGGCCTTCAACAACTCCGATCGGCGCATCAAGGTCCTGGCCCTGCCGGAGACCCTGGGGGTACTGTCGTCGAGCCTGCTCAACGGCGCCGTCTACCCCAATTTCGCCTCCGGAGCGTCGTACCTGGGCCAGCCTGTCCTCGAGCTCTGCCCGCTGGAATCCCTGCAGCCGGTCGCGGTCGCAGGCCACCGCATCCTGCCGGTCCCCGTGGGACATGTCCTGCCGGCCGTGGGCTACGAGATCGGCTCCGAAGATGGCCGGCGCCTCTTCTATACCGGCGATACCGGGCCTGGCCTCTCGAACGCCTGGCAGAGGATACAACCCCACCATATCATCGCCGAGATGACCTTCCCGAATGCACTGGCCCGGCTGGCGGAAGAGGCCAGGCATCTCTGCCCGCGGAGCCTCGCGGCCGCGCTGGCCGAGTTCCGGCGGATCAAGGGGTACGTGCCCGACTGCACGGTGGTTCACGTCACGCCGCGGTTCGAGGCAGAGATAAGGCGGGAAGTAGAGCAGGAGGCGCACAGATGCGGGCTTTCCATCGCGTTTGCCTCCGAAGGCGATGTGACGGTCCTCTGATGGCCCGGCTACCGGGCCGCCGGGCCCTGACCGGCCGGCAGAATGCCATCGCGTTTACTCTCCTTCTGTCGGCCTGTTGATCACAGATCGTGACTGCGCGCGGGTACCATGGGAGCAGCCACTTCAGTCCGTCGTCAACCTGGGAAAGGAGGTTACAGAAAATGATACCGGTACCAGCCAGGACCTACCAGGATGGTGAAGAGATCGTGCGTGAAGGTGAGGTGGGTGAGTGCATGTATGTGATCGTGTCCGGGAAGGCCGAAGTCCTGAAGCGGCAGGGCGCGGGAGAGGTTCGTCTGGCCCTGCTGGGTGAGGGTGACTTCTTCGGCGAGATGGCTGTCTTTGACCGTGAGACGCGCTCGGCCACGGTCCGGGCCCAAGGCGTTGTGAAGGCGGTGCCGCTGGAGAAGCGGACGCTGCTTGCCAGGATCGTTGAAGACCCCTACGTGGCGTTTCGGCTGCTGGAGAAGATGGCACAGCGTGTCCGGGAGCTCGATCGCCAGGCGGTGGCATTGTAGCTGCGGGACCTACAATGGTTGGCGGGGACCTGGCTGTGATATCATCCTGGAGGAGGATTTCACACCCCC
Organism: uncultured Dehalococcoidia bacterium; assembly: GCA_964423835.1. Taxonomy (GTDB): domain Bacteria; phylum Chloroflexota; class Dehalococcoidia; order UBA2247; family RBG-13-53-26; genus JAFGCL01. The sequence continues at coordinate 30,577 of CAYRGJ010000032.1, read as the reverse complement.
CCAGTCGCTGCGGAGGGACGGTGGTCAGGTGAGATGCCCCAAGTGCCAGTTTGAGAACAGAGCCGGAGCGAGGTTCTGCAAGAAGTGCGGCGGCAGCCTGGGACTCAGGTGCCCCGCCTGCGGCTCACCGCACGAGTCTGACAGCGCCTTCTGTGACGAATGCGGGCGAAGCCTCACGGCGTCCAAGTCCCCGCCTTCTCTTGATTACTCCCAGCCTCGTTCCTACACCCCGAGGTTCCTGGCTGACAAGATACTGACAGCCCGCCAGTCCATCGAGGGCGAGCGCAAGCTGGTCACCGTGCTCTTCGCCGACGTCGCCGGCTATACCTCTATGTCGGAGAAGCTCGACCCGGAAGACGTCCAGCAGATCATGGATGGCTGCTTCCAGATAGCCATGGACGAGGTCCACCGCTATGAGGGCACGATAGACAAGTTCACCGGCGATGGCGTCATGGCTCTGTTCGGCGCCCCGGTGGCGCACGAGGACCACGCTCGAAGGGCCTGCCACGCTGCCCTGGCCCTGCAGAAGGCCCTGGAGGCCTATGGCGACAAGGTCAAGAGAGACCGCGGCTTCGACTTCAAGATGAGGGTGGGCCTGAATTCCGGCCCGGTCATGATCGGCTCGGTGGCCGGGAACCTCAGAATGGAGTACACCGCTGTCGGCGATACCGTGAACCTGGCCTCGAGGATGCAGACCATGGCCGAGCCCGGCCGGATACTGGTCACTGCTGACGTGCACAGGATGGCCCGGGAATTCTTCAACTTCAACCCGGTGGGGAGACTGGCGGTCAAGGGCAAGGAGGAAGCAGTGGAGGCCTACGAGCTCCTGGGGCCCACCGAGGTGTTCAGCCGGATCGAGGCCTCAGCCGCCAGAGGACTGACCAGGTTCGTTGGCCGCGAGAAGGAGACGGCCGACCTGAGAGCGGCCTGGGTGAAGGCCAGGTCAGGCGCGGGCCAGGTGGTGGGTATTGTGGGCGAGGCCGGTGTGGGCAAGTCCCGCCTGCTGCTGGAGTTGAGAAGGCTCCTCGAGCCTGAGGCATATGCCTACCTGGAAGGCAATTGTCTCCACTACGGCAGCTCCATGCCCCTCCTGCCCTTGCTCGATGTGCTGAGGTCCCATTTCGGCCTGAGGGAAGGCGAGAGGGAGCCCCTGGTCCGCAAGAGGCTGGAGGAAAGCGTTTCGGCCATCGGTCCGGTCTTTCGGGCCATGCTGCCCCCGCTTCAGGATCTCTTCTCCCTGAAGGTGGAGGACGACTCGTATTTGGATCTGGAGCCGCAGAGGAAGCGGGAGAGAACCTTCGAGGCCATCAAGGACATCCTGGTCGAGGAGAGCCGGCGCGGTCCCCTGGTCATCGCCATAGAGGACCTCCACTGGATCGACCGGACCTCCGAAGAGTTCCTCTCCTACTTGATCGGCCACCTGACGGGCTCGAGCATCCTGCTGGTCCTTCTCTACCGCCCGGAGTACACCCATCAGTGGGCCAGCAAGGCCTGCTACAGCCAGGTCAGGGTGAATGAGCTCCCTTCGAAGTCCAGCGCCGACCTGGTCCGGGCCATGCTCGAGGAAGGGGACGTGGCCCCGGAGCTGCGCGAGCTGATATTGGACCGGGCTGCCGGGAACCCGCTGTTCATGGAGGAGTTCACCCATACCCTGCTGGAGGATGGCTCTATTCTAAAGAAGGAACAGCAGTACGTCCTGGGCCGCAAAGCCTCCGACATTCACGTGCCCGACACCATCCAGGGGATCATCGCCGCCCGGATGGACCGTCTGGATGAGAACCTGAAGCGGATCATGCAGGTGGCCTCGGTCATCGGCCGCGACTTCGCCTACCGCATCCTCCAGACCATCACTGGCGTGCAGGAGGAGCTGAAGTCCGCCCTGGTCAATCTGCAGGGACTCGAGTTCATCTACGAGAAGAGCCTGTACCCGGAGCTGGAGTATGTGTTCAAACATGCCCTGACCCAGGAGGTGGCCTACAACAGCCTTCTGCTGAAGAGACGGAAGGAGATCCACGGGAAGATCGGCCAGGCCATAGAGGAGCTCTACCCCGACCGGCTGGAGGAGTTCTGCGAGGCCCTGGCCCATCACTACTCGATGGCCGAAGATCTGGAGAAGGCCGCCCTCTACCTCAGGCTCTCTGCGGAGAAGGCCCAGCGCGGCTACTCCGCCCATGAGGCCTTCCGCTACTACTGCGAGGCCCTGACCGCCCTGGGCCGGCTCCCCGCCACGGAGCAGAACCAGCGGGCCAGGGTCAGCGTCACCCTGTCGATGAAGACCGTGATGTGGGCCCTTAACTACCCGGAGGGTTCCATTGATATCCTGAAAGACGGTGTGAAGGCTGCCGAGGAGCTGGGTGAGCGGCAGGCAGCGGTACGTCTGATGGCCCACATTGGCGATGCCTATCAGATGTTCGGCAACGGCATCGAAGGCCTGAAGTACACTCAGGACGCCTTCGAAGAGGCGGAGAGGCTGGGGGACGACGACACGGTGCTGATGACGGCGACATCCCTCTCCAGCTCCTACTTGACCTGGGGAGACGCGGTCAGGGCGGCTGACGTGGCTGGCCGGGCCATCGCCCTGCTCGAGAGGACCCCGAGGGTGTCCCGCGCCATCGTGCCCGAGATCGACACGTATGCCGATCTGCTGTGCAGCCTGGGCTGGGCCAGGACCCTGCTGGGGGACTTCGACGAGGCGGAGAGGCAGTGCCAGAAAGCCATCTCGCGGGCCGCCGATGGCAGCAGCCAGTACAGCCTTGCCTACGCCCGCTTCTTCCGGAGCGTCGCGTCCATATACCGCGGACGGCCGGACGATATCCTGTACCATGCCAGCGAGGGCAGGAGACTCTGTGAGCAGTCGCAGATACCGTCGTTCCTGGGTGTCTGCTGCGTAGCCGAGGGATGGGCGTACTACTATCAGGGCAGACTGGCCGCGGCGGCAGAATCCTCGCAGAAGGCCATCGAGTTGACGGGGGAGATACAGCTGCCACTCGCCCTGGTGCCCGCCTATGCCTGCTCGGGCCTGGTGAGCCAGGCGCTGGGTGACCTGTCCGGGGCCCGGCGTTCCCTGGAACAGGCCCTCAAGGTGGCCCGGGAGACCAGCCAGAGGGCCTTCGAGGCCCAGCAGGTGATGTACCTCGGAAGGCTGATCATCGACGAAGACCAGTCGCAGATCGTCGCGGCGGAGCAGACCATCCGGGAGGGGATGAAGATGGCTGCGGACATGCAGCTCAAGTCCCATGAGCCGTGGGGGCACCTCTTCCTGGGGGAGGCCTATGCCATCGCCGGCCAGAGAGACAAGGCCCTGGCCAGCCTGCAGAAGGCCCGCCGGATGTGCCGGGAGATGGGGATGGACTACTACCTGGCCAGGGCGGAGAAAGCGCTGGAGAGACTCGAAGCGTGACAGGGAAGGGAAGGACACATACGAGATGGATGACGCGGCGTTCCTCGCCAGGGTTCCTCTATTCGCCTCGCTGAAGCCGGCTCTGCTGGACGACCTTGCCTGGAGGCTCACTCCCAAGAGCTACCGCCGCGGAGAGGTCATCTTCCACCGGGACGATCCCGGCTCTGCCATGCACATCATCAAGTCCGGCCAGGTGAAGATTGCCACCACGTCGCTGGAAGGTGAAGAGGTCATCATGGCCATCCTGAAGGACAGCGATTTCTTTGGCGAGCTGTGTCTCCTGGACGACCAGCCCCGTTCCGCCGATGCCGTGGCCATGGAGGCCACTCAGACGCTGATGCTCCGCAGGGCGGACTTCATGGACATGCTGGGCAGGCACCCGGAGATGGTCAGCAGCGTCCTGGCGTCTCTGGCCGGGCGCCTGCGGCGCACCGACCAGTTGCTCGAGGATGCTGTCTTCCTGGACCTGCCGGCGCGGCTCTCGAAGCGCCTGCTGGAGCTGGCTGAGAAGCACGGCGTGAAGACCGAGAAGGGGCTGGAAATCGATCTGCGCCTGACGCAGCAGGACCTGGCTGCAGCCGTGGGCGTGACCCGGGTGGCCATCAACAAGCATCTCGGCCGCCTGCAGGACGACGATCTCATCTCCCTCGAGAGCAAGCGCATCATCATCACCCGGCCCGACGAGCTGAAGAAGCGCGTAGGCTAGCCTCCGTGTGCTTCGACCAAGCGGGGCCATGAAGTACGTGGCGAAGCCAATGGTCTGGGCCGGAGCGCTCCTTCGTGGATGGCTGGCAGCGCCGGATGACGCATCGGACCACGCCGATTCCTGGAGACAGGTTGGATCTGGCAGAACGGCACGGCAATCGTATGCCCAGAGGTTCGCCAATCACCTGAGCGCGCGGCTCAACATACACAAAGAGCACATCATGGTCAGGGCGGGGAGACTCGAGCGCTAGCACCCTCCGCCAGCCCGGGGGGAGGCTGCCGGTCCGCCAGCCGTTGGAGCAGGGCGGTATGGCTGGCGGATACCCGGGGCTGGCCGGACTGGGACAGTCCCGTGCTCAGGGCTATTCGCAGAGTGTTGTCGAAGCTCTTCCGGGAGACATGCAGCTTTGGCTCTACCAGCAACAGCAGTCCGCCGGGTTTGAGGCTGGACGAGATCTCGGTGAAGAACCTCCCCTGGTGGGCAACCTCATGCGCCATCCAGAAGACCAGGCAGAAATCGATGGCCTCGCCTATTCCGATGCGGTCCGGCTGGCTTCTGAGAAGCACGATGCGGTCGCGTACACCGACCTTCGCGGCCCTGCGGTCAACGCCCTCCAGCATCTTCTGCTGCAGATCGGCGGCGATGACCTTTCCGCTCTCGCCCACCAGCCGGGCCAGGGTAATGGTGAAGTAGCCCATTCCCGGCCCGACATCCAGGACCGTCCAGCCCGGCATGACGTAGGGCTTGAGTATTCGTTGGGGATCATGGAACAGCTTCCGGGCGACGTTGTCGAAGCTGAAACAGAACCACCATGGGCACACGTGGGGGTGGCCGCAGTGTGTCTGGTTCTCCTCAGGCTGTGTGCCGTCTCTCATGCCCGCTCTTCTTGCCTGACTGCCAGTCGTACCGGACAGCCGGACCGGGCCGCCCGTGAGACTGCCGGGACCCGCCGGCGACGCCGGTCAAGGCGGTTAGAACATAGTACCGACTGCCCTGATCAGTCAAGGAGGACGGCCTTCGGTGCTGCCGTAGCGGAACACAGGCATGGTGTCCTGGAATCGTGGAACGCTTACAGGGAGGGTCTCCAGAAGTTGAAGGCCTCCGGCCGGTTGTGCTATACTCTTTCTTGCCTTCTGGTGGTTTTAGCGAGGTGGAACCACCCGTTCCCATCCCGAACACGGAAGTGAAACGCTTCAGCGCCGACGATACTGAGGGGGCGACTCCTTGGGAAAATACGCCACTGCCAGGGGGCATTTTCTTTTGTCCTTTTTCCCGCCGGCTGGCCGCGAGCCGTGACCCACACGCCCGGCCGCCGGAGTAGCCCCGGAACGCTGTTCTCCCACCAAGCTTGCCCGTGTCGACACTGCTCTCCCTGAGCCACTCGCCCATCCCATCGCTGGGTGCTGTCCCCCTTCACGCCGGCGGGCGCAGCCAGGCAGCGAGTGATAGAATTGACCTGAGCGCATGAACGTCAAGTCCATCTTCGTCAAGGGTGCCCGCGAGCACAACCTGAAGAACATCGACGTGACCATCCCCCGGGACAAGCTGGTGGTGATCACGGGCGTTTCCGGGTCGGGCAAGAGCTCGCTGGCCTTCGACACCATCTACGCCGAGGGGCAGCGTCGTTATGTCGAGTCCCTCTCGGCCTATGCCCGGCAATTCCTGGGCCAGATGGAGAAGCCGGACGTGGACTACATCGAGGGCCTGTCCCCGGCCATATCCATCGACCAGAAGGGGCCTTCGCGCAATCCGCGCTCCATCGTGGGCACGGTGACCGAGATCTACGACTACCTCCGCCTGCTGTTCGCCCGGGTGGGCCGCCCCCATTGCCCCATCTGCGGCCGCGAGATCTCCCAGCAGACCGTGCAGCAGATCGTGGACGCCATCATGTCCCTGCCGCCGGGCAGCCGCATCCTCATCGTGGCGCCCCTGGTCAAGGACCGCAAGGGTGAGCACCAGGCTATCTTCGAAGACCTGCGCAAGGCGGGGTACGTGCGGGTGCGGGTCGACGGGCGCATCCGCGACCTGTCCGACGAGTTCCAGCTGGACAAGAACAAGAAGCACTCCATCGAGGCCGTCATCGACCGCCTGGAGGTGAGTGGGGACATGGACCCCACCCGCGTGGCCGACTCGGTGGAGACGGCCCTCAAGCTGGGGGCCGGGGTGGTCCTGGTGTCGGTGGTCGATGGCGACGAACTCCTCTTTTCCGAGCACTTCGCCTGCGTCAACTGCGGCGTCAGCCTGGGTGAGATCGCCCCGCGCACCTTCAGCTTCAACAGCCCGCACGGGGCCTGCCCCGACTGCACCGGCCTGGGCAGCCGGCTGGAGATCGATCCGGACCTGGTCATCCCCAACCGCAACCTGAGCCTGGCCGAGGGCGCCATACAGCCCTGGTCGCGCACCGGGGCCATGAGCATGTGGTACGAAGACCAGGTGGACTCGATAGCCCGGGAGCACGGCTTCTCCACCCGGACCCCGGTGAAGAGCCTCTCCCAGAAGCAGCTCAACGTCATCCTCTACGGCAACGAGGAGGGCGAGAAGAGGGTCCGGGAGCGCTACTGGCGGTACGCCCGCTACCGCGGCGACGGCGATTTCGACGGCTTCGAGGGGGTCATCCCCAACCTGGCCCGGCGCTACCGGGACACGGAATCGGAATACATCCGCACCGAGATCGAGCGCTACATGACCTCCTACCTCTGCCCCACCTGCCAGGGCAAGAGGCTCAAGCCGGAGTCGCTGGCGGTGACCATCGACGGTCGCAGCATCATCGATGTGACCGCCATGCCGGTGTCCGAGGCCGTCCGGTGGATCAACAGCATCGGCGACGACAAAGCGGCCCAACCCAAGCTCAACACCCGGGAGCTCATCATCGCCCGCCAGATACTCAAGGAGATCCGGGCCCGCCTGGGCTTCCTGGAGGATATCGGGCTGGACTACCTGACGCTGGACCGGCCCTCCGCCACCCTCTCCGGCGGCGAGTCGCAGCGCATCCGCCTGGCCACCCAGATCGGCAGCGGCCTCATGGGCGTGCTCTACATCTGCGACGAGCCCACCGTGGGGCTGCACGCCGCCGATGACCACCGCCTCATCACCACCCTGGAGCGCCTCCGGGACCTGGGCAACACCATTATCGCTGTGGAGCACGACGAGGCCATGATGCGGGCGGCGGACTACATCATCGACATGGGCCCCGGGGCCGGCGAGCACGGTGGGGAGGTGGTGGCCACCGGCACCCTGGCCGAGATCAAGGAGAGCCGGGATTCCATCACCGGGCAGTATCTCTCGGGCCGGCGCCGAATACCGACGCCTGTCAGGCGCCGCACCGGCAAGGGCCGGGAGCTGGTCATCAGGGGGGCCCGGCACAACAACCTGAAGAACATCGACGTGCACATCCCCCTGGGGGTCCTGGTCTGCATCACCGGGGTCTCGGGCAGCGGCAAGAGCAGCCTCATCAGCGAGATCCTCTACAAGAAGCTGGCCCAGCTGCTCTACCGGGCCAAGGACCGGCCCGGAGAGTGCGACTCCATCACCGGGCTGGAGCATATCGACAAGGTGATCAGCATAGACCAGTCGCCCATCGGGCGCACGCCGCGCAGCAACCCGGCCACCTACACCACCACCTTCACCGTCATCCGCGACCTCTTCTCCCAGGTGCCCGAGGCCCGGATGCGCGGCTACACCCCGGGGCGCTTCTCCTTTAACGTCAAGGGGGGACGGTGCGAGGCCTGCCAGGGGCAGGGGTACATCCAGATCGAGATGCAGTTCCTGCCCAATGTCACCGTGGCCTGCGAGCTGTGCAAGGGCAAGCGCTACAACCGCGAGGCCCTGGAGATCCGGTTCAAGGGCAAGAACATCGCCGAGGTCCTGGACATGAGCGTTGAGGAGGCCCTGCACTTCTTCGGCAACATCCCCCGCCTCAAGACGAAGCTGCAGACGCTCAACGACGTCGGCCTGGGCTACATGCGCATTGGCCAGCCGGCCACCACCCTGTCCGGCGGAGAGGCGCAGCGGGTGAAGCTGGCCTCGGAGCTATCCCGGCGCTCTACCGGGCGGACCCTGTACATCCTGGATGAGCCCACTACCGGCCTGTCCTTCCACGACGTGGCGGCGCTGCTCTCGGTGTTGCAGCGGCTGGTCGAGGGCGGGAACACGGTGGTCATCATCGAGCACCAGCTGGACGTCATCAAGAACGCCGACTACATCATCGACCTCGGCCCGGGCGCCGGCGACAAGGGAGGCTACATCGTGGCCACCGGCACCCCGGAGGAGATCGCCGCCGATCCGGACTGCGTCACCGGGCAGTACCTCAAGCCGCTGCTGGAGAGGCCCGGCGGCTAGGGCGTCGCCTGGCCCTTGTCCGGTGCCGGGGTCTCCCGCTGGTTGTACTGATTCATGGCCGCGTCCAGCCCCTCCTTCAGCATGAAGGGTATGGCCTCGCCCACCCTGGCGATGGCCTCCTCGATGACCGCCCTCTCGGTGGGGCTGAAGTCCAGCAGGACGAAGTCCACCGGGTCCATGCCCGGCGGCGGCCGGCCCACGCCGACGCGGATGCGGACGAAATCGCGGCTGCCCAGGGCGGCGATGATGGACTCCACCCCCTTGTGCCCGCCGGGGCCGCCGTTGGCGTAGAAGCGTATCCGGCCCGGGGGCAGGTCCAGGTCGTCGTGGATGACCACCAGGTCCTCGCGCTTGACCTTGTACCGCTGCATCAGCGACTGGACGGACTTGCCGCTCAGGTTCATGTAGGTCTTGGGCTTGGCCAGCACCACCTGGACGCCGGCGATTCGCCCCACGCCCACCTGCGCCTGGCACTGGCGCTTGTCCACGCCGATGCCGTGGGCCTTCGCCAGGTGGTTGATGCAGCGGAAGCCCAGGTTGTGGCGGTGAGCGGCGTACTCCTTGCCGGGGTTGCCCAGGCCGACGATGAGCTTCACCATGGAGGCCTCCTGATCCCTGCCATCCGCTTCACCCGCGGGCCTCTTCGATCATCTGGAGGAACCCCTCCTCGGTGAGCGTGGCGATGCTCAGCTGGCGCGCCTTGTCCAGCTTGGAGCCGGGGTCCTCCCCTACCACCACGTAGGCCGTCTTCTTGGTCACGTTGGAGCCGGCCGTGCCGCCCAGGGCCTTCACCTTCGCCTCGGCCTCGCTGCGGGTGGAGGATGCCAGCTTGCCGGTGATGACGAACTCCTTGCCCGCCAGCGGCAGGTCGCCGGCCGGCGCCTCCCGGGCCTCCTCCTCCAGCTTCACCCCGGCCTCTCTCAGCTTCTCGATGATGTTGCGGTTGCCCTCCTGCCGGAAGAAGGCGGTGATGCTCTCCGAGATCTTGGGGCCGATGGACGGGATGGCCTGCAGCTCCTCCTCGGTGGCCGCGGCCAGCTGGTCCAGGCTGTGATAGCGAGAGGCCAGCAGGGTGGCCGTCTCCCCTCCCACGTTAGGTATGCCAATGGCGAAGAGGAGGCTGGCCAGCGGCCGGGCCTTGCCCGCACGAATCGAGGCCAGCACCCTGTCGGCGCTCTTCTCGCCCATGCGCTCCAGCCCGACAAGCTGCTCCCGGGTCAGGTAATAGACGTCGCCGGCGTCCTTCACCAGGCCGTTCTCCATGAGGGCGGCGCACAGCTTCTCCCCCACGCCGTCCATCTCCATGGCGGCCGTGAAATGCTTGATCTTCTCGTAGGCCTGGGCGGGGCAGGCGGCGTTGGTGCAGCGATGCATGGCCTCGCCCTCCACCCGGACCACCTCGGACCCGCAGGCAGGGCAGCGCTCCGGCATGGTGAAGACCCGCTCGCTCCCAGTGCGCTTGCTCACTACCGGCCCGACGACCTCCGGGATCACGTCTCCGGCGCGCTGCACGTAGACCGTGTCGCCGATGCGGATGTCCTTGCGCCGGATGTCGTCCTCGTTGTGAAGGGCAGCCTGGCTCACCGTGACTCCGCCCACGAAGACCGGCTCCAGGATGGCATAGGGGTTGAGGCTGCCGGTGCGCCCCACGTTGATGCCGATGTCCCTGAGGATGGTGGTGGCCCGCTCTGCCGGGAACTTGTAGGCCAGCGCCCAGCGCGGCTCGCGGGCCACGTTGCCCAGGCTCTCCTGGATCTCGATGGAGTCCACCTTGGCCACGATGCCGTCGGCCTCGTAGGGCAGTCGCGGCCTCTCCTCCTCCACCAGGCGGTGATAGGCCTCCACCTCCTCGATGGTGCGACACCTCCGGTTGCGGGGGTTGACCTTGAAGCCCAGCGACTTCAGGTAGGCCATCCTCTCCCAGTGCGTGACCGGCACCGCCCTGCCCTCGGCCCAGCCCAGCGCGTAGACGTAGATGTCCAGCGGCCGCCGCGCGGTCACCCGGGGGTCCAGCTGCCGTATGGAGCCGGCCGCCGCGTTGCGCGGGTTGACGAAGAGGGGCAGCCCATCGCGGGCCCGGTCCTCGTTGATCTTCTTGAAGGCGGCCTTGGACAGGAAAACCTCGCCGCGCACCTCGAAGCGGGGCGGAGCGTCCCTGGGCACGGACAGGGGTATGCTCTTCACCGTGCGCAGGTTCTGGGTGACGTCCTCGCCCTTGAAGCCGTCCCCCCGGGTGGCCCCGGTGACCAGCCGGCCGTCGACGTAGGTCAGCGCCACCGCCAGGCCGTCCATCTTGATCTCGCAGACGAAATCGAAGTCCTGCTCCCCCCGGAGGTTCAGGATCCGCTTGTACCAGGCCATGAGCTCCTCGTTGGAGAAGGCGTTGGCCAGGCTCAGCAGGGGCAGCCGGTGCTCGATGGTGCCGAAGGCCTCCAGGGGCGCGGCCCCGACCCTCTGGGTGGGCGAGTCCGGCGTCATCAGCTCGGGGTGCTCCGCCTCCAGCTGCTGCAGCCGCCGCATCAGGCGGTCGTACTCGGCGTCGCTGATCTCGGGGCTGTCCAGCACGTAGTAGCGGTGGTTGTGGTGGTCTATCTGCGAGCGCAGGCGCTCGATCTCCTGCTTGACGTCGCTCTCATCAGTCACGTTGATGTCCTGTGCGACCTTGGATTCGGGACTAGTATAGCATAGCGGTATGGGCGCGCCGCCGGGCGGCGTGACGCAGGCTACCGGCGCTTGATGCTGAGTGTTGGTCTGGCGCGCTGCCCGGGGGACCCTGTCGCCGCCTCAACCCGCGTGTTACCCCGCGGCGCGCTGGCGCTCGTGGTAGCTGACGACGCGCTCCACGGCCCTGGCCGCCTGGGCGAAGGTCAGGTATGCCGGCAGGCCCTGCTCCAGGCTGCGCTTCTGCAGCTCCCAGGCCTTGATCTCGGCCTCGGCGCAGTTCGAGGTGGTTAGGATGATGGCCGCCGGCTTGCCCGTATCGCGGGAAACCTCGGCCACCGCGCGGAAGCCCTGGAGAAGGCTGTCCGGGCCCATCCTGATCCCGAATAGGGTTGGGAAGGACACGAGCACCAGGTCGATGGCGTCGCAGCCCGCTACCGCCCTCACTATGGCCGAGATGACCCGGGGATCCATGAAGTTCTCAGCCGGGGTGTCGACCGGGTTGCGCAGGCCGGTGCCGGCCTCCGGGTTGTACCTCCGCAGCTCGGCCTGGGTGTCTGGCGAGAGCTCCGGGACCGCCAGGCCGGACCGGACGCAATCGTCGGTGGCCAGCACGCCGAAGCCTCCCCCGACGCCCACGATGCCGGCCCGCCGCCCCCTGGGGGGCTGCAGGCAGCTGAAGGCCTGGATGGCATCGGTCATCTCCCTGAGGCTGTTCACCTGCAGGATGCCCGCCTGGCGGCACAGCCCATCCCAGACCTGCAGGCTCCCGGCCAGCGAGCCGGTGTGCAGCCTCACCGCGCCGGCGCCGCTGGGCGTCCGGCCTCCCTTGACCACCAGTAGCGGCTTCTTCTGGGAGACTTCCCTGGCCACCTTGAGGAACCTCTCCGGCTCCCGGATGCCTTCGACGTAGGAGCCGATGATCCTGGTCTCATCGTCTGCGCCGAGGTACTCCAGGTAGTCCGACTCGTTCAGGTCGGCGGCATTCCCCAGGCTGACCAGCTTGCTGACATAGAGCTCACGCTCGGCCAGGGCCTGCACCATCTCGGTGCAAACTCCGCCGCTCTGCGAGACGAAGCCGACGTGGCCGCTCTTCCGGGGGATGCTGCCGTCCAGCGCCATACCCGCCCTGGGGCAGTGCACTCCCAGGCAGTTCGGCCCCACCACCAGGACGCCCCCGGCGCGGGCGATGCGCACCACCTCCGCTTCCAGGGCGGCCCCGGCCTCCCCGGCCTCGCTGAACCCGGCGGTGAAGAAGGCGACGGCCCTGGCCTTCGCGGCCACGCATTCCTGCATGATCCCGGGCGCCGCCGGCGCCGGCACGGCGCAGATGACGTAGTCCACCGGCTCCGGTATGTCCCCGATGCTGGCGTAGGCCTTCAGCCCCAGTACGTCGTGCGCGCGGGGGTTCACCGGGTAGAGCCGCCCCGGGTAGCCGAAGCTCAGGAGCTGCTGGGTGAATGAAAGGTTGGTGATCGATAACGGGTTGGAGCCGGCTCCGATGATGGCAATGGACTTGGGCTGGAAGAGGGCGCTCAGATCACGCATGTCACTGGCCTGAATTCTCTCACAAAGCTATGGCATCGGCAAGGAACCCGGGGGGGCCGTGCGCGGGAGCCCACCAGTGCGGGTTTTCTGTTGGAGCGGTTCGGCTGAGGCCGGTCCAGCGGGTGAGTGCGGCCCGGCGCCTTCCCGCAGCGTCCTTCAGAGGGCGCCCTCGATGCGGCTGCACGACGCGGCTCCTCGATTGACCGGCCGCAGCACCGATGTTAGAATCCAAGTTGCCGGTTCGCCTGAAGGCGGACGCCGGGCTCCCTTCACAAAGTGGGGCTGTAGCTTAGCTGGGAGAGCGCCTCCCTTGCACGGAGGAGGTCAGGGGTTCGAATCCCCTCAGCTCCACCATCAAGCACAAACTGGGACCATCCGATGTACCGGTCAGGAGGGGGCTAAATCCCTGGCCTCTTCCCGGGAACTCCCACGTGATTACTCCCATAGGACGGACGACGTATCGGTCGCCCGCGATTCCGCGCGGGGTCTAGCTGCCCAGCTGGCGCGCTACACCGTGGACGCCCGGGCGCAGAATTTCAGTCCCAGCACCGTGAAGAAGATGGACCTCGGCCTTCGGCTCTTCCACGAGTTCATGGGCGGCGTCGCCGACGTGCGCCGGGCCGCGCGGAGGTTGACTGGCATCGTCGTCGTCCTCATTGGAGTTCTCCTTCGTCCCCAACGCGAAGAACGAATTGACGCGGTCTCGCACCCCGGGTATACTTTCATTATGCAACCATTGAATACAGAAACCGCTAGCCCGGACCTCAAGCTCCAATGCGCCGCCATGCTAATGGAGGTGGTTCCAGCAGTTATGCGCCGCATACGGACCGAGATGCGCAGCCAGCGCATGCCCAGCCTTTCCGTACCGCAGTTCCGGGCGCTCATCTATCTCCGTCGGAACGAAGGCGCATCGCTGTCCGATGTGGCCGACCAGCTCGGGATCATGCTGCCATCGATGTCAAAGGCCATCGACGCACTGGTGGGCCGCGGACTGGTCATCCGGCGGGTATCGCCATCTGACAGGCGCTATGCCAGCCTCAGGCTGAGTGCCCGGGGACAGACCGAGCTCAGGAGAGCGCGCTCCATTACGGAGGCCAATCTGGCCCTGGCGTTGAGCGCCCTCTCGCCGGCGCAGCAGGCAGAGGTTGTCCAGGGCTTGAGGGCCATGGGCCAGGTATTCGCCCCGGAGGGGCTGGCGTCCACTACGAAAGACACGTGAGGCCGATGCCCGCCCCCATCGTAATCACCACCGATCTCACCCGCCGCTTTGGTGATCTCACCGCGGTGGACAACCTGACCATCTCGGTCGAGGGAGGCGAGGTATTTGGTTTGCTGGGACCCAACGGCGCCGGGAAGACCACGGCCATCAAGATGCTGACCACGCTGCTCCGTCCCACATCAGGCGAGGCCAGCGTGGCCGGCTTCAGCATCACCCGTCACGCGTCAGACGTGCGCGGTGTGACGGGGTACGTGCCCCAGATGATATCGGCGGACGGCACGCTCACCGGCTACGAGAACCTGATGGTCTTCGCCAGGCTCTACGATGTTCCGCGCGCAGAGCGCAAGCGGCGCGTGTTGGAGGGGCTGTCATTCATGGGTCTGGAGGACTCCGCCGACAAGCTGGTGCGCAACTACTCCGGCGGCATGATCCGGCGGCTGGAGATCATCCAGTCCATTCTCCACCGTCCCCGGGTGCTATTTCTGGACGAGCCGACGGTGGGCCTGGATCCGCTGGCGCGGCGGGCTCTCTGGGATCACATCAGCCAGCTGCGCGCCGAACACGGCACTACCATCCTCCTGACCACGCACTTCATGGAAGAGGCCGATCACCTCTGCTCCCGCGTGGCCATCATGCACCACGGGAAGCTGGTGGCCCTGGGGACGCCCGCTGAGCTCAAGACATCGATCGGCGACCCGGACGCCACCCTCGATGACGTGTTCGTGCGCTATGCCGGTGACACACTGGAATCAGATTCAGGAGCGAGCTATCGTGAGACCCGCCGGACCAGGCGAACAGCCAGCCGCCTCGGCTGAGCCGAGAAGACACAAGAACCCGTTGGTCACAGTGCAGCGATTCCTGTACAAGACCCTGGTCATCGCTGAGCTGGAGGGCCGCAAGCTGCGGCATGACCCCACCGAGGTGTTTACCCGGGCGGTGCAGCCGGTCCTCTGGCTGCTGGTATTCGGGCAGGTCATGAACCGCCTGCACACCATCGACACGGGAGGCACGCCCTACATCGATTTCATGTCCCCCGGGATCCTGGCCCAGAGCGTTCTGTTCATCGCCATCTTCAGCGGGATGTCCCTCATCTGGGAGCGCGACCTGGGGGTCATACACAAGTTCCTGGCCAGCCCGACGCCCCGGACGGCTCTTTCGCTGGGGAAGGCGCTTTCCGGCGGGGTTCGCGCCCTCCCCCAGTGCGTCCTGGTCTACATACTGGCTGCGGCGCTGGGTGTCAGCATAGACTGGAACCCCCTGGCCCTGCTGGGGGTGCTGGTGGCCATCCTCCTGGGTGCCGCCGCCTTCTCGGCGTTTTCCCTGATAGTGGCCCTGCTGGTCAAGACCCGCGAGCGATTCATGGGGATCGGGCAGGTCCTCACCATGCCGCTGTTCTTCGCCAGCAGCGCCATCTACCCCATGAACGTAATGCCGGGATGGCTCAAGATCATCGCGCACGGCAACCCCCTGACCTACGAGGTCGATGCCCTGCGGACCATGATGCTGAGCGGCGGCACGAGCCAGTTCGGCCTGGCGGTCGATTTCGGGGTCCTGATCCTGGTGATGCTGGCCATGGTCCTGATTGCCGGCCGGCTGTACCCGAGGGCGGTCACTTGAGGACGGCCGTGGGACACGAGTATACAATCTGGGGTTCGTCGTCTTCACCCTGGGTTCCCTGCTGTGTTCGGTTGTCTGGAGCAAAGGCTCAGCCGGGGCGACAGAACTGATCGTCTTCCGTCTCGTGCAGGCCATCGGCGGCTCCGCCCTGATGGCGAACTCGGCCGCCATACTCACCGACGCCTTCCCTGTGCACGAGCGGGGCCTGGCCCTGGGGCTGAATCAGGCATCCTTTATCCTCGGCACTTTTCTGGGTATCGTCGTCGGCGTCTATCGTGAGAAAGGCCAAACTGAAGGCGAAGGGCAGCAGGCAGTGCCAACCTAGCACAAGCGGACTGGCTGGAGTGTGATGAACGGCGATGGCACCATTCGTGCGGGCGATCAAGTCATCGTCTGTCAGAAAGGAGGCTGGATATGTATCAGAGGATACTGGTCCCCCTTGATGGCTCGGCCTTGGCCGAGGAGGCTTTGCCCTACGCTGAGCTGCTCCTGGCGAAGCTGGGGTGCGAGGTCGTACTAATGTGCGTCCGTGAATCGGCCGATAGCGCCGGCCAGAACGTAGGCCAGGTCTATCTGGAGGAAATGGTTGAATCGACCAGAGAGGGTAGCCGCAGATTCCAGCAGGAGCCGCGACCCGTTGAGGTCAAGTCTGTGGTCCGAACCGGCAACCCTGCCGAGGAAATCGTGGAATACGCCAGAAGAGAGAGTGCGGACCTGATCGTGATGGCCACGCGGGGCCGGTCAGGCGTCAAGAAATGGGCGCTCGGCAGTGTAGCCGAGAAAGTGGCCCGGACCGCGGACCGGCCGACAATCCTCATCAGGGCGGGTGGTGCTCCTGCCACTATGCAGCGTGACGATATCATGGCCCGGATGCTCGTCCCGCTGGATGGTTCAAGAGCCGGCGAAGCTGCTTTGCCGTCTGTCGAGCAGCTTGCCCGCGGACTCGGTGCCCGGGTGGTGCTCCTGCAAGTCGTGGCAACGGGCCACCTGGGCCTGGGGTATGGATACGTGGCGTACACACCGCAGCAGATCGCTGCCGACACCGCGCTCGGCAAGGAGTACTTGGAGAAGATCGCGTCGCGCCTCCAGGTCAGCGGCATACAGACTGAACTGGTGTTGCGTCAAGGCAATGCAGCCGAGACTATTATCGACTTTGCCGACGAAACGAGAGCAGACATCGTGGCCATGTCAACGCACGGCCGGTCCGGCATCGGGCGCTTTGTGTTCGGCAGTGTGGCGGAGAAGGTTCTGCATGGTGGGAACGGACCTCTTCTTCTGGTGAGGGCGTCAAAGGCGACAGCGACCTGAGGTAGCGGGAAGCGGGTTGCCCGGTCAAGTGCGTTAGCAGCCGCAGGCAGCAAGGTGACTGCCATAGACATATCGTACGAAGCCATAAGGATAGCTGAGGAGAGGTCCCGGAAGGCCGGAACGGAGGTCAGTTTCGTCGTGGGGGATTTCCTGGAAACCGATGGTGTAGCGGTTGGCAGAGACGATGCTTAACGATACCACCCGGTTGTTCGGGGGAGCCCTGGGCGTCGCTGTTCTCGGCACCATCATGAACGACATCTACGAAGCCAGGATCAACGATGCTCTCGCTTCCAGCCTGTCCTCGTCCCCTCAGCTTCTGGATGCGGTGCGCGGGAGCATCCAGGGAGCACATCTTGCAGCTCAGCAGGTGCAAGGCTGCCCGCCGGAGGAAGACCAGCCCGCCCCGGTTCCGGACCCGGTGGAATAGGCAACCTGGCCTGCTACTCTCCCATTATCGCCTCAATCTCCGCAGAGGCATGAGCTACGATGTCCTTGATTCGCTTCATCTTCTCCGCATCCATGTGGCGGTAGCGCTGGCGGAAGAGGCGCCCCAACCTCCGCAGTTCGGCAACCGTGTCATGGAGCTCTTTGGAGTCATGAAAGTCCCAGTGGTCCTTCATGCGCCTCTTTATGCCCTCAGCCACGTCTTGACGATCAGCCAGGAACTTGCGTCCTTCTTCTGTTATCGAGTAGACCCTCTTGCCGTCCTGTTGTGTTGATGTGACGTAGCCCATCTCTTCCAGCAACTGGAGTGTCGGGTATACGACGCCGGGGCTGGGAGAGTAGAAGCCGTGTGTCCGGTCTTCCAGGATGCGGATGATCTCGTAGCCGTGCCGGGGTTGATCCCTTATCAGGTCAAGGATGATGTACTTGAGCGCTCCCTTGGGCGAATGGTGGCCAGGCCCGTGGCGGTGACGCCACCCGTGTCCTTCAAACATTACCTGTTTACCTCCTTCCGGGCTGGTCTGCAGTAGCATCTAGATATATCTAGATGTATCATAACCCCGATGTGCGATCCTGTCAATAGGATTGTGCCGTCCGCAAGACCGTATCTACATGGGCGTGATCCATGGGTCGGCAACCAGCCGACCTCGGACCAGATTGAAGGTCCCTTGCACGGAGGAGGTCAGGGGTTCGAATCCCCTCAGCTCCACCAAGGGTTACAATAGGCAGAACCGCACCAGGTTCACTTGCCTTTCCGCTTCGGGGCCAGGATAATCTCACCCGTGAGAGTCTAGCCATAGAGGTCGCCGCCACATAGGCGGCCACCGGGTGGTAGAGGTCCTAATGAGGCTGGCGAAGGAGCGCAATCATGAGAACGAGAATGACGGAGCTCTTGGGGATAGAGCATCCCATCATGCTGGCGGGCATGAATTGGGCCACCGAGCCTATACTGGTGTCTGCAGTCAGCAACGCCGGCGGGCTTGGCGTGCTGGCGCTATCCCGCTACACGCCCGAGGAAGCGAGGACCGCTATCCGGGAGGTCAAGAGGTCAACAGACAAGCCATTCGGCATTAATGTTGGCCTCATGGCACCTCGCGCTGCCGAGCTGATAGGCGTAGCCATCGAGGAGAGGTCCCCGGTGCTCAACTACTCCCTGGGAAAGCCTTGGTTTGTCGAACAAGTGCATCAGTACGGAGGCAAGGTTGTAGGGACTGTGACCACGGTGAAGAACGCGGTCAGGGCGGAGCAGCTGGGAGTTGACGCCATCTGCGTTCCCACGTACGAGGCTGCAGCCCATGGCAGCGATACCACCGCGCTGATACTCATCCCGCTTGTCGCCCGGCAGACCAGAGTCCCCCTTGTGGCAGCGGGGGGATTCTATGAAGGTCGGGGGTTGGCTGCCGCCCTGTTGTTGGGAGCCGACGGTATAGCCATGGGTCAACGGTTCCTGGTCACCAAAGAGAGTCAAGTCCACGACAACTGCAAGAAGATGTATCTTGATGCCAACGAGGATGACATCGTGTCAAGTGACATCTTCGACGGCCTGCCGGGCAAGGTGCTCAGAACAAAGGTCTCAATCGGTCTGATCCAGAGATCACGCTCACCAATGATAGAGACGCTCACCAATCTCATGGTCGTGAAGCGCCAGCTGCAGCTCTCATGGTGGCAGCTGCAGAAGACAGCTGTCAAAGCATTGCGTTCGCAGGGGAGAGGCGCCCTCCTGCAACTGATCCATCAGGCCAACAACGCCCCAAGGATCGAGAAGGCGATATTCAATGGTGATATGGAGGAGGGGGTAGTGTATGGTGGGCCGGGCGTCGCTGGTATCAGAGACATACCGAGTTGCCAGGAGTTGATTGACCGCGTCGTGCGCGAAGCTGGTATTCTGGTGTGCAGAGACGATTTCCGGGACTCCAGAGAATTCGCCTGACTAACAGCCGCGTTGGCAATGGCTGAACAACTCCTTGATGCACTGGATGCGCTGGACAAGGCGTTGAAATCGGCTGCTCCTTTGCCCCGCCAATCGGTTCCTTACTTGAGAAGACTACTTTGACAATCTTGAAGCAGCCCGGCGACGCTACGAACAAGCGGTGGCCCGGATGCCGGGATTCAGCCCTCACAATTCGGGCGCCCGTATCGCAATGGATGGCACATTCTCGTCCAGGTCCGCCCGGGACTTGCTGAAGATCCTGCGTCGTTTGGCCGAAGACTCACGTGTCTCCCGGTCAGCCTGAGTCGCAGGCACCTACGATGATTGTTGCCTCGCCGGCAGAGGAGGGCAGAAATGCAGATGCCGTGGAACCAGGATGAATACGTTCGTGCCTATCGCTTTGCTGCCAGGGCCCACACGGATCAATTCGTCAAAGGGACGCGTGATCTGCCGTACATCTTTCATGTAGGTGTGGTTGCCATGGAGGTAATCGCGGCCCTGCACGTGGAGCGGGAGCTTGATGGCAACCTCGCCGTACCATGCGCCTTGCTGCATGACGTTATTGAGGACACCAGGGAGTCTACCGCTCCTGTGACCTTCGAGGAGGTCAGGACTCGATTTGGTGAGAGAGTCGCAACGGGCGTCCCAGCTCTGACCAAGGACAACAGTCTCGACAAGCCGCTGCGAATGACGGATTGCCTGCGCAGGATCCGGCAACAACCTCCTGAAGTCTGGATGGCGAAACTGGCAGACCGGATCACCAACCTGCAGGGCGTTCCCAGGGGCTGGCATGCGAGGAAGATAGCCTCATATCGTCAGGAGGCCATACAGATACACGATGCGCTGGCGCCTGCCAGCCCATTCCTGGCGCAGAGGCTCATGACGAAGATAGAAGCATACGGCAGACATCAGGCGTGAGCTGGACGCACCCTGAAATGCCCTGATTGCGAAGAGAGCCAAGAGGTGAAGGTGTGGTCTACCGTCAATGTCACGGTTGATCCCAGCCTAAGGCGGATGCTATTCGATGGCGAGATCAACCTCTTTGTCTGCAAGAAGTGTGGCCATAGGATCCGGATTGTGGCGCCGTTGCTCTACCACAACATGAATCTGCGCTTCTGCGTTCAGTACTATCCCCCAGGTTGCCTCGATGACACCGCTTCCCTCCGGCGCTTCAAACCAGATGGCTCACCCGTGATAAACCTGAGCAGGCCGGGAGGATTGGACTGCGACTACTTGATGAATCCTCATATTGTCTTTGACATGGCCGAAAAGCTGCGCTATGTGACATTCAGGGAAGGCATAGCCAAGGTGAAGAAGGGACGGCGGAAACCGTCCCTTCCCTCCTCGGTTCGCAAGAAGCGGACGATTGACTAGGAAAGCATGCGGAAGCCCGCTGTTCGGGGGACCGATGATCGTCAGCGCGCGTGGGCCATGAGCGATTCTATCCAGCCCGCTGCCTCGGGATAACACTTGGTATCCAGAACGAATTCCTGCCCTCTGCCCACGCTGTGGAGGATCGAGCAGTCATCGTTGAGAGACCATCTGTCCATGTTGGAGTGATAGCTCAACGGCCGCCGCCCCTCATTAGGGTAGAACCACCTGGGCAGGTGCCACACCGATCTGGTGCATTCCGGCCCCGTCAGGCAGAGGTCCGTGCGGTACTTCGCGAAAGCGCCAGCGCCCGGAAGACCTACCCGGACTCCCGGAAGCTTGAGCCACGCACGTGAGATGTAGATGGTGTTGTTCTTCTTGGCCGTTCGCCCCTTGTCGTGGAAATGCGGGTGGTACTTGCTCCAGGGTGGGGGATCCTGTGTTCTGTCACCCACCGGCAGAATGGTCTCGATCTGCAGCCAGCCGAAGATGACGTGCTGATCAGGCGCGTCATTGACATAGCCAAGGTGCCCGTGGTGCCATTCTACTCTGCGAAACCAGCCGAAGAACAGGAACAGGTCGCCTTCCTCCACGCCCCACTTCACGAGGTGGCTTCTGGCGGCACCAGCCTGGCCGAAAAGCGGGCGCCAGCCTGGCTTGCGCTCGCACATCTCGGCACGAAGGTCTGGATCAAGGTGAGCGCCGCCATCAGGAAGCGAGCCCCTCAGATCCTGAATCAACTTGTCCAGGGACGTGCCGCCACATTGAAGCTGATTGTACGCGATATCGGAGTGCGGGGAGGGTATTGGCAGAGATAGCAGGGCGCCATCTGGCATAATGGGGCTGGCAACCCCCCCACTTGCCGAATCAAAACCCTTGCGGCTGAGGATCAACTTCATAGGGCTCTTCTGTGCTCGACAATTGACAGTCGGGCCGGCGCTCACGTTGTGTCACCTGGTGTCGACCTGCCTGCGGACTGTCGGCCTGAATAGGAGACCCTCTTTCTGACGGTTGACTTGGCACTCGGCGGTTCAAACCGGTCAATGTAGTGATCCCACATGGCCAATCCACCAATCAACGTCTTGACTCCTTCTTTGGCTAGCGTTGCCTTATTGACTCCCTTCCCTCTTGGATTGTAGTCAACAAGGGCGACAAACACATCGGCATTGAGCGCCAGTTTGAGGTTCTCGAGGTTCTGCCTCTGTGCTCCGTCTTCACCTTCGAATCTCGTTATGAGCCGAAGCTTGAGCTTCTGTTTCAGTACTCTGTCCATGTCCAGGTAGATGGTGACCATGTTCCGTTTCAGGTACTTGCGGTATCTCTTGCCCTGGCTGGATATGTCGCCTATGGAGGCAGTGCCGTATTTCACTTCTATGACAGCCAGGGAACCAGTGAGCTTCGCCTTGTTATGCCAGCGGAGAGCCACAAGGTCCCAGCGCTCTGGCTTGCCGTCTTGATCGCGGTACTCGTACTGCCGATCCAGGATGACGTAATCTGAGTTGATGCCGCGTTCTAGGTTGTTCTCTTGGATGATCAGCTGCTCGTATTCAGCCTCTCTACGCTTGTTGTGATGCAGGGTCATGTTGTCTTTTATCTTAGGCAGTTGCTTCAAGAATTTCGCGACGTCGTCGGGTTCACGAAGTGTCCTTGGCACCTGCATACGTCCAGTGTAATCACGATGAATCCTTAGGGTGCCGTTCTGAAAGAGTCTCATTGCCTTACCCTTGAAGTAGATGTCAACCGCCTTGTACTGGCCACGGAGCTGCAAGTCTAGGCTCCTGTCTCTACGGACGCGGTCAACTATCGGGGCATACAGCCCACCGTCCAGCAGCTTGTTCATGAAGTCGTCGGAAATCGCCTGACCAGGCCTGTCCTTCTTGGCCCCACCGTTTCTCATGCACACACTGCCCTTTCTTCGCCATCAGTCATCTGCACCACGTTGGAGAATAACGAAGCGAACTCCCCCGGGTTGAACGTGTGAACGGGAATCAATTGCCTCGGTTCCAAGGCGACCGCCAACTGCTTGATAGTCTCTACGTAGGCATGTCCGCTGGTGTGGATCTCGACCAGTTCGATATGGTGAGCCTCCAGGACCTCCCGCAGGTCTCTTCGGTCCAGATAGCCGTGCCACATGGAGTAGATTGCCGTAGCACCGGCAGTCGGCTCCAGCTTCCGGAGCATGGGGTTCCGGAGATAGGGATTGTCTCTGGCCAAGATCACCATATCCTGCTGATGGCTCTTTATCTGCTCCCACTTGATTCTCCTCGTGTTGTACTTGTAGAGAAGCTTCACGTCGTATTCCGCCAGCTTCCTGGCATGGGCGTGGGCAAACAGTACTCGGACCTCTTCCCAGTCGAACTGGGGGATGTGGTGTGAGATGCGACTCAGCTTGTCCAGCACCAAGGCGGTATACAGGTCGATGACCAGGGTCTTCCGATTCCGCTTGACGGCGCGATAGATGGAGACCAATCGGTCTAGGTTCTGAGACGAGCAGAAGACAAACACGTAGGAACGCTGGTTGGCCAGTATCCCGCAGATGGCGTTCTCCACGGCTGTCTCGTCGAGATAGGGGCCCTGATCACGCCCTATCATGGAGCCTTCCATGATCAGACAGTCGATGTTCGGGATGGGATTCGCCAGGAGTCTGTCCAGCAGCATGCGCTTTCGTCCGTGTCCGCGAAAGTCGCCGGTGTAGAACACGCGTTTCCCGTCAGCATCGATGAGGAATGCGACGGCATCGGGTGCCGAATGGTCCATCAGGTAGGGGGTGATGATGAATTCCCCGACTGCGAACGGCTCCCACATGCGGAAGGTCTGCACCCGACGCAAATCAACTGCGGTCCCCAGGAACAGGTTCGACACCTCGATTAGGCTCTTCGTGCCCACGCTCATGTGGAGTGGAATGTCAGTGTGAAGGAACCTGAGGAACCCGCAGTGGTCCTGGTGGGCATGTGACAGCAGGAGGCCGGACACCGAGGGATGCTGGTGGACATAGAGGCCGTCAAGGTCGGGGAGGATTCCCTGGTCCCGGAGATGCTCCGGAGCCTCCTTGCTGTGTTTCCTCCATTCAAAAGGTGAACCGTCCGGCGTCACCAGCGGCATGCCCAGGTCTATCACCAGGCGCGTCTTGCCAGAAGCGGTGCAGAGCTCGACGCAATTACCGCCGATCTCATGCGTCCCACGGTGGATTGTCAGTCTCATGTGAAGTGCTCCGTGCTTCAGAGAGCAGATCGAACCTAGCACGACCGCTTCACAAGTGAATCTCAAACCAGGTGGCATAGGTCACAGATTGCCTCCAGTGAGAAGACTTCGTGATTCTGCTGCATCCGGTTGAGATGGGCTGATGAAGTGAGTGCACTATTCTAGGGGGATGGCTCCACAAGGTGCCGGCACGGACCAGGAACTGCTTGAGGCCCGCAGGCTCAAGAAGCTGATCAGGGTGGAGAAGATCAAGAGCTTCGAGGCAGCCTGCAGAAGGGACGCTGAGGCAATCGGCAGAAGGCACGCCGAGACAGCCTGCAAGATGGACGCTGAGAGACCACCAGTGGGAAACGACGAGACCCCTGGCGCCGTGAGCCAACAGCAGTCGAAAGCCATTGGCCTCTTGTTTGAGGGCAAGACCGTCAGTGAGGCTGCCGAGGCCGCGGGCATATCGAGGCATGAGATTCGTCAATGGCTGAAGGACGACACTCACTTCGTTGTTGAGTACCGACGCCGGTTCGCGGCACGCGGTTTCCGTTTCGTCCCCGTGAGTCCGCAACAGGGGAAGGTCATTGACCTGTTGGTTGAGGACAAGACCGTCGACGAGGCTGCGAAGTCCGGGCGCATACCGAAGTGCAGGGTTCATCGATGGCTGGAGGAGGATGCCCACTTCGTTGTTGAGTACCGACGCCGGTTCGCAGCACGCGGTTATGGTTCCTTTGACGTCGAGTATGAGGGGGCGTATAGGCGTATGGGACAAGGCGGGCCACCTACTCACCGAGTGGGGATCCTTGGCCCTTGTCGCACTGTTCTACTTGTGGGCCGTCGGGTGGGTCGGAGGTCTCGTTGCATGCTTGGTGACCGGATCAAGCACCATGCGGAACGTGTGGGCCGTCATCTTTGGCATCCCGTCGTGCCGTTTATGGTTCTGGCTCTTCAGCAACTCTCTCACTGACCGAAGCCGCCGATCCCGCCAGTATCGACGACGATTTCGACGATAGAGCGCAGGAAACACCGGCGGCAGCGGAGGCCCAGCGCCGTCACTGGCAGTGAGACGAGGAGCACGAAGTGACTCCCCATTGTTCTTGTCCACACTCAGGCTGACAGCATGGAGCCCACGGACTACCCCTGCCACCAATGCGGCTGGAACAGCAGCAGTACGGAGTACCAGTTTAGGAATCAGTACGAGTAGAGGCAGCATGGGTATCACCCGAGGAATGTGGCTGGGGAATAGTGGTATGAGTGAGTGCTGCGGTGATCCTCGGTCAGCCTAGCCTCTGACTATCTTCGCTCCACACTTGCTGCAGAAATTGGCTTGGGGATCGATCTGGCTACCGCACCCACAAGTCGGTGCGTCTTGAATAGGGGCACTAGGTGTCGGAGGGATGGCCGACAGGTCCACACGTTTGCGTATCGGGTCCAGTTTCCTCCTTGCGTTCTGGACTTTGTCTAACACATCGACAATCCTGAACACGGTGCGTTCCGCCAGCGTACCAGGGTCGAATGGGTCATTGCCCTTCTCGGCTCCTGCGGGGTCTTTGACTGCCAAGTGGCCAAAACTCTGCACGGAACCGGAGCTCTCCCTCGCCTGTTCACACGCCTTCTGAAACCTCTTGAGATCCCGGTCGTTGTTGCCAAGCACCGACGTCAGATGAGGCAGCATGGCCTCCATCTTGTTCAGTTCGTCTTCTGCGCCCATGTACTTCTCGTACCAGAATCGCATGTAGCCACTTGGGCCCCCGTGTTTCTCTGCGATCTCTTCATTCTCCTTCGCCGAGCCCGAAACCATGTGGGCAGGGCTCCAATTCAACATGAGAGACATCAACCCAAGGTGTGGCTTCATCTTCCCCACAAGGGAACGGACTTCCCCAATGGACATCAGATCAGGTTCTCTCTCGGCCAACCTACGGAGAGCGATATCCTTCATGATCGCTAACCTCAGGGAGTTCAGACAATCGTCCTTGCGACCAGTCAAGGCACAGTAATGTGCATAATCATAGTGCGCAAGAGCATTGTCTGGCGACACCTGAATGGCCTCTTTGAGACACTCGACTGCATTCTCAGTGTCGCCTTCAGCGAAAGCGATGCGGCCCAATAGCCTGTGGACAAGGGCCCCGTTGTTCTCTGCCAGCGCATGAGGCAGACCTTTGAGCAGAGTGGACTTGGCCTCGTCGAACTTGTTGCCGTGCAGATACGTCTTCGCCAAGCCAACGTAGGTCCTGTAGTCCAGGGGATTCAGTTCCCTCGATTTCAAGAACAAGCTCTCTGATTCGTCTAAGGCTCCTCTGACCCGCATCTCTTCGGCCATGATACGCTGCTCATTGGCCTTAGTTGCTTCCTGCCTATCCAGCTTCCTCTCTATGCTTTGGAGAACGGCTGTGGTCTGGGCCATCTGGCCAGCGAGTTCCTCAAATCCCCACTCAATGGTGGCTGCGATGCCCTCAAGGTCTGCGGAGATACCCTCGAGTGCGGCGACAGTATCCGCTCCAATCTGCCTCTGAGCGACGCTGTCCCCCAATGCCCAAGCCGTCAACGAATAGTCAACGAACTTGGAGAATGACCCTTCCGGAGAACTCACGGGCATCTGACGCAGCCTCGTCATTGCCTTGCTGCATTTCGCTGACACATACTGGTTGCCGACCACCTCTTCTCCACAACAGAAACACCTCTGCATGTCCAACCTCCTGCGCCGGCCTGGGATTTCAACATACGATTGTAGCATGGTGGGACAGTGACGCCCAAAGGAAGGATAGAGGCTCCGAGGTGAATGCATCGAGAGGAGCCTGTGGGTGGGACAGTCGCCACAAGCAGCCCAGAGGACACTATGAGTGACCATCTGGGGCTGAAAGGAAAGGGCTATCTGAGGCGTCCAAGTTCCGCATCGAGCTCAGCTGGAGTGGCGGACACACATTGCCACTATAGCTGGTCGAACACCCAAACGATACCCAACACTGACAAGACGAACAGCACCAGTATGGCCGTGAGCACCGCAGGGCCAACGAAGTCACGCAACCCTCTTCCTTGCTTTGGCCGCGTCGTCTCCTGCCTCGTGTTGTGCTCCGCTTCCCATTTCCGTTCCAAGGCATGCCTTGCTGCCGTGGCCGGAGACTCGTAGTTCTGACCGGCAAGCCGCTCTTCTGTACACTTCACACAAGTGCACGCAGGAGGGTGGTCACCATAGTAGGCCCCTCTGTACCACTCGTCCGAATTATAGTCGCCCATTACCAACTGCTCGCTTCTCAACACCTTCAGCAACATCAGGCGAGACAGACAAGCAATAGTCGCAGTCTCTCAGATTATCGCGTGTTCTATCCCACTGGCACAGTATCACAAACAACATACCAGCGAGTCTCAAGAAGGGTCGACGAAGTCACAAAGCCCTCACGTCCCGGCGAGAATCTCATTGAACATCATAACGCCGTGACGCTCAGATGGTTGACATATCTGCCTTCTTGGGATAGCCACCAACGTGACACCTGTGGGGGGAACCTTTCTCCGGTGCGGTGAAAGCCTCTGGCGATAGCTCGTGCCCTCGATGACGATCTGGTAGCTGGCGGACCTTGGTCCCAATCTGAGGTGGGAGCATCGAGAGGGAAGCCTGTGGCTGGACTCAATCGGGCGACAATGGACTTCCCATGCGACCAGTGCCACCGGAGCGGAGAGGCACAGAGGATCGGCGGCCATGACTAGGCTGGAAGGGTAGGAGAAGTCCGAGGCGGAGGTTCTTTAGGCTTTCTCGTCTGCCACTCTAGTATCTTCAAGGCGATTGAGCTTGCTGCCCATAGCAGACCTATCAAGAGAAGCATTCCGAAGTAGACGACTGCGAGTGGCCAGAATACGAGAAAGAGGGGACCGCAGAAGAAGAGGACGGCAACGGTCAATATCACATCGCCCTTGTCGAATCGAGGGTCATCATCGGTTTCCCGCGCCTGTGCCACGTATGACATCTTCTGTCTCTCCCTCTGCGCCCATTTTGCTACACACGTTGTGAGCGGTCAGTATCTATCCTTAGAGATTAGTCGCTCTTCCGTTTGTTATCCCTCTTGTGGAACACGTCGTGAGGAGCCTGTGGGTGGGAGAGGCTGTGGGGTGAGGAGAAGGCGCCCTATTCAGCGACAGTGCAGCTGTCCACTTCGTTGAGTAGCCGATCTATGAAACCCACAGTGGACTGCCACCGGACACCCAAAACCGGCCAGCGAGGGACGGGTCAAAACCGGTCAATGAGGCGGGCGAAATCTGGCACACTCCATCGAGAGACCGATGGAGGTGCAGATGGGAAACCACCTTGAGATGGCTGACAGGCACAGGATCCTCGCCCTACTGGAGCTCGGCTGGAGCTACCGGCGCATGCAGCGGGAGACCGGTGTCCACCGGGACACCGTAGCCCGATACGACCCCCGGCGGGCTGTACAAGCTACTCAATCCGGAAATCCAGCGGCGTTGGAGACGGTGACGGGGGATGTCAACGATCATTGACGCGATCGAGGATGAATCCTCAGGATTACTGTCTACAGCAGGAAGTCCTGTTCTACCCTCAGGCTGATAAGTGATTCAGCCGTTCAAAAAGGGGGGAGATCTCCCTCAACGAGTCTTCTGTGAGCGGCGGTGCCTGCAGATGATGCTCGAGCCATAGACCACCATGGGCGATCTTCGGCTTTGGTGAGAAGCGCCCAAGCCAATCCGGGGATGGGGCACACTCACTACACCCTGCCAACGTGCCAATGAGCGGCGCCTCGAGCCCCTTCGAGCCCATTCGCCGCTCTTGACCCTCCAATTCGATCCAACGAAACGTGAACCGCTCTTGCAGAATTCGTGTAACCTGTACCTCGATCTCTCTTTCCTTGTCTGGGTCCCGCCGTAGGCCATACGCGTCGCGAGCATCCCGAGATGTGAAGTCCATGTTCCACAACGCCTCGTAGGGATCTAGGCTGCGATGTAGAAGCGCACGCCCGATGTTCTTGCGGAAGATGCTGCGGTCCTTGGGCGCCGCCTGGTTGCGGTTGAAAGCCATCTTCCGTGGATCGATCACGTAGTGATCGGCAATACGAGAGCGGAAGTTGCCTTCCCGATGGGTGCCTACTCTCACTATGCGTGGGTATTCGCCACCGTGACCCCAGGTCTCACCCGCCTCATGGAAGAAGTAGATCCCGTTCGCGGGCAGAGCATCGAGATCGAATGGCCAGCGGGTCTCGGAGAGGCCGTGCACTAGTTCATGAAGCGCCTTGCATGCGACAGTCAGGGCTACACCTCACAGATTCTCTATTCGAAGGCTGAGCTTGTCGAGACTCCGCCAAGTCTGGTCGATGGAATTGTGCACCAGTAGATGGTCAATAGCCTCACCTTGTGCGCGCGGGATCAGCGTCTGAGCACATCCGCCGGCGAAGACTGGTGAAACAAGGGTCGCCTCCAGGCTTGCCTTGCGCCATGGTACGCGCCTGACCAGCTTCGCATAATCGGTAGTCGTGGCCATGACGCCGATCACCGATCTGATCTGCTCATGATGAGCGTAATCCAGGATGCATTCTTCGAGGAGACCGCTAGGCCAATCCGAGAGTGCAAACCGCCTGTTGTACCAGCCTATCGGCTCGTTCGCTGCCAGAAGCCCATAACCCCCGCTTACGATCAGGACTGGCTTTCCGGAGGCAACAGCTCTGCCGATGGATGCGTATGCTCTTCTGTAAAGCTCGCCGGAGTACCGCCGACAAGCGGACATCAATGTCCCATCTACCTTGGCCTTTTGTCTGAGAGCTGCGCGAGCAACGGCGAGTGCACCAGCATGATTTCCGTTCAGTGCGGACAGTATCGATCTTGCACTGCCAGGTCCGTCTCCTGACTTCTTGTCACCTGAGCACGGGATGACGAGCAAGGTGTCCTTGGTCAGTTGGAGATGCCATTTCGACGCAGACGAAATGCTCATGGTGTTCCTCCGAACCGATAGACTTCTCTGTCTTGCTGCATTACTCGTGGACTTCCGCAAATGACGGATTGTCAGGTATCGATGACTACCTTGGTCAACAGCATGTCCCGGGGCGCAGTCATGCGCCCCAGAAGTTCATGGACCGATGCCACCGGGATGTCGCCATATCCGAATCCTCCCGCGACCTTCACTTGACCTGGGAAGTCTGCGCGAAGCTGACCATATGAGGTTCGGAATGTCTTCGTGTTGGACGGACTATCAATCCAGTGAACCAGGTTGAGAGCCCATGTGAGTCCGGGAGTGGCGCGTGCCTGGTCCAGTTCAGGGATCGCTCGACTGCGGTTGGTAGGTTGCGCAGCTCGTGCCACCGTCCCGCGGTTGCGATGGTTGAATGCCTGAGCGTCGTGGCAGACGAGAATGAGTGTCGGTCCAATCCTTGTCTCGACTACACGGGGATAGGGGAAAGCTCGCACCGCGCCGACGCCAGCAAGGTAGTGATCTTCGTTGTCCACTGGGAATCTCTTCGGCACGAGAGCGACGTTTTCCTGGCCGACGTATAATGCGAACTGGCCATTGCCAGGCCTGTTTACACTGACGTCGACGCCCATAACGATATCTCGTCCGGGTTTGGCGAGGAGGTCAATCACTTGAGCCAGCTCGGACAGGGTCCAGGCATGCAGTTCCTCCAGGAATTCCAGCCGCCGAATCTCCGTGTCAGCGAGCCAACTCTTCGGGTACTCGAGGGTTACATAGCCACCGCCAGTGACAATGAGGCGGGTGTGAGATGGGAGCTCTTCCGAAGCAGCCAAGAGAACTCCAACGGCCTCGCGTGGCGTCCAGTGAATCGAGCACGGATGCGCCACTGTCAATCATCACGAACTTTGACCCACCTTCCGGCGATTTCATCACGATCTTTG
>CAYRGJ010000031.1:0-39198 GCA_964423835.1 uncultured Dehalococcoidia bacterium | reverse complement strand
TGCGGGGTCTCTTCTCTCTACGTCAACCCCTGCCGACTAACAAGATACAGCAACGATTAGAGCCCGCCGGTGGTGGATGCCTTCAACGCCGTGGAGACAGAGTGGCCGGATGAGATGTCAGCGCAGCGGTTGAAGGAGTACGCGGCCGGGGTGGACGACTTCCGGCGGCGGCTGCGGGTATGACCAGCCCTGCGGGATGGCGGCCGCGGGCCGGTTCACCGCCGCTGCGGCCGGCCGTCTAGCGCCGTTTCCGGCCGGCGGGCCCGGCGGAGGGACCGGCGCCCCCGGCGCCGCCGGTCTTGCGCCTCTGCTTCTCGGCCAGGAGTCGCTGCGCCCTCTTCTCCCGGCCCCGGCGGCGGAACTGGAGCCAGATGTAGAAGGCGGCCACGCCATAGCACCCCGCCGTGGCCAGGATGTTGAAGTCCCTCTCTTCCGGCTCGCCCGTCACCGCGCGGACCAGGAACCATGTCCCGATGCCCAGCCCCGCCAGGATCATGGTCACCTGGACGGCGATGGCCCGGTTTCGCTGGATGCGCTGCCTGCGGTCCTGCTGTCCCATTCGCTAGCCGGCCACCCCTTTCAGGATCAGCGCTACCCCGAGGATGGCCAGGCCGCCGCCGCAGGGCAGGCCCATCCGCAGGACCTTGAGGTCCGGCTTCACCAGCTTGACCAGGCCCTCGGCTATCAGCAGCGCTCCGGCGAAGATGAGCATGATGTTGGCGGCCTTTTCGATTCCGAAACCTCCCGGCGGTTCCACTGCGCTCTCATGCCATTATAGCCTGTGGCGGCGCTGGCCGGCCACCCGGCCCGCCGGCAGGGGCACTGGGGTCCGGCGCGCGCCCTGGCCCGGGCAGGCCAGTTGGATAGCCCGGCCACCCCGGTAGCGGCCCGGTCGTTCATCGGCCTGGCCCTAGGCCACGTGGACCCACAGGTACAGGCTGGGGTAGCACCCGGTCTCCAGGCTCTGATAGGCCAGCTTGCCGTCCTTGAGGAGCGAAAACTGGATCTGGTGGTTCTCCGAGAACTCGTAGTCAAGCTGCTGCGTCCAGGCCTGTCCGGCGGGGACCGCCTGGACCGCTGAATCAATGCTGGTCGTCTGGTCCTGGTATATGTCCCCGACGTCGAGCGACACCTGGTAGTTCGCCTGCGCCGGCCCCAAGTTCGAGATATCCGCCTTGAGGCGGTCCTTGCCCACCCAGAGAGAGAGGGATGTCCCGGCCGCACCGCCGAACTGGCGCACCTTCACCAGCCTGATCTCCACCCTCTGCACCTCGATGACGTCCGTGCCCACGGCGTGGGCCTGCTCCATGGCCTCGGTCAGCGTCACCGTGGTGCCGGAAATGGCCTTGACCACCGCCGCCTCCTGGCCGACCCATATGTTGTCCCCGGGCGACAGGTGCTGCACCGAGCCCACCTGTATGCTGCTGACCACCGAGGCGGCGTTGTCAGTGGACCCGATCACCTCCTGGGTCAGCTGGGTGGTGGCGCAGACCTCGGTGGGGACGAAGCTGACCTCGTTCTCCCAGCTGCCCCCGTCGGCCAGCTTGATGGGGTCGGTGGTTTTCAGCACGGTGTCTG
Source organism: uncultured Dehalococcoidia bacterium (assembly GCA_964423835.1). Taxonomy (GTDB): domain Bacteria; phylum Chloroflexota; class Dehalococcoidia; order UBA2247; family RBG-13-53-26; genus JAFGCL01. The sequence goes on along the minus strand of CAYRGJ010000031.1, from coordinate 37,620 downwards.
CGGCCCTTATCTCGATGCGGTAGGTCATGGCGCTGGTCTCGTGGTTGGTGACGCCCAGCGTGACGATGGTCGGCGCCCCGGCCGTCACCTCCGTGGGGCGGCTCTGGGCGCCACGCACGTAGAGACCGCTGTACTTCTCACCCTCCCTGGGGTTGGCCACCACGGCCACCAGCGCCACCAGGGCGGCCAGGAAGGCCAGGACCAGGACCATGGAGATCATCTTGTCCAGAGCGCTGAAACGTCCCCCGGCCTGGAAGGGCTGGTTGAACACTATCTCCAGCCTCTCCTCCTCCGGGATGGCGCGCCTCCGCAGCCAGGCCAGGAGGGACATCACCGCGGTGAAGGCGGCGATGCCGATGAGGATGGGGTGGAGCTCGATCTTCCACAGGAAGTTCAGCGCGAATCCGATGGCGGCGGAGAGGATGATGGAGAAGGCGACGGAGAGCGCGATCCTCTGGATGCCCCCCAGGTTGCTCTTCCCGGGAAACAACGTGGCCATAAGGGTGTAGCCGGGGAAGAACAGGAGGAACGGCAGCCCCAGAATCAGCCGGAGGACCCATACCTGCACCGGCCAGGCGATGACGATGAGCACCGCCGAGCAGAGGTTGATGAGCAGCAGCTCATTCTTGAGCCTGATGCCAGTCACCGGACGCGTCCCGCCCCAAAGCCATCCACGGGAAGTATTCTAGCACAGCTTCGCGCGGACAGCCTAGCTTTTCAACTGTCTCACATCCATCCGGACGCGCCCGGCTGCCTGCCGTCTCGCGCGTGTCCGGACGGGCTCAACTGTTTGCCGTCTCACATGTGTCCGGACGGGCCGAGCTGTCTGCCGCACCACCCGTATCCGTACGGGCTCAACCGGGCGGCGGAAGGATTGCCCGCGGCGGGGCGTTGTGATATAAGGGCCTTGAGGGGGAACACATCCGGTGCAGGTCCGTGTCCTGGGAGCCCACCAGACGGAGGTCGGGGACTGCAAGCCGACGAGCCTGGTCATCGACGGCGTGCTGGCGGTCGACGCCGGCAGCCTCTGCTCGGGCCTGTCCCTGGCGGAGCAGCGAGGCCTGAAGGCCCTCCTGGTCACCCACCAGCACTATGACCACATCAAGGACCTGCCCATGATCGGCCTCAACCTGGCCTATCATGGGCGGCTGGAGGTCTACGGCAGCCCGGCCCTCTTCGAGGCCATCACCCCCCGCCTCCTCGACGGGGAGCTGTACCCCAACTTCCTGGAATGGCCGCCTGAGCAGCCGTCGCTGCGCTTCCACCGGGTGGAGGAATACCGGCGCTTCGACGTCGAGGGATACTCCGTGCTGGCGCTGCCAGTGCCGCACAGCGTCCCCGGCACCGGCTTTGAGATTGCTTCCCCGCAGGGGCGGAGCGTCTTCTTCACCGGGGACACCGGCGGCCGGCTGTCGCACTGCTGGGAGCACGTTGCTCCCGATCTGCTGATCACGGAGATGACTTTCACTGGGAGCATGGAGGACCTGGCCCGGCGGAAGATGCACCTGTCGCCTCCCCAGCTGCGGCAGGAGCTGGCGGAGTTCCGCGCCGCCAGGGGGTACATTCCCCCCATCCTGCTGCTGCACCTTGAAGCCGCTCAGGAGGCCAGGCTGGCCGCCGAGGTGGCGGGCCTGGCCAGGGAGCTCGGCGCCAGCATCACCCTGGCCCGGGAAGGGATGACCGTCACCGTCTAGAGGCGGAATGGAGATCAGCTTCATCGTCGACAGCAATGCCGGCAAGCTGGCCCGGTGGCTGCGGATGATGGGTTACGACACCCTGTTCTTCAGGGACATAGACGATGGGGAGCTGGTGGATATGGCCCTGCGGGAGGGCCGGGTACTGCTGACCAGGGACACCCAGATCGCCCGCCGCCGCGTGGCGGTCAACGGCGACCTGAGGGTGATCGTGCCCCGGGACGACGACCCGAAGAGGCAGCTGCTGCAGGTCATGCGGGAGCTGCGCCTGGACCGGCGGGAGACGGAGTTCACCCGCTGCCTGGAGTGCAACCGCCCCCTGGCGCCCCGGACCCGGGATGACGTCCGGGGCCTGGTTCCCCCCTATGTCTTTCGGACACAGTCTCAGTACACGCAGTGCCCCTCTTGCGGCCGGGTCTACTGGCATGGCACCCACTGGCAGCGGATGAAGCAGGCCCTGGAGGAGATCCGGGCGGGCAGCGGGGATGCGGCCCCGGGCCCCTGACCGGCCTATCCGTGGTCGTATTCGTGGGGGTACTTGGGGGACCACAGCGCGCCGCTGGTGGACACGTAGGCGTTGCTCAGGTACTGGACGAGCATGCGCTGCGCGTTGTAGTAGGAGCCGTTGATGGCTATGGCCCAGCGCATGATGCGGCCGTAGTCGTCGGGCCTCTGGTAGAACATGGGCACGATCACCTTCTCCAGCTTGTCATACAGCGAGGACATCTCCCTGCCAGGGTCGCTTTCGGCCTCCCAGGTGTCGCCCACTGACCAGCCGGTCACGCCCTCCACGTTGCCCTCGATCCACCAGCCGTCGAGGACGCTCAGGCTGGGCACGCCGTTCAGCGCCGCCTTCATGCCGCTAGTCCCGGAGGCCTCGAATGGCTTCTGGGGGGTGTTCAGCCACAGGTCCACGCCCGAGCAGACATACCTGGCCAGGCCCATGTCGTACTCCTCGAGGTAGACGATCTTCACCTCGTTCTTGAGAGCGGCGGCGGCCTGGAAGATGCTCTGGATCAACCGCTTCCCGCCTTCGTCATTGGGGTGGGCCTTGCCGCCGTAGATGACCTGCAGCGGGCCGGCGCGGCGGGCGATGCAGGTGAGGCGGTCCAGGTCGGAGAAGAGCAGGCCAGCCCTCTTGTAGGCGGTGGCCCGGCGGGCGAACCCGATGGTCATGGCGGCGGGGTCCAGGGACTGGCCGGTGCGCTCCTTGATCACGGCCATGAGCGCCTGCTTGGCATGCCGGTGCGCCTCGCGGATGTCCTCCAGGTCGATGCTGACCGCGTAGCGGAGGTAGAGGTTGTCCCAGCGCCACTCGGGGATGTGCCGGTCGTATACCTCTTTGAAGGACGGCGCGGTCCAGTTGACGGCATGGACCCCGTTGGTGATGGAGTTGATGGGGTAGTTGGGGAACATGGTGTGGGCGATCTCTTCGTGATGCATGGAGACGCCATTGATGTAGTGGGAGAAGGAGAACGCCAGGTAGGTCATGTTCAGCGTGTCGTCCAGGAAGCACCGCCCTGATCGCAGGGCGGCAGTCAGCTCATCGCCCAGCACCTGTGACACCAGGGACGCCGGGAAGCGATCATGCCCGGCGGGCACGGGCGTGTGGGTGGTGAAGACGCACCGCCGCCTCACCGCATTCATGGTTACCGGAGAGAGATGGCGGAGGCCGGAGTCATCGGAAAGCTCCCGGGCCACGGCCAGGGTCAGCAGGGCGGAGTGCCCCTCGTTCATGTGATAGACCTGGACGTTGCGATAGCCGATGGCGTCGAGCATGGCCGCGCCCCCGAGGCCCAGTATGGCCTCCTGGCAGAGCCGGTAGTGGGAGTCGCCGCCATACAGATGGTCGGTGAGCGCCTGGTCCCAGGGCGTGTTTTCCGGAAGCGCGGTATCGAGGAAGTACACCGGCACCGTGTGACCCGAGATCCCTGTCAGGCCGTACAGCCAGGCCCTGATGCGGACCGGCCGCCCTTCAATGGTCACCGAGACCCGCTGGGGGACGGCCTCCAGCAGCGCCTCCGGCGACCACGTTGCCGGTGCCTCGGTCTGCCACCCCGTGCTGTCCAGGTGCTGGCGGAAGTAGCCCTTACGGTGGAGCAGGGTGACCCCCACCATGGGTATGCCCAGGTCGGCGGCAGAGGACAGGGTGTCCCCGGCCAGCATGCCCAGTCCTCCGGCGTAGGTCGGCAGGGCCGGGTCCAGCCCCACCTCCATGCAGAAATAGGCCACCACGGGCCGCAGGCGGTCTTCATCGGAGATGGCAGTCATCGGAATGGGCTGAGTCTAACCCGCCGAACCCTCACTGTCAACAAGCGTGGCGGCGATCCTCCGGGCCTCCTCCAGATCGCCCGGGGTATTGACGTTGAAGAAGCTGAGATAGCGGGCGTCCATGGCATCTATCTCGGCCTCCTCCACGTACTTCACCCGGACCCGGCCCAGGATGGCCCGCACCTGCCGGCCGCCCTTCTCCACCTCCTCGCGGATGGCGGGCAGGCAGTCCCTGGAGTACACGGCATGGAGGGGGTGGATGAGCCCCGCGATGCGGGGCATCACCACGTCAAAGCCGGGCGCCGCGCTCATGAGGTAGCTCAACAGCCCCGGGTTGAGGAAGGGCATGTCGGCGGCCACCACCAGGTTATGGAGGGCCCCCGATGCCGAGAGGCCGGTGTATATGCCCCCTATCACGCCCGTTCCGGGATGAATGTCGCTGGTGAAGTCGATCCTGGCGCGCGCCGCCCGGAGGGGCGGGCGGGGCTGCCCCGGGGCCATCACCACCAGGATGGCCTGGCTGACCTGGTCCAGGCGGTCGATGGCCCTCTGCAGCAGCGGCCGGCCCCCGACCTCCTCCAGGAGCTTGTCTCTTCCCAGGCGCCTCCCTGCGCCCCCGGCCAGCACTATGGCGGTCATGAGCCCACGCGCCTCCATTGGTCCCCCGGCCTCCGACCATATGATAGTGGACTGGCCGCGCGGCGTCCAAGGCCGCCCGGGCCCGGCCTCCCGCCGCGGTGAGGATCGTGAGACGCCGCATCAGGCGGTTGAGACACGGATGTGAACTCCTTGTTGCACACTAGCTGCTGTCACCGGCAGAGGTGGAAAGAAGAGTATGTCGCTTCGTAGAAGAGCCCTAGTCACCACCATGGTGGCCCTGGTAGTGGCCATCTGCATATCCCTCATTGTCTCGCAGGCCATAATGATGAGGCGCTTTGACCGGCTGGAGGAGAGGGAGGTCCGGCAGGGCGCCTCCCGCGCGGTGGCCGCCCTCAGCGGCGAGCTGGCGGCCGCGAGCCTGGCCCCGAACGGCGGCCTGACCGCGGGGTTGATGGCCCTGGACAGCCCGGGAACCCTGGAGCTGATCTTCGACAATGCCACCCTGGCCGCCCTGGGCGTCAACTTCGTGGCCTTCGCTGCGCCCGGCCAGCCGCTCTACGCCTGCGGGTTCGACGCCCAGCAGGGGAGCCTGGCGCTGCCCGCAGGCCTGTTGGCGCAGATGGAGCCCGGCAGCGCCCTGATGCAGCCGCCGGAGGGCCAGCGGGGCGTGACCGGGATCCTGGTGGAGCCGGACGGACCTCTCCTGGTGAGCTCGTACCCCACCCGGCTGCTGGTCAGCGGCGCTCCCCTCGAAGGCACCATGGTCCTGGCGCGGTACCTTGACGAAGCCGAAATGGCCACGCTGTCCGACGTCACCGGGCTGGCAGTCGCCCTTGTGGCACCCGATGCCCCCGGCCTGCCGGACGGCCTCCTCGACAGCCAGGGCACCCGCATCCGGGCTATCGACTCCGGGACCATAGCCGGGTACAGCGTCATCGCTGACCTCGGCGGCCAGCCGGCGGCCGTGCTGGAAGTGCGGATGCCCCGGGACATCCACCATCAGGGGCAGGCGGCCATGCTGTACCTGCTCTGCGCCCTGGTGCTGGTGGCCGTGGCCACGGGCCTGGCCGGCAGCTACCTGGTGCAAAGGTCGTTCCTGACCCGCATGCTGCGCCTGAGCAGCGGCGTGGTCCGCGTCCGCACGACGGGGGACCTGGGGCAGCGGGTTGAGGTCACCGGCAACGATGAGATGACCACGCTGGAGATGTCGATCAACTCCATGCTGGCCTCCCTGGAGAAATCGCAGAAGGAGCTGCGCGAGAGCGAGGCCCAGAACAAGGCCCTGGTGAAGGGCATCCCGGACTACATGTACCGCATGGGGATGGACGGCACCCTCCTGGAGGGCCGGTCGGCCAAAGGCGGCAACATGCTGGAGCCCTACCGGCAGATACAGGGGAAGATGCTCTATCACCCCATGAAGCAGTACAGCGATATGACCCGTGAGGTGATCCAGAGGGGGCTGGACCACATGGACGTGGCCCTGAAGACGGGAGAGGCCCAGATATTCGAGTTCCAGCTCTCCGCGGACGGCCGCGACTACTTCTACGAGGTGCGGATGATGGCCAGCGAGAAGGAGAGCGAGCTTCTCTGCGTGGTCTTCGATGTCACCCAGCGCCACGTTGAGGCCGAGAAGAAGGAGACCCTCATCAAGGAGATCCACCACCGGGTGAAGAACAACCTGCAGGTCATCGCCAGCCTGCTGTACCTGCAGTCGACCCGGCTGTCGGACCCCAGCACCATGCACATGTTTGAGGAGAGCTCCAACAGGGTCAAGTCCATCTCCCTGATCCATGAGAAGCTCTACAAGGAAAGGCTGCACCCCCACAACGAGCGGGGAGAGGTGGATTTCGGGGAGTACGTGCGGGACCTGACCGGTGCCCTGTTCGCTTCATACGGCGTTGACCGGAGGGCGATCGGCCTGGTCCTGGACGTCAACAACGTGTTCCTGAGCCTGGACTCCGCCGTCCCCTGCGGCCTTATCGTCAACGAGCTGGTATCGAACTCACTGAAGTACGCCTTCCCCGATGGCCGGAGCGGCGAGATACATGTCAGCCTCTTCGGTGACGGCGAAGGCCGGACCACCCTGATCATTGGTGACAACGGTATCGGGCTGCCGCCCGAGGCCGACCTGGAGAAGTCCACGTCGCTGGGGCTCCGGCTGGTGAAGATGCTGGCCCAGCAGCTGGGCGCCGAGGTGCAGCTGAACCGCAGCCGGGGCGCCGAGTACAAGTTCAAGTTCACTGACTTTCGCCGGAAGGAAGATCCGCCATCGGGCTCCCCGCCCAAGGAAACCGTGGGCGCCCGGGCTGGAGGAGGGTAGGACAGATGGTGGAGAAAGCCCGAATCATGGTCGTCGAAGACGAAGCCGTCATCTCCATGGAGATCCAGGACAGGCTGGCCAGAATGGGGCACTCGGTGTGCGGCACCGCCGCCAGCGGCGACGAGGCCGTGTCGGTGGCGGCCAGCAACCATCCCGACCTTATACTCATGGACGTGCAGCTGCGGGGCGAGATTGACGGTGTGGAGACGGCCCAGAAGATCCAGAGCCGGATCCAGGTGCCGGTCATCTACCTCACCGCCTTCGCCGACGACCGCACGGTGGAGCGGGCCAGGGAGACCCAGCCCTACGGCTACCTCATCAAGCCGTTCTCGGAGAAGGAGCTCTTCGCCGCCATCGAGATGGCCCTCTACAAGCACTGCATGGAGCAGAAGCTGAGAGAGAGCCAGCGCCAGTTCGCTACCACCGTCAGGTGCATCGCCGACTGCGTCGTCGTCACCGACACCGACATGAAGATCACCCTCATGAACCCCTCGGCCCAGAGCGTTACCGGCTGGCCGGAGCAGGAGGCGCTGGGGAAGAGGCTGGAGGACATCCTGAAGCTCGTGGACGAAAGGACCATGATGCCCTACGAGAGCCCTGTGGGCGACGTCCTGCAGAAGAGGGTGGCCTTGAACATGATCGGCCCGGTGCTCCTGATCCGCAGAAACGGGGAGAAGGTCCCCGTGGAGGACAGCGCCGCGCCCATGATTGATGATGCCGGCCGCCTCACCGGGGCGGTCATGGTCTTCCGCGACATCACCGAGCGCAAGAGGGCTGAGGCCGCCATCAAGACGGCCTTCGATACCCTGGAGGAGCGGGTGCGGGAGCAGACCGCGGAGCTGCGCACCAGCCTGGACAAGCTGGGCCGGGCGGTGGAGGGCACCATTCAGGCCCTGGCCACCATGGTGGAGGCCCGTGACCGCTACACCGCCGGACACCAGGTCCGGGTGGCCGACCTGGCCTGCGAGATCGCCCGGCACATGGGCGTCATGGAGTCCCGTTTCACCGTCATCCGCATCGCCGGACTGATCCACGACGTGGGCAAGGTCTGCGTGCCCACCGAGATCCTGAACAAGCCGGCGGCGCTGTCTGCCATCGAGTTCGAGATCGTCAAGCAGCACCCCAAAGCCGCCTACGATGTTCTGGGTAAGATCGAGTTCCCCTGGCCCATCGCCGACATCGTGCTGCAGCACCACGAGCGCATGGACGGGTCGGGCTACCCCTCCGGCCTGCGGGGAGACCAGATATTCCCGGAGGCCAGGATACTGGGTGTCTCCGACGTGGTTGAGGCCATGTCGTCTCACCGGCCCTACCGGGCCGCTCTGGGGACCGAGAAAGGCCTGAAAGCCATCCAGGAGGGACGGGGAACGCTGTATGATCCCCAGGTGGTTGACGCCTGCCTGGCCGTCTTTCGGGGAGGCTACCATTTCCGGGACATTCCCGGCACCCCGATCTGATCCCCGGCCTTCCGCCACCACGCGTCTGATCCCTGGCCTGCGCCGCGACGGTTTGATCCCCCGCCTTCGACCGCCGCGCGCCTGATCCCCCGTCTTCGGCTGCATTGAGGCTGCCGGCTCTCCGTCTCTTCCGCACGCCGGGCCTGTGCCTGTTCATGGATGTCAAGCCGGCCTGCTCGTGCAGCCGCGGCCTGCAGCGGCATGCCATGGCCCGCACCGGCGTGCTGTGGTGTGGCGATCAGGGGCACATGCCGGGGCCGGCTGTACTGAGCTGGAGCAATGCACTGGCCAGCCGGGGCGGGCTGCCGGTGGCAAGCGGAATGGCGGGAGGTCAGGCCTGGCTTAGCGAGGAATGGGGAAGGAGGTCCGCAGTGACTTGGTCAGGGTCACTCTCGCGCTTCTGAAGGGCTCAGCCCGAACGATATTGAGATCCTCCTCCCCATCCCTCTCCTGGGGGGTGTGACGATGGGATCGTCGAGGGACAGTGTAGCAGCGCGGCCTCACCGCCGTGTCTCAAAGGCCCGGCCGGTTGTCACCGCTGCCTCTCAGTGCCCCTGGCGGAGATCACAGAAACATCACTGGCAGCGGGCTGCGGGCCCAGCCGGGGCGCCTGCAGTCAGCGGGAGAGCCCGGGGCGCCTGCGATTAGCGGGAGACCCCGTCATCAGGCGCGCCTGCGGTCAGTGGGTACCTGGGCTCAGGGGGCGAAGCCGCGGTCAGCGCGCGATCAGCGGGCGAGCTCCCGGAAGCGGTAGCCCAGGCCGCGCTCGCTGAGGATGTACCGGGGGTGGCGGGGGTCCTTCTCTATCTTCTGCCTCAGGTAGGTGATGTAGAGCCTCACGTACTGGTCCTCATCGCGGTACTCCGCGCCCCACACCCGGGAGAGCAGCACTTCGTGCGTCAGCAGCTTCCCGGCATTGGTCACCAGCTGATAGAGGAGGCGGTACTCGGTCGGCCGCAGGCGCACCTCCCGGCCGCGCACGATGACCTTGCGCTGGTCGAAGTTGATGCGGAGCTCGTCGTCCACCACGATCTCTGAGCTGGCCAGGGCAGCCGGCTCCGTCCTCCTCAGCACCGCCCGGATGCGGGATACCAGCTCCCGGGGGCTGAAGGGCTTGGTGATGTAATCGTCAGCGCCCAGATCGAGCCCCCTGATGCGGTCTACTTCCTCGCTCTTGGCGGTGAGGAAGATGACCGGCACCGACGAGGCCTCCCTCAGCCCCGCCAGGGTCTCGAACCCGTCCATCTCCGGCATCATGATGTCCAGCAGGACCAGGTCCGCGTGCTCCCGGGAGGCCTTCTCCAGGGCCTCCGACCCGTTGGCCGCCCTGACCACCCGGAACCCCTCCAGCTCCAGGTTCATGGCGATGAACTCCACCATCCGGGACTCGTCGTCCACCACCAGAACGGTCTTGCCGGCGAAACTGGAGACCACGCCCTACTCTCCCCCGCCCAGCGGCAGGGTGAAGCTGATTTGCGTACCCTTTCCCGCTTCGCTGGCGACCTCGATCTTGCCGCCGTGGGCCTCGATGATGGACTTGCAGATGTAGAGCCCCAGCCCCATGCCCCTCACCTTTTGCACCTGGGTGTTCTCCCCGCGGCGGAAACGCTCGAAGACCCGCCCCAGGTCCCGGCGCGGGATGCCGATGCCTTCATCGCTGACCGTCACCCGGACGGTCCCGGCGCCGGCCCGGCCGGTGATGGCGATGCGGCCGCCCCTGGGAGAGTACTTGATGGCGTTGTCCACCAGGTTGGTCAGGACCTCTTCTATGCGCTCCGGGTCGGCGTACACCTCGGGGAAGTCGGGGTCGAAATCCGCCTCGAGCCGGTGGGTGGTGGTGACTGGCTCCAGCCTCCGGAGGACCTTGGCGGCCATCACCGGCAGCTGCACCGCCTCCTTCTTCAGCGTGACGGTGCGGCTCTCGATGCGCGAGGCCAGCAGCAGCCGGTTCACCAGCTTGCTCAGCCGGTCGCACTCCTCCTCGATGACCTGCAGGCCCTCGCGCAGCGTCTTCTTGTTCCACCTGGCGTCGTCGCGGGCGAGGGTGCTGGTGTAGCCCTTGATGATCGACAGCGGGGTCTGCAGCTCATGCCCCAGCATGGAGAGGAAGGCCGACCTCAGGTTCTCGGTCTCGCGCAGGCGCTTGATGTCGCGGACGTTGACGACGGCGCTGTGGGCCCGTCCGCTGGCCCGGGAGCGGTTCACGGAGTACACCATGGCCACCTCGATGTCCTGCCCGTCGGCGGACTGTATCCGGCCCTGGACCTCGCAGGTGGCGGGACCGCCGCGGGGGATGGCCACCATGGGGCACCGGTCGCTGTTGCAGATGGACCGGCCCTCGAAGTCGCGGAAGTTGAGCACGTGGTAGCAGGGCAGGGACAGCACCTGGCGCCGGGGGTACCCGGACATCCTCTCCATGGCGGCGTTGAAGCCGGTGACCCGCCGGCGGCTGTCCAGGCTCATGATGCCTTCGGCGCTGCCTTCGAGCATGGACTCCACCCTGGACTTCTCGTCAACGAGGTCATGCACCAGGCGGGCGTTGTCCACCGCGATGGCGGCCTGGCGGGCGAAGGCGTTCAGGGCCGTCTGGTCGATGGCCGAGAAGGCCAGGGAGCTCCGGGGGCGCATGACGTAGATGAACCCCAGGGAGCGACGCCCGGCGCGGAGCGGCAGGGCCACAATGGGATCCAGGATGAGGCCCTGGTCCGATTTGGGCAGCGGCGGTCCCAGGAGGGCGGAGAGGGCATTGTAGCTCTGGGAGCTGACGGCCAGGTCGGGTATGGCCTCTTCCAGCAGGCGCAGCATCTGCTCCAGGGCCCTCTCGTCCAGGCCGTAGGTATAGCTGGGGATGAAGCAGCGCTCCTCCTCGTCCCACGTGGCCACCACGCCGGCGCTTCCGCCGAGGGCCTCTATGGCGTTCTTGAGGATCATCCTCAAGGTGGCCCGGAGGTCAGCCTCGTGCGGCAGGGGGTCTGAGTAGTCCATCTGTCGAGCCATGGGCGAAGGCGGCGCCGGGATTCTAACGGAGTTCTAACGGTGTTCCAGCGTTATTCTAACACAGCACCAGCTACAATAATAAACACGGGGTTCCCAGGAGGCTGCCCGGGGATGAGGGGGGCGTCCCAGGGGTCCCGTCCGGCAAACCACATATCCCCACGGCGCAGTGCCATTTTGCGTGCAAGATAGTTGTACCTAAGACAGAGGAAGGAGGAATACATGGCAACCAAGGGAAAGACCGGCAAGCTGGATCCGCTTGGGGACCGGGTAGTGATCAAGCCCTCCAAGCGCGAGGAAGTGTCCAAGGGAGGCATCGTTCTGCCGGACACGGCCAAAGAGAAACCCCAGGAGGGGGAGGTAGTGGCGGTTGGCCCGGGCAGGATGACGGACGAGGGTCAGCGGATCGCGATGGATGTCAAAGTGGGTGACATCGTCATCTACGCCAAGTACGCCGGCACCGAGCTCAAAGTTGACGACGAGGAACTCATTGTCGTTCGCGAGAGCGACATTCTGGCGAAGAAGAGCTAGGGAAGGAGAAGTAACATGGCTGGAAAACAGATCATCTTCGGTCAGGAAGCCCGCCGGGCCCTCAAGAAGGGCGTGGACACCCTGTCCGATGCCGTAAGGCCGACGCTGGGCCCGAAGGGCCGGCCGGTGGCCATCGACAAGAAGTGGGGGCCGCCCACCGTCATCAATGACGGCGTCAGCATCGCCAAGGAGATCGAGCTGCCCGACCCCTACGAGAACATGGGGGCCCAGCTGCTGAAGCAGGCATCCTCCAAGACCAACGACAAGTGCGGCGACGGCACCACCACCTCCACCCTTCTGGCCCAGGCCATGGTGGCCGGGGGCTTCAAGAACATCACCGCCGGGGCCGATGCCATGGCCATCAAGCGCGGCATTGAGACGGGCGTGAACATCCTGGTCGACGAGCTGAAGAAGAAGGCCATCACCATCTCCGGGAAGGAGCAGATCGCCCAGGTGGCCACCATCTCCGCGGTGGACGAGCAGATCGGCAGCCTCATTGCCGACGTCATGGAGAAGGTGGGCAAGGACGGCGTCATCACGGTGGAAGAGTCCAAGGGCCTCCAGTTCGAGACCGAGTTCGTGGAGGGCATGAAGTTCGACCGGGGGTACATCAGCCCCTACTTCATCACCAATCCCGACCGCATGGAGACCGTCATCGATGACCCGTACATACTGATCACGGACAAGAAGATCTCCGCGGTGGCCGACATCCTGCCGGCCCTGGAGAAGATCCTCCAGGTGAGCAAGAACCTGGTCATCATCGCCGAGGACATCGAGGGCGAGGCGCTGGCCACCCTGGTGGTGAACAAGCTGAGAGGGACCATCAACTGCCTGGCGGTGAAGGCCCCCGGCTTTGGCGATCGGCGCAAGGCCATGCTCGAGGACATGGCCATCCTCACCGGCGGCAAGGTCATCTCCGAGGAGGTCGGGCGGAAGCTGGATTCGGTGACCGCCGCCGATCTCGGCCGCTGCCGCAAGGTGGTCGCGGACAAGGACAACTGCACCGTCGTGGAGGGCAAGGGCTCCGAGGAAGCCATCAAGGCCCGCATGAAGCAGATCAAGGCCCAGATCGATGAGACCACCTCCGACTTCGACCGCGAGAAGCTGCAGGAGCGGCTGGCCAAGCTGGCCGGCGGAGTCGCCGTGATCAAGGTCGGCGCGGCCACGGAGACGGAGCTGAAGGAGAAGAAGCACCGCGTGGAGGATGCTCTCTCGGCCACCAGGGCGGCCGTTGAGGAAGGCATCCTGCCCGGCGGCGGAGTGGCCCTCCTGAATGCCTCGACCCTCCTCGACCAGCACATCAAAGAGGGCGGCGACGAGGCCACCGGCATCAAGATCCTCAAGGAGTCCATCGAGGAGCCGATAAGGGTCATCGCCTTCAACGCCGGCGTCGAGGGGTCGGTGGTGGTGGACAACGTGAAGAAGAGCAAGCCGGGCGTGGGCTATGACGCGGCCAAGAACGAGTACGGGGACATGGTGAAGAAGGGCATCATCGACCCGCTGAAGGTAGTCAGGACGGCCCTGGAGAACGCCTCCAGCGTGGCCGTGATGATTCTGACCACCGAGGCGCTGGTGACCGACATACCGGAGAAGGAAAAGGCTCCGGCAGCGCCTGCCATGCCGCCTGAGTATTAGTTCACTTACAGGTGAAACGCGGACCCGGGGGCGGCCCTGAGAAAGGGCCGCCCCCGTGATGGAGGGAAGCGCCAGGGGCGGTTCCCTCATGTGGCACAGAAAACACGGGAGTGGAGGAGTTGACGGAGAGCTCGCCGGGCACCGGTCAGGCTGCGGCCTGCCGCCGCTGCGGCGAGTGCTGCCGCCGGTACCAGGTCCGGCTGGACCTGGCCGAGGCCGGGCGCATAGCCGGCAGGCTGGGGCTGCCTGTGGCCGAGTTCCGCGACAGGTATGCGGACCGGCGCTGGCCGGGCCAGAGCAGCCTCCTCCTGCGCCAGGAGAACGGCGCATGCCCCTTCCTGGAGCGCCCCGCCGGCAATGGGGATGAGCTCTGTGCCATACACGACTTCAAGCCGGCAAGCTGCCGCGAGTGGGCGGCCGGCCCGGACAGGCCAGAGTGCCGGGCGGGCTTGGCTCGGCGGCCGGGATTCATCGACCTATTGGCCAGGGACAGGAGGCCTTGAACATGCCGATCTACGAATACAAGTGCCAGGCCTGCAACATCAAGTTTGAGGTCAGGAGGGGCTTCAGCGAGAGCAGCGGGGCCAGCTGCCCGCAGTGCCAGTGCCCGGCACAACGCATCTTTTCACCGGTGCCCATTGTCTTCAAGGGGCCCGGGTTCTACGTCACCGACAATGCGTCCAGCGGCCGCAACGCGGCCAATGGCTGTGGGGATGAAGAACGGCCGCCGCAGAAGGCAGCGGAGCCCGAGGCCGCCCGGGGCAAGGACGCCGAGAAGGCCCCTGCGGCGGAGCCGTCCGGCACCAAAGCGGCGGAGGTGAAGGCGTAGCGCCCTGTCCGGCCGCCTCAGCGCGCGCTGGGCCGGCGGGTCCGGAGCGAGCGTCTCCGGAGATCGCCGCCGACGGCAGAAGACCTGACCATGGCTAAGAGGGACTACTACGAGGTCCTGGGTGTTGACCGCGGGGCCGATGCGGCCGCCATCAAGAAGGCCTATCGCAACCTGGCCATGCAGTACCACCCCGACCGGAACCCCGGAGACTGCGAGGCGGCCGAGAGGATGAAGGAGGTCAACGAGGCCTATGCGGTGCTCTGCGACCCCCGGAAGCGCAGCCTCTACGACAACTACGGCCACGCCGGGCTCGAGGGCTACACCCAGGAGGACATCTTCCGCGGCGTGGACTTCAGCAGCATCTTCCGCGAGTTCGGGTTTGGCTTTGGGGACGGGCTGTTCGATGGCCTTTTCGGGCGCAGGGGAGGTGGCCGCAGGGGGCCAAGGAGGGGAGCCGACCTGCGCTATGACCTCAGGCTGACCCTGGAAGAGGCGGCTGCCGGCCTGGAGAAGACCATCGAGCTGTCTCGGACATCGCCTTGCCCGGCGTGCCAGGGGACGGGCGCTCCGGCCGGCGGCCTGGAGGGCTGCTCCAGCTGCCGGGGCACCGGCCAGATGGTCAGGGAGCAGCGGTCGGGGTATGGCGTGGTCCGCCAGATTACCGTTTGTGGGGACTGCCGGGGTCGGGGCCAGATTGTCCGGCAGCCCTGCCCCGATTGCGGGGGGATGGGCCTGGCCGAGGCCCGGAAGGAGCTCCGGGTCGAGGTGCCGGCCGGCGCCGACGCCGGCTACGCCATCAGGATTGACGGAGAGGGCGAGGCCGGCGCCGATGGGCTGGCCGGCGACCTGTACGTGGTCGTTGACCTGGAGCGGCATCCCATCTTCGAGCGGCACGGCGATGACATCTACCTTCAGCATGATGTGGCTTTCCCGGCGGCGGCCCTGGGCGGCGAGGCGGTGGTGCCCGGGTTGGGCGGGGAGCTCAAGGTGGAGATACCGGAGGGGGCCCAGACCGGCGCCGTGATACGGATCGCCGGGCAGGGGATGCCCCGGCCGGGCAAGCGGGGGCGGGGGGACCAGTACGTAGTGCTCAGGGTGGTCACGCCCACCCGCCTCAGCCGCGAGGAGAAGGACCTGCTGAAGCAGTTCCAGAGGCTCAGGGAGAAGTCAAACGGAAGCCAGCCGGGCGGGACGAGGAAGGCGGGCAGGGGCCAGCCATGATAGAGGAGGACACGGATGGGTGAAGAACTGGGTCACATCGAGAGGCCTTCGGTAGAGTCTTTCGGCGGCGAGAGGAAGCTCTTCGTGGTGCCCCTCATTCTGCGGGCCAGGGAGGCCCCGCCGGAATACAGCGAGAAGTTCGACCTCTACTGGCAGCAGGTCCGGGAGCAGCTGGCCCGGCTGGAGGATAAGACCGGCGCCGTGCAGAGCATCTACCACGAGGCCGTGGTTGAGGGTGGCGAGGAAGGCCTGAAGATGGTGGAGCAGATGAACCCCAGCAGCCACGCCATCATCAAGGAAAAGTGCGAGAAGGGCGCCAGGCTGGAGGCCACCGATGACCGGGAGCTGGCCGAGGAGAGCATGGACTGGGAGAGGATCTTGCTGGGCGGCTTCATCAGCGAGAAGGTGGCCCGGGCGGTCAGCCAGTTCTACGTGGAGGCCTCCCGCAAGAGATACGAGTTCATGGCGCAGAGGATACGCGAGAGCCTGAAGCCCGGCGAGAGCGGCATACTCTTTATCACGGAGGGGCATGCCCTGCAGTTCCCTGGGGACACGCAGGTCTTCAGCGTGTTCCCGCCGGCCCTGGACCAGATTCACAAGTGGTTCCGTGATTCTGCGGCCGCCAGGGGCGAACAAACGAGTTGACAGTTACGTTGACAGTTGCCGAGTTGACCCGGGTATTGACAAAGCCTTAGGCTCAGTGTGCTATAATCAGTCCATCGCGGCGCATCCCCCTCTCCGGGCCGCTGCGCCCCCTCTGCTGCGCGAGTGGACTTTCTCCCTCACTGGTGGCCCGGAGGGGGTCTTTTCCTTCTGAGACCGCGGCTGGCCGCGCGTCTGCTATCAGATTACGCTGGCCCGCGGTTACTCCAGGTTGGTGTGGCCGCGCTCTTCTTCGCCGGGCTCGCTGGGCTCGGTGGGCGCGGAGATGGGGGCCAGTTGCGGTTCCGGCCTGGCGGGGAGCGGGTCGATGTCGGCGGGCCCCCGGCCCCATTTCAGGATGCTGGGCAGCAGCAGCGCGGCGGACAGCAGGGCCACCGGCAGGATGTAGTACTGGATGCTCTGCCCGACGTTCAGGGTCAGCCCCCCGGCGATGACCACTTCCCCGCTGAAGAGCGGGAGGGCCGCGTAGGTGAGCAGCAGGCCGCTCAGCACGGCGCCGGCGATCCTCCTGGGCCAGGAGGTCTGGAACCACCAGTCCCACCAGGTGGGCCGCTCTGACTCCAGCTTTTGCAGCGCCTCCGATGCTTCCTGCAGACCAGGGTCCAGCCGTGCGGCCGCCCGGAAGTGGCGCACGGCCTGCTGCCTGTTCTTCAGGCGCTGCTGCACCATCCCCATGTGGTACTGGTAGGTGGCGTGGCCCGGGTTGAGGGCGCAGGCCCTCTCTATGGCGGCTGCGGCCTCGCGGTTGGCCTGCGCCCGCGACCCGCCCGGTCGCGGCTGCGACCCGGCGGCCCGCGGCTGCCACCCGGCGGCCCGCGGCTGCGACCCGGCGGCCCGCGGCTGCAGGCGGCTGGGCTGGGTCCGCAGCAGCAGGCAGCCCTTGACGTCCCAGGCGCTGGCGTCCAGGGGGTTCGCCTTCAGGTACTCCTCGATGGCCTCCAGGGCCCGCTGGTCCTGACCCATGGCGAAGTGCATGCAGCCCTTGTTGTACAGATAGCCGGGCTGATTGGGGTTGATGGCCGCGGCCTTCTCGAAGCTGGCCATGGCCTCATCCAGCGCGCCCAGCCTGGCCAGGGCGGCGCCCCGGTTGTTCCAGGTGTCGGCCGGATTGGCGTCCATGGCCATGGCCTTGTCGTAGCTGTCCACTGCCTCCTGGTAGCGCCCCAGGTGACCCAGGGCGTTTCCCCGGTTGTACCAGGTGGAGCCACTGTTGGCATTGGCCTGCAGGGCGCGGTCATAGCTCTGGACCGCCTCCTCGTACCGTCCCAGGTGCGCCAGGGCGTTGCCGCACTCATTCCAGGCATCCCCGTAGTCGGGGTCCAGGGCCAGGGCCTCATTGTAGCTCTCCACCGCATCCTGGTAGCGCTCCAGCTGCATCAGGGCGTTCCCCCGGTTGTTCCAGGCTGCGGCCAGGGAGGGATCGAGCCCCAGGGCTTCATCATAGCTGTCCGCGGCTTCGCGGTCCCGCCTCATGATATAGAGGGCATTGGCCCGGCTGCACCAGGTGGAAGCATTGTCCGGCTGGACGGCCAGGGCCCGGTCATAGCTCTCCACCGCTTTCTGGTACTGCTCCAGGCGGGCCAGGGCATTGCCCCGGTTGTGCCACGCGCCGGCGTTCCCGGCATCAATGATCAGGGCCCGGTCGTAGCTCTCCACCGCCTTCTGATAGCTCTTCAGGGTGAAAAAGGTATTGCCGCGGTTGTTCCAGACAGAGGCATTGTTGGGGTCCAGGGAGAGGGCCTTGTCATAGCTGTCAGAGGCCTCCAGGTACCGCTTGAGGCCGTAGAGGGCGTCGGCCCGGTTTATCCAGGCGGCAGCATCCTCGGGCTCCAGCGCCAGGGCCTGGTCGTAGCTGTCCACCGCCTCGACGTACCTCTGCAGCTCGGCCAGGGCGCCGGCCCGGTTGTACCAGGTCGAGGCGTCCCTGGGATCCTGGGCGATGGCCTGGTTATAGCTCTGCACCGCCTCCTCATAGCGCTGTAGATGGACCAGGGCTGAGGCGCGGCTTCTCCAGGTTGCCGTTTCGTCAGGGTTGTCGGCCAGGGCCCGGTCGAAGGCCTTGACCGCCAGCTCCCACTGGCCCTCGGCGTAGAGCTGATCGCCGCTCTTGCGCACCCGTCTCTCAGGGCGCTTCCTGGCCGGCCGCTTCTTCTCGGCGGGCAAGTGGGCAGAGGGATCCTTCGCCAGGGGCATCTGCGCCAGGGGCTCCAGGGCGGGCGGCGCCTGCCCGGGGCTCTCTTCCCCCGCGGTCGCGGGCTGCGTCAGGTCTTCCGAGATACCCGTTACCAATACTCAGCTCCTCGCCATCCGAGCCCCATCCCCGCATGACAAGGCGGCCCGGGCCCGTTCGGCGAGGCCATGGCCGCTGCCCGGGTGGGGTGCGCATCAAGCGTAGCACACGCTGCCTGGCGGCTCTAGGGGGGGCGGTCTCAAATGGCTCACGAGAGGCCGGCTTGGCCTTACAAGTTGCTCTCAGGGTGGTGATGCGCGCCTACGGGGCCCCTTCGGCGCCGGGGTGGCGCCGCCGCCCTGCCCGGGCCCAGAGGCCGCAGGGCAGGCTGAGCACCACCAGCAGGCCGGTGACCACGGCGGTCATGAGGTAAACCGCGATGCAGGCGGCCATGAAGGGCCACCAGGCGATCATGTAGGCCAGAAGGAACCCGGCGGCAACCATGGAGCCAGGGGCCTCCAGGAAGGGGTCAGTGGCGTTGGCCTGGTTGCCCCACCGCAGGTTAGTCTTGATCACGCCCCGGCCCAAGGCTTTCCTTCCAGCCGCGCCCGGTGGCGGGAGCAGGCCGCGGCCACGCCCAGGGCCTTGACGGTGATCTCCAGGTCCAGGTAGGCGGGCAGCCCCAGCGCCTCCACTTGCCGTGCCGACCGCTGCATGTCCGGGAGGTCTACGCCGTAGCCGAAGACGGTGACCGGCTTGCCGCTCCGGGCTATCTCCGGCGCCAGACGGGTGAGCACCTCCACTATGGGCTGCCCCAGGTGGCACACCACGGCCAGGCAATCCACGTTGGGGTCCGCCAGGATGGCGGGGACCACCTCCAGGTAGATGTTGAAGGGGTCGTCCCGCACGGACATCAGCGGCCCGGTGTCGACCGGGTTCCCGCCCAGCCGCGGTGAAAGACCCTGCAGGAGGCGGCGGGTGGGCGGGGTGAACGCGGCCGGCACCAGCCCGGCCTCGGCCGCCGCATCGATCAGGATGACCCCCGCGCCGCCGGTGGCGGTGACCACGGCCACCCGGTTGCCGGTGGGGAGGGGCTGCATCGCCAGGGCCCGGGGGATCTCCCAGTATTCCCGCCAGGTCTTGAGCCGGATGACCCCGGCCTGCTTCAGGGCGCTCTCATAGATCAGGTCGTTGCCGGCCAGAGATCCGGTGTGTGAGGAGGCGGCCCTGGCCCCGGCATCGCTGCGGCCGGGCTTGAGCACCAGCACCGGCTTCCGGGCCACTGCCGCCGCGGCGGCCTCCTGAAAGCGCTGGCCGTCCTTGATGTCCTCCAGGTGCAGGCATATCACCCTGGTGCTGTCATCAGCGGCCAGGAACGGCAGGATGTCCGTCTCGTTGACGTCGCACTTGTTGCCGAAGTCGCACACCTTGCTGATGGGGTAGCCCAGGTCCCTCACGGGATGCACCCCGAAGGTGAGGAACCCGGTCTGCGTGCAGTAGCTGACGCCCCCGGGCAGCGGCTGGTTGCCGCTCAGGGGGTAGCCGTAGGTCACCAGGCGGGAAGCCGTGTTCAGGACGCCCAGGGTGTTAGGCCCCAGCAGGCGCATCCCGAACCGACGGGCGGTCTCCACCAGCTCCCGCTGCTGACGGGCGCCGTCCGGGCTGGCCTCGGCGAACCCCTCCGTGACCACGATGACGGCCCTCACGCCCCGGCGCCCGCACTGCTCGATGATGGGCAGCACCGTTGGCGGCGGCGTGATCAGCAGGGCCAGCTCGGGGGGCTCATCGGTGTCCGCCACGTCCGGGCAGGCCCTCAGGGACATCACCTCGGCAGCGGAGCGGCTGACGGGGAAGATCCGTCCCCGGAAGCCAAAGTCCAGCAGGTTGCGGATGACCATCAGGCCCTCGCCCGACGGCTCCCTCATGGAGCCGAACACGGCTATGGAGCGTGGCTCGAAGAACGATCGCAGGAAGGATGCACTCTCGACGGACATGAAACCCTCTTCCGGCAGCTTTCCGGGCACGCCGCCAGGCCCCCGCGGGGGCCTGGCGGACTCATTGTAGCGCCTTCGCAGGGCCGGGACAAGCGCCCTCGGGACATGCCTTGACCTGCCGGGTTGCGTTTGATTTTCAGGGCTTGGCCGTGATATACCTGAATTACGGTGAGCCATCCTGATCTGATACTGCTTCACGCCCCCAGCAACTACGACTTCCGCCAGCGCTCCATAGTCTATGGGCCCATCAGCGACGTCATACCCTCCACCCCGGTGTTTGAGATGTACCCCATCGGGTTCATCAGCATCGCCGGGTACCTGGAGAAGGCCGGAGTGCGGACCCGCATCGTCAACATCGCCAACCGCATGCTGACCGAGCCCAGGTTCGATGTCGAGCGCTTCCTGGGGCGGCTGCATCCGGCGGCCTTCGGCATCGACCTGCACTGGCTGCCGCATGCCCAGGGCAGCCTGGAGCTGGCCCGGGTGGTCAAGCGGCTGCACCCGGATATACCGGTCATCTTCGGGGGGCTCTCTTCCACCTTCTTTCACCAGGAGCTGGCCGGGTATCCCCAGGTTGATTTCGTGGTCCGGGGCGATTCCACCGAGGAGCCCATGCTGCGCCTGATGCGCCGCATCAAGTCGGCGGGGCCATACGACGACCTGCCGAACGTGAGCTGGAAGGACAGCGAAGGGGTGCCCCATCACAATCCCCTGTCGTGGGTGCTCCCCGACCTGAACGGCATACCCTTGGACTACGCGTATCCGGTCAAGTCCGTCATCCGCTACCGCTCCCTGTCCGGCGTGCTGCCCTTCAACAACTGGCTGGACTACCCGGTGACGGCGGTGTTCACCTGCCGCGGCTGCACCCTGAACTGCCACTCGTGCGGCGGATCGCGGTATGCCTTCAAGAACATGTGCCATCGCCAGGAGCTGGCCTACCGCAGCCCGGCCCTGCTGGCGGAGGACATCCACAGCATACAGCGGTACCTCCGGGGCCCGGTATTCATCATCGGGGACATACGCCAGGCCGGCGACGGATATGACGATGAGCTGCTGGCGGCGATGAGCCGCCGCGGCGTCAATGGCCCGGTGGTGCTGGAGCTGTTCTCTCCCGCCGGCAGCGACTTCTTCCGGAAGGTCGGCCGGGTCATTCCGCACTACAACATCCAGATGTCCACGGAGTCGCACGACGAGGGCGTGCGGCGCGCCTTCGGCAAGGGCTGGCGGAACGCCGACGTCGAGGAGACCATCCGCGCGGCCGTGGCCAACGGCTGCCGCCGCTTCGACCTGTTCTACATGATCGGCCTGCCCCGGCAGGACCGCCGCTCGGTAATGGGCACCGTGGACTACATGGTTGGCCTTCTCCGCGAGTACGGCCAGGGCAACGTGGTGCATCCGCACATATCCCCGCTGGCCCCGTTCATCGACCCTGGCAGCCAGGTGTTCGACCGCCCGGAGGAGTTCGGCTACCGGCTTCTCTATCGCACGCTGGAGCAGCATCGCCAGGCGCTGGTGGCCCCGGCGTGGAGCCGCATGCTGAGCTACGAGACGGAATGGATGACCCGCCAGGACATCGTGGACGCCACCTACGAGGCAGCCATAGGCTTCAACCAGGCCAAGGCGCGGTTCGGCGTCATCAGGGCCGCGGACGCCGGGCAGGTCGAGGCCAGGATCAGGAAGGACATGGAACTGATCGCCGCCATCGACCGCCGCGCCGCGGAGGGCGGGGATCTTTGGGGCGAGGGCGAAGAGGATCTGGCCAAAGGGGCCACCTGCCTGAAGCGCGAGCTGGAGTGGCCGGCCACGTCCTTCCTGCGCAGCATGCCGCGGATCCTGTGGAGCCTTTGCCGGCCGTAGCCTGGCGCCTCTCCCCGGACGGGGTCCTGAGGGTGGTATAATTCGTCTGGGAGCTGTCGTGAAGAGCACCAGGTACGTCGTTACCGCGCTGCTGATCATCCTGGCCCTGGCCATGCCGGTCAGCGGCTGCGCCTCTCTCGATTTCGATGAGTTCTTCCGCGGGACCAAGGAGAGCCACGCCTCCACCGACCCCATCGACCCCGGCTGGCAACCGGTCTATGTGCAGGACGTGGCCGGGCCCCCGCTGGACACTGACAACCTGGTGGCGGTGCTGGCGCCGACGGTGGTGTCCATCGTCAGCGAGAAGACCACCTATGACCGCTTCTTCCGGGCGGTCCCGGAGAGGGGGGCCGGGAGCGGGGTGATCATCGATCCCCGGGGCTACATCGTCACCAATGCCCACGTGGTGGAGGAGGCCGAAAGCCTGACCGTAGCCATGTACGATGGGCGCAGCTATGACGCCGTGACCTGGGTGATGGACGTGGACACGGACCTGGCGGTGGTGGCCATCGAGCCCGGCCAGGAGCTGCCCCATGCGTATTTCCTCAGCGAGTCGCTGAGCCGGCTGGACCTGCTGCAGGACGTGGTGGCGGTGGGGAATGCGCTGGCGCTGCCGGAAGGCCCCACCTGGACCAGCGGAGTGGTCAGCTTCCTGGGACGCTCCATCGAAGAGTCGGGAGGCACGGTCCTGGATGACCTCATTCAGACGGATGCCGCCATCAACCCCGGCAACAGCGGCGGCCCCCTGGTCAACATGGCTGGCCAGGTGGTGGGCATAAACACGGCCATCGCCGCGGCTTATCAGAACATCGGATTCGCCATCAGCACTGATACTGTCATCCCCGTGGTCAACTCCCTTATCCGGACCGGGTCCGTCTCCTGGGCCTGGCTCGGGGTGAAGATGCTGACGGTGACCCCGGCCATACAGGCCGAGTACGGGCTGCAGATCGACCACGGCGCCCTCATCGTGGAGGTGATCGCCGACAGCCCGGCGGATGACGCCGGCCTGAAGCAGGACGATGTGGTCATCGAGTTCGGCGGCGCGGAGATGAGGAGCAGCGACCAGCTGCGGGCGGCCATCCGCAGCCACGTTCCCGGCGACATCGTGACCGTCACCTATGTACGCGGCAGCCGCACCCTGACTGCCGGCCTGACTCTGGCCCAGAGGCCGTCCTCGTAGCAGGCCCCAGGTGAACAGACGCACGCTTCAGGGACTGTGGCCGATCTTCTTCCCCCGATCGATCGCCGTGGTGGGCGTCTCTGATGACACGCGCTCGGGCGAGGCGCGGGTGCCCGGGCTGTGGTTCGCCAGCATCCTGGCCGGTGGATTCAAGGGCCGTCTCTGGGCGGTGAACACCAGGGGAGGGCGCTTTCGGGGACACCGTATATGGCCGAGCCTGACCGCCATCCCCGGGCCGGTGGACCTGGTGATCTCGTGCATTCCCCGGGCCTCAATCCTGGACCTGCTGCGCCAGTGCGCCCAGAAGCAGGTCAAGTGCGTGCAGTTCTACACCGCGGGCTTCTCGGAGTCGGGGGACCCGGAGTGGGGCCGGGTGGAGGAGGAGATGGTCCGCCTCGCCCGCGAGGGGGGCTTCCGCATCATCGGGCCCAACTGCTTCGGGGTGTACAACCCGGCGGCCGGCATTCCCTACGGGCCTTTCAACATCCGGCCTCCCCTGGGTTCGGTGGGGCTGGTGGTGCAGAGCGGGGGCATCATGGGCAAGATACTGGAGTACGGCCTGGTGGAGGGCCTGGGCTTCGGCCAGGGCGCCAGCATCGGCAACGCCGCCGACCTGGGCGCGGGTGACTTCCTGGAGCACCTGGCGCAGGATGATGAGATACGGACCATCGGCCTCTACCTGGAGGGGCCGCGCGACGCCCGGCGCCTGCTGGCCGCCCTGCGGCGCGTGACACCGGCCTGGCCGGTGGTGGTATGGAAGGGCGGCAGCAGCCCGGCCGGCGAGAGGGCCATCCTCTCGCACACGGGCGCCCTGGCCGCCTCTGCGGCGATGTGGACCGGCGCCCTGCGGCAGGCGGGGGCCATCGAGGTCCACGGCCTGGAGGAGATGTGCGACACACTGCTTCTGCTGGACCGGTTCGGCCGGCGGCGGCCGTGCCGGCTGGGGGCCATGTGCGGGCTGACGGATGGGGGTGGCGGTGAATCCGTGCTGATCTCCGACCTCTGCACCGCTCACGGTATGGAGGTGCCGCCGCTGCGGCGGCAGACCGTGGCCGCCCTGGAGGACTGCGTGGGGCAGGTGGGGAGCGTGCTGACCAACCCGGTGGACATGAGCCAGCGCCAGTCCGTGGCGCCGGTGGTGAGGCAGGCGCTGCAGCTCCTGGCGGACGAGCCGCAGATCGACATCGTCATGGTCTACGAAAGCTGCGGCCTCCTGCTGGATGCCTATCCCCGGGAGGTCACCGAGGCGGTCAACCGCGTTTTCCTGGACTTCAGCCGGGAGGGTGGCAAGCCCCTGGTGCTGGTGCTGCCCGACGGCCCCGCCCGCGCCCGCCGCCGTGAGATAGAAGAGGCGTTCCGGCTGGCCCGGGTGCCGGTCTTCCCCGGCGTTGAGCGCGCCGCGCGGGCCATCAGGAACCTGGCCCGCTGACCGGCGCCCAACCTGAAACCATGGTCGATGCAGCTGAAGGCCATGGGGCTGCGGATGCTGATGGCGAACCTGCCGCAGAAAGCGAGTTGGCCGGCCGGTCAGTCTCAGGTGAGCCCCGGTGCGGGATGGCTCACACCCCCCAGAGTGAGACTGACTGGCCGGCCAACCCATTCAGGAGAGGCTTGCAGAGGTGACAAAACTCTCCCGGAAAGACGAAAAACCGACCCTCGAGGTCGGTTTCACTATTCGCTCCCCGTTGCCCAAGTGACCACATACAGGCAGCGGTTCAACGCCCCGGTCTGCGCTATCGGTGTTTCTCTATCTGCTGCTTGGCTCCAGTTATCCCATTAGTCGCTCCGGTCCTCTTGTTCCCTTCGCCCGGCTGCCAGGCATGGCACTCTGTGCACTCGGACTTTAGGTATTTGAGCCTATTCCCTTGACAAAGAAACTGTGGTATGCTACTAACCCAAAGTTGGCCGGGTGCTCAAAATACGAGACGGAGGTGAGCAGGTGCGCAATTGTCTGAGGGTGGTTTTTGCGGTGGCGCTGGTCTTGATGGCGCTGGCCGGGATGGGCGGCGGGGCGGCATTGGCGGCGGGGACGGGGTCTATCAGCGGCTACGTCTACATCGATGGCACCGCCACTGAGCTTATGGGTGTCACTGTGACGGTCTACGACTCGAGCTTCACCTATGTGGGCCAGGACAACAGCGGTACCGGCGGCTACAGCGTGGTCGGCCTGGATGACGGCAACTACTACCTGATGGCAGAGGAAGAAGGGTACTACCGCGAGTACTATGACAACGCCACCAGCCCCTCCGGGGCCACCGTGGTGGTGGTTGACGGCGGCGACGCCACCGTGGGCAAGGACTTCTACCTGACGCCGGGCAAGGCCATCAAGGGGTACATCTACGACAACGCCACGAACCCCATCAGCCACGCCTGGGTCGAGGTGGACGATAACGTGACCGAAGCGTTCCGGGGCCGGGCTTACTCCACCGACAATGGCAGTTTCAGCATCACCGTGGCTCCGGGGACCTACAAGGTCTGGGCCAACGCCCCCGGATACGCCAAGGAGTACTACAATAACCAGCTCTCCTTCGCGGCAGCCGACCCGGTGGTGCTGACGGCGGACAACGATACCACCGGCATCGACTTCTCCCTGGGCGTCTCCGAGTCCATCGCCGGCCAGGTGTTTGGGGACGACAACGTGACGCCACTGGTGGGCGCGAGGGTAACCGCCTACGACAGTGTCGGCGGGGTGGCGGGCTACGGGGATTCCTCCAGCGAGAACGGGACCTATTTCATCAACCTGGGGAGCCCCGGCCAGTATCGCATCGTGGCCACCGCGCCAGGGAAGGTGCCGCAGTGGTGGGATGGCCACAACCTGGCGGCCGAGCCGGCCGATCCGGCTCCCTACTGGACGGTGGCGGACTGGGTCACCGTGACCAGTGAGAACCAGACCGCGGGCTGCAACTTCCGGATGCTGCCCAAGAGGGCGGTAACCACTGATGAGGCCAACTCGGTGACCCTCACCGGGGCCATCCTCAACGGGAGCCTGACCTCCCTGGGCGGGTCCGAAAACGTCAGCGTGTCCTTCCAGTGGGGGACGGACAACGTCTACGCCGGCGGCGGCACCACCCCGGCGGACCTGCTGACCCTGCCCGGGGCCTTCAATGCCAGCCTGACGGGCCTGAGCGCGAACACCACCTATCACTACCGGGCCGTGGCCTCAGGGGACGGCCTGACGGTGTATGGCGAGGATGCCACCTTCACCACCACCGCCGTGGGGTTGCCGGCGGTGACCACCGACCCGGAGAGCGACGTGACCACCACCTCGGCCACACTCAACGGCAGCCTGACCGCCCTGGGGACGGCGGAGAACATCACGGTATCATTCGAGTGGGGCGCCACGACAGATTATGGCGCCACCACCGTGGGGGTCTCCGAAAACGCCACCGGGCCGTTCAGCGCCGCCCTGACGGGCCTGACCCCTGACACCGCCTATCACTTCCGGGCTGTCGCCGTCGGTGACGGCACACCGGCCTATGGCGCCGACCGCGCCTTCACCACCCTGGGGACGGCCCCCGCGGTGACCACGGACAACGCCACTGCGGTGGGCGCCAATTCAGCTACCCTGAAGGGGAACCTGACATCGCTGGGCACTGAGGCCAGCGTCAACGTCTCCTTCGAGTGGAGGGTGGCCGGCGGAATATGGGCTGAGCTCCAGGACGTGCAGACGCTGACGGCGGCCGGCAGCTACACTGCCAGCCTGACCAGCCTCAGCGACGGCACCACCTACTACTTCAGGGCCAAGGCGGACGGCTACGGCGCGCCGGTCTACGGCGCCGAGGTCAGCTTCACCACCACCGCGGTGGACCGCGAGGGCCCGGTGGTGTCCTCAGTGGCCGCCTCCGGCCAGACCACCTCTTCGGCCACCATCGAGTGGACCACCGATGAGGCCGCCACCAGCCAGGTGGAGTACGGGCTGACCAACGAGTACGGGCAGACCACGGCCGAAGACACCAGCCTGGTCACCAGCCACAGCGTTGAGCTGAAGGGGCTGGAGGCCGGCAAGACCTATCACTACCGGGTCGTGTCCCGGGATGCCGCCAGCAATGAGACCATATCCCCGGACATGACCCTGGAAACCAAGACCAGCTCCGGGGGCATGCCGGTTTGGGCCTGGGTCCTCATCGGCCTGGCCGCCGTGGGCGTAGTGGGCGGCGGGGCGGGCCTTCTTCTCATGAGGGGACGGGCGCCCAGGCCGGAGTAGCATCGGGCCTGACAGAAGCCACCAGGGCGGGCAGAAATGCCCGCCCTGCTTCATATGCCGGGAATGCTCTTTTGATTGACAGGCGGGGTGGCCTTGCCTAGACTGAGGCCATCATGGAGCGGCTCCGGACCGGCGCCAGGACCTGGCTGTCGGGCGAATACCAGTCAAAGACCTTCTGGGGACGGGTGCTGTCCCCCGAGGCGGCAGTGACCGCCTTTTCCTTCATGCTGGCGGACCTGATCGACAAGCCGCTATGGGTCCTGGGCGTCATCTCCGACGGGAGGTTCGTGGCCCACACGCTGCTGGTGTGGGTGGCGGTGGCCGCGGCCTTCTACGTTGTGAAGCCGGCCTATGGCTGGTTCTCTCTCGGCGGGGGCCTGGTGCACCGGTTGCTGGACGCCTTCGGCTTCATGCCCTGGCTCTACCCCTTCAAGCAGTACCGCTGGCCCAACGTGGACTACCATGGGATCGTGACCTGGTACAACATCCTGTGGACTCTGGCGGAGATGGTGGTGGCGGTGATGCTGGTATCCATGGCCGTGGCCGCCGTGATGGGATTCCTGGCGCGCGCCAGGGAGCGCCGCTCCGGCCGCTAGCGATCCGGGCCCTGGTCGGAGCCCCGCCGGCGGTCTTCCCCGGCCCTCTTCTCGCCCAGCCGTCGGTACTGTATGACGAAGACCGCCAGGGCGAAGAGCCCGATGAAGGCTACCGCCGCGATCTCCACGTAGAGTACGGCCCGGTTACCTTCCTCGAAGCATATCTGGCCGTTGATGGCGATCAGCACCAGCTGGATCACCCACGCCACCGACATGGCCAGCAGCAGAACCTGGGCCGCCAGGACCACGATGCCGAAACTGAGCCGTCTGCCGAAGAGCAACTGGCTGCTCCCTTCGTCCTCTACCTGACTCCGTATTCTGGTGTCAGGCGCCGCCTCCTGTCAACCCCGGCACGGCTCTGGGGTCGCGCCGGTCCAGGCCCCACTACTGCGGCTACGCCGGCGGCTGCCGGCGCTCTCTCAACCGCAGGACTATGGCGCCCGACAGGAGGGCCGCGGCCACGGCCGCGGCCGCCGCGAAGGCGATGGACCATCCGCCGGGACCGGCGGGTGGCGCCGCCGGGGCCGGCAGGCCCTCGTGCTCCGGGCCTTCAGGAACGGCGGGCGCAGGGCCGCCATCGTCCAGGGCGCCCGGCGCCGCGGACTGGTCGTTGCCGGGGGCGGCGGACGCCTCCGGGGTCCCCGTGCCCGTATCTGGGGCTTCAGGGGACGGCACCGGCGTCTCCGGCTGTGCTGCCGGCACTGGGGCTTCCTGCTGTGCCGCCGGCACTGGGGCTTCCGGCTGTGCCGCATCGGGCTGTGGGCCTGGCACCGGGGCTTCCGGTTGTGCCGCCTGCCCCTGGCTGACCACGGTCACCGCGAGGCCCTCTGAGGGGCCGGAGACGGCGCCCTCCGGGTCGATGGCGCTGGCTGTGACCGTGTAGTTGCCCGGAAGGTTCCAGGCATGCGCCAGGGAGGCGGCAGCCCCGGACTGCACCCCGGTCACGCTGGAGGTGGTGCCGTCGCCCCAGTCGAAGACATACTCCAGGACATCGCCTTCAGGGTCGGTGGTGGTGGCGGAGTAGTCTCCGGCCACCGATGACTCCGCAGTCGCGGCGCCGGTGGAGATGGACGGCGTGGCCGGCGGGCCGCCGCCGAGGGAGATGCTCAGGGCGGGCGCGATGGTCACGTCGAGACGGGTGGACCAGCCGGAGCTGGCGCCCCCGGTGTCCGTCGCCCGGACATACAGGGCGTAGGTGCCGGCCCTGGCCCACTGGTGGCTGACATAGGCGGTGGCGCCTGAGGCCATGAGGCCGGTGCTGGTGGTGCTGCCGTCAGACCAGTAGAAGGTGTATGAGACCCGGTCACCGTTGGGGTCCGTGGTGGCGGTCCGGTACATGTATGACCTCGTCGCCGTGCCGGTGGCGGTCCCCTCGGGGCGGGAAGGCACCGCCGGTGGCAGGTTGGCCTGCGTCGAGCCGCCGGTGATCGTGACCTTCGATCCCCCGTCTGGAGGCGCGGCGCCGCCGTACGAGTTGTTGCGGACTGACATTCTCTGGTAGGTGCTGCTGCCGACCCACTGGGACCAGGCGGCGCTGTCCGGATTCTGGCCGGCGTCGGCCCCCTTTTTGGCGGTCCAGTTCCAGCTGACCTCGCAGAGGGTCTTGGGGATGCCCCGGATGCAGACGTTGGGCTTGCCGGGATTCTCGTGGAACGTGTTGTGATGTATGTTGAGGACGTTGCCGGCATAGCAGCCGGAGGAGCTGCTGCAGCCGTGGCAGTCGACCTGGTGGGAGTAGTACCACTTGCCGTTCACGTTGCCGTTGTTGGCGTACTTGGCCTCGTAGAAGATGTTGTACCGCACCTCGTAGCTGTTGGGGTTGGTCGAGCCGGCCTGGGCCATTATGTGATGCCGGTTCTCCCGGAAGATGTTGCACTCGGCCAGGTAGGCGCAGCTGCCTTCCTCGGAGATCCCGTAGCCCAGCCCGTGCCGCTGGCAGTTATGGATGTAGCAGTGGTGAATGTGGTGGCGGGTGGACTCGGTCAGGTGGCCGTCGTTGAAGTACATGCCGGCCCAGGCGAACTTGGATATCTCGCAGTTCTCGATCTCGATGCCGGCGGCCCCGTCCACGCCGCGCAGGCCGATGCAGGAGCCGCCGCTGCCACCGTCCATGCTGGCGGTGGCGATGGGGCCCTCCAGGGTGAGCCCGGAGATGGTGGTGTTGGGCTGCAGCGTGAACAGGGCGGTCATGCCGCTGCCGCTGGTGTAGGTCCACTTGATCTTGCCCCCCGCCGCCCCGTTCTGGCCGCGGTTGGAGGCCAGTATGACCCCCGCCTTCAGTGCCTTCCCGTACGCGCCGGCGATGGTGATGGTGGTGCCGTCCGGTATCCAGATGACGCTCCCCGAGGTGGCCTTGGACAGGGCATCGGTCAGGCCGGACTGGGTGGTCACGATGGTGGCGCCGGCCGCCGAATAGTAGTGGCTGTAGCCCGGGCCGCCGCCGATGGGGTTGCCGGTGGGGTTGGCCCCGGCCCCATAGGTGGCCCCGGAGACCTCGTAGGCCTGCGCCGGGGCGCCATCAAAGGCGGCAGGCAGTGCCGCCAGAAGCAGCGAGACCAACAGCCCCAGGGCCATGGCCAGCGCGGCCGCAGCCAGCGGGCGTCGTCTCAAGCCATCTCTCTTAACCATTGGTCACCTCCATCGGATCTTGTCAGGCCGTGCCGCCCCATTCGGGTTCCGCCCGGGGTGGGGGGCTGCTGCGCGGGAGTGTGGCTGGTCCTGTGGCTCTGGTGATCAGTTTCTGAAGACTGGTATCAGGCTCGGGCGGAGGGGGCTGGCTTGTTCAATTGGTTTCAGCCAGAGGCGGAAAGCAGAATGGGGGGTGGAGGATTGTGGGAAACCTCAATGAAGATGGACGGCCGGCCGTCCTTCTCACACCGGGAGGGCGAGCGCAGCCACTGCCGCAGGCTGCGGCCGCGGCGGTACCGGCCGGCCGCCGCGGCAAAACGGCGGCCCGGCGCCCAGCGCCGGAAGGGCCCCCACAGGCCCCTGGTAACAGTGCCCAGGGTGCTGCAGGCCCTGTTGCGGAACAGGATGGTTAGCAGCAGGAGCACCAGGATGATGTCCGGGCCGCCGCTCATCTCGCGGACCAGCGGCCCCAGCGATCTGCCGCCGCGGGCCAGCCTCTTCTCCAGCAGGCAGAGGGCGGCCGGCGGTGACGGATGCAGTGCCGGATTATGCTCGGTCAACACTCTCCTAGATTCGCCCGGCCCGCGACCCCCGGGGCTGTGGCGATGCTTGCCTGGCGTTGGCGGATGAACGCGCAGCAACATTTCTATTCTACATAATCACGTGGGCAAGTCAAGGCGGGAGGGTCCGGGGAGAGCATCCCATGCTGGGTTGACTTTTCCAGAGATACTGGGTAGAATCCAAATAGTTTGATCGGCAGAAAGTGATGGCCGGCGAAAGGCAGGGGTATGCTGCGAGGCGCCGGCGCAAGGGGGGCGCACATGAGGGTGCTGGTTACCGGTGGAGCGGGCAGGTTGGGCGTGGACACCTGCCGGGCGCTGCGTAAGGAAGGACTGCACGTCAGGGTCTTCGACCTTCCTTCAGCGCGGAACCGCAAGAGCGTCAAGGAAGCCGGTCACGGGGTTCAGGTCTTCTGGGGGGATATCACCGATGGCGCCTTGGTCCGGAAGGCCCTGGAAGACATCGACTTCATCATTCACATGGCTGGCATACTGCCGCCGGTGACCGAGGCCAACCCGGAGCTGGCGTTCAGGGTGAACGTAGAGGGCACCAGGAACCTGGTGAACGCCATCGTGGCCAGCGGGCGGCGGATTCCCATGGTATTCACCTCATCGGTGGCCGTCTTCGGGCCGACTCCGGCGGCCGTCGAGCCTGTCAGCGTGGAAAGGAATGCTCCCAACCCCCGGGACGTCTACGGACAGACCAAGCACCAGGCGGAGATCCTCATCCGGGAGGCGGGCATCGAGTGCGTGATCCTGCGTCTTTCTGCGTCCGTGTACACCAGCTTTGAGATGCAGGACCTCCCCAGGCTATATGGTATTCCTCTGGAAACCCGGATGGAGTTCTGCCACCCCGAGGAGGCCAGCCGGGCGCTGGTGAATGCGGTGCTCGGGTTCGAGTCTGCCAGGGGGGAAACGCTCATTATCAGCGGTGGACCCAAGGGACGAATGCTCTACCGGGACATGGTGCGAGGTATCCTGGGGCTGATGAGACTGCCCGTCCCACCGGATACCAAGTTTACCCGGCAGCCTTACTACCTGGATTTCTACGATACGGCGAAGTCGGAGCAATTGCTGCGATATCAGCATAAGACCTTCGCTGACTACCTCGGCGATTGCCGGGGAACTCTGGCCAGGCGCTTCACCCCGGCCTTCATCCCCTTGATGTGCTACTTTATTGGCCCGGTCTTCGGCAGGGTGATTTCCCGGCTGATGTGAGCCCCCCGCCAGTGACCCGACGGGGTAACCCGCTGAGGCTGGCGCGCAGCCGGGCGGTCGCCGGTCAGTCCAGCACCACCCAGCTCACCTGGTGGTGACCGTCCCGGACGGCTGCGGCCACGTGGACGTCGTGGTGCAGCTGGGTGACTTCGTATCGCCGCCCCTGGAAGGACAGGGTGACGCTCTCCCCGTCCGGGACGTCCAGGACGCGGCAGGACTTCAGTCCGGCCAGTCCGATGCCGGCCGATTTGACCACGGCCTCCTTGGCCGTCCAGCAGCGGTACAGGGCATACCATGACCTTTCCCCGAACAGGGACCACTCAGCGTCGCCGGCCACGTACGTGAAGATGTCCGGGCGGCGGGGACGCACCTCCTCGATATCTATCCCGGCCACCGCCCGGCCGACGACCGCGGCCACGTATCGGGGCTTGTGGGAGACGGACCAGACGTAATCGCCGGCGGGAAGGGGGATACCTTCATCATCCTGGGCCAGCTCGCCCAGGGCAATGCCGGACCGGTCCGCGCTCACCCGCAGGGCGGCCCTGGCGAACTCGCTCAGGGCGGCGACCTTCTCCCGGCCTGAGAGCCGGCGTACGGCGGGGCTGACGGGCATGACTACCGGGTAGAGGGCCATCCCTTCTTGCCTCGCCTCACCCAGCGGCGCGTTCACCTTCCCGGCGGAGCCTCGTCGCGAAACCTCACGGTCTTCTTGACGATGGCGTCGTCAAAGGCGTTGACCGCCATACCGGCATCTACCACGATGCCCTGGGCGTTGATGCCGCTGGAGCGGTCGCTGAGCAGGAACGCCACCGTGTTGGCCACCTCGGCCGTCTCCAGCCCCTTCTTGCGCAGCGTCATCTGCTCCACGAAGAGGTGGTAGTCCACGAAGCCCGGGATGCCGGCCGAGGCCGAGGTCTTGAGGGGCCCGGAGTTGACCGAGTTGAAGCGCACCTGGGAGAAGGCGCTGAAGGACTTGGCCAGGAAGCAGACGCTGGACTCCAGGGCGGCCTTCACCGGCGCCATGAAGCCGTACGGCTCCGCGGCGATCCGGGAGCTGGATATGGAGATGGCCACCACCGAGGCCTTCTGGTCCAGCAGCCCCTTGAAGGCGTTGGCAATGCCGATGAGCGAGTAGCAGGAGATGTCCACGGCCTGAAGGAAGTTGCGCCTCTTCGTCTCGTGGAAGGGCCGGATCTGCCCCTCGTAGTCGGCGAAGGCGATGGAGTGGACGATGCCATGCAGCACAGGATGCTTCTGCGCCACCTCGGCGGCCAGGCGGTCTATATCGCCGTCACGCTCCACGTCGCAGACATAGACGTCCGCCCCGGGGAACAGCCGGGACACGCTCTCCTTCTTGTCCGCGCTCTGGACGGCATAGGCAACGTGCGCGCCCTGCTCTCTCAGCACCTGGCCCACGAAGTAGGCCACGCTCTTCTTGTTGGCCACCCCGAACACCAGGAAGGTCTTGTTCGCCAGCCCCAGAAAATCCATATCTTCACCCCCGCGGTACCTCACCATACTGGTGAGGCCTACCCCTGCTCCTTCGCCAGCGTCACGGCATACTCGACCGTGACCGCGGTCTTGCCGCCGACGGCGGCGCGGCCCTTCAGGAAGTAGGCGGCGCCCATCTTCTCCACCAGCTCGGCCTCCAGCTCCAGGGTATCCCCGGGCCGGACCATCTGGCGGAACTTGGCATTGCTGATCCGGGCCAGGACAGGAACGCCTTCCCCGGCCCCGGTCATGATCCGGGACAGGAGTATGGCCCCGGTCTGAAAGATGGCTTCACACACCAGCACCCCCGGCATGATGGGGTAGCCCGGGTAGTGACCGGCGAAAAAGGCTTCCTGGGGGTCCATCCGGCGCGTGGCCCTGATCCTCTGGTCCGAGATCTCCTCCACCCGGTCCACGAATAGAAAGGGCGGTCGGTGCGGTATAGCCCTGGTGACCTCATCCATGGCTACAGCCCTCCGCCCACTTCCAGGGTGGCGCCGGTGACGTACGACGCCTCCCGGGACGCCAGGAACAGCACGCAGGCAGCCACCTCCTCGGGCTTTCCCAGCCTCTTCATGGGGATCAGGGACTGGTAGGCCTGCTGGGCCTTCTCCGTCAGGTCCCCGATGAACTCGGTGGCGATGAAGCCCGGGGAGACGCAGTTGACCGTGATGCCGCGCGTGGCCACCTCCTTGGCCAGGGAGCGGACCAGGCCCAGCTGGCCGGCCTTGGAGGCGGCGTAGTTGGACTGCCCCTCCCAGCCGAATCGCCCCATGGGGGAGGTGGTGATGATGATGCGGCCGTATCTCTGGCGCATCATGGCCATGACCGCGAACTTGCACATGTTGAAGCTGCCGTTCAGGTTGACGCTCACCACGTCCCGCCAGTCGGCCTCCTTCATCATGCCCAGCACCGAGTCCTTGCGGATGCCGGCGTTGCTCACCAGCACCTGGAAGGCGCCGTGCTTCTCCTCGACGTACCGGTAGAAGTCCTCCACCTCTTCGTAGCTGGCCACGTTGAACTGCCGCAGGTCCAGGCGGTCGGCGTACTGGCCGTTCTCATCCTTGAACTGTCGGGCGGCCGCCTCGTTGGACGAGTAGCCGGCAATGACTTTGGCTCCTGCCTTGAGGAGCGCCTGCGAGATGGCCCGGCCGATCCCCCTGGTCCCGCCGGTTACAATGGCCGTCTGCCCTGTGAAATCGTGCACCGTTACCTCCTGTCGCTAGCTCCAGACCTCAGGTACTTGTCAACGTTGTTGGCCACGATGACTCCGTAGTTGGCCGCCCCCAGCCAGCCCGACATGATGATGCCCACGGAGCCGGTGTGGAACAGCCCGCCCACCTGGGCCGGGAGGCCCATGCTGATCTTCAGCCCCTCGAACTTGGTGCCGAAGGAGGTGCCGCAGGGGTGCAGCGTGTACCTCTCGAAGGTCCGCGGCGTGCTGGCTTCGACGTAGTCGACCTTGTCCCTGATCCCCGGCACGTACTTGTCCAGCGCCACGAGCGTGGAGTCGATGAGGTCCTTCTTGGCCGCCCGGTAATCGTCGGGAGAAAGGCCGGCCCAGTCCTCGTAGTTGGCGTTGGTGGACGCCACGATGGCGTACATGCCGGACCCCGGCCGCGTGTCCGGGTAGTAGAAGGAGTAGGTCCGGCTGGTGATGCTCCGGCTGCGCAGCATCTGCGAGTCGAGCCGCTCGGCGGTGGAGGTGAAGAGCAGGTCGCCGGCGTAGTCGATCGTCTCGCCCTTGCGCACGCCCATGTAGACCTGGCAACTGCTGTTGTTCAGGCGGACCTTCCGGGTCTCTTCCGCGAAGGCGGCGTCGAAATGCTCCTCGCCCACCAGCTTCTGCACAGTGGCCTTGACGTTGCTGTTGGAGACTGCGGCCCGGGCTCGGATCAGCTGGCCGTTGAGCACCACTCCGGTCACCCTGCCGCCCTCCACCACCACCTTCTCCGCCAGGCAGCGGGTGCGGATGTCGGCCCCGTTCTTGACCAGCTCCGCCTGCATCATGCCGATGATCTTGTCCGTGCCTCCCTGGAAGATGTAGACGCCCTTCGAGAGGAAGTTGGAGAACACGATGCCGTAGGTTATGGCCTCGTCATCCAGCGTAGAGCCGTTGGCGTAGCAGATGGGCTCCATGAGGAAGCGCACCACGTCGTCCCGGCCGGGGAAGTACTGGTCGAACATCTCCCTGGTAGTCATGGTGTGCTGGTCGTAGAAGTTCATGTTCTTGATGGTGTCCACGAACTGATCCACCGTGGCGGCCTCCACCCCGAACTTCCCGGTCATGGTCCGCTTGAAATCCTCGGTGTCGTAGGTGGTGGTGAGCGAGAACTGGGGGTTGTCGAACCGCACGCCCTTGAGCTGGACGATGCAATCGGCTATCTCGCGGCTCCAGTACTTGCGGCAGGTCTTGACCATGCCGAAGGGGAACCCGTGGAGCGAGACGTCGAAGGTGTGCCCGCCCTTCCGGGTGAACCAGGTGGCCAGCCCTCCCAGCTTGTAATGGTGCTCTGCCAGGAGCACCGACCATCCGTCCTTGGCCAGCATGTTGGCCGCCGTCAGCCCGCCCAGGCCGCTGCCGATGATGACGGCGTCGTACCGGGGTTTGATGTCATTCAGCTGGTCCTGCGCCATGGGCCTGCCTTTCTCAGCTCTTCTGCAGCACGTGGTAGTTGGCCATGGATATGCCGCTCAGCATGGAGCCGACGATGCCCAGAAAGCCCTGGTCCGTCCCGCAGATGAAGAGGTTCTCCAGGTGGGTGGCCCCGTTCTTGATCTTGTTGGGGGCGCCATAGACGGCCCCGTTGATGTGGCCGGTGAACCGGTTGATGGTCCTGGGCGTGAACACGTCCGTGTACACGATGTGGCTGCGGAAGTCGGGGACGAGCTGCACCACCTGCTCCAGGGCCCGCTTCAGCCACACCTCCTTCTGGGACTTGTAGTCCTCGCCGCCGAGGGCATTCCACAGCCCGAAATTGGCCAGGTTGGTTATCCGTATCATCCCCTCCGGCAGGGGGCGGTCCAGCTGGAAGTTGTTGGGGCAGCAGATGACGCCGCTGCCGACATCCACCAGGCGGTCGGGCTTGCGGTAGCTGAAACGGCCGGAGGTGTTGTAGAAGGTGATGGTGGTGTCGTACCCCAGCTGAGCCGGCTCGCAGTCCAGCACCAGAACCGATTCCACCAGGGACATCTGGCCTTCCGGGACGGGGAACCGGGCCGGATCGTAGTCCGGCAGCAGCCTCAGGGTCTCTATGTGCCCGATGGACGAAATGACCCTGGCCGCCGTGAGCTCCTCGCCGCTGTCCAGGACGGCCGCCTGCACCCGCCCGTCCGCCACCCGCAGCGCCTTTACCCCGTTCCGGAGGCGCAGCACGCCGCCGTGCGCCTGGTACTTCTGCACCAGGGTGTCCAGGATCTGGCGTATGCCGATCTGAGGGCGGGCGAACCCTTCGCAGTAGATGCCCTTGAACATGATGACGAACTGCCCGAACTCGATGTCGTCTT
>CAYRGJ010000030.1:15802-39772 GCA_964423835.1 uncultured Dehalococcoidia bacterium | reverse complement strand
ACGGCCTTGATAACCACGTTCTTCTTGAGCTCTTGAATCGCAGCGTCCATGGTGTCGCCCTCCTCAGCTTTTCTCCTTGTTCCCCTTCTCTTGACAATCCCGGCACAACCCGTGGAACTCCAGGCGGTGGTACCACACCTGGGCCCCCGTCTTCTGCTCCACCCGGCGGTCGATCCCCTGGACCAGGGGCTCGTCCACATCGTAGACCCGCCCGCAGCCCCCGCACCGGAAGTGATAGTGATTGGCGGCGTTCCCGTCGAACCTCCGGTACTGGCCCGGCTGCTCCAGCTCCAGTATCTCGCCCCTCTCCTTCAGCAGCTTCAGGTTGCGGTAGACCGTGCCCAGGCTCACGTTCGGGATCTCCCGCTTGACCTCCTCATACACCCACTCCGCTGTGGGGTGTGAGGTGGTGCTCATCAGGGCCCGCACTATGGCCTCCCTTTGCCTGGACTTCCTCATGACTACATCTGAAATAAACAGTAACAGATATCATTACTACTTATTTCCAATCCCAGTCTATCCTGGAAGCCGCCGGCTGTCAACATGCTCCCCATCCATGCCGGTACCCCGGGCTGCTACTGCTACTGCTACTGCTACTGCCACTGGCGCTGCCATGGCCAGCCTGTCAAGGCATTATGCCCCTCAGAGCCCGCCGACGGTATGATGTGGATCACATAATCTTCACAATCGCTGCCCGGCCAACTGTCCACGAAGGACGGCGGCCTCCGCGGGTGGCGGCCCTGCAGTATAATAGCCGCCTGCCACAACGCCTCCGGGCGGCATGGCGGGTAAAAGAAAAGGAGGAACTGCAAGGAATGGGCCTGTTTGACAAGGTGCTCGGTAAAGAGGGAGAGCTCAAGCTGGACAAGAAGGAAGCGTTCAGCGCCATAGCCCTGGCCGCCGTGGCCTCGGACGGCGATGTGAGCGACGAGGAGATCCAGCGCACTGCGATTGACCTCATGACCCTCAAGGCTTTCCGCAGGTCGGACATGCGGGACCTGGCCAACACCCTGAACAAGGTGGCCGGGATAGCCAAAAAGCGGGGGGTCGGAACGGCGGTCCAGGCGGCAAAGGCCAGCCTCGGCCCGGATGAGCTGGCGGCGGCCTTCTTCGTGGCCGTGGACCTGGTGCTGGCCGACGGCGTGGTGGAGGATAACGAGAAGAAGTTCCTCGAGGAGCTGCAGCACACCATCGGCATGGATGACGCCACGGCGACCAAGATCGCCGAGGTGGTCCTCATCAAGAACAAGGCCTGATCGGCGCCCTGCCGCTCAACCTGTTCAGCCAATGAAGCGCGGGCCTGCCATGGCAGGCCCGCGTGGATGACACCGTCCGGGGAAACTTCAGGTCAGGGGTATGGCCGTGCCTGATGCCCGGGCGATCAGCTTGCCGTCCTGGTTGGTCACCACCATCTCGCAGACGTCCACCCGGCGGCCCTTGCGCAACACACGCCCCTCAGCGATCAGCTCGTCCCCCGGGGATGCCGCCGCGATGAAGTGCATGTTGAACTGGGTGGCGATGCTGGGACGGCCCTGGGAGTTGGTGGCGCAGGCGAAGGCCTGGTCGGCGATGGAAGTGATGATGCCGCCGAAGATGTAGCCATTGAACGTCATGTGCTCCGGCAGGAGCTTCATGCTGACCCTGGCATGGCCCGGAGACAGCTCCAGGAGCTTCATGCCCAGGAATGCCCCGACGGGCTCGCACTCTACCTTCCCGCGCAACTCCGCCAGGTCGGCCTGATCGTGGCTGTCGCTTGACATGGTAGCTGCCCCTTCCGCGTTTGTCCGCCGGCGGGGCGGGGGAGCGAACGCTAGTTCTTGTTGATCACCCAGCGGGACATGTCCAGGGGCTGGGCCTCTCTCAGCAGGCGGCGCACCTCTTTCCGGGTGAGCCCCATGTCCTTGTGCATGTGCTGGGTGAAGATGTGGAGGAACAGATCGAAGGTGGTCCTGGAACTGAGCCCGCAGTGCTGACACGAATACGTCTGCATCGTTTCCCTTCCTTGGCTGGACGGGCTACCCTCAAGGTGCGCCTTCCACCCATTCCCCCGGGCCCGGACGCACCCCGCAGGTATTGGCCGGCGTCTTCAGACCAGTCGCGTTGTGTCCCGCTCCCGCCGCTGGGCGGGTGGGCCATCACCAGCTAACAGGTGACGGCTATCCCAGAGAGCTCCGGTGACCGCCCGTTTCCCCCCGCGCGGACCCCGGACCTAACGAAATTGACCTCCTTCGAGCGCCGATGCTACCATGTTGCATCCCATCCGAAGGAGGACTTTCTAGTACTATGGAATATAGAACATTGGACTTCAACTGTCAAGATAACGTGGGCTGGCTCAAGCTCAACCGTCCGGACCGGCTCAATGCGATATCCATCGAGATGGTCCGGGAGCTGCGCCACTTCTTCACCACGCTGGACGAGCGCCCCGAGGCCCGCGTGGTGGTCATCAGCGGCGCCGGCCGGGCCTTCTGCGCCGGTTTCGACGTCAAGGACCTCACCGGTCTGGTGGGCAAGGGCTCGGATGAGGTCAAGGGCCCGTCCGGGCTGGCCACCAACGGCCACATGCTCCAGAGGAACATCGCCGACGTCGTGGTCCAGATGCGCCGCGCGCCCCAACCGCTGATAGCCGCGGTGCGCGGCCCGGCGGCCGGAGGCGGCTTCAGCCTGACCATGGCCTGCGACATCCGCATCGCCGGCGAGTCCGCCCGGTTCAACGCCAACAACATCCGCATCGGCTACTCCGGGGGAGACCTGGGATCAAGCTACTTCCTGCCCCGGCTGATCGGCCTGTCCCGGGCCGCCGAGTACCTGTATACCGGGCGGGTCCTGGATGCGGCCACCGCCGAGCGCATCGGGTACGTCTCCCGCATGGTCCCGGATGACCAGCTGGAGAAGGTGGCCGGGGACCTGGCGCTGGAGATGCTGGACGCCACCCCCTTCGCCCTCAGGCTGACCAAGGAGCTGCTCAACGCCAACATCGACGCCCCCAACCTGGATGCCGCGGCCCAGCTGGAGGGGCGGGGCAACGTGCTCTGCGGCTTCACCGAGGACGCCCAGGAGGCCACCCGGGCCGCCTTCTTCGAGAAGCGGCGGCCCGTCTACCACGACCGGTAGGAGGGGCCGCACCGCCCGTCCACCGCCACTCGCGTGCGGGGGCCGGCGCCCAGGGGGTGACGCCGGAGCGGGAGCCGGCGCCCCACGGGATGACGCCCGTGGGGGAACCAGCGTCCCACGGGGTGACGCCCGTGGGGGAGCCAAAGCCCCACGGGCGCGCGGCTGTCCGCGATCACCACCCGGCGCTGCCGTGACAAAAGTCGCTTACGCCCGGCCGAGCCGACCCTACAATTAGGCACAGGAACCCAGTATCAGAAAGGAGGCTCGGAATGACGGCGATTGTCAGAGTAGATCCGATGCTGAGCGAGTTCGAAAGGGTATTCGGGGACCTGTGGGCCCCCTGGAAGCCGGTGGTCTCGGGCGGCCCGGGCACTGAAATGGACGTGCACCAGACCAAAGACGAGCTGGTTATCAGGGCCGACATGCCCGGCGTGGGCAAGGAGGACCTGCACATAACCCTTGAGGACGGGACCCTGGGCATCGAGGCCGAGAAGAAGGAGGAGAAGCCCGGTGACGGGGCGGCCTGGTACGTCAAAGAGCGGCGTTTCGGGAAGCACTCGCGCCTGCTGGAGCTCCCCTTCCGGGTGGACGCCGACAAGATCTCCGCCACCCTGGACCAGGGTGTCCTGGAGATCAGGTTGCCCAAAGCCGAAGAGGCCAAGCCGAAGAAGATCGAAGTCAAGGTCAAGTAGTCGGCTCTCGCGACGCGCATGTCGTGGCAGGAGGCCGGGTGGCAAGCCCGGCCTTCCTTGTTTCCGGCCCTGCTCCTCGCCGGCCTGTTTCCGGCCCGAAAACGGGGCCTCCAAACGCCCCTGGGCGGGCCCAAAATTGACACCGGGAACGCTCATGTCTTATTCTTTCTTCTGGACGGGCATCCTCATGCTCCATGAATAGACACAGGAAAGGCGGAGTAGGGATACAGAATGGATAAGGTCTTTGCCAGCATAGACGAAGCCGTCAAGGACATACCGGACGGAGCCTCCATCGCCATCGGAGGCTTTTTTACTGCCGGGACGCCGGCCGAGCTCATTCAGGCACTGGCCCGGCACGGAGCCAAGAACCTGACCATCATCTGCCAGCAGATGGGACCGGGCAATGAAGACATGACCAGGCTGGTGGAGCAGGGCCAGTTGAAGAAGGCCATCTGCAACTACCCCTTCTACCGGTCGGCCTCCAGAGGCGCCAACTCGCCCTTCGAGAAGGCGGTGCGGGCCGGCACGATAGAGGTGGAGGTGTTCCCCATGGGCACCTTCATCGAGAAGATGCGGGCGGCGGGCGCCGGTCTGGCCGGCTTCTACACCCCGACGGGCGTGGGCACGGTGGTGGAGCGGGGCAAGGAGAAGCGTGAGTTCAACGGCCGCGAGTACCTGCTAGAGGTGGCCCTCAAGCCGGACTACGCCTTCATTCATGGCTGGAGAGGAGACCGCCTGGGGAACGTGGCCTTCCGCAAGACGGCCCAGAACTACAACCCCGAGATGGGCAAGGCGGCCACAGTCACCATAGCCCAGGTAGAGAAGGTGGTGGAGCCAGGCGAGCTGGACCCTGACAAGGTGCATCTGCCCGGTGTCTATGTGCAGAGGGTGGTGGGGGTTGGACGGCGAAGCTACAAGCCGGGCATAGACTAGGCGCCTGAGTGAAGGAATTGGAGGTCTGTAAGTGGTAGCGAAATCCGACAAGAAACTCCAGGGTGTGCCGCGCGAGCTCATCGCCCTCCGGATCGCCAACGATCTGTCCGATGGATCTTATGTCAATCTGGGCATCGGCATCCCCACGCTCGTGTCCAACTGGATTGAAGGCCGGGACATCATCCTGCAGGCCGAGATCGGCATGCTCAACACCGGGCCCCTGGCCACAGAGGACGAGGTGGACCAGGACTGCATCAACGCCAGCTGCCAGCCGGTGACCGAGCTGCCGGGCTGCTGCTACTTCTCTGACTGCGAGTCCTTCGCCATGATCCGCGGCGGGTACATGGACGTGGCGGTGCTGGGCGCCCTCCAGGTCTCTGAGAAGGGCGACCTGGCCGGGTGGAACAACCCCGACCGCGGCTTCCCCGAGCACGTCGGCAACATCGGCGGCTCCATGGACCTGGCCGTCGGCGCCCGGAAGGTGATCGCGGCCATGGAGCACGTCACCACCAAGGGCGACTTCAAGATCGTCAAGAAATGCACCTACCCGGTCACTGCGGTGAACGTGGTGAAACTGATAGTCACGGACCTGGCGGTGATGGAGGTCACCGACAAGGGGCTGCTGCTCAAGGAAGTGGCGCCGGGGCTGACCGCGGAGGACGTCCAGTCGGTCACCGAGCCCAAGCTCATCATCTCCCCCGACCTCAAGGAGATGTCCCTCTAAGGGCCGGCAACAGAGAAAGGTACCCACCGGCATGGGCCAGGCCCATGCCGGTTTTCTTTTGGCCATAAAGTGACC
This sequence comes from uncultured Dehalococcoidia bacterium, assembly GCA_964423835.1. GTDB lineage: Bacteria > Chloroflexota > Dehalococcoidia > UBA2247 > RBG-13-53-26 > JAFGCL01. The sequence continues at coordinate 34,237 of CAYRGJ010000030.1, read as the reverse complement.
TGGGTCACATACGGGGAGACGCGGCAGGGTGTAGCTTGTAGAAAGGGTTAGTCCGGGTGCCGGGCACCGGACTCTATATTCGGGTAGGCGGGCTGGGACCGAGCACGTTGACCCTCCTCTGCTCGCTTAGCAGGTTTGTAGCTGGCTCCCCGCGGGGCTCGAGTGCTGACCGCTCGAAGCCTCACACCAGCGAGATTCTCCTGCACCAGCCTGCCTGCTCTCTTTCTTTATCAGCTTCCTCCTTGGCATCCGGCTTTCCTGCTGTATAATGGGGCCCAGTGATAGACACTGCCCGCCGGACCAAGATCGTCTGCACCATCGGGCCCGCCACCGAAGAGGCGTCGGTCATCGAGGAGCTGGTGAGGGCCGGGATGAACCTGGCCCGCCTCAACTTCTCTCATGGCACCCGCGAGGAGCACGCCGGCCGCATCCGCACCATACGCGAGGTTTCGGCCGCGATGCGAGTGCCGGTGGCCATCATTCAGGACCTGCCCGGCCCCAAGGTGCGCACCGGCCGGCTGAAGGCCGCCGAGGTGATCTTGAAGGAAGGCTCGTCCTTCGTCCTCACTACCCGCAGCGTGGACGGCGATGAGTGCTCGGTGAGCGTGAACCTGCCCGGCCTTCCGGAGAGCGTCGATCCGGGGGACATCATCTTCCTCAACGACGGCGCCATAAAGCTGGAGGTCGCCAGGAGGTCGGGGACGGACGTCACCTGCCGCGTCATCGTGGGCGGCGTCCTGAAGCCGCACAAGGGCATCAATGTGCCCGGAGTCAACCTGCGGGTCCCTCCCCACATAGAGATGGACCGGGACGACCTGCTGTTCGGCATCGAGCACGGGGTGGACTTGATCGCCCTCTCCTTCGTCAGGGCGGTCAACGACGTCCAGGCCGCGCGGTCCTTCCTGAGAGAGCGGGGGGCCGATATACCGCTCATCGCCAAGATAGAGAAATGGGAGGCCTGGCAGGACATCGACCGCATCATCGCGGCCGCCGATGGCCTGATGGTGGCCCGGGGCGACCTGGGGGTGGAGATCCCGCTGGAGAAGGTGCCCCAGGTGCAGAAGGAGATGATCCGCAAGTGCAACCGGGCGGGGAAACCGGTGATCACCGCCACCCAGATGCTGGAGTCCATGATAGAGGCGCCGCGGCCCACCCGGGCCGAGGTGACCGACATCGCCAACTCCATCCTGGACGGCACGGACGCCATCATGCTGTCCGGGGAGACGGCGGTGGGCCGCTACCCGGTGGAAGCCGTACAGGTAATGAACAGGGTGGCGCTGGAGACCGAGTCCAGCCTGGCCCATGACAAGATCGTGGCGGAGAAGGGCGCCGACCTGGAGCCGGTAACCGACGATGCCATCGCCTACGCTGCCTGCCACACCGCCCTCCAGCTGCACGCCGCCGCCATCGTGGCCTTCACCATGTCCGGCAGCACCGCCAGGCGGGTGGCCAAGTACCGCCCCGGCATCCCCATCCTGGCCGCCACCCCCAGCCTCACGCAGAGGCGCCGGCTGGCCCTCTCCTGGGGCGTTTACCCCTTCGAGGTGCCCGATCCCGGCAACGTGCAGGACCTCTTTGCCGAGGCAGTGCGTCTGTGCCGGGACACCGGTGTCGCCCGCCACGGGGACCTGGTGGTGGTGACGGCCGGGCTGCCCATCGCCCTGCCCGGGACTACCAACCTGCTCAAGGTGGAGCGGGTGGGGTAGGCCCGGAAACCCGGCGGCTCACAGCCGGCTCAGGATCTCAGCCACCTTGCTGGCCGTCGTCCCCGTCAGCACCGCGCACTTTTCGATGGTCTCGGCCCCCCGGGGGCCGAGGTAGTGGCCGGCCACCTCATTGAGGTCAAACCAGTTCACCCCGCTGATCTCGGAGCAGACGGTGCTCTTGAACATGGGCTTGAACCACAGGGTCAGCTCGTGGCACGGCCCGAAGGCCGGCAGGATGGCCTCCAGGCCCTGGTCTATACTGGACCGCCCCACCCGGGCGTTGATGAGGACGTGTCCCATGGTCAGGGCGCCGCAGGTCAGGCCACAGCCGCCGCCACCCTGAAGGCCCCCCATGGCCCTGAACCAGAAATCGTCCCGGATCTCCAGGACATCCTGAAAGGCCTGGAACATGGACTGGGAGCAGCCGAAGCTCCTCTTGTAGTAGTCATAGGCCAGCTCGCCCACCCGGACCCGCTCCTCTTCCGCGGTGAGGACCTCCCTGACCCTCTCGTCAAAGAGGGCGGCGAAGCTGCTCTGGGGTTCAGTTCCCTTGCCAGCCATTCCTGATCCTCCCTTCACCGTCCATCATTCCGGAGGCGCCGGCCGGCCGGCCGGCCCGTCCCGCTTTCGCCAGACGGACAGATAATACCCGATCCTCACCTTCTTCAGGCTCTCCTGTATGGCGCCGGCCCCGGGGCCCCGGCCCACCAGGGATTCCCAGAACAGGGACATCGAGCCGTACCTCATGATCAGCGCCGCCACCAGCTCCTTGTAGGCGCCGCTCTCGTCCCGCCACTCCATCAGCTCAAAACCGGCCGCCTCGATCTCGGCCACCACCGCCTCCCGGGGGGCGATCCCGTTGATGCACGTGGCCAGGGGCAGCCGGGTGAAGCCCCCGGCCTTCTCCCTCAGGTACAGGTCACTGATGACCAGCCTCCCGCCCGGCCTCAGCACCCGGTGCATCTGCGCCAAGGCTCCGCGCCGCTCTTCCAGGAGGTTGAGGGCGCACTCGCAGAGCACGCCGTCCATCGAGCCTTCCGCGCATGGCAGCCGGCGGACGTCCCCCACCATTACCTGCGCCGCCGCGTCGAGCCCCCTGGCCCTGGCCGTCATCTCCGGAGAGATGTCGACGCCCACGGCCCTCATGCCGGCGGCTCCCGCCAGGTAGGCCACCGTCTTGCCGCAGCCGCAGCCGGCGTCCAGGATGCGGCTCGCCGGGGCGAACCCCGCCAGCTCCACGGCCTTCTTCGTCAGCTCCAGGCCGCCAGGGCGCAGGGCGTACCCGGCCGCCAGCTGGAACTCCTCGTCCGCATACAGCCTGATGGCGTCCTGGCTCATCCCCGGCTGCGGGCCTCCTCCCGCCGGTCAGCGATGGTCCTCTTAACCGTGCCCCTGGAGACCGGGAGCTTCTCCGCCACGTTCACCAGCACCCGGGCCCGGCCCCCGGCCAGGGCCCCGGCCACCGCCGGCACCTGGCAGAGGGCGCTGCGGACCTCACCGGCCAGCCCGTTTCCGGCCGGCCCCCGCCCGCTCCCGGGCACCGCCTCTCCCACTCCCCCGGGCGCCGCGTCTCCCGCTCCTCCGTGGACCTCGTCTTCCGCTCCCCCGGGCGCCGACCCTTCCCGGCCCATGACGTCCACCACCAGGGCTTCCTGCCCCTCAACGTCGAGCAGCTGGCAGCGGTAGTTCAACACCCCCCGCACCCGGAACAGCGCCTCGTCCAGCTCAGCCAGGGTGAAGGCCTGCCCCGCCAGCCTCTTCCGTCCGGACAGGCGCCCCCTGATAATGTCCATCTGCCGCAGCGCGGAGCCGCAGGGGCAGGTTCCGGGGATGAAACGGCTGAGGTCTCCCGTCCGGTAGCGCAGCAGCGGCATCCCCCGGCGGGTGAGCGTGGTGAAGACCACCTCTCCGGCCTCACCCTCACGAAGCGGCCTCCCGCTCTCCGGGTCCACGATCTCGAAGTACAGGTCGGCCTCCCTGACGTGGTAGCCCGCCAGGGCCGGGCACTGCACGCCGCCGCCCAGGCCCATCTCGGTCATCCCGTAGTGATTGAAGACCCGGCAGCCCCAGGCGCCCTCGATGGCCCGGCAGATGGCATCCGGCACGTGGTCCGTGGTCAGCAGGATGCTCTTCACCCGGCCCCGGAGGGCCTCCCCGCGGGGATGGCGGGCCATGCCCAGGACGTGGGTCGGAATGCCGACCATGGCGTTGGCCCCCTGCGCCGCGGCCACCTCGATGGCCTCCGCCGCATCGTGGACCGGACCGTAGGGAATGGGCTGCACGCCCATCCTGGCCAGGGCGGTCCGCAGCAGGTCTCCCACGCTGCCGGGCAGCTCCCAGGGCAGCAGGATCTGAACGCGGTCCCCGGGCCCGACCAGGTTCCGCATGCCGTGGTCGAAGAAGTCGATGGTCAGCTCCTGGTCCTGGCCGGTGAAGAAGATACGCTTGGGCCGGCCGGTGGTGCCGGAGGACTGCAGGCTGACGATGCGCTCGATCTGGTTCTGCGGAACGCAGACGAACGCCTGCGGATCGCGGCTGATGTCCTCCGCCGAGGTGAAGGGCAGCTCCGCCAGGGCCGAGAGACTCACTATCTGCTCAGGTTCGACGGCCCCCAGCCGAGAGCGATAGAAGGCGCTCTGCGCCTTGACCAGCCTCACCGTCCGGCGCAGGCAGTCCAGCTGATAGTCCTCAATGGCCTCCCGGGTCAGCGAGCCGGGAGGCACGCCGATCTTGCCGGCAATCCAGGCGTCCAGCGGCGTCTTCACCACCGGATGCCTCTGATCAGGTCCCGGCCCACGCTAGTCCTCGTGCCCCCCGCAGCGGGACGAATCGCCGTCTTGATGGTGGGGATCCCACACCTCTCCCTTCGGCACCCGGATGAAATCCAGCTGATTGGCGTCCATCAGGCGTAGCGCTTCCCCGGCGCTGCAATCGACCGCCAGGTAGCGCGTCACCTGGGCAATCATCAGCTCCTGCCAGGCCGGCTTCTCGATGCTGCCGGATATAACCGCCTCGCAGTCCTGATTGATGATCTCGCGGGTCAGCGCCAGCCCGGCCCCGTCCTTCTCCGGGTTCTGGTATACCTCCCAGCTTCCGTCGTCCGTCTCCACGATGAGCAGGTAAGGGCTTTGCTCGAAGCTATCGGGGACCCGGTCCTCCAGGGTCCTCCCGCCGGCCGCGACCGCGATCTTCATGGCTGCCTCCTTCTGCCCCGCGCTTTCGGGCGCACAGGGACGGCCGCGGGGGCCCCAGCCGTCCTGCCCCGATAGAGGGAATCCCCGTCCCGGCTGGTCAGGTTGTAGGCGCAGAACGGCACCGCCCGGCCGCCATCGATGACCGGAACGCAGCAGTACTTCAGGCGCTCCAGGTCCATGTTCCCGGCGTCCTGATACACCATGCAGGTGATGCTCAGGCGGTAGTTCCTGACCCTGTCCAGGATGGCATCCCAGCTGTCCTGCTCGTTCGCCGCCTGGCCCGGCGGCGGCGCGCCGGAACCACAGCGGTCAGGGGCCTGCTGCGCTTCGGGGCCGCAGCAGCTGGGAGCCTGCTGGGCCGAAGCCCTCTCCGCGTCGGGGCCGCAGCAGCTGGCGCTCTGCCCCATCTGCCATCTCCTGGCCACGAAGTTCTGCGCCCGGGACACGGACTCCGCCCGCCGGCCCCCGGCGCCGGGACAGCAGGCCTCCTGTCTCTTGCCGGAGGGCGTCAGCCGGCCGTCCTGCAGGTAGATGAAGTCCCCGTGGAAGGAGCACAGGGAGCTCTCGCAGTCCGAGGGAGCGAAATGGGCCGCCTTGAGCAGACCGCCCGTCTGCTCCTCCAGCGCCCGGAGGACCTCCGGCAGGGTGATCCGGTCCTCATCCCGCGGGGCGGCGGGGTACCGGCCGAAGTAGCTCACCGGCTGCAGGTGCACTCCCCTGATCACCGGCATGCCCTTGAGGGCGTAGCGCACTATGTCCCCGATGTGATCGGTGTTGACTCCCGGCACCAGCGTCGGCACCAGCACCACCCCCAGCCGGTGGCGGCCGCAGGCCTCTATGGCACTCTGCTTGGCCTGGAACAGGGCCCGGCCCCGCAGGCGCCGGTAGACCTCATCGCTGGTCCCGTCGAACTGCAGGAACACGGTGGACAGGCCGGCCTCCGCCAGCGCCCGGACGTAGTCAGGGTCCTCCCCCAGCCTGAGGCCATTGGTGTTCAGCTGAAAGAAGGTGTACCCCAGGGCGCGCGCTTCGCGTATGATATCCGGCAGATCGTCCCTCACCGTGGGCTCGCCGCCGGAGAGCTGGATATTGCACTTGCCGGTGGTGCTCCAGATCATCCTCAGCTGGTCCAGCAGCTCTTCCCGGGCGGGGTCCCTGGCGGCGTCATCCTCTCCGGCGCTGGCGAAGCAGACCGGGCAGCGCAGGTCGCAGCGCCGGGTCACCTCGATCAGGGCGCAGCAGATCTGCTGGCGGTGTTCCGGGCACAGGCCGCAGTCGAAAGGACATCCCCTGTCGGTCCGGGTGAGGCAGGCCTTCGGGGGCTCCGGCGCCCTGGCCTGGTACCATGACCGGTAGTCAGGGGGGCCCCGCCAGATCACGGCCCGGAAATCCCCGTGCTCCCGGCAGGCCTTCTCCAGGAAGACGCAGCCGTCCCGCAGCACGCGCCGGGCGGGGACCCTCTTCAGGCAGACGGGGCAGACGCTCTGCGTCCGGCCGATAACCTCTTCCGCGGGCCGCACCCTGGCCGGAGATTCGGATTTCAAGGCCGCTGTCCTCCGGCAGCTCGATGGCCGGCGTGGCCTTGGACGGGCTCGATCAGCACCCTCATGCTTCCGCCGCAGACCATGCCGTCATCGTTGAAGCCGCCCGTCATGTCGATGGCCTGGACCAGGTGCCCTCCCCGCCGCATCACCTCCCGCGCCGACTGGATGACAGCTGCCTCACCGCCACCGCCGCCAACGCTGCCCAGTATCCTGCCCTCCGGCCACACCACCATCTTGGCCCCGGCCTCCCGTGGCGTGGACCCGCCGCTGGATATGACCGTGGCCACGGCCCGGCTTCCGCCGCCCCGGGCCAGCTCCTCGATGACCTCGCGGTCGAACTCCGTCCACTTCAGCCTGGCCGACTCCCGCCCCAGCTTCGGCTGCTCCAGCCGGCGGTAGCTGATCACCTGGGCCAGGATGGCGATGGTGATCTCCTCCGGGGTAATGGCGCCGATATCGAGGCCGATGGGGGCATTCACCTTCTGCACCACCTCCCGGTCGGCCCCCTCGCTGATGAGCAGCTCCTTCACGCCCTGGACCCGCCGCCTCGAGCCAGTCATGCCGGCATAGGCCCACTTCCTCTTGACCACCTCGCGCAGGCAGGCCGTATCGTGGCGGTGCCCCCGGGTCACCAGGACAACGTACGCCTGGGGGCCAAAACGCAGACGCTCGAAGGACCGGTCGAAGCTGTCGCAGATGACCTGGTCCGCGTCGGGGAAGCGCTCCCGGTTGGCGAACTCGATGCGGTCATCCACCACGGTGACCAGGAAGCCCGCCCTGGAGGCGAAGTGGCACAGCGCCTTCCCGATGTGCCCCCCGCCGAAGATGATCAGGCGCGGCTGGGGGAACAGGGGCTCCGCCACCAGCATCCTCCCATCCGGCGTGGTGAGGAGCTGGACCTCTCCGGTGGCCATGGCCCAGCGGACCAGTTGCGCCGCTTCCGGGCGCGGCCCCCCGCCCGGGTGGGCGGCCTCCAGGTCCGCCTCCGTGAAGCAGGCCTTGCCCGGCTGGCCCGTCCCCTCAGCGCCATCGAGGGAGGTCAGCAGGACCACCCTCTCGCCGGCGTTCAGCTTCTCAAGCACGGTGCTGTAGATGTTCATGCCGGATCCCTCCGCTGTGACTCTCTGCCCCTATTATCCGATGCGCCCCCGCCCGGCATCAAACCGCCGGGGCCCGCGTTGATGGCGGTCACCCGCCACCTGCCCCCTTCTGCCACCAGGACGCTGACCCGCGCGTGGTCCGAGGGTATGGAGAAGAGCTCCTGAAGGGGCCGCGCCGCGACGTGACAGAGCACCATCCGGATGACCCCGGCATGAGTCACGATGGCCAGGTCGCCCCGGGACCTCTCCACCGCCCGCTCGAAGGCCGGGACCACCCGGCTCCGCAGGTCGGCAAAGCTCTCGCCTCCGGGGGGCCGGTAGCCGGCCAGGTCCAGCCCCCTCAGCCGGTACTCCTCCGGATACCGTGCCCGGACCTGGGCAAAGGTCCGGCCCTCCCAGTCGCCCAGGGCGATCTCCCGGAGCTCTCTGACCGGCTCCGGCCGGCAATCGCGGCCCCGGGCGATCAGCTCCGCGGTGCGCATCGCCCTCCGCAGATCGCTGGCAAAGAGGGCCCGGATGGGGAAGCGCTGCAACGCCCGGGCAAGCTCCTCCGCCTGGCGCACCCCGGAGGGGCTCAGGTCCGGGTCCAGCTGCCCCAGGTACCGCTTCTCCCGGTCAGGCCCCGCCGCCTCGGCGTGCCTCACCAGGAAGACCGTCTTCTTCATGCCACTCACCCAGCACGTCCTCCAGACGGGAATCCAGGATGCCTTCGATCCTCTTCTGGATCGCCATGGCCTGTTCCAGGCGCTGCCTCGCTCCCTGGCGCGCCGCTTCGTCGCCCAGCGCTCCCAGCCGCTCCCGGAGCCTCTCATCGAGGCAGACCACCCGGGACCCGGAGACCATCTTGTCTGACAGGTAGACGATGGTGGCCTCGGTGACCTGGCCCTCCTGTCCCGGGCCCAGCGCCATGTGGGAGGCGATGATGTCCGCCACCTCCGGGTAGCCCAGGCGGGCCACCACCTCGCTGCCCCTCCGCGCATGGTCCCTCTCCCCTCTGGCCACATCGTGCAGCCAGGCGGCCGCCATGACCGCTCCCAGGTGAATGCGGCACCCCCGGCTGTTGAGATGCTCGGCGATCCGGCCCGACACCCGGGCCACGGCCCGGGAATGCTCCAGGACTGGTCCCGGGACCTGGCGCTCCAGCAGTATCCTCCGGCACTCCCCCTGCGCCGGGTAGGGCGGCAGCAGGCCCTGGATGGCCCTCTGGTAATCCTCCTCCGAGTCCAGGTCCATGAGGACGCCCTCATCATCCACCGCTACGCCGGCGCCGCCGCGGGCCTCCTCCAGCAGCTGGCGCAGGCCGCCTTCGGGCTCTCCCGCCAGGATGCGGGGCCGCAGGTTGGCCGAGATCAGGGGGGGATGGCCCCTCTCTCCCCGGCAGACGGGGTAGACCACCTGGCACGAGCCGGGGGCGCACCCCCGGTAGTGCTGCACCAGGCGGCGGATGGTCAGCGGTGACACGAAAGGGCAATCCGCCGGCAACAGGAAGAAGGCCTCGACATCATCCGCCAGGGACCTGACCCCCGCCTGTATCGAGGCATACATGCCCCGGCGGTAGTCCGGATTCATGATGGCGTTCACGCCCAGGCGGGCCAGCACCGGCGCCAGCAGTTCCGCCCTGTGCCCCACAACGACGTTGATGTCCCTGACGGCCAGGCCGGCCTGCTGCAGGGCGCCCACGGACCTCTCTATTACCAGAAGGGGCCCGGCCGGCAGGAGAGGCTTGAAGAAGCCCGCCCGGGATGAATAGCCGGCTGCGGGAACCACCGCCGCGATTCTTCTAGACTGCTGCTCCATGGCCTGCTGTTGCCCGCCGGGCGGACCGGCCCCTCGCCGAGCGGGAGACCCATGCCGGCGCCCGGGCCTGATCGCCCGCCGGCCCTACTTGTCTTCCAGGGTGATCTCCAGCTCGTGCATCTTGCCCAGCGCCAGGTCCTCGGGGATGAAGGCCTGCCCGCACCGCGGGCACCGCGGCAGGTCAGCCTCGAAGTTGACGCCCTGGTAGGTCAGCCTGGCCCTGGCGCTGACCAGCGGCAGCTGGCACCTCTGGCAGATGATCTTCTGCTGGCAGGGTTCAGTCATTGGCGCCACCTTCATCGATGATCTGTATCCGGTGGCTGTACGCCCGGTACACCTTGTAGCCATCGCCGCTGGGCTCGTACTCGACCCAGTAGGTCACCAGCCCGATCCGCAGATGGCCCAGGCTGTGCCCCGTCTCCTGGTCCAGGAACCGGGAGCCGCTCTTCTCGGCATGGAGGATGACCTGCTTGATCTCATCGAGGAGAATGTACCGGTCATCCAGCTTCCGTTCCACATCGCCGCACAGTATCAGCTTCACCGAGTCGTGCTCCTGTCTGTTGCTCTCCATCTTCTCGCCCCAGAATGCCTCCAACATGGCGGCCTTGAGCGCCCTCCGGTTCTCCCGCCGCTGCCACCGGGCCGGCGGCGTCTTCAGGGCCCCGCCCACATCCGCCCCTCCGAAGATCAGGTCCAGGACATGCCAGGACCGCTTCCCGCTCCCGGCAAAATCGTCCCGGCAGTTGGGGCAGTAGGTCACGTAGTCCCGGGGGCTGGCGCTGGTCCGCTGGTCCCTTATCTCCCTGGCCAGCTTGGGGTTCACGGTGGAGATCAGCCCGCCGTAGCTGCAGCACTGCGCATAGCGCCGGTTCATCCGCAGCTCCTCCACGGCATACCCCATCCTCTCCAGCAGGTCCCGGACGCTCTTCTGCACGCCCGGCAGGTACCGGCTGGAGCAGGGATCGTACAGGGCCACGGCAGCGCCGCTGCCCCGGGCGCCGCCGTCCGGGAGCCCCCGCTCCTGGAAGATGTCCCACAGCGATTTCACCGGCACCTCCGCCAGGTGCCTGCCGAACATCTTGTGGCAGGTGGGGCAGGCCAGGATGACCTGGGGGCGCCCCTGCTGCTCCCAGTTCGCCCGGATGGCCTCGATGCTTTTCTCCAGGAGGTCGGTCCGCCCCGACCAGTCGGCCGGGGCGCCGCAGCACCCCAGGTACAGCCCGACGCCGCCCTGGAGACTCTGGGTGAGGTAGCGATAGCTCTCCATCACGTAGGCAGGGTCGGAGGCGCCCAGCTGGCATCCGGGGAAGAAGAGGTAGCGGCTGCCGGCCGCGCCCGCCTGGCCCCGGACCAGGAAAAAGTCCTGGCCGGCGGCGGACTCCATGTCCCTCAGCCAGAAATCGTGAAACGAGGCCGGCATCCTCCCGTCGGCCCAGATAAGCTTCTTGATCTCGGTGTTGACCTGCCCCATGTCCACGTCCTCGGGGCAGACCTCTTTGCACAGCCCGCACAGGCTGCAGGCATTCAACAGGTGGGTCTTTCCGTGGGCATACCGCCCCCCGCCGGAGCCGTAGGCCACATTCGGGGTGGCGTAGAACGCGGCCAGGTCCGCGATGTACACCTTGGGATAGGCCCCGTAGGTGGCCAGGTAGAGGCACTCGTGGTCGCATTCCAGGCACTCGCACAGCAGGCATCTCGAAGCCTCTTTCTCCGCCTCTTCCCTGGTGTACCCGGACGGCGCTCTGGCCGGCAGGACTCCGGGCTTCTTCTCCGCACGGGAGATGTTGGTGTAGAGACAGGTGTCCGTGCAGAGCTCATTCTCCCGGCCGAAGGACAACGACGTCTTCTTGAGGTAGCGCTCGATGGACCTCGAGGCCTGCAGGCCCTGCAGGACAGCCACGATCGGCGAGTACCCCTGGCCATTCCCGGCCGGGACCACGAAGACCCCCTCCCGGTCGCTCTCCAGGGTGATCCGGTACTCACGGCCCTCTTTCGGCGCCACACCGGGGACGCCGCCACCCCCGCCGCCGGCGGCCACAAAGCAGGCATCGTACTCCAGGTCCGCGAGGTCCCTGACCTCGGTATTGAGGTTGATCTCCACCTCCTCATCCTCCAGGAGGCGCAACTCCTCCTCCAGGACCTGCGCCGGCAGCACCGAAGGGTCTATTCCGCGGAGCCTTCCCCCCAGCAGGGCCGATCCTTCGTACAGGGCCACCGGGTACCCCTTCCGCGCCAGGTCCAGGGCGCAGCACATCCCGGTCAAACCGCCGCCGACCACCGCCACCCGCCGGTTCTTCCCCGGCGCCGCGTACACCCCCGGGTCCTTCGAGCCGGCGTGGTCCACGGCGGCCCTCTCGGACAGCCTTATGGACAGGGGGTCATCCAGCCTGGCCCGGATGCACTTCGCCCGGCACGGCTCGTCGCAGATCCGGGACATGATGCCGGGGAACAGCACCTTCCGGGCGTACATCTTGAAGGCCCGGTCATAATCGCCCTGCCGGATGCTCTTCATCAGCAGCCGCACGTCCACGTGCACCGGGCAGGCCGCGGCGCAGTAGGGCGGCTCCTCCTGGATGCACCTGTTTTTCGCTTTCGCTATCTGGTCGATGTCCATGCCGGGGGTCCTCTGGTCCTGTATTAGACAGTATAGACAGGCAGACTGCAAGCACGCTTGCAGTCTGCCTGAAACATGGCTGCGATCAGAGCCGGTCCAAACCTACCCCTCTTTCCTGAGACCTCCCTCGGCGCTGATGTCGAATCCGGTCCCCTTCATCGGCCGGTCCTTGATGTACTGCATCCGGTCCTTGAACTCCATGCCCATCCAGTACTTCTTGGGCTTGCTGACCTTGCCGGCCTCCAGGTCCTTCATGGCCTTGAGCACCTTCGCCGGCCTGGCCGGAAGCTCGTGGATCCGGACTCCGACGGCATTGTGAATGGCGTTGAGGACCGAGGGGAACCCGGTTATGAAGCACTCGGCGCAGCCGGCGGCGCCGAACGGGCCCGTCGGGCGAGGAGTCTCCAGGAAGCTGATCTCCAGCTCATCGGGGACATCCTCGATGAATGGCAGCCCCAGCTTGATCAGGTTGATGTCCTTGGCGGGATCCTCGAAGTCCTCGGAAAGCGCCATGCCGATGGCCTGGGCCATGCCGCCGTAGGCCTGGCCTTCGACCGCCAGCTTGTTGCCGATGACGCCGACGTCAAAGCACCCGGACATCCTGAGCACCTTCGTCTTGCCGGTCTTGACGTCAACCTCGACCTCGGACAGGAACACCGCGTAGTTGTACTCCGGGTTGGGGGATCCGTGCCCGGTATTGGGGTCAATATCCTGGGTGGTCCCCAGGGTGGGGTGCACCCCGCGATACTTGGTGGGAATCCCTTCCTTCTTCATCTCCTCATAGGTGCGGAAGGTCCCGTCGGGCTTGCGCATGGCATCCATCAGCTTGTTGGCCGCATCGATGCAGGCCTTCCCGTGCATGTAGTGGTTACTGCTTCCGGCTGAGGCTCCCGTGTTGGGGCAGACCTTGGTGTCGCCCATGACCAGCCGGATCTGGTCCGGCCTCAGGCCCAGGGGCCGCAGCGCCTCGTGCGTCTCCACGAACGCGCCCACGTCTCCGCCCTGGCCCTGGTCTTCCCAGCCGTTGTAGTTGGTGACGGAGCCGTCCGGCATGAGCTCGAGGTCCACCTCGGACTGGTCGCCCATGCCCCGGCCCACGCTGTAGCCGCCGCAGCTGATGCCCACGCCGCGCTTCTTCTCGGCGGTGGACTCCTTCTTGGCCCGCTTGAGCGCTTCCTGGTACTTGGGCCGCATCATGTCCATCAGCTTCTCCATGGGATAGACCGACAGCTTGTTGCTGGTGAGGCCCAGGTCTCCCTGTCTCAAAACGTTCTTGTACCGGAACTCGAAGGGATCGATCCCGCACTTCTCCGCCAGCTCGTCGACGAGCTGCTCATGCCCGGCGTACGCCTGCATGGCGCCGAAGGCCCGAAAGGCAGTGGTGAACGCGTGGTTCGAGGCCGTGACCATGGCCACGCCCTTGATGTTGGGGATGCTGTAGGGCCAGCCCATGAAGCGTATGCCCTTTTCGATCAGGAGGCAGGCCACGTCGGCATAGGCCCCGTGGTCGTAGAGCAGCTCATACTGCAGGCCGGTCATCTTGCCGTCCTTGTCGCAGCCCAGCTTGATGTTGGTCCAGCCGGGGGCCCGCTTGCCGGTCATCACGGTGTGCTCGTCGTAGTCCAGGTCCAGGCAGACGGGGAAGCCGTCAACCGCCTGGGTGGCGACGGTGGCCAGCGCTATGTTGTTGGAGGACAGCGAGTAGCCGAAGCTGGCGCCCACGGGGTTGTTGATGATCCTCATGTCCGCCAGGCCGACACCGGCCAGGACGGCGGCCGCGGCCGCATGGATCAGCAGGCTCTTGCAGTGGCAGGTGTACTTCCCGTCCTCGTCCAGGTAGGCCAGAAGCGTATCCCGCTCCAGTACGGCGTGGGGCTGGCGCTGGCTGTAGTAGCTCCCCTCCAGGACCCGGGCCGACTTGGCGAAGACCGCGTCCATGTCATCCTGCCCCTTGAGCAAGGGCGCCATGACGTAGAGGTTGTCAAAGCCCTCGAAGACCTGCTTGGCGTCGGGCGCCACCGCGTCCAGCGCGTTCATATATGCCGGCAGCACCTCCTGGGTGACCTTGACCTTCTCGGCGGCCGCCCGGGCATGCTTGCGGCTGTCAGCTATAACGATGGCGTACACGTCGCCATACTGGAACACCATGTTGTCCACCAGGATGGGCCGCTCGAACATGTTGCCGGTGTAGCGGGGGTTCATGATATTCAGGTTGAACATCAGGTTCGAGCCCTTGACATCCTTCTTGGTGACCACCTTGACCACGCCCGGCATCTTCTCGGCCTCGGAGACGTCGATGTTGCTCACCTTGGCGCTGGACACTTTGGCGATGGCGCAGGCGGCATGATAGGCGGTTCCCGGCGGCATCTTCTCATTGACATCCGAACCGTAGTCACAGGTCCCGGTAACCTTGGCCAGCGCCGTCGGCCGGGGGATGGCGGTGCCGTAGATGCGGCCATCGGCCGGGACCTTGAACGCCAGGTCCGACATCTTCATCTCGCCGCGCAGCACCCTGGCGGCAGCCATGACGGCATCCACCAGCGGCTTGTACCCGGTGCACCGGCAGGCATTGCGCTGCCTCTGGAACCAGGCCCTGACCTCCTGCCTGGTCGGGTTGGGATTGCCATCGAGCAGGGCCTTGGCGGACACGATGAAGCCCGGGGAGCAGTAACCGCACTGGGCGCCGCCATAGGTCATCCACGCCAGCTGAAGGGGATGCAGGGCCGTGGGCGTTCCGATCCCTTCAATGGTGAGGATGTTGCAGTGCTCGTCCACCTTGTCCATTTTCTTGGTGCAGGCCTTGGTGACCTTGCCGTCAACCAGAACCGAGCAGGTCCCGCACTGGCCCACGCCGCACCCCACCTTCGTGCCCGTCAGTCCCAGGGACCGCAGCACTTCGGCCAGCGAGTCAGCCGGGTCACACACGATCTGGCGTTCCGATCCGTTGATGGTAAGTAGCATCTTCCTGAGTGCCATGCTTTCCCCTCCTTCTGGATTTACCTGATTTACCTTCACGTCAGCTGTTCGATTGAGGTAGTGCCGGGAATGCCTTCAGAAAAACGGCTCGTGGTGCCTTTGTGCTGCCGGACATCGAATCTGAGGCGTCTGGAGGTGAGATGACTGGAGCAGTAGCCATGGAAAGGCCGGTGCTCCTGGACCGTCAGGCCTGGCGCCTGTAAGGCCCGCTGTCATTCACCCGTCTCCTTTCCAAAGAAGGGAGGCACGGCCGTTTCCAACCGCACCCCATCGGCCATTCCCCATAGCTTTCGCCTAAGGCGGAAATGGCTCGGAGATTCTCAGGTTTGACCTGCTGATAGCCCGGTCTCTGCGTTCCCCCCCCTTCGATTGGATTCTACCGGTCCCAACTGCTCGGACCGCTGACCTGACTCAAGCTATGGTGAACCTATTATGTGCCTCTCGACAATCAGTCCCGGGGATCGGCCGGGACATTCTATCACTACAGGTCAACAGATGGCAAACCAGAGTTAGTCTGCTCTACCAACACCTTCAGACTATCACAAATGACATCGGCCGTTCAAACCAGTTTTGGCGCCGCCGGATAGACTCTGCCGCTGCCAGGAGCGCCGCTGGATGAACGCCTCTGCCGCCAGGGGCGCCGCCGGATGAACGCCGCTGCTGCCGTGGGCACCGCCGGCAGCCGGCATGATGCGGCCCGTCATCCGGCGATGACGATGACGTCTTCCAGCCGGCGCTTCGGCACGTGATGGGCTCCTTCAGAGTCCCGCCAGTAGCTGGTATCGCCATCCGGCCCCACGTCCTCCAGGACTACCTTTTCCTTCGGCTGGCCCAGCGCCACCACCAGCAGTATCTCGAAGTGCGGCGGTATCCGGAGCGCCCGCCGCAGTCCCTCCCGGTCCACCGAGGCCAGCATGCAGCCGCCCAGGCCCTTCTCCACCGCCGCCAGCAGAATGGTCTGGGCCGCGATCCCGTGGTCACAACCGAATGAGCGGGTTATGCGCGTATCACCCATAATGACGATGTAGGCCGATGGCCTTTCCCCCTCGACAGGCCCTCCCCAGTCCTTCAGTTGCCTGGCGAAGGCCAGCTGCGGGAAGATGAGGGCGTTTCTCTCGGGATCGCACGAAAACGCGTACCTGAGCGGCTGCAGGTTCATGGCGGAGGCGCACAGCCGCGCCATGTCGATCAGATCCCTGAGGGTGCCGGGTTCAATCCGGTGGTCCTGGCGGAAACGCCGGTAGCTCCTGTTCTGCAGCACGAGTTCCTTCATCATCGCCTACCTCCATGAGTGCTCCCCTGCCCCGCTCTTCCCGCGCGGAGGCGTCCTAACCGGCTCCTGCCGGGGCCGCACCTTCTTCGTCTCCGTAATATACCCTCCCTCGCGCCGGCCCGTCCAGGAAGCCGCTGCCAGCCGCCGTGGCCAGCCGCGCTCCGGCCACGCTCGGGGACGGAGACGGGCGGCGCTCGCGGGCGGCACCCAGCGGCGCTCGCAGGCACCCCCTTCGGCAGAGACGGCAGCCCTGCACCCCGGCACGGGCCTCCTTTGAGAGGGCTTTGCGAGAAGAACGTTCGGCCCTGAGACCTCGCTGTGACCGCATCTCCGTACAATCGGGATGCCCGAGTCCGGTTCAGGCGCGAACAAGGGAGGCAATGTTGGATACCAGAGCATCGTCATCGCCCCAGAGTGACGTCAGGCTGCGAGACGGAAGGCGGCTGGCTTACGCAGAGTACGGCGATCCCAAGGGCAGGCCGGTCCTCCTCTTCCACGGCACGCCGGGCTCGCGCCTCTTCCACCATCCCGATCACTCCATCGCCGTGGCTGCCGGGGCCCGCATAATCGCCATCGACCGCCCCGGTTTCGGCCGGTCGGACTTCAAGCCCGGCCGCAAGATAACGGACTGGCCCGGGGACGTGCTTCAGGTCGCGGATGCCCTCGACCTGTCCACATTCGCCATCCTGGGCTACTCCAGCGGCGGAGCGTATGCGGCGGCCTGCGCCGCGGCTATCCCGGAGAGGCTGAGCGGCATCGGCCTGGTGAGCAGCATCGCCTTCATGGAGAACCCGGAGATGACCAAAGGGATGCACGGCATCGGGCACGTGTTCTTCAACCTGGACCGGCACCTGTCACCGCTGGCCAAGCTGGGTACCGGCCTGGTGTGCAATCTCTGGCGAGACAACCCCCAGGCCTATTTCAAGTCCCAGCTGGCCGGCCTGCAGGATTCAGAGGCGGCGCGGGCGCTGGTGCCCGGGATCAAGGTCATGCTCACGGAGGATATAAGGGAGGCGGTCCGCTCCGGCACCCAGGGCATTACCCTGGACCTGAAGCTGGTTTCCCAGCCCTGGGGCTTCCAGATGGGCGCCCTCAAGCCAGAGGTCTATCTGTGGCATGGAGAGGTCGACGCTGAGGCCCCCGTGGCCATGGGCCAGCGCCTGGCCGGGGCCATACCCCATTGCCGCGCCACGTTCTTCCCCAGAGAGGGCCACTGGGCCATCTACGTTCACTGGCAGGAGATACTGACGGCGCTGGTGCCGCCCGCGGCCGGGGCCGCCGGGGCACAGACGCTGCAGGACCTGGGCCACTCTGCGCCATCGATATCGACTCTGTCCGACGCGTCAGCCGAATCAGGCCAGGGGCTGCCGCCGGCGGTCCCCGGGTCGGAAGGCGTCCCGCCGGACGCGCTGGAGCCCGATCCTCTGGCGGGCTCGACGGCGGAAGACAGGAAGATGACCATAGTCCAGGTGATCAGGGACCTGGCCGACGCCCCGCCGGAGGTATCCGTCGACATGCTGCCCGACGATGCGCCGGCCGCCGACAGCGTGAACACTCTGCCAGCTGCAGATAGCATGAACTTCGAGCCGGCCGAAGAGGCCACCGACCCGGCTGCGGACATGCCTCTGGATGCACCTCTGGACGCGTCTCTGCTCGCCGGGGATGACTCCGCCCCCGAACCCGAGCCACCGGTGCTGACCGTGGACGGGCCACAGCCACCGGCCGAAGCGCCCGCCGAGACGCCCGTTGCCGAGGGCACACTCTCCGTGGATACGCCTGTGGCGCCGGAGGTCATGCCAACGGCCGGGGACAGGGCGCCTGGCGCTACGGAAGCGATAGGGGAAGCGCCCATCCGCCCGGCGCGCCGAAAGGCGGCCGCCACGAAGGGCAAGGCCCCGGCAGGGACAACCGCCAAATCGGAGCCCGCGGCGATGAAGAAGGGCAGAGTCCCGGCGGAGGCTGCCATCGCATCCGGCTCTGCGGCCAGGAAGAAGGCTGGAGCGTCAGCTTCACCGGGCAGCAAGGCTGCACCGGCAGCGGACGCCGCCAAGCCGGAGCCCGCCGCCAGGAAGAAGGCCGGAGCGTCAGCGCCGGCTGGCAAGGCTGCACCGGCAGCGGACGCCGCCAAGCCGGAGCCCGCCACCAGGAAGAAGGCCGGAGCGTCAGCGCCGGCTGCCAAGGCTGCACCGGCAGCGGACGCCGCCAAATCGGAGCCCGCCGCCAGGAAGAAG
>CAYRGJ010000030.1:0-15702 GCA_964423835.1 uncultured Dehalococcoidia bacterium | reverse complement strand
AGGCCGGAGCGTCAGCGCCGGCTGGCAAGGCTGCACCGGCAGCGGACGCCGCCAAATCGGAGCCCGCCGCCAGGAAGAAGGCCGGAGCGTCAGCGCCGGCTGGCAAGGCTGCACCGGCAGCGGAGAACGTAAAGGGCGCCCCTGAGCCCGTCTCTCGCGCCGCCCGAGGCTCCGGGGAACACGCCGCCGGGACGAAGGCGGCGGCCACGGCGGCAAAGAACCCCCGGCCGGGAGACGGGCCGGCCCACCGGCACTCGCCCGAAGATGCCGATTCCACGCTGCGAGCAGAGGGGCCGGCGCCGAAGAAGGACGCGTCCCGACGCAGGTCCGGCCGCGAGCCTGTTCACGCATAGACGGGCACCCCGGCTGCTCATCGCCCAGCACGGCGCCAGGCTTATTGACAGCGGCAAGGTCTCACCCTATATTGATGGAACAATGACCCATTCCACCCGCCGCACCGAATGGTGGACCGATCTTCCTCAGAGCTGCCATTGAGCAGGAACGCAGCCACGCGGCTTCGTTTCACCCAAAGGCCTTCATCGATGACACAAGGAGGGACAGGAGACATGGAACTGGATATCCGAGGCAAGAAGCTGCAACTCTCCGAAGCTGTGGAGGCTTATGTCAGCAAGAAGATGGGCAAGCTCAGTCATGTGCTGCCCTCCATCACCGAAACCAACGTGGAGATATCGAAGGAGAGCGCCAGGTCCCTGGCCAACCGGTACGTTGTCCAGGTGACCGTCAAGACCAATGGCACGCTCATCAGGTCGGAGGAAAGGGAGACGGACGTCTATGCCGCCATTGACCTAGCCGACGACGTGATCCGCAAACAGATACAGCGCTTCAAGGGAAAGTACTACCTCAAGGGCAGGAGGGCTGCCCGGCAGAGAAAGGTCCTCGAGGCCCCGCCAGAGCCGGGCGAGGAGACACCGCGGGACGAAAGGGTACCCGATCTCGTGGTCAAGGCCAAGAGGTTTCCGGTCAAGCTGATGACCGTCGAAGAGGCCTCAGTGCAGATGGAGCTCCTGGGCCATGACTTCTTCATATTCCTGAACGCGGACAACAACTCGTTCAACGTCCTCTACCGGCGCAGAGACGGGAACTACGGGCTCATTCAGCCCGAGGCCGCCTAGAGGACGCCTCCTCATTTGGCCGTTCCTTCCGGCGCGCACCGGTTCTGTATCGTGTGTGCTCTAATCCTACTTGACATTTGTCACCACCCGCAGTATCCTTGATGATGCAGAGGGGGCCGGCCGCCACCGGACACACAACGCCGGTTGGCATCAGGACCAAGCGCGAGCCGGCCGGCGCAGCCACCAGACATGCAGTCGGGCCGGCGCAGCCACCAGACATGCAGCCAGGCTGGCGCCTCAGTAACGGCCTGGTGTGACCACGGGCGCGCGTCACGGGCTTCGTCCGGCCGGTAGCGCCCGCCGCACATGGCCACTGGCGCCGCGGTGGCGCTGGTCAGATGGTTCCGCCGGCGGTCAAGGGAGGGGGTGATAGCAGCCTGGAAAGTCCACCACAACAGCATCGTCAGCCATTCCAATGACTTGGGAAGGAGAAGGCAGACACTATGGAAGCAATACTCGAACCAAGGCGGCTGTTGGCCGCGCTTCTCGCCCTGGCGGTGCTGGCCGCCGGCCTGATGGCCGCGCGGCCTCAGCCGGCCGGGGCGGCCGCCCCGGCCGCACCAAGGCTGAACGTCAGGGCGGCGCTGGCCGGGGCCGGATCCTCCGACCTCGCGCTGGTGGACCAGGTGACACCGAGGCCGTCCACCCAGGGCAAGAAGATGCTCTGCGTCGATGGGAGCTTCTACGGCAGGGCTGGAGAGAACGTCGCCGACGGCGTCAGAGAGAAGGCCCGCACCGGCACACCGGTGGTGTTCATCGGCGGCGATATTGACCCACTCAGCCTGAGCCTGGGCGGCCCGCGTGAAGGCGCCTCCAACGCGGCAGCCGAGCCGGCCATAGAGGTGGCGGCGCTGAAGCTGACTCCCGGGACCGGCGGCCAGCCAGTGTTCAACGGATTCCGGGTGGTGGGAAGCAGTGCCGACATGCGCTCGGCGATGGCCGGCCTCCGGCAGTGGCTTCAGGAGGTGGAGCAGCCCAGGCCGGTCCGGGCCGATGCCAACTGGACCCGCCGGGCCTGGTTCCGCCTGTACAGTGGCGACAGCCTGGAACCGCACGGCAAGATGTGCATCGACCGCTATTACTACAGGCTGGCCAACGATGGCAATCCGGCCTACGACTACATCAGCGCGGAGATCAGGTACGAGCAAATGAGCGGCCAGGCGGCTTACGCCCAGAACTGGAAGAACGAGTGGGCCTACCAGTACTGTAACGTGAAGACCTACCAGCCCAACAACGTGCTGCTGCGCTACGGGCCCGGCAGCACCGTCGGCCAGGTGAGCACGTCCTACTCACTGGGGGTGACCGGCAGCGAGAGGGGCCTCGGCCTGGGAGCCACCTACTCACAGGGCTACTCGCAGCCCGACGTCACCTGCGCCAACTCCAGCGACCTGGGCAGCGGGTACACCAAGCACAAGTGGAGCATCGGCAAGAACTCCATCACGGCCACCAGCACCTTCCTGGCGGACAGCTCCGGATTCACCTACCGGCACACAGCCAGCGAAGGCTCGGCCTCGCACTACGAGAAGTTCCAGAGCCAGTGGAAGCAATACCACTGGTACGGCAACAAGTGGTACTGGGCTTCCTGGACCCGCCAGGTTTCCGGGCTCTAGCCATGCACCACATCGACCATGGCACAATCCCGGCCCCCTTCCTGCGAAGGAAGGGGGCCGGCCCCGGTGGGGCGGCTGCAATGGGACCCCCCGGCGGCGCGGCCGGCATCCCCGCCGGCCG
Source organism: uncultured Dehalococcoidia bacterium (assembly GCA_964423835.1). Taxonomy (GTDB): domain Bacteria; phylum Chloroflexota; class Dehalococcoidia; order UBA2247; family RBG-13-53-26; genus JAFGCL01. The sequence goes on along the minus strand of CAYRGJ010000030.1, from coordinate 12,838 downwards.
GCGCTCATTCCGACATCGATCTCGAGATGGTGACTTTTGACGAAGGAGGAACATCATGCCACGCAACACAACAGCAAGGGCCCGCGGCGGCCTGGCCGCCGGCGTCATGTTGATCATGGCCATACTGGTGGCGCTGGGGGGCGCCTGCGCGTCCGGGGAGGGCCAGCCGCCCATCACCGCCAGGGGTCAGTCCCTCACCCTTCGAGAGACCCTTTCCCCAAGTGATCTCTCCATGGTGGCGCTCCTGGACGGCCAGACCCCACTTCCTCCCACCGCAGGCAAGGCGGCACTGTTCGTGGACGGGGGCTACTACGCCACCGCCGGCGAGGCGGTCAAGGGCCACGTCCGGGATCAGCTGCAGGCCGGCGTGCCGGTGGCCGTCTTCGGAGACCAGGCCGGCTACGACGCGCTCCGGAGCAGCGTCGGCGCCGCGGCTGACCTCCCCGGCGAACCTGAGCCGGCACAGGTTGGCGATCAGCCTGGCGGCCCGGGCCACGCGGACCTGGCGGCGGGTGCCAGGGGCCTGAAGCTCTACCCTGGCGGTCCCGGGGAGCTGGCCGGCTCCGCCGCCATCGAGATCGCCGGCTCGCCGGACGACCTGGCCCCCTTGATCGGGCCCATGATCCGCTGGGCGCAAGACTGCGCCCGGGGGCTGGAATGAGCGCCCTTGGGCGCGCCGCGCGGCTCAGGGGAAACGTGGCCGCAGTGCCCGCTGTCCGGGCGCTGCGGGCGGCGGCCCTGGCCCTTTGTCTCAGCCTCCTCCTGGCCTCGGTTCCCGCCTGCTCCGCCGGGACGCGGCAACCAGTGGAGTCCGCCGCCGGTCCCTCGATGATGGCCATGGTGCCCCGAGAGTGCGCGGCCGGAGGATGCGTGTTCCTGGACACCGCCGACATGCGGGATAACCTGGATGGGCTCTACGCCACCTACCGGGAATCCTTCTCGGCGCTGGAGGATTACGGCGTGAGCTTCGACGATGTCGACCGGCTGGCCAGCGCCGGGCTCTCCCTGCTGGTTCTGGAGGGCCAGTTCGACCCGGACAGGATCAGGGAGGAGCTGGGAATCCGTGGATACGGCTGCACCACCTACCTGGGGGTGGAAGTGTGGGAGAGGAGCGCAGCCGATTCCGCCGACTGCGTATCCCTGCCGGAACCCCTGATCGTGGCCGGCTGCCGGGACAGCGTGATTGACTGCCTGGAGGTTATCGTCGAAGACGAGGACTCGCTGCAGAGCCACACGGATGTGGCCGGTGTCGCCGGGAGACTGCCCGGCGGCGTCGACATGTGCGTCGCCGCCATGGCCCTCCAGGGCCCGCTACTGGCGCACGGGGAATCCTTGCAGAGGATAGACGGCCGGACCCTGAGGTTGACCCTGGTGCACAAGTATGTGGATGCAGCGGCGGCGGCCGGCGCCGCCGCCACGATCGCCCCCGACACGCAGGAGATGCTTTCGCAGGCGCTGCGCGCCGTGCAGGTGCGCCGGGAAGGCCAGTTCGTCACGCTGACGGCCGAAGTGGCGCCGGATGTCATATGTGCCCGCATGACTTCGGAATAGCCCCCACCGCCGGGCCCGGCACTGGCGGATCCCCGCCCGGGAGCCCTGGCCCTGCCCGGGCGCTGATCAAGAGCGCCGCCTTCAGGCTGATGCTTGCACTGCTGGCCGCGCTCCTGGCCGGCGGCGGTCTGGGGTACCTCGTGGCTCGGGCCGTCCCCGGGCCTACCGCCGCCACCGCCGCCGGCGCGCCTGGCGGCGCCAGCGGGCTCTTCAGTGACGGCTACGAACGCGGATACCACCGCGGCTGGCGCGAAGGCTATGACCTGGGGCGCGCCGACGCGTCAAGTACGCAGCCCTCCCTGCCCACCCACGCTCTGACATTCGACCAGGCCAGAGCGGCCTCGGCCCCGGCGACCCTGTCCGAGGCCACCCGCATCGCCGGGAGCTACCGGCCTTCCGGCCCGTACCAGGCTGATGTGTACGACTGCAATGACATGGCGGCGGAGCTGTGGGCGGTCTGCAGCGGGGCCGGGCTCCCGGCCTTTCTGGTGGTGGGCAACACGGGGGCGGCGGGCGAAAGCTTCGCCGAGTGCGACCACTGCTGGGTGGTGGTGTTCTGCGCTCAGCCAGTCACTGGCGATGAGGTCACCCTGGCTGTGGATCCGCAGCTATCGCTGATCGGGGTGGTCGGCCCCGGATCCGGCTGCGAGCTGTGCCCGGCCCCGGTCTCGGCCCAATACGCCGAGGGCTTCTTCTACCACCATCCCGCGGCCCTCAGGGAGGACCTCGGGCCGCGCTGGTAGAGACGGAGGGCAGCGCCGGGGGCCGCGCTGGCGGGAGCCAGCGCCCAGGTCAGGTCAGGCGGCTTCCCTTAATGCCGATGACCACCTCGTCCAGCGGCACATCGCGGCCGCTGCGGCGGATGGCCTCCTCGGCCATGTGGGTGAGGCCGGAGCAGCAGGGGACCTCCATGCGCACCGCAGTGACGCTCCGCAGCCCGGAGCGGCGCACGATCTCGGTCAGCCGCGACAGGTGGGCCTGGAAATCATCGAGCTTGGGGCAGGCCACTATCACGGCATGGTCCTTCAGGAAATCCTGGTGGAAGCTGGAGTAGGCAAATGGCACACAGTCGGCCGTCAGGACGACGTCGGCATCCTTCAGGAAGGGCGCCGTGGGAGGCACCAGGGTCAGCTGCACGGGCCAGTGGGAAAGCTGCGGTGACCGGTCGATGCCGGCAGCGGGAGCCGCGGCCGCCTCCCGGCCCTCCAGGCGGGTCACGCTGGAGGATGGGCAACCGCAGGCCAGGGTGGGTTCGGCCTCCTGCCTCTCCAGCCGCATCACGCTGGAAGAGGGGCAGCCGCAGGGCAGATCAGGGCCGGGCTGCCCGCCCTGTGCCTGCCGGCTCCCTGGCTCCGGATGGCCGTGCCCGCCTGCCCCATGGCCGTGCGTCCCTGCCGCATGGCTGTGCCCGTGCGGCGCCTGGCCGTGCGCCCCCGCCGCATGCCCATGCCCGGAGCTATCATGGCCCTGGCATTCGACCGCCGGCTCCTGGAACTCCTCCGCCTCCCGCTCCTCGATGGTGATGGCCCCCTCGGGGCATTCTCCCAGGCAGGCACCGAGCCCGTCGCAGTACCGGTCTCCGATCAGCCGGGCCTTCCCGTCGACAATCTGGAGGGCTCCCTCAGCGCACGCTGGTATGCACACCCCGCACCCGTTGCATCGCTCCTCGTCGATATGGACCACCTTCCTCACGATCCTGGTATTCCTGGCCATCACGTTCCTCTCTTCCTGGCGGGCCGCCGGCATCCGGGGGCCTTCCCCGGCTGCAGCATGCTCACTGCTCAGTCTGCCCCTTCAGCTGCCGCCACCTCTCTTCGCCCAGGCACTCGCGCGCCGCCGCGCACCAGTCCACACAGGAGGGCAGCCTTTCGCTGTAGACCATCTCCCCGCACTCTCCGCACTTCACCTTGACCTCGCTGCTGAATATCTCCACCTCCGCGCCGCATGTCGGGCACTGCTGGAGCTGGATGCGCACCGCCTGATCCATGCCGGGGCACCGTTGCATCATGGCCGCCACCTCCTGTCGTAAACAGCCCGCGTCCCGGGTACTGAGCACCATGATAGGCCACCCGCGCCAGGCGCACCATGATACAGGTCATAGAGCCCGGCTACTGGGGCGGCGCTTCACCGAGGGCCCTGAGGCGGCCCTCATCGGTGATGTCGATGCGGCCACGGCGGGACAGGATGATGCCGTCCCTCTTCATGCGGCTCATCACCCGGATGGTAGTCTCGATGGTGGTCCCGGACATATCGGCTATCTCCTGCCGGGTGAAGGGCAGGCCAGGCCCCAGCTTGGACGAGAGCATCAGCAGGGTCCTGGCCACCCGCTGCTCCGCCCGCTCCCCGGCCAGGGCATTCAGGCGGGCCTGCGCCTCCCTCAGCCTGCCGCCCAGCATGTTGATGATGCGCAGGGCCACCCCCGGATGGCCCGACAGGAAGGCCAGGAACTGGTCCCTGCCGATCCCCAGCAGCTCCGTATCCGAGACCGCCTGGGCCGAAGCCGGGTAGGGGCGATCCTCGAAGACGGCCACCTCGCCGAAGATGTCGCCGGGGCTGAAGAAGGCCACCACGAACTCCTTCCCCTGGGAAGAGTGCTTCAGGATCTTGACCCGGCCCGAGGCCACCACGTAGAAGTGGGACGGCGGGTCCCCGTCCCAGAACACGAACTCCCCCTCCTTCAGCGAACGTCCGGCGGCCAGCCGCGAGAGCGCCTGGAGGTCGGCCTCGCCCAGGCCGGAGAAGATCAGGGAGCGCTTCAGCACAGCAGCCGTATCCACTATTCCTGCGGCTCCACGTGGATGATGATGTGGGAGAGGTCCGGGAACTGGCTGTGCAGCAGGGCCTCGATGCTGGTGGTCAGGTCATGGGCCTCGGCGATGCCGAGAAGGGGAGAGACGGTGCAGTGGAAGGACAGGCCCAGGCGGTTGCGACTGTCGGTGGTGATGCTGACGCTGTGGCAGTCGAGGAGGGCCGGATAGCCGCCGCGCAGCCGGGCGATGGCGTCCAGGATGGCCGGAGACGGCGATTCGGCTGCCGGCTGGCACTGCACGCTGTCGCCGCTGGGCTCTATGTGCACCGCCACATCCCGGATGGCCGGCAGCGCGCGCAGCAGGGACTCCTCCATGGCGGTAACCCGCTCGTGGGCCCGATCGACGCTGAGGTGGTCCGGGACCTCGGCGTGCATCTCCAGCGTCTGGCGGCCATTGATGTCCCGCAGCACCAGATCGTGCACATCCACCCCGTGCGCGGCCGCGATGCCCCTGATGATCTCCAGTGGGCCGGAGCTGCCGGCGGCGCAGGGCTCGACGTGCACCATGACGTCCGACTTGGGCACGATCTGATGCACCTTGTTCTCGGCTTCGGCGGCTATGCTGTGGGCCCTCTCCACGCTGGTGTCGGGCCTGACGCAGAGGACCAGGTCCACGAAGGTGGCCGGCCCGCTCTGGCGGACGCGCACCTGCCGCACCTCGGAGACCCCCGGCAGCCGGGCCATGGCCTGCCGAAGGGAGGCGTCGACTCCCTTCGGCGCCTGGTCGGTGAGCACGGCGATGGTGCGCTGCCCCAGCCGCACGCTGACGTAGACCACGATGACCGAAACCCCCAGGGCGGCGATGGCGTCAGCCCGCAACAGCCATTCCGCCGCCAGGGGGTGAGAGGCCTCCAGCGCGGCGCCCAGCCGGATTCCGCCCAGCCCCAGGATGACCACGCAGGAAGACCAGATGTCGGTGGAGAAATGGAGGGCGTCGGCCTCGAGCGCCTGGCTGCCGTGCTTCCTGGCGGCCCGCATCAGGGCCCGCGAGCGGGTGAAATCTATCAGGATGGACACTGCCATCACGGCGAAGGCCCAGGGCGTGGCTTCCACCGTCACATGCTCGAAGAAGAGCCGCCTGACGGCCTCGTAGACGATCCAGGCGCAGGTGGCCAGGAGCAGCAGGGTCTCCACCAGGGCCGAGAGGTTCTCCACCTTCCCGTGCCCGTAGTGGTGCTCGCTGTCCGGCGGGCGGCCGGAAACGCGCACCGCCAGGAAGGTGACCACCGCCGCGACGAGGTCCAGGCCGCTGTGGGCCGCCTCGGCCAGTATGCCCAGGCTGCCGGTGAGGAGCCCCACCACCAGCTTCATGCCGGTGAGGAATATGGCCGCCACCACCGAAGACAGGGCGACGGTCTTCTTTTCCCGCTCGCCGCGCTCCTCTGCCAGCGATCTCGCATCATCCATGTCGGCGTTTCCCATATGCCTGGAGCCTGCCCGCGGTCCGCGCATATACAAAAAAGGCCCGCGGGAAGGTCCCACGGGTCTCCGACCCACTGCCCAGCAAAGCCCGGCCGCCTCCGTCGCCGGAGCGCCTGGTCCGACAGTCATTCTAAGGAAGGGCATTCGACCTTGTCAATAGCGTCCGTCACCTATCCTTGACACCCCCCGGCCTTTGCTAATATGATCGTCCAGTGGCCTTCATCTTTGATCCCGATACGCTGCAGAGCATCTGCCGGAAGCACCTCTCCCTGCCTCTAGAAGAGAAGTTCGAGGCCATCACCGACGACCTTGACAAGGAGTACCCCAACCGCATCCGCCGCAAGAAGACGTGGGGCTTCCGGATGTGCGGCGGCTGCTTCGGCATGCTGACCGTGCTCTATGCCTCCGTGACCGAGTACCTGGTGCTGTTCGGCAGCCCCACCGGCTCTGAAGGCTACACCGGCCGGTACCACTGGTCCCACATCTACGACGTCCTGCTTGATGGCGAGATGCGCTGCTATGCCCGCGGCCAGTTCGAGCCCGCGGTGTACAAGCCCGGGGACATGGCCTTCCTGAGGCGAGGCTACGACAAGGGCTACCGCGTCGCCGGCCACACCTGGATGCTGGAGTACTCCAGGGGCCTCATCCCCACCATGCTCATCTTCGGCATCCTGGGGGGCCTCCCGCAGACGCTGGACTTCAAGAGCGCCCGGCAGCAGCTCTGGGAGTTCACCAAAATGGCCCTGCGCGAGCTCCTCAGGGGCAAGATCTAGCTCCAGGACGAACCCGGCCGCCGTCCCCAAACGGCCGGCACCGGTGCCGGAACCAGTCCCGGCAGACCCATCCCCGGACCTGGCCCGGGGACGGGCCCGAACCGGCCAGGAACCTGGCCCGAAAACCGGTCCATATACGTATTGACAGCCCCCATATCTTGTGTTAATCTGCTCAGGCACCCCAATCCGTAGGATTCCGTTACATCATGAAGTGTCCTTATTGCGGCTTTCAGGACTCGAAGGTAGTAGACTCCAGGAGCATCGACGACGGCATAAGGCGGCGGCGGCAATGCCTGCACTGCCACACCCGTTTCACCACCTACGAGAGGTTCCATGCCGATAGCTTCATGGTGATCAAGAAGGACGGGCGCCGCGAGGGATTCAGCCGGGAGAAGCTCGTTTCCGGCATCCGCAAGGCCTGCGCCAAACGGCCGGTATCCGGCGACGACATCGAGCGCGTGGTAGACCGGATCGAGCAGGGCCTCCACGGCCTGGGAAAGGTGGAGGTGCCCAGCTCGGCGGTGGGCGAGATGGTGATCAGGCACCTCAAGGAGCTGGACCGCATCGCCTATATCCGGTTTGCCTCCGTATACCGGGAGTTTGCCGATATCGACAGCTTCCGGAGGGAGCTGGATAGCCTGGCCGCGGGGTCGGAGGGGGCGCCGGCCACGCAGTTGCCGCTCATCCCGGGAGAGAAACCGCTGCCAGCCGCCCGGCGGCGCAAAGCCGGAGCTTAGGAGGTCCCCATGGCTGCAGACGAAGCGAAGAAGAAGGACACTGAGCGCCTGGCCCGGGACCAGATAGCGCGGGCCGTCTTCGCCGCCGCCCAGAACCTGGGCATAACGGACCGGGAGGTGACCGAGCAGCTAACCAGCGAGGTGATACAGAGGATGGAGAAGGACAAGACGGCGGCCAGGCTCCCCCTGCCCGGCATGGAGGGCCTGGTCATGCACGGCAAGCACAAGGGGAAGCGGACCGTGGAGCCCACCGAGATAGAAGGGATAGTGAAGGAGGCTCTGACGAGCATGGGTCGTAAGGAGTCAACCGAAGCCAGGGCGGAAGCCAAGATCAGCCATGCCGGGTGCGCGCCGGCCACCGACGCCGGGGAAGCCCTCAAGGGCCTGTCCCCCAATGCCATGAAGGTGCTGGAGAAGAGGTACCTGAAGAAGGACCCCAATGGCCAGGTCATCGAGACCCCGGAGCAGATGTTCCGCCGGGTGGCCCACTGCATCGCTTCCGCGGAGCTGGCCTACGATCCGCAGGCTGACGTCCGCAGCTGGGAGGAGAAGTTCTACGCCATGATCACCAGCCTGGAGTACCTGCCCAACTCCCCCACCCTCATGAATGCCGGCCGGGAGCTGGGGCAGCTCTCCGCCTGCTTCGTCCTGCCCATCGAGGACTCCATGGAATCCATCTTCGAAGCGGTGAAGCAGACGGCGCTGATACACAAGAGCGGGGGCGGCACCGGCTTCTCCTTCTCCCGCCTCAGGCCGGAGAGCGACCGGGTGGGCTCCACCGGGGGCGTCGCCAGCGGCCCGGTATCGTTCCTGCGCGTCTTTGACACCGCCACCGATGTCATCAAGCAGGGGGGGATGAGGCGGGGGGCCAACATGGCCATCCTCAGCATCGACCACCCCGACATACTGCGGTTCATCGGCGCCAAGGAGAAGGGCACCGTCTTCAGCAACTTCAACCTCTCCGTGGCCATGACCGAGGACTTCATGAAGGCCGTCGGCGCCGGGAGCGACTACGACCTGGTCAACCCCCACACCAAGCAGGCGGTGCAGAGGCTCAAAGCCAGGGAAGTCTTCGACAAGATCGTGGACATGGCCTGGAGGACCGGCGACCCCGGGATCATCTTCATCGACCGGGTGAACAAGGACAATCCCACGCCGAAGCTGGGCATGATCGAAAGCACCAACCCCTGCGGCGAGCAGCCCCTGCTGCCTCACGAGTCCTGCAATCTCGGCTCCATCAACCTGACCAGGATGCTGCGCAGCCGCGACGGCAAGATGGAGATCGACTACCCGAAACTGGCCGACCGCATCAAGCTGGCAGTCCGCTTCCTGGACAACACCATCGAGGCTAACCGGTTCCCCACGGAGGAGATCGAGAAGATGACCAAGACCACCCGCAAGGTGGGCCTGGGCGTCATGGGCTTCGCGGACGCGCTGATCTGCATGGGGATCCCGTACGACTCGGACCAGGCGCTGGAGGCGGCTGAGAGCATCATGGGCTTTGTGGACCGGGAGGCCACCGCCGCCTCCGCCGAGCTGGCCCAGGCCAGGGGCGCCTTCCCCGCCTTCGAGGGCAGCATCTACGACCGGCCCGGCCAGCCCAGGCTGCGCAACGCCGCCCGGACCACCATCGCCCCCACGGGGACGCTCAGCATCATCGCCGGCTGCTCCAGCGGCATCGAGCCGCTTTTCGCCCTGACGTACATGCGCACCATCCTGGACGGGGAGCACCTTCTGGAGGTCAACCCCTATTTCGAGGACGTGGCCCGCAAGGAGGGCTTCTACAGTGAGGCCCTGATGAAGGAGCTGGCCGGCCGGGGCACCGTGCGGGGCATGGAGCAGGTGCCCGCCTGGGTGCAGCAGGTCTTCGTCTCTGCCCACGACATAACCCCCGAGGGTCACGTCCGGATACAGGCCGCCTTCCAGAAGCACACGGACAACGCCGTCTCCAAGACGGTCAACTTCCCCCACGATGCCACCAGGGAGGACGTGGCCCGGGTGTACCAGCTGGCCTACGAGCTGGGCTGCAAGGGCATAACCATCTACCGCGACGGGAGCAAGGAAAGCCAGGTGCTGACCATCAACCGGGAAGCAGCCGCGGGCGACAGGCCGGCCCCGGCCGGGGCCGGCGCTGAAGCTGCGGTCCAGCCCCCTGGATTGAGCCGCACGCCGCGCAAACGGCCCCGGGTGACCGCCGGCTCCACCGAGCGGGTGCTCACCGGCTGCGGCAACCTCTACGTCACGGTGAACCGGGATGAGCACGGTATCTGCGAGGTCTTCTCCACCCTGGGAAAGACCGGCGGCTGCGCCTCGGGACAGCTGGAGGGGCTCTCCCGGCTGATTTCGCTGTGCCTGCGCTCCGGCATAGAGATCGACTCCATCGTGCAGCAGCTCCGGGGCATACGCTGCCCCTCCATCGTGTGGGAGGGCGGCCACGCCGTCCTGTCCTGCGCGGACGCCATCGCCAGCGTCCTGGTCAAAGAGATACAGGAAGTGCCCCAGACGCCCGCGGCCCCCGGCGCCACCAGCCGGGTCAAGAACGTGGCCGGGCAGTGCCCCGATTGCGGCAACCTGCTGGTCTACCAGGAGGGCTGCTACCTGTGCCGCGGCTGCGGCTACACCAAGTGCAGCTAGCCCTGCCTTCCTGTGCGACGGTGGCCTGCAACTATTGACATCCGCGGCCGGGTGGCCTATGCTCTATAGCCGCATCGTTCAGATGCCGCGCGGACAAGGAGGTTGCGGCTACAAGGGACACCACCGCCCGGAAGCTTGCCCCCTTCTTTTTGACAGTTAGCCCACCCGTTTGCGGGTGGGCTAACTCATTTGGCGGCGCCCCAAATGAGAAGGGCCCCGGCTCTTGCCTGAGCCGGGGCCCCCTTGTTCCAGTCTGATGCCTACTGCGGGCGGCTGGTCCGAACCCGGATGCGGGACAGGATCAACAGGGCCAGCACCACCGCGGCCGGTATCGCCAGCAGGTAGTACGGGAAGCCCTTGCCGGCCGATGGCGTCTGGGTATCGCCAACCTCAGCCCCCTGGCCAGGATCAGCGGTACCGGACGGCCCCTCAGGCGTCGTCAGCGCAGCCTGCCCACCCTCGTCGGGTGCACCGGCAGCTCCGGACCCGGAGGAGTCTCCATCCTCGATGCCAGTGTTCCCGCTCAGGCTGGGATCCGCATCGGCATACATCACCCAGGCATCGTCAGTGGCCGTATCCTTCTGTCCCGCGGCATCGACGGCCACCGCCGTCACCTTGTTGTAGTGGTAATCGCAGGGATTCGCCGGCGGCTGGCATGACACCGCCAGGCCGTCAGCAGCCAGGTTGGACGAGCCGCAGCCGATCCACCTGGTAATGGTAAGCGTGTAGCAGTCATGGGCGGCTATGGTCACCGGCCCGCTCAGCAGCTCCCCGAATATCGAGTCACAGAGCGAGGTCAGGGTCACCGCCTCCGCGCCGTTGTTGGTGACCACGAAGGTGAAGTCAACGTTGCCGCCGGTCTTGGGCACACTGGACTCGCTGGCGGTCTTCTTCACCGAGATGTCGGGCCTGGCCGCCGCCTTGAAGTACACCGTGGCATCGTCGGTGGCCGTATCCTTGTTGCCCGCATCGTCGTAGGCGGTCGCCGTCACCTTGTTGTAGTGGTACAGGCAGGTGGGCACCGGGCAGTTCACCGCCAGGCCTCCCAGCTTCAGGCTGTTAGACCCGCAGGCTAGCCACCTGGTGATGGTCAGCGTGTAGCTGTCATGCGCGGCTATGGTCACCGGCCCGCTCAGCAGCTCGCCGAATACCGAGTCGCAGAGCGAGGTGAGCGTCACCGACTGAGAGCCGTTGTTGGTCACCACGAAGGTGAAGTCAACGTTGGCGCCGCTGGCCGGCACGCTGCAGGCGCTGGCCGTCTTGGTCACCGAGATGTCGGGCCTCACCGGTTTCACGTAGGTGAAGCGCACCGTGGCATCGTCGGTGGCCGTATCCTTGTTGCCCTGGTCATCGTAGGCCACGGCCGTAACCTTGTTGTAGTGGTACTGGCAGGTGGGCACCGGGCAGTTCACCGCCAGGCCTCCCAGCTTCAGGCTGTTGGACCCGCAGGCAATCCACCTGGTGATGGTCAGCGTGTAGCTGTCATGCGAAGCTATGGTCACCGGCCCGCTCAGCAGCTCGCCGAAAACCGAGTCAGAGAGCGAGGTGAGCGTCACGGAATGAGGGCCGTTGTTGGTGACCACGAAGGTGAAGTCAACGTTGGCGCCGGTCGACGGGACGCTGCAGGCGCTGGCCGTCTTGGTCACCGAGATGTCGGGCTTGATGCCCTCGGTGAAGCGCACCGTGGCGTCATCGGTGGCCGTATCCTTGTTGCCCTGCTCGTCGTAGGCGGTCGCCGTCACCTTGTTGTAGTGGGACTGGCAGGTTGGCACCGGGCAGGAGATCGACAGGCCTCCCACCTTCAAGCTGTTGGAGCCGCAGGCTATCCATCTGGTGATGGTCAGCGTGTAGCTGTCGTGTGCGGCTATGGTCACCGGCTCGGTCAACAGCTCGCCGAAAACCGAGTCCAGAAGCGAGGTGAGCGTCACCGGCTCTGAGCTGTGGTTGGTCACCACGAAGGTGAAGTTCACGTTGCCGCCAGTAGCCGGCACGCTGGAGACACTGGCCGTCTTGGTCACCGAGATGTCCGGCAGGATGTCCTCGGTGATGGGCACCTCCTCGCTGTCGCTCTTGGGCGCGCCCTCGCTGGGGGTAAAGGTGGCCGTGTTGTCAATGTCGCCATCACAGCCACCGTGGCCGGTAATGTCGGCCGCGTTCACCATGTAGGTGTAGGTGTAGGTCCAGGTCTCGCCCGGCACCAGCACCCCATCGGTGGCTATGGATTCCACCGGCCCGCTGATGGGCGAGATGCCCGGAAGCGAGTCGGTCAGGGTCCCGGTGAGGGGCACATTCCCGGTATTCCTCACCACCACCTGATAGCCGATCACCTCTCCGGCGTGGTCAATGATGCCGTTGCCGGCCGCGTCCACCGCAGTGACCGTCTTGTCGATGGCAATGCACGGGATCTTGGCCACGGGTACGTCTTCGCTGTCGCTTTCATCTTCGGCCTCGTTCGAGCTGACCGTGGCCGTGTTGTCTATGTCGCCGTCTCCGTCACCGTTGCTGTCGATGTCGCCCTGCGTGACCTCGTATGTGTAGGTCCACGTCCAGGTCTCGCCCACCTCCAGGATGCCGTCTGTCGCCTTCGATTCCACCGCCGAGCCCACGTTGCTCACCAGGCTGTCCTCGAGCTCCACACCCGTCAGAGAGACGTTCCCATCGTTGGTCACCACCACCTGGTAGCTGATGATCTCGCCCGCGTGGTCGATCGCCCCGTTGCCCGCCGCGTCCACTGCGGTGACCGTCTTGTCGATGCTGTAGTTCGGGATCCGGACTACGGGCACGTCCTCACTGTCGCTCTTGTCGTCCAGCTGGCCGCAGCTCACCGTGGCCGTGTTGTCAATGTCGCCGTCCCCGCCACCGTTGCTGTCGATGTCGCCCTGCGTGACCTCGTATGTGTAGGTCCACGTCCA
>CAYRGJ010000029.1:0-42581 GCA_964423835.1 uncultured Dehalococcoidia bacterium | reverse complement strand
GGGCCGCCGGCGAGAATGCCGGCACCTATGCCATCGGACAGGGCACCCTGGCCCTGTCAAGCAACTACAACCTGACCTTCGTGGAGGGCACCTTCACCATCACGGCCCGGGACATCACCGTGACCGCCGACGCCCGGACCAAGACCTACGGCGAGCCCGACCCGGCGCTGACTTACCGGATAACCGCCGGTTCCCTGCTGGCGGGCGACGCCTTCAGCGGAGCGCTCTCCCGCGCCGCCGGCGAGAATGCCGACTCCTATGCCATCACCCGGGGCACCCTGACCGCCGGGCCCAACTACACTATCACCTTCGTGGGCGGGTCCCTGACAGTGAGCCAGGCGAGTGCCGCCCTGAGCCTGAGCCTTTCAGTCAGCAGGTCAACCGAAGGCGACGCCATAACCCTCAGTGCCATGGTCGCCGGCAAAGGCGCAACCGGCGAGGTCACCTTCCAGGATGGGGAGACGCTCCTGGGCAGCAGCGCGTTGACGGACGGCATGGCCACCTTCACCATCTCCACACTCCCCATCGGGGAGCGCTCCATCACCGCCGTTTACAGTGGCGATGCCAACTTCACCGGCAGCACCTCTGCAGCCGTCGACCTGACGGTGGAGGGGGCGGAGAGATCCGGCCGGTCCCTGATCCCCTGGCTCATAGCCGCCCTGCTGGCCGCCCTGTTTGCCCTGCTGCTGATACTGGTCATCAGACGCCGGCCGGGCCGGAGACCGCTGCCCAACTGGCAGATGCAGCCCGCCTGGGATGACGCGCCTGACCTGCCGGCGCAGCCCGGCAACTGGTGGATGCAGCCCGCCTGGGATGACGCGCCTGATCTGCCGGCAGAGCCCGGCAACTGGCAGATGCAGCCCGCCTGGGATGACGCGCCTGACCTGCCGGCTCAGTCCGGCAACTGGTGGATGCAGCCCGCCTGGGATGACGCGCCTGACCTGCCGGCGGAGCCCGGCAACTGGTGGATGCAGCCCGCCTGGGACGACGCGCCTGACCTGCCGGCTCAGCCCGGCAACTGGTGGATGCAGCCCGCCTGGGACGACGCGCCTGACCTGCCGGCTCAGCCCGGCAACTGGTGGATGCAGCCCGCCTGGGATGACGCGCCTGACCTGCCGGCGCAGCCGGGCAACTGGTGGATGCAGCCCGCCTGGCAGGAGGAAGCCAGCCCGCCGGCGAAAAAGCCCGCCAGGCGAAAGCGGGTCAAGTCGCGAGTGTAGAGGTCCGCGGCAAATCCCCACGCGGCTGCCGGATGAAGCGGCCTCTGGCCGCGCTCCCGAACATCACGAATGGCGCGACTCGATGCGGACCAGGTAGCCCTGAGCCACGGGTGGCAGCTCTGCGGCATTGGCCTCGTCGGTGTCCACGTGCATCTCCAGCCTGTAGCCGGGTTTGACGCGGACCATGACGTCGCCCAGAATCAGCTCGCGTTCCCCTTCTATAGAGACCATGACCCTGTCGCGGTCCCTGACGCCGTAGTTCTCAGCGTCCTCCGGGGACATGTGGATGTGCCTCATGGCGCAGATCACGCCCTCCGGCAGTTCCACCCGCCCTGCCGGGCCCTCGATTATGATGCCTGGTGTCCCGTCCAGGTCCCCGGATTCCCGGATGGGGGCGTCGATGCCCAGCTTGAACTCCTCGGTGCGGGAGATCTCAACCTGGGTCCTCTTCCGCTCCGGGCCGATGATGCGGACGTTGTCCACGCTGCCCCGCGGCCCAACCAGGCTGACGGTCTCCCGGCAGGCCCATTCGCCATCCTGGTAGAGCCGCTCCTTCTCCGTCATCACGTATCCGCGGCCGAACAGGGCGTCCACGTCCGGCCGGCTCAGGTGGACGTGGCGAACGGAGACCGAGACCCGGAGGGGCCTCCTGTCCACCGCCAGCATGTCGCGCCGTATCGATCGCCGGTAGTCCAGCGCCATGGCGCACTGCCTGGCGATCATGAGCTCCTCGTCGGTGGCCACCACCAGAACGTGGACGTTCGAGTAGCGGGCCCCGATATCGAAGACGGGGCTGGCGGCGTCCACCGCGCACCGCTCGTTGCGGGCCGGGTCCACCGCGAAGCCCAGCTTCTCCATGCCCTGTACGCAGCGGGCCCGAATGCCCCGGCTGTTCTCGCCGATGCCTCCGGTGAAGACCAGGGCGTGCGCTCCCCCCAGGATGGCGTGGTAGGCGCCTATGTACCGCTTGATGCGGTAGCAGAAGGCCTTGATGGCCAGAAGCGCCCGGGCGTTGCCGGCTTCCGCCGCGGCGATCGTCTCCCGCATGTCTGAGCTTACGCCGGATATGCCCAGCAGCCCGCTGCTGTTGTTGAGTATCCGGTCCAGATCATCGATGGTCAGGTGGCGCGACCGCACCAGATACGGGATGATCCCGGGGTCAAGGTCGCCGACGCGCGTGCCCATGATGAGGCCCTCCATGGGGCTGAACCCCATGCTGGTATCGATGGAATGCCCGTGCTGCACGGCGCAGACGCTGGCGCCGTTTCCCAGGTGGCACGAGATGATGTTCAGGCGTTTGAGCGGAGTCTCCAGGTACTCGGCCGCCTTGAGGGCCACGTACTCGTGGGAGTTGCCGTGGAAGCCGAACCGGCGGATGCCGTCCGCGTAGAACTCGTAGGGCAGGCCATAGATGGCCGCCTCTTCCGGGATGGACCCGTGGAAGGCGGTGTCGAAGACCGCCACATGCGGCACGTCCGGCAGCGCCTTCCGGCAGGCCTCGATGGCCAGCAGCATGGCCGGGTGATGCAGGGGCATGAGCGGTATCAGCCGCCGGATCTCCTCGATGACCTTCTGGTCGATCACCACCGGGCCGCGGTAGAGCACCCCGCCGTGCCCGACCCGGTGGGCCACGGCGTCGACCTCCGTCAGGGTCTTGATCGGCGCCCCCTCCGCATCGGTAATCGTCTTCAGGACGCGGCTGATAGCGGCCAGGTGATCCGGGGCCTCGACATCCACCCGGGTCTCCCTGGCGCCAATGTCGTACGAGAGGTCCGAACCCTCAAGGCCGATGCGTGATACGGCGCCGCTGATGAGGGATGCCTCGGCGTCGAGATCGAAGAGCTCGAACTTGAGAGATGAGCTGCCGCTGTTGATGACCAGGACCTTCATGCCGGCTCCTCCCCAACCAGATGATCGGTACTTGCTGCGTGAGGGGCCGCCGCGGGTGACACCGGCGCTCCCGGCGCGCCGTGCCGGGCGGCCATTATGCAGAGTGTACGCCGCCGCGGCCCTGGGGACAAGGCCGCCCCGAATCCGAGTCGTCAGCCGCCGCGACGCAACTGTGCCTCCGCCTCCGCCACCTTGTTCACAACCGCCAGCACGCTGTCGGGGTTCACCGATATGGAGTCTATGCCGGCCTTAACCAGGAAAACGGCGAAATCAGGGTGATCGCTGGGAGCCTGCCCGCAGAGCCCCACCTTGCGCCCTGCCTTGTGGGCGCTGGCTATCAGGCTGGCTATGGACTGCTTTACCGCCTCGTTCTGCTCGTCGAAGAGGTACGCCAGCTCGCCCGAGTCACGATCCACCCCCATGATCAGCTGCGTCAGATCGTTAGAGCCAATGGAGAACCCATCGAAATACCGGGCGAACTCACTGGCCAGGATGACGTTGGTCGGGATCTCGGCCATGACGTAGACCTCAAGCCCGTTCTCGCCCCTCTTGAGTCCGTTGTCGGCCATGACGTCGAGCACCCTCCGGCCCTCGTCCGGGGTGCGGCAGAACGGGATCATGACGATGACGTTGTCCAGGCCCATCCTTTCCCGGACCCGTTTCAGGGCCCGGCATTCGAGGGCGAACCCCTCCCGGTACCGGTCGCTGTAGTAGCGCGAGGCGCCCCGGAATCCCAGCATGGGATTGGCCTCCTCGGGCTCGAACTCCCTTCCCCCGACCAGGTTGGCGTACTCGTTGGTCTTGAAGTCGCTGGTCCTGACCACGACCGGGTGCGGATACTGGGAGGCGGCGATCCTGCCGATCCCCTCGGCCAGGTGATCCACGAAGTACTGCCCTTTGTCTTCGTAGGCGCGGGTCAGCTCTTCGATCTCCCGCCTGGCCGCCTGGTCCTTCAGGTTCGGGAAACGCACCAGGGCCATGGGATGGATCTTGACCGTATTGCTGATCACGAACTCGATCCTGGCCAGGCCGATCCCCCTGGCGGGCAGCTGCCACCACCGGAAGGCGCCGGCGGGGCTGGCCACGTTCATCACCACCGGGGTGCGCGTCCGGGGTATGTTGTCGAGATCGATGTCCTGAACGTCGAAGGCCATCCTGCCTTCATAGATGAACCCCTGATCACCCTCCGCCGAAGACAGGGTGATCTCCTGCCCTTCCTTCAAGACCTTGGTGGAGTCGCCCGTCCCTACCACTGCCGGAATCCCCAGCTCGCGGCTGACGATGGCGGCGTGAGAGGTCCTCCCTCCATAGTCGGTCACGATACCGGCCGCCCGTCTCATGATGGGCACCCAGTCGGGATCGGTCATCCCGGTGATCAGGATATTGCCGTCCCGAAAGAGCCCGATCTCGCTGGCGCTCTTAATGATCTGCGCTTTGCCATGCACCACCGCCTGGCCGATACTGAGCCCGCTGGCCAGCACCCTCCCCCGCTCCTTCAGCGTGTAGCTTTTGAGGGACAGGGCCGTTTTCTGGGATTGAACAGTCTCCGGCCTGGCTTGAACGATGAACAGCTCACCAGAGTCACCGTCCTTGGCCCATTCCACATCCATGGGTTGGCCGTAGTGGTTCTCTATGATGGCCGCCCATCTCGCCAGCTGGATCACCTCGCCTTCGTCCAGTGAATAGGCGCGCCTCTCCTGCTGAGAGGTGGCCACGCTCCTGGTGGTAGCGGTCCCGCCGGTGGCGTAGACTATCTTTCTCTCCTTGTCACCCAGCGTGCGCCCTATGAGCGGCACCAGGGACTCGTTGTTCAGAAGGGGCTTGAAGACCACGAACTCATCGGGGTTCACCTGCCCCTGCACCACGCTCTCGCCCAGGCCCCAGGAGGAGTTGATGACCACCACGTTCCGGAAGCCCGTCTCAGGGTCTATAGTGAATATGACACCGGCAGCGGCCCTATCGGAACGGACCATCTTTTGAACACCGATCGAGAGCGCCACCTTCATGTGCTCAAAGCCCTTCTCCTCCCGGTAGCTGATGGCCCGGTCGGTGAAGAGAGAGGCGTAGCACCTCCGGCACACGTCAAGCAGGGCCTGCTCACCTCTCACGTTAAGGAAGCTCTCCTGCTGCCCGGCGAAGCTGGCGTCCGGCAGGTCCTCAGCGGTGGCGCTGCTCCTCACCGCCACGCTCACATTCCTGGTGCCGTAGCGCCGCCCCAGCTCCCGGTAGGCCTCTACTATCGAATCGGAGAGGTCTGCCGGAAACCGCGCCCCCAGTATCAGGGTGCGTATCGCCTCGCCGGCTTCGTGCAGGCCATTTGCGCCGGAGCGGTACCGCTCCAGCTGCTCCCTCATCTTCGGCTCAAGCTCATTCTGGGCTATGAATCCCCGATACGCCGCGGCGGTGGTAGCAAAGCCATCCGGCACCCGTATCCCCTGGCCTCCCAGCTTCCGAATCATTTCGCCGAGGGATGCGTTCTTACCCCCCACAGTGGCGATGCTCGCCACGGTGACGTCTTGAAACCAGGATATGTTCTCGTTCGTCCCGGCCACCATTTCGATCCTCCTGTGCGATTAGTTACTCTGTCTCCAAAGCTGGCCAGCGACCCCCGGCCAGCGGCTTGTGGCCCGGTGAAGCCCCCCTGGCGTGCCCGGTTACCGGGCCAGAACCCGCGACAGCACCAGAAACATTCTCCGCCGCGGGCCGGCATAATCCATCAGTAAACTTACCTGTTTTGCGGTAGAGAAGCGCGAAGAGGCGCTCATAGATCACGGACCATGATGTAGTCCGTGTCCTGCTCCCTGATGATGCGGTAACCACTTCGTTCATACAGGCGCAAGGCCGCATTTGCCTTCTGTACGGACAGCGAAACCTGCTCGTAACCACGGCTGGCAAGGTCGGCGTGCAACTTCCTGAGCAATTCGGTCCCGATGCCCTTGTTGCGTGATCTCCCTCCCTGCCGAAGTCGGCAATGTAGTGGTAGAGCGACGGGTCATAGATCACGTCCCGGGGAAGCGGGTTGACATGCATCCATCCACCGCATCCCGGCTTCCCGCTACCGGACCACCTTCGCTGGCGGCATCTTCATGTCCTATTGGGACAATACGCGGGTCGAAAGAGTGCGTCAACCCTGGCCCGGGGAGGTGGGTAGGGGCACGCTGAGGACCGCCGATATCGAGGCGCATTAATGCCGCCGCAAAGCGGCGATGGTATCGGATCCGGATTACTGTGGGCCCGGACGTGCCATCTCTAGAGCCCCTGAGCGGCCAGTACCCCGGCCGGGCTCTTCAGATGCTTCTTGAACCACTTCCTGGTATCCGGCAGGCCCATGGCCACCCCCAGCAGCTCCGTGAAGTACACGATGGGCAGCTTGTCCTTGCCCTTCTGCATGGCCTCCAGGTTCATGGTGCACATGGGGCAGGCCGTGACTATGGCCTCGGCGCCCACGTCACGGGCGCGGTCGGCAATGCTGCCGACCAGCTCGTGCACGGCGTCTGACCGCGTCAGCATCAGGCTCCCCCCGCAGCAGTCCACCTTCGCCGACCAGTCCCGCACATCGGCCCCCAGGGCCCCGACCAGCCGGTCCATGGTGGTGGGATTCTCCGAATTGTCGAAGGCCACGATCTCGGGCGGGCGCATGAGATAGCAGCCGTAGTAGCACACCAGCTTTACACCCTTCAGCGGCCGGGTGACTTTGGCCTTGACCGCGTCGAGTCCCAGGTCATTCACCACCACGTCCAGCAGGTGCCGGACGTCGTGCTTGCCCTCGTAGGGCATCCCCAGCCAGCCCTCGAGCTTCCGCCTGACCTCCGGGTCGTGCCGCACTTCGCGGCGGGAGGCCTTCAGCCTGAGATAGCAGGCGGCGCAGACGCAGATGGTGTCCAGGCCCATCTTCTCGGCGATGGCCAGGTTCCGGGCCGGAAGGGCCAGAGAGAGGTCCTCGTTGAGGAAGTGACCCGAAGAGGCGCCGCAGCAGGTCCATTCGTGGATCTCCTGCAGCTCGATCCCCAGGGCGTGGCACACGGCCTCGGTGGACTTCCCGAAGTGCTCCTCTCCGCCTTCCTGCGAGCAGCCGGGGTAGTAGGCATACTTCATGGCTGTTTCCCCTTCATGGTGTCTTTGAACAGCTTCTGGACCTGGGCCTTGCCCTTTCCGGTCTTGGCCGGCAGGAGCTTGATCTTGCCCTTGGTGACCATGCCAATCCCCAGCCCGGCGGCCACCTTAAGGGTTTGGGGGGAGAAATCCCGGGACCTGATGAAATGCTCGGCCGACATCAGGGCTTCGTTCTGCCGCCCGAACCTCTTGACGGGGTCCATAAAGGCGGCATGGAAGGCCGGAACGACCGGCACCTTAGGCTTGACGCCCTCTCTGACGGCCATCTGGTGCAGGACGTCCATCAGGTGGGGTATGTCGATCTCGTTGGGGCACCTGGTGACGCAGGCCTCGCACGACGCGCAGATCCAGATGGTGGAGCAGCCAAGCACCTCTTTCTTCAACCCGAACTGCACCATCCTGACCAGCTCATTCGGTGGATAGTCCATGTGCTGGGCCATGGGGCAGCCCAGGGTACAGGTCAGACACTGGTAGCAGCGGTCGAAATCGACCCCGCTCTCCTTCCTGACCTGCCCGGCGAAACCGGGATCGCAGGTTACGGCGCCGGATCCTCTATCGAACTGCATATTGAAACTCCTGAAGGCCGCACTCGAACCAACGGCCTGGCGGTCTACTCAAACCCCACCTTCTCAAACTCGGCTTCCTTGAACGTGGTCAACGGCAGCGGCTCGTCGATGCTCCGTCCCGGCACGTAGGAGAACACGGGCTGGACCTTCGAGCCGATCAGACGGAAGAGCCGGAAAACCGGCACGTCGTTGGGGCAAGCCTCCTGGCACAGGCCGCATCCCACGCAGGACGTCCCCATGTGGTTCATGCGGGTTACGTGGAACAGCAGCGTGTCCGTGGGCACCCTCAGTGCGCCCTTCCTGGAGGCCCACTCCAGGTACTTGTCGGCCTCAAAACTGAACGTCTGGGAGTCGAAGACGCACTCCCGGCAATAGCACACCGGGCACACGTCCCGGCAGTTGTGGCACCCGATGCACGGCGCGAAGATGGATGTCAGCTTCTGCAGGCCCTGGGTCTGGGCCAGGGTGTCGGCAAAGACCTCATCCCTTCGTTTCACCCGGTCGGCGACCAGCTTGTCGATGGCGGCCTGCCGGCCGTCGGCCTTCGCCTCGGGCAGCCCCAGGCCCGCAGCCACCTGCTCCCCGGCCGGGGTGTTGGCCAAGAGCAACAGCTCCTGGCTGAAGTCAGAGCCGAAGAGGCCCACGGTGATGTCGGCCAGCAGGGGATACGGGTACTCGCAGATCTGGCAGGCCTCTCTCAGCCGTCCGTCCGCTTTCCCGTCCTTGACTCCCTTCATGAACTCATCACCCGCCGCTTTATTGCCCTGCGCGAACTGCCGGTAGTCCACCACGGAGTAGGTCCCGAAGCAGTCCAAGCCGATGAGGATGATGTTGTCCAGGGAGGCCTGCTTCAGCTTGACCAGCTCCACCAGTGCCCGCAGCTCGCACGGCCGGGCCACCACGGCGATCTTCTTCTCGCTGGAGGCCATCCGGGTGATCTTAGAGATGATGTTCGCGGTGGTCACCGGCAGCACCGGGGCCAGGGGGCTGGCGGCATCCAGGGCCTCTGCCCGGGTCACCAGGCTCTGGACCACGCTCTCCCCGGAGGGCAGCTCCAGGGGTACCAGCACCGCGTCCACTACCTTCTTCTCCAGCAGCTGTTTCAGCAGCTGGCGCATCGCACCGGTGATGCTCCCATCCTTGACTCCGAAAGTGACCGTCTTCGCCATTCTTCACTCCTCAAGGAACGAGGCCGTCCGCCCCTTCCATTGTTTCCGGCTCGCCAGCTAGACCGACCAGGCGGCGCCAATCGGATTGGGGCCCAGCTTCTTCACCTCCGCGGTCACCTCGTTCATGGTGGCCGCGAACTTGGGCACCTCCGAGGCCGCCACCCACCGCAGCCAGACGCGGTCCGGCTCCAGTCCCAGGGTATCCAGGATGGTCTTCAGGACCACCATCCGGCGCCTCTCCTTGTAGTTCCCCGATACGTAGTGGCAGTCCCCCGGGCGGCACCCTGAGACCAGCACCGCATCCGCCCCGCCGAACAGGGCCCGGAGTATGTACATGGGGTCCACCGAGCCGCTGCACATGGTGCGTATGGCCCGGACATTGTGCGGGTACTGCAGCCTGCTGCTCCCGGCCACATCGGCGGCGGCATAGGTGCACCAGTTGCACAGGAAACCGACTATGGTGGGCTCAAAACCGTCTTTCTTCTCGTCCGACACTGGCCTAACCTCCCGATTGGTCCGATACAATAGCTAGAGAGCCGCGTCCATCATGGCCATTACCTGCTGGTCGCTGAGACCCCGCAGGACGGCCGCCCCGCTGGGGCAGGTGACCACGCAGGCACCGCAGCCCTGACACAACGCCTCTATGACAACGGCCACGCCCTTCTTCTCGTCCATGACCCTGGCACCGTAGGGGCAGACGGAGACGCACATGCCGCACCCGGCGCACCACCTCTCCTTCACCTCTGACACCGTTCTGCCGGAGCGCAGCCCTCCCTTGGACAGGATCGTCGAAGCCCTCTGCCCGGCCGCCTGCGCCTGCACAATGGCCTCACTCAAGCTTCGCGGTGAGTGGGCCAGGCCGCAGATGAACATCCCGTCCCGCAGGAAGTCCACGGGCCGGAACTTGGGCTCGGCTTCCTGAAAGAACCCGTCTTCGTCCAGGTCCACGGAAAGAAGACCGGCCAACCGGCGCTGGTCACGGGGCACGACCGGCGTGGACAGCACCAGCAGATCGGGCTCCATGGAGATCTTCCCCCCGAGCGCCGGCTCCCTGGCGGTGAGCTTCAGCTTGCCCCCCTGGGCAGTGACCTGCGGCTTGCTGTCAAGGTCGTAGCGCACGAAGAGCACGCCCTTCTCTCTGGCCTCGGTGTAGTACTTCTCGATAATGCCGTAGCTCATGAGGTCCCGGTAGAACACCACCACCTCAACGTCAGGGGCCTTCTCCTTGATGTGGATGGCATTGATCAGCGCCTCGGAGCAGCAGATCCGGCTGCAGTAGGGCCGGTCTTCATCCCTGGACCCGACACACTGGATCATGGCCACCGACTTCACCTGGCCCAGGTCGCCGCGCCCCAGCTTGTCCTCGAGCTCGTCCTGGGTGATGACATTCTCGTTCTGCCCGTAGAGGTACTCCGTGGTCCTCAAACGTTCCGCCCCGGTGGCCACCACTATGCTGCCCACTTCCAGCGAGGTCTGGGCCCCATCCTGGCCCGTCAGCTTCACGTCGAAGCTGCCGGCATAGCCCCCCACTTCGGCCACCTCCGCCCCCTGGTAGACATGAATGCGCGGATGGCCTTCCACCTTCTCGGCCATGCTTTTCACGAAGGTCGGAATGTCATGCCCCTCCAGGGTGGTGTGCCAGCTCCTGGCCCGGCCGCCCAGCCCGGCTCCGCGCCGCAGGATATGGACCTCATACCCCAGATCGGCAATGGTCAGGGCCGCCACCATGCCCGCCACGCCCCCCCCGATTACCAGTGCGGACTGCCTGGCCGGCATATCCGACACCACAGCCGGCTCCTGCAGCCTCAACCTCTCGACGGCCATGCCTATCAGCGCCCGGGCCTTGCTGGTGGCCGCGGCCGGCGTCTGGCGGTTGGGCCAGGCCACCTCCTCCCGGAGGTTGACCACCTGGACCAGGGAAGGATCGATGTCAACCTGCCCGGCCAGCCTTCTTGACATAAAGGGGGCGCACGTTCCCAGCACCAGCCGGTTGGCCTGGTGCTGCTCCATCTTGGCCTTGATCTCCTTCACGGCGTCCTTCTGGCAGAGGTAGGGGGACCGTTCCACGTGGACCACGCTGGACAGCAGCCGGCAGGATTCCTGCAGGCCCTTCATATCTATGATCGAGGCCACCTCCTTGCCGCAATCGCACAGGAATATGGCCGTTCTGGGTGGCGCATCTCCGGCGGTGGGGACCGCCGCTTCCGCCGGTTGCGCCGGCAGAGCATAAAGCGCCGCCCTTCCGGCAGCGGCGCTGGCCCTCATCATGGAGTCCGTGATGTCCTTTGGCCCGGAGGCGGAGCCGCAGACAAAGACCCCCGGCTTGTCGGTCTCCACCGGCGTCAACTCGTGGACCTGGCAGAAGCCGTTCTCGTTGAGGGCGACGCCGACGGTTTCCGCCAGCTGCTTGAACTGCGGCGATGGCGTCTGGCCCACGGAAAGGACCAGCATTTCGAAGCGCCGCTGTGCCAGCCGGCCATCCTCTCCCGCCACGGTGATCAGCAGGTCCCCGTTCTTGAAGTCCTGCTTCACCAGCGGGACTCGGGAGTGGGTGAACTTCACGCCCATCTTCACGGCCTGCTGATAGTAGCGGTGGTACCCCTTGCCGAAAACGCGCATGTCCATGTAGAAGATCTCCACTTCGGTTTCGGGGTACAGCTTCTTGATCAGGGTCGCTTCCTTCAAGGCATACATGCAGCAGGCGAAGGAGCAGTACTTCCTCTTCATGTCCCGGGAGCCGACGCACTGCAGGAAGGCCACAGACCGCGGCACCTTCTGATCGCCCGGCCGCAGCAGCTTACCCTCGGTCGGACCGCTTTCGCTGAGCAGCCTCTCCAGCTCGATGCTGGTCACCACGTTGGGATAGCGGTGATGCCCGTACTGCGCGGTGAGGTCAGGATCGAACTCCTCGAAGCCCGTGGACAGGACGATGGAGCCGACCCTGACGTCCTTCGATGTGGCTTCAGGAGACAGGTTGATGGCGCCGGTGGGGCACGCGGTGACGCAGGCCTGGCACTTGGTGCAGGCAGCCCAGTCGATGACATAGGAATTGGTGGGCATCCAGGGATTGCGCAGGAAGATGGCCTTGCGCTTGTTCAGGCCCTCGTTGAACTGGTCGGGGACCTCCACCGGGCACACGTTGACGCACTCCCCGCAGCCGATGCACAGGTCCGGATTCACTCCGGAAGGGACCGACTTCAGGGTGACCGTGAAATCCCCGGCATCCCCCTGCACCCTGGCCACCTCGGTCATGGGCAGGATCTCGATGTTGGGATGGAGCAGCCCGCGGCGCAGGCAGTACTGCGACGTGTCATCCCTGGAGAACACCGGGAGCATCTTGCACATGCCGCAGTGGTTGTCGGGGAACCAACGGTCTGTCTGCACCATCGTGCCACCGACGTTGGGGTTCTTGTCGCAGAGAAAGACCTTATGGCCCATCTCGGCCAGGTCCAGGGAGGCCCTCATTCCGGCCGCTCCCGCCCCCACCACCAGGATTGCCTCGCCTTTCTTCTGTTGTGTATCGCCCATCATGTTCACCTCGTCAGACAGGTCCTAGTTGCCCGGTTTGGAGTAGGCATAGCCCGCCGCGTCAATCATCTCGAAGAACTGCTTCGGGTTCCAGTTACGGTGCCTGATGGCCTTCGAAGGACAGGTGGCGGCACAGGCCCCGCAGCCCTGGCACACCGTCTCCGTGACAATAGCCACCTTCCTCACCGGGTCAAGCTCAAGGGCATTGTAGGCACAGACAGAGACGCACTGCCCGCAGCCGCGGCATACCTCCGGGTCCACGTAAGAAACCGTGGCCTCGGACTGGATCCGCGCCTTGGAAAGGATGGTGGAGGCCCGCGCCGCCGCGGCGCTGGCCTGGGTGATGGTCTCCTCCACGTTCTTGGGTGCGTGACCAATACCGCACACGTACAGGCCGTCCGCCGGGAAGTCCACCGGTCGCAGCTTCAGGTGGGCCTCCAGGAAGAAGTTGTCCTGGTTCAAGGGAACGCGGAGCATCTCGGCGATGACCTTGTTGCCCGCCGTGGAGACGGTCCCGGCGGACAGGACCACCGCGTCGGTGTTGATGGTGAGCTCCGCCCGCAGCAGCGGGTCGTAGAACGTCACTGCCAGGCCGTCTTCGGCGGTCACCGTGGGCTTCTTGTCCTCTTCGTACCGGATGAACCTCACGCCCATCTCGCGGGCCTTGTAGAAGTGCTGCTCGTTGAAGCCATAGGTCCGCAGGTCGCGGTAGAGGACGAAGACGTTGGCCTCGGGCTTCAGCTCCCTGATCTTGATGGCGTTCTTGACTGCCTGGGAGCAGCACACCCGGCTGCAGTAAGGATGGGCCTCTTCCCGTGAGCCCACGCACTGGATCATAACCACAGTGTTGGCGGTGAACTCTCCCTTGGACAGCCTATCCTCGAGCTCCAGCTGGGTCATCACGTTCTCGTTCTGCCCGTACAGGTGCTCCGTCGGCTGGTATTCCTCTGCGCCCGTGGCGATGATGACCACCCCATGGGCCAGGGTGTGCGTCTCGCCGTCGGACCTGAACTCCGTCTTGAAGTCCGCCACCGAGCCCTCCGCCTTGAGGATCTCTGTCTTCAGAAAGACCTTGATCTGGGGGTGGTTCTGGACCTTGTCAATCAGCTCCGCCAGCTTCTGCTGCGGGTCCTGGCCGTCGATGAGGTACTTGAGCCTTCTCAGGTTCCCGCCCAGGACTTCCTTCTGCTCCAGGATATATGTCTGGAACCCCTGGTTGGCCAGGTCGAGCGCCGCCGTCATACCGGCCAGCCCGCCCCCTATTATCAGGCAGCTGTGGTTCACGTCAATCACCTTGGGGTGCAGCGGCTCGCGCAGCCTCGCCTTGGAAACCGCCATCTTCACCACGTCCTTGGCCTTCTTGGTGGCCATCTCCGGATCGTCCGTGTGCACCCAGGAGCACTGGTCTCTGATGTTGCCCATCTCGAACAGGTAGGCATTGAGCCCCGCCTCCTTGAGGTTCTCCTGGAACAGCGGCTCATGTGTCCTCGGCGTGCAGGAAGCCACGATCACCCGGTTCAGGGCGTACTCGTTGATGACATGCTTCATCCTCTCGCCGCTGTCCGCCGAGCACGCATACAGGAAGTTCTCGGCATAGGCCACACCCGGCAGTGTCCGGGCGTACTCCACCACCGCCAGCACGTCCACCACGGAGGCGATGTTCTTGCCGCAGTGGCAGATGAACACGCCGATGCGGGCGTCCTGCCCCGCGACGTCCCGCTCCGGCGGATAAACCTTGTCCTTGATCAGGGTGCCCTTGGCGTCGGACAGCAGGGACAGGGCCTTCACCACCGCGGCGCTGCCCTGGGTGACGCTCTCAGAGATGTCCCTCGGGCCGTTGAACACGCCCAGGGAGTAGATGCCCTCACGGGAGGTCTCCACCGGGGCAAACATGTCGGTCTTGCAGAACCCGAACTGGTCCAGCTCGAAGCCGAACTTCTGGGCCAGCTGCCGGTTCTCCGCGGCGGGACCCATGCCCGCCGACAGGATGACCAGGTTGAACTCCTCGGCCACCGTCTCCCCGTTCTCGTTGATGTAGCGGATCCGCAGGTCCCGGTTTCCGGGGATCTCCTCAACATAGGACGGCTTGAAGCGGATGTAGCGGACCCCCATCTTCTTGGCCCGGTCGTAGAACCCCTCGTAGCCCTTGCCGAAGGTGCGCATGTCGATGAAGAAGATGGCGACGTCGGTCTCCGGGTGCTCCTCCTTGAGCAGTATGGCCTGCTTGGTGGCATACATGCAGCAGACCGCCGAGCAGTAGTTGAGGTTGGCTTCACGGGACACGTCCCTGGACCCGACGCACTGGATGAAGGCCACCTTGTGCGGCATCTTGCCGTCGATGGGCCGGCAGATGTGGCCCGAGTACGGCCCGGTGGGCGCCAGGATGCGCTCAAACTGCAGGGCCGTCAGCACGTTGGCGTACCGGCCCCAACCGAGCTCAGGCTTGGCCTTCGCGTCGTAGAGCTCGTAGCCGGCGGCCAGCAGGACAGCGCCGACCTTCAGTTCCACGAGCTCCTCGTGCGGGCCATCGTGGCCGATGGCCTTGGCCTCGCAGGTCTTCTCGCACTGCCGGCATTCACAGCAGATGGCGCAGGACAGGCACCGCTCCGCCTCCGCCACCGCCTCTTCCTTCGTCAGCGGCAGCACCACTTCGGTGAAGTTGGCCTTCCTCTCGTCCGGCGGGAGACGCCTCTGGACCACCCGCTTCCTGACCACCGACCCCCTGGTGTCCGGCTCCGGCGCTGCCGCCGGGCTCTCGCCCCGGCCCTCTTTCAGGTCCTTCCCCGAGAGATAGCGGTCAATGGAGATGGCGGCCGCGTGCCCATGCCCCACCGCCTCCACGATGGAGGCCGGCCCCCTCACCACGTCGCCACCGGCGAAGACGCCGGCGGCCGCCGTCTCCAGCGTGAGAGGATCAGCCTTGATAGTCCCGTTCCTGTTGGACTCCACGATGCCCTTGAGGAAATCGGTGTCCATGGTCTGACCAATGGCCGGTATGATGGCATCCACGGGGATCTCGAACTCGGACCCCGGCACCGGCTCGGGCCGCCGGCGGCCGCTCTTGTCGGGCTCGCCCAGGCGCATCTTGTTGCACACCAGCGCCGCCGCCCTGTTGTCCTCCGCCTTGACGCTGACCGGAGCGGCCAGGAAGTGGAACTCGACGCCCTCTTCCTCCGCCTCCTCGATCTCCCAGGGATTGGCGGGCATCTCCGCCCTTGAGCGCCGGTAGACCACCGTCACCTTCTTGGCCCCGAGGCGCAGGGCCGTGCGGGCGGCGTCCATGGCCACGTTGCCGCCGCCGACTACCACCACCCTGTCCCCCACGCTGGCCGTGCGGCCAGCATTCGCTTCCTCCAGCAGGGCCAGGGCCGGGATCACGCCCGCCAGGTCCTCGCCCGGGATATCCAGCTTCGTGGAGGCCTGCGCCCCCACGGCCACGAACACGGCCTGGTACTGCTTCTGCAGATCGGCGAACTGGACATCCTGGCCGATCCTGGTCTTGCCCCGAAACTCGATGCCGCGGCGCAGGATGGCATTGACCTCACGCTTCACCAGGTCAACGGGCAGACGATAGTTCGGGATCACCCGGCGCACCATACCACCACCCTCCTCGGCGGAGTCGAAGATGGTCACCGGGTAGCCCAGGGCCGCCAGGTCCCGGGCACAGGTCAGGCCGGCAGGCCCGCCACCAACCACCGCCACCTTCTCGGCGCGGGCCGGCGGCGCCTCCGGCGGTGCCCCCACCTCTTGGCCCTCGCTGGTGTGCGCGGCATAGTACTCGTCAGCGATGTGGCGCTTCAGCGCGCAGATCGAGACCGGCTCCTGCATGAGCTTGCCCCGGTAGCATTCCGTTTCGCAGGGGTGATGGCAGACCCGGCCGCAGATCCCGACAAAGGGCATGGCCTCGTTGATGACCTCAAAGGCCTCGTCCACCTTGCCCGCGGCCAGCAGCTTCACATAGGCGTGGGGGTTGACCCCCGCCGGGCAGGCGATGCGGCAGGGGGAGGTGCCCTCTTTGTGCACCGCGAAGGCGCCGGGGACCGCCTGGGGGAACATGCGATAGACGGCGTTCTCACTGCACAGGAGCTGCTGGAAGAGGCTCACGGTCTGGACCGGGCAGTTCTTGGTGCAGTCGCCGCAGCCCTTGCACTTGTCGATGTCAACCCAGCGGTTCTTCTTCTTCACGGTAACTGTGAAATCGCCCGGCTGGCCGCTCACCTTCTCCACGTCGGCCCCGGTGATCATCTCGATGTTCAGGTGCCTCCCCACGGTCACCAGCCTGGGGCCGATGGTGCACATGGCGCAGTCGTTGGTGGGGAAGGTCTTGTCCAGGCGGACCATGCCGCCGCCGATAGAGGTCTCCTTCTCCATGAGGTAGACCTTGATTCCAGCCTCCGCCAGGTCCAGCGCGGCCTGCATGCCGCCGATGCCGGCGCCCACTACCAGGGCTGCGCCCACTTTGCCGTTGCCGCCGTTATTCCCAGACATAGTCGAATCCACCCCCTCGGGAGAATCGCGAGCCTCTAGCCCATGGCTTCATGGACCAGCTCCGAGATATCCATCACCTGCATTACTTCTTCTTTTCCCTGGGTGAGAAGGCTGTCGTCCAGCATCAGGATGCAGTACGGGCAGCACGTGGCCAGTATGTCGGCGCCCACGGCCGCCGCCTGATCGATCCTCAGCTCCGAAAACCTCTCACCCTTCTTGGTTTCGGCCCACACCCGGCCTCCGCCCCCGCCGCAGCATATGCTGTCCTCGCGGATGTTCGCCATCTCCACCAACTCGATCCCCGGGATGCTCTGCAGCAGATAGCGGGGGTCGTCATACACGCCGCTGTGCCGGCCCAGGTAGCACGGGTCGTGATAGGCCACCTTCTTCTTGATCTCCTTGGTGAACTTGAGCTTCCCCTCCCTGACCATTTGCGCCAGGTACTGGGTATAGTGCAGCACCTCGAACTGAGCGCCCAGCTCAGGGTACTCATTCTTGAACGTGTAGAAGCAGTGCGGCGATGACACCACCACCTTCTCCACGCCGGCCTGCTTGAAGGCCTCGATGTTGCTGGTGGCCAGGCTGGTGAACAGCTCCTCGTTGCCGCACTTCCGGACGCTCTCTCCGCAGCACTTCTCCGCCGTCCCCAGGGTGCCGAACTTCACCCCCGACTTCTGCAGCACCCCCGACAGGTTGGTGGCCATCCTCCTGACCTTGGCATCGTAGGCCGGGACGCAGCAGGAGAAGTAGAGAACCTCCATGCCGGGCTGGAAGGCCGGCACATTCACCTTGTTCGACCAGTCGCCACGCTTGTCCTGGCTCTCCCCTGCCGGGTTGCCCGCTCCCGCGATGCTCTTCAGGGCAAACCTGATGGAATCCGGATAGCGTCCGGCGCCATATCCCACGACCAGCCTGCGGATGGCCCTCATCACGCCGATGATGTCGACCTCCATCGGACAGCGGGCCACACAGGTCCGGCAGGTGGCGCACATCCACCACTCCTCGTCCTCCAGGTCGGCAACGCCCAATCGGGCCTTGTGCAGCATACGGCGGGGGTCCAGATGCGCCACGCGGTTCCATGGACAATTACTGCTGCACTGGGCGCACTGAAAACAGAGGGTACAGGTCTCGGCCCCGGAATCCCGTATTAGGTCCGCAGTCTCCAGGTCAACAGCCAGTTTTTCCATAGTCCAACCAATCCTTAATAAGCATTCGCGGTCGGGGCAGCCGCCGCCGTGACCAGCGCGGATGTCTGCCCAGCGTCTGGGGACACGCCAGACCAGGAAACGACGCGGGAACTTTCACCGGACGACCGTCGCACAGAACCGGCCGCGCCGCCTTGCGGCCCCGTAGCCGCCGAGCATAGAGAGACTGAAACAGGAGAAGTCGCCTTACGTCGGATCGAAATGCTAAGACCTCGATAACGCATTGCTGAGCCAAATCTAAGGATATCAATTTTGTCGTCCCGACTGCAAATTCTTTTGTGAAGCGGTGGCCCGGGGCGTGCCCGGTTGCGGTGCTGCCGGGCCGGTGATAGGATTCTGTGCGCGCCGGAGCATACACCACAGCTGCGTTTCGGGCCAAAGCGGGGCCGGGGCCGGCCGGCCGGCCCCGGGGGCCACGGCGCCGGAAGGAGTGGAGGGCCATGGAGACGATCGCCGACATGTTCGACCTACGGGGCCAGGTGGCCATAGTCACCGGGGGCGGCCACGGGATAGGCCGGGCCATCGCCGGCCGCCTGGCCGAGGCCGGGGCGGCCGTGATGATCGCCGACATCAATCTCAACGCCGCGGCCGGGGCGGCGCAGGAGATCAGGGAAAGGGGCGGCCGGGCGCAGGCGGCCGAATGCGACGTCTCCGTGGTGGCCCAGGTCAGGAAGACGGTGGAGGCCACGGTGCAGGCCTTCGGCGGCCTTCACATACTGGTCAACAACGCCGGGGTGACCATCGGGTCCAAGTTCCTGGAGCTGACCGAGGAGGTGTGGGACCGGACCATCGACGTCAACCTCAAGGGCACCGCGTTCTTCTCCCAGGCGGCGGCGCAGGCCATGATCAGGGCGGGGCACGGCGGCCGGATCATCAGCATCAGCTCCGGCTCCGGCATCCGCCCGCCGGGGAAGGACATCGCCCACTACTGCGCCTCCAAGGGGGCCATCATATCGCTGACCAGGGCCATGGCCAAGGAGCTGACGGGGCACGGCATCCGGTGCAACACGGTGATCGTGAGCATGGTGAAGACCTTCGACACGTCCGGGTCGGCCGAGCTGGCCGAGTACATAGACAAGAGAGGCAAGACCCTGCCGCTGGGCCGCTGGGGCGAGCCCGATGACATCGCCCGGATAGTGCTGTTCATGGCCAGCAGCGCCTCCGACTACATCACCGGGGGGGAGGTCAGCGCCGATGGCGGCATAGTGTGGACTGCCGGGGGCAGCGACTAGGCCGGCGCCGGCCGGGGCCCGCCGCCGGCGGCCGGCTTGAGGAGGGAGGCATATGAGCGATGTGAAGGAGCTGGAGCAGAGGGTCCGGGCACTGGAGCGGGAATGCCGCCGGCTCAGCGACATCGAGGCCATCCGGCAGATGCGCTACCGCTACTGGCGGGCCATCCGGGATGCCGATCTGGAGGCCCTGCTGGCCCTGTTCTCCCGGGACCCGGTGGCGGACTTCGGGCTGGGCCAGCAGCACGTCGCCTCGGGCAGGGAGGCCGTGGAGAAGCTCTACCGGGCTACCGTCGGCACCTGGCAGTCACAGGGGCAATACCCCCGCGGCTTCCTCCCCGAGATAGAGATCACAGGCGATGGCACGGCCAGGGGGCTGTGGATGGTGGACGTCCCGGCCCCGGACCGGGAGAAGAGGCTGGTGACGATCGTCGGGTGCCTCTACGAAGAGGAGTACGTGAAGGAAAGCGGAGAGTGGAAGATAGGCCGGCTCAAGACCAGCTTCACCTACAACCAGTACACCTCGATGGTGCCTCCCGGGTAGCGGCGCTGCACCAGCCGGTCGGTTCATCCAGTCTGTCAGCCTGTGGCGCGCAATGATGCGGTGGGGCTTGATAGGTGGTGTATCGCCGTCATTAGTGATAAATAGAGGAATGTTGGTATGCGCAGGGCGAGTAGGGAGATCACGATGGAGAACAGACTACTGGGTACTGCAGGCGCGGCCCGCGACCTACTCCATCATGCAGTACTTCCTGGAAGACTACGCTTGGAAACAGCCGCCTGGCCTTAAGGACTGGTGGGGTGTCGAGAAGAAGTGTGGGGCCCAATTCAGCCCTGGGAAGCCCCGGATTTGCAGCGGAGGGAATTGGGATACCCCCGGGGCACTTCGAACCCCTGTTGGAAATCCCCCAACGGGCAGGGGAGAAGCCGCGGGATACGTACAGGAAGCAGCTGGAATGCCCCCAAGGGAATTCGAATCCCTGTTATCGACCGATCATTGAGCATGGTCTCTATCAGCGCTTCTACCAGTGACCGAGCCTCCGGTGACAGCTGCCGCCTGTTCATCACCTGAAACGGCTGACGCCCACAGTCGCCCGAGAGATGAGATGCGTCCAGCTGGTAAGAAAGAAGGCAGGGACCAGCCCTGCCTCCATCCACTGGTGAATACTGGAGCATTACTTCTTCGCCTTGGCTGTGGCCTTCTCAGCCTGGTTGCTGCCGTATGCTTCTATCTTCGTCATGAGCCTCTGCGCGAGGAATGGGCTGGCAGGCGCCAGCGCATCGTGTATCTGCATGGCCTCCTGACGGTATGCGGCTATCTTGCTCCCATGCCATCCCCTGGGAACGCCCTGCAGGTTGGTGATCCGGTCTGCCAGTGTCACCATCCAGACTTCGCGAGGTTGTTGCCCGATCCTGCGCAGGCAATCCGCCATTTGCAGCGACTCGTCAAGACTGTTGTCCTTGGTCAGAGCCAGGACGCCCGATGCCACTCTCTCGCCAAATCGAGTCCTGACCTCCTCGAAGGTCACAGGAGCGGTATCCTCCCTGGTGTCCTCAATAACGTCATGCAGCAAGGCGCATGGTACGGCGAGGTTGCCATCAAGCTCCCGCTCCACGTGCAGGGCCGCGATTACCTCCATGGCAACCACACCTACATGAAAGATGTACGGCAGATCACGCGTCCCTTTGACGAATTGATCCGTGTGGGCCCTGGCAGCAAAGCGATAGGCACGAACGTATTCATCCTGGTTCCACGGACCAATCTCATTCTGCTTTGTCGCCGACCGATCAAACACTAGCCAGGAGACATCCCAAGAGGCTATTATGGGGCTGCTCGTACGATGTGATGTGTAGTATACTCTGATCCAGTTCTGTTGGGTTCGACACGCATCCGAACAAGGCCGACGCTGAAGTCCGACGTTGCTGACCACGGGTGCTGGTGGAGGATCAAAGATGTAGCCAGACATCTCGCTCTCAGCAAGGACTCTATGTATCTCTGGATAGAAGTCGAGGGCTTGCCTGCTCACCGGATTGAACGGTTGTTCCGCTTCGAGCTCTCTGAGGCCGATGCGCGGGTTCGTGCAACAGAGAGCAGATGGGGAAGGTAGGCCCTCGAGCAACGCTAGGAAAGGGGCCGGGCGCAGAAGACGTGGATGACGGCAAGCAGACGGCGAAATTGAGCACAGTCGATGGATGTCGATAGCAATCTGCGGTCCTGTAGTGCTTCGCAGCTCTACACCGCCAAGATCATCAAGGCGGGAGCTCTGTTACCCGATACGAAGACGCTCCTAGCACACTGGAACCCCCAGATCTCTACCACCGAGAACCTACAGCTTATGCGTAGCCAGAACTTGCTGGGGAAGGACTCCCGGTCCCGGGTAGAAGACGTTCTCGCGATCTTCCGACAGAGATACCTTGTTGAAGACGCCATTGCCAAGGCTCTGGCGCGTCTTGTGAAGAACGGATGCGGCGCAGGGACCCTTGATCGAATACTCTATTTCCATGCGGTGCGCGCTGATTCCTTGCTCCATGACGTTGTGACTGAGATGCTGGTGCCGCAATGGTCCCGGGGTGTCATGGACGTCAATCAGAATGAGATTCGGCTAGCCCTGCGACATTGGGTTGAAGAAGGGAAGACCTCCGGCACTTGGGGCGACTACACTCTGCTGCGGGTTACGCGAGGCATACTCTCGACACTCCGCGATTTCGGAGTTCTCCAGGGGGCGGTGAAGAAACGCATCGCACCAGCCTATCTGTCCGTGCAGGCGTTCTCCTACATTGCCTTCTACCTCAAGCAACACGAACCATCAGGCCTGAAGCTCATCGACCTACCTGACTGGAAGCCACTTCTCCTGCCACCACAGGGTGTGGAGAGATTTCTGCTGGAAGCACACCAGCACGGCCTGCTTGACTACCATGCTGCGGGAAGCGTCACTCGCCTGACGTTCCCTGCCTCCAGCCTAGAGGAGTATGCGGATGCCATCGCTAAGAAGTCGAATTGACCTGCTGGAGAACGATCTGAGGTCCGATCCTCCCCGAATCAGTGTCTATCACGATCTGCCGTTCGCGATATTCCGGTATGAGCCGGACGATGAATGGACCGTCAGGCGAGAGGCGCGCCTTCTGGCTACGCGGCTCGATGAGGCGGGCATGGAGACCCGCATTGTCAATATGGCAGGACTATTATGGAAAGCTGTTGAAGACACTGAGGGCATTGAGGCCATCGCTGAACTGGAAAGGGATCGTGGCTATCTTGCAGCTCAGGCGCAACTGACAACATACCTGTCAGACCGCGACTGGCGACCCCTGGCAGGGCTTCTCGCGGAGCGCCTTCAGGCGCTAAACACGTCCACGAAGGTGGTCTTCCTGATGCGCGCGGCGGCTATGGCGCCTGGTATCTATCATATGTCCAAGCTGCTCGAT
The DNA here is from genome assembly GCA_964423835.1 of uncultured Dehalococcoidia bacterium. Taxonomy (GTDB): domain Bacteria; phylum Chloroflexota; class Dehalococcoidia; order UBA2247; family RBG-13-53-26; genus JAFGCL01. The sequence goes on along the minus strand of CAYRGJ010000029.1, from coordinate 19,750 downwards.
CAGATGCAGGGCAAGACGTCGCTGACAACGATTCTGTTCTATCCTGGCTCGATTGAAGGAACTACCGGCCTCCGGTTCATGGGCCTGAAAGATCGAGAGGCCCTGGGCAACTATCGCGTGAAGATATATGGGTGAAACGGGGGGATAGATGAAGACGATCAGCAGCCTCCTTTCGCGAGACCTAGCTCGGAAGATCGAGGAGATCATCCAAGTCGACCAGGCTGACGAGCATTCTGTGTACTCGGAGATCACGGAGTATGTTGTCACAGACAGTATCCGCGAGCAGTACACCGCTCTACTGAAGGCTATTGCTGAGGCACCATCGGAGCCTCCTCCTAGCGTGGCGATCTGGGTATCCGGCTTCTTCGGTTCTGGAAAGAGCTCGTTTGCCAAGAACCTTGGGTACGCTCTTGCGGACAAGACGATACTTGGGCAAAGCTTCGCAGAGCTGTTCAAGAGACAGCTTGGCTCAGAGGAGGCGAGCGCCTTCCTTGACCTCATAAACACCAAGTCCCCAACGGAAGTGATTCTGTTCGACGTTGCCAAGGAGCAGGATACTCGCCGTGTCACCCAGCGCATTGCAGAGTTCATTTATACAACCCTGCTGAGGAAACTGGACTACGCCGAGGATTTCGACATAGCTGAACTCGAGATCGAACTTGAATCTGAGAAGAAGCTGGAGCAGTTTGTTGCCAAGTGCGAGCAGATTCACGGTCAGGAATGGCGCGTGGTTCGGAAGGGTGCGCAACGTTTGTCTCGGGCGAGTGCAGTTCTACACGAACTAGAACCCGTGACCTATCCATCCAGTGACTCGTGGGCTCGTACCCAGCGGACCACTGATGCACCTGTCAGCGTGAGCAAGGTCGTACAGCGCACCTTCGAGCTTCTTGACCGCAGATGCAAAGGAAAGGCTCTCGTCCTGGTTATCGATGAAGTTGGCCAGCATGTAGCCCGCAGCGGCGACAAGATCGAAGACCTCCGGGCGACAGTCGAGGAATTCCGGAAAGTCGGCATGAGCTTGCTGAAAGCGAAGAGGATTCCAGCACCATGTTGGATTGTGGTGACCTCGCAAGAGAAACTGGATGAGGTGGTCGCGGCTATCGACTCGAAGCGAGTTGAGCTGGCAAAGCTTCAAGATCGGTTCCTCGGAGTCGACCTCGCGCCGTCAGACATTCGCCAGGTAGCTACCCGGCGCGTCCTAGCCAAGAAAGAAGACGCGTTGCCGATCCTCCGGAAGCTGTACAACGATAACCAAGGAGCCATCAATACCGCGCTGCGACTTGAGCGGACGTCCCGTCAGGCGGTTGTCAGTGAAAACGACTTCATCCAGTGCTATCCCTACCCGCCGCACTACCTAGATATAAGCATCAGCATCATGTCTGGTATTCGGCTTCAGCCGGGTGCTCCTCGACATTTCGGAGGAAGCAATAGGACGATAATCAAGCAAGCCTATGAAATGCTGGTGTCCAGCCGAACCAATCTTGCCGCGTGTCCGATAGGCACGCTGGTGACTCTGGATCGCGTGTATGAGCTGGTTGAGGGCAATCTGTCAAACGAGCGCCGCACCGACATGCACGAGATCGGCGAGCGGTTCAAAGGAGACTCCGATAGCCAATGGGCGCTCCGGGTGGCCAAGACCATTTGTCTTCTCGAGTTTGTTCGTGATCTGCCCCGTACGGAAGCGAACGTTGCGGCCTTTCTTGTCGATAAGGTCGGTGACCCGGCGCCCGTCGCTGGAGTTCAGGCAGCCATCAAGAGACTATGCGATGCGCAGTTCATCCGCAATACGGATGACGGCTGGAAGCTACAGACTGTTCAGGAGAAGAACTGGGAAACCGAGAAGAAGGCCGTCGATCCTAAACCCCGTGACCGGAATGAGATTGTCAGGAATGTCATGAAGTCCGTTTTTGAGGAGCCAGCTCTTCGAACCTATAGGCACAAGGACCGCCGCACTTTCCGCATAGGTATCAGCGTCGATGGCGTCGCAGTCGGCGATGAGGGCGATATCGGCGTGTCTTTGGTCGCAGCCGAGGATGACAAGGAGCTCGCCGACCGCGTGAATCAGATGCGTGACGAGAGCAGGCAGAAGACCCACGAAGGCGATCTCTACTGGGTGTTTCCGCTGACGGCGGACATCGACGACCTGGTAGCACAGGTATTCGCGTCCAAGAAGATGGTTGAGAAGTACGACCAGCTCCGGGTGCAGAGCAGGATCACAACCGATGAGGCTACGTGCCTCCAGGACGAGAAGAACCTGGTTCTGAACTACGAACTAAGACTTAGGGACAAGATCACGGAGGCACTGGAGCGCGGGACAGGCATGTTTCGCGGCGTGGCAAGGGACGCCTCCTCACTCGGCAAGAGCCTGGGCGAGATAGTCAAGAGACTCCTGGATCAGGTCGTGCCTGACCTCTATCCAAAGCTGGAGATTGGTTCGCGCCCCTTAAAAGGCGACGAGGCGGAAGTGATACTGAAGGCAGCCGATCTTAAGGCGCTCCCGCAGGTGTTCTACACGGGTGAACGCGGCCTGGGCCTGGTCGTCAAGGAAGGCCACAAGTATGTTCCCAACCCCAGCGCTGATGTGGCCAAGGAGGTTCTTGACTACCTGGTCAGCCAGCATGAGTACGGCAACCGTGAAGCCTGCCTCGGCAAGGCACTCGAGAACCGATTCAATGCGACGCCATATGGGTGGGACCGCGACATGCTCCGGCTCGTCCTCGCAGTGCTTTTCCGTGCAGGTGTCATCGAGGTTTCCTTTGGCGGTCAGAAGTTCGATTCCTTCTCGGACCCACGAAGTCGAGAGCCTTTTGTCAATAACCCGAAGTTCAAGTCTGCCGTCTTTACGCCGATCAAACCGCCGGACCTGAAGACTCTCACCCAAGCCGTGAAGGGCTATGAGAGCCTGACCGGCAAGACTGTGGATGTGGAGAAGAACGCGATCTCTGCTGCGGCGAGACTCTACGCGGAGTCTGAGATCAGAGATGTCCTCCCTATGATGGCGGAAGTCAAGGCTCATTCTTTGCCGGTACTCGCCATGGTCGAAGAATACCAGGAGGCGCTGGCGGCTATCCAAAGCGGCTCCGTCGACGACTGTGTGAACATCCTGGCCAGCGGTGCAACCTCTCTCAAGGAGGGTCGCGACCGCATCCGGAAGATCGCCGCGTGCACGAATGAGAGGGGCTTGGCTACGCTGCGAAGAGCTCGGCTGGCGGCTAACGAGATGTGCCAGCTACTCGAGGCGCACGGGCAGAAAGACGCTAGCGAGAAGGGCAGGGATCTACAGAAGTTGCTGCAGTCAGAGATGTTCTTCGGGTCCATGCCAGAGATTGAGAAGAAGACGCAGGTTGTAACGGCCGCATACCGCGAGCTATACGAGAAGACGCACGCCGACCGGGCCGGTCAGTATCGGGATGCCATAGAAAAGATCAAGGGCCGGAGGGAATGGGAGCAGGTACCCAAATCCATGCAAGGACCGGCGCTCTCCCCACTATCCTTGCGCGGGTGTGCCCAGAGCGATCTCCCAGAGACGAACTTGGTCTGCAACACGTGCCGCGCCGGGATTGTCCAGATGGAATCGGACATCGAGGCCCTTGGCGGATTGTTCGCCAAAGTAGTCTCTGAAATCCAGCGGTTGACGACGCCTCCGGAAGTGAGAATCGAATGCGTTCGGGTGTCAGAGTATCTCTCAGGCTCATTTGAATCCCCCGAGCAGATCAAGAAAGCTGTTGCCCGTCTGCAGGACCACCTTCTCAAACTGTTAGAGGAAGGCATCAAGATCGTGATCGAGTGACAAATGGATCAGAGTACTCGCAACAGACTGCGTAACGTCGTGACTGAGTGTCGGACCCTACTAGAGGAGGCGACCCTTCAGAGTCTTCAGGGACGCTTTGGCATCTTCGCGGCTCGCAAGAAGGGAGACGTAGAAGTCGAGGACGCGGCCCGCATGGCCCATCTGCCTGCCGAGGACCGCACCTGCCGCCGTGATCTTCTGGACCACCTGGAGCATATCAAGGCCACTGGCTGCGGGCCAAGCGAGGCGCTGGAGCAACTCATCCGTGAGATCTCTTTCACCCATCTCAACCGGCTCTGCGCCTATAAGATGATGGAGTCGCGAGGGCTAATCCGGGAGGCCGTGAGTCGGAGCACCAAGTCCCAAGGATTCTTCTTCTACCTGGCTGAACACCCCGAGGATGAAAGGCTCCACAGCAACGGCTTGCAGGACGCTGCCTACCGCAACTACCTCAACTGGTTGGGGGGCACACTCTCGGAAGAGATCGGGGTCCTTTTCAATCCGGATGACCCGGCCAACCGGATCTACCCGCCACAACGGGTGCTCGACGAGGTGCTGACGCTCATCAACGATGTGGAGCTGAAGGACATCTGGTCCGAGGACGAGACCATCGGTTGGGTATACCAGTACTTTACGCCCAAGGAACTGCGCGACAAGGCGCGAAAGGAAAGCCAGGCCCCGCGCAATTCCTATGAGCTTGCCTTCCGTAATCAGTTCTTCACTCCTCGCTACGTGGTAGAGTTTCTGACCGACAACACCCTCGGCCGCGTCTGGTATGAGATGCAGAAGGGCGGGACCTCCCTCAAGGAGCGATGTAGGTATCTGGTTCTACGACCGACAGAGGTCTTCTTGGCTGAAGGAGAAGAACCCCCGGCGGAGGCACGGCAAACTCGAGACGACCTATCTCAAGAGGAACAGCTCAAGCAGCCAGTCCACATCCCGCACAGGCCCAAGAAGGACCCACGTGAAATCAAAGTACTCGACCCGGCCTGTGGGAGCGGCCACTTTCTACTCTATTGCTTTGACCTTCTCCAGGCCATCTACCAGGAGGCTTATGACGACCCAGACCTTGGCGCAGCCCTGAGGAGAGACTACCGAGCGATCCAGGATTTGCGGCGTGCTGTGCCTGGACTGATACTCAAGCACAACCTCTATGGTATCGACATTGATCTCCGTGCCACCCAGATCGCCGCGCTGGCGCTGTGGCTGCGCTGTCAGCGGGCCTACCAGGAGCTCGGCCTAAAGAACGGGGAGCGCCCGAAGATCACCCGCTCCAACATTGTCTGCGCTGAACCGATGCCAGGCGAAACGGACCTGCTAGAGGAATTCACAGCAACGCTTCAGCCCAAGGTGCTGGGGCAGCTTGTGAAGGTGGTCTTTGAGAAGATGAAACTAGCAGGCGAGGCCGGAAGTCTGCTCAAGATTGAAGAGGAAATCCAAGAGGCAGCCCAAGAAGCCAAGGGTGAATATGCGGCCTGGAAGAAGCACCAGGAGAAAGCCAGAAGCACCCTTTTCCCTGAACTGATGGAGCGCGACCAGCCAAGTCTCTTCGATTTCGCCGATTTGACCGACGAAGTATTCCTGGACCGGGCTGAGGATGAAATCGTCGCAGCCCTGCGCCAATACACGGAGGAAACAGTCAATGGTAAGGCTCATCGGCGCGGGCTGTTTGCCGAAGATGCAGCTCGGGGCTTCGCCTTCGTAGATATCTGTCGAAAGCGGTTCGACGTGGTACTGATGAATCCACCGTTCGGTGCGTACGTCAAGAATTCTCACCACTACATTAGAAGCGTCTACCCGCTGTCCAAGAATGACATTTACACGACCTTCGTGGAGAGATTCGTCACTAGTCGTGGTCATCCGCTGGTCGGGGCTATTACAAACCGCACAGCGTTCTACGCGAATTCCTATCAGCCGTGGCGAGAGAAGTTCCTGCTTCAGAATGCCCAGATGTCGTGCTTCGTCGACCTTGGCGAAAAGGTAATGGACGGCGCGACGGTTGAAGCAGCCGCTTACGTCACCCGTGAACGCTCCTCCGATTCGTGCTCAAAAGGACTCTTTGTTCGTGCTTGTCGCCCAGCTGATAGAGAGAAGGTCCTACTTGATGCGCTTTCGCTCTATCGCCACGGGTCTCTTATTGAAGATGCCTACTTCAAGAGCAATGGATCTTTCAGTCGCCTCAAAGAGAGTCCGTTCGTGTACTGGATTACTGATCGTCTTGCAGAGAAGCTGTGTAATCTGCCTTCAACTGAGCCGTCGGCGGGGGACATTAGGAAAGGACTGCGCACCGGGGACAACTTCCGTTTCGTGAGGGCCTTATGGGAGATCCCCATTGCCGGGCTCACGCCGGATATTTCCGCGGAGGATTCTGACGAGGAGAAGGAAAGGTCCGGGTGGGTGCCACTCGTATTGGGAGGCACGTCTCGATCTTGGTATTCGCCTTTGACTGTCGCCTTGAACTGGCGAAGCAACGGAGCCGAATTGCGGGAGTACGTTCTCAAATATGGGAGCGAGTCGAGGCTAATTCAAGCAGAATCCTATTACTTCCGACCTGGCGTCAGCTGGACCGGTCGCGCCACGAGATTTGTGCCCTATATCGTCCCAGCGGGCGCAATACCCACTGGTAGTCGCCCGATGTTCTTTCCTGCACAGGGACTTGAGCACGCCTTTCTTGTCATTGCTTCGGCGAACGTTGCCTCTGCAATGATGCGGTTCTATGCCGAAAAGATAGTCTGGCCCAAGTTCCTCGAGGGCAAAGTAAAGCTACTGCCCTGGCCAAAGCTGTCTTCGGGAGACACAACGAGGATGCTACAGGTTGCGCGCGAAAAGGTGAACGACATGAGAGGGTACTTGGCCACAATCGAACCCTACCATGAATTCACGTGCCCATGCCTTGGTGATTTTTCGGAACCTCTTCCACGTCCACCCGTATTCACCGAGACTCAGCTTCTTCCAGACGAGATGGAATTCTTTGTAACCTCCAAGTACAGACTCACAGAGGCGGAGCGAGCCCTGCTTTGTCGAGAGCTAGAGCAGGCATTGAGCTTGAAGGGCATCGAGGGCGAATCGATTTGCGAAGATGAGGATCCAGATGCGGGTGGGGAAGATACGAGCAAAGAGGCAGACGATGCCTGGACGATATCACGGGGGGAATCCTACGTAAGTTACGCTGCCGGTTGCATCTTCGGTCGGTGGGACATCCGCTTCGCCACAGGTGAGCGACAGCAGCCGGAACTCCCTGATCCCTTTGACCCGCTCCCCGTCTGTCCGCCGGGCATGCTCCAAGGTCCGGATGGTCTACCGGCTGATCCTGAGGATGTACCGTCGAGTTATCCTCTCCACATCGACTGGGATGGGATCCTTGTGGACGATCGTGAGCACGAGGATGACATCGTACGTCGCGTTCGTGATGTGCTGGAGGTCATCTGGAAGGACCGTGCCGAGGCCATTGAGCGAGAAGCCTGCGAGATCCTTGGCGTGCGGGAGCTGCGCGACTACTTCCGCAGGCCCGGAAACGGCGGCTTCTGGATAAACCACGTCAAGCGTTACTCGAGGAGCCGCCGCAAGGCTCCGATTTACTGGTATTTGCGGTCAGCCAAGGGCAACTACGGTCTCTGGATCTACTACCACCGTTTGGACAAGGACGTCCTCTTCAAGGCGCTCCTGAACTATGTGGAGCCCAGAATCCACCTGGAAGAAGACCGCTTGAGGGGTTCACGCATTCGCAAGGAGAAGCTAGGTAGTTCAGGCCGCGAAGCGAAGCAGGTTGAGAAGGATATCGACCGCCAGCAGCAGCTGATCTCCGAGATGCACGACTTCAGGGACAAGCTGCGCCGGGCGGCTGACCTACACCTTGAGCCCGACCTCAATGATGGTGTGGTGCTCAACATTGCCCCATTGTGGGAATTGGTGCCTTGGAAGGAAGCCAAGGACTATTGGGAGGAGCTTCTGGAAGGCAAGTACGAATGGTCCAGCATCGGAAAGCAACTGCGCGAGAGGGGGATTGTGTCAGATGGCCGCAATCACGCATGAAATCGACCAGAAGATCGTTCAGGATCTGTTGAATCCCTACCGGAGCAAGGAACTGGAGAACGCGGCATTGATGTGCAGAAGCTTCGATCAGAAGAAGGGCACAAGGTGAAAGCCTCGTAGGAAGAGATGAAGAAGGTATCAGGCTATCTGGTTTCGCTCATAGCCAAGCAGGTCGATGACAACGGTGTTGTGGTTTGGTATGACCCTGACTGTGCCTATTCTGGCATTGCCGAGGCATTGGAGCTGCCCAATACCACAGTCTGCCGCTACGATGAGAGTCTCGTTCGTCTTCGGTGGGAGATAGACCAGAAGAAGCTTCTGGACGGCGAAGAGGCGCCGCGTCTAGTCGTGTATGTGCCCATGTCTCAAGATGCGGCACAGCATGCTCTCATCGAGCTGGAGGCCATGGGTGTGGTCATGCAGCCGGGCCAACAACCGCCGGCGCGGAACACCCGTTTAGCCGTTGTGGCCCGCAACGCTCTCAAGGATACGTTGGGTGACGAGACAGTCGCGCAACTCGCGAGGCAAGCCGAGGAAGGCCGAGTCACGTTGGCTGACCTGGATGCCTTGGCTGAGAAGGGTGCTGAAGTAGGTGCGCTGGCTCTCGTGTTCGGAACTGGAGGCCCGCAGGAGATCATTCTGGCTTTCCTGGCAAGTGATCAGCTTGACACCACCATCTCCAGCAAGAATGCCTGTGGGGAGTTGGTGGAGCTAGTGCGGAAAGCTTTCGGCATGGATATCCCTGACAGCGTGGAGCTGGATGACCTGCGCCAGCGTGTTTCTCGTTTCGTCCTGATGACTGAACTTGTGTCGAGCCTCGGTGAAAGCGTCCCTCCCCAACTGGCCTCAGTCCCGGTCGCCTCGACCCCGGCGACCGAGGAGGCGTGCAAAGCGCTGGCCCGTTCTTGGCGTCTGCGTCGTGACACACGGCAGAGCTATGTTGACACGGCCCAGCGCGTCGAAAAGCAATTCGCCTTGGGCTCTATTCCGTTTGATCCACCATCCGTGTTCGAGATTGACACGTTCTCGGCAATTGAGCGAACCATTCTGCTGCATGCCGAGAGTCGACTGCTGAAGAGCGCAGACCCCGAGGTGCTCTCCATCGCAGATTCTCGCCTCTCCCGTTTCTGGTGCGACGTGGAACCTCACCTGCAAGCCCGGTGGGCTCTCGTTGCCTGCGCTGCCCGGGTATTGCTGGAGAGTGATCGCGTCGAGGAGGAGTTCAAGAAGGCTCCTCCCACAGTTGCTGGTCTGGTCAGGGAGTATGCTGTGTCCGATCGCCCTTGGTGCATGCTAGACACACACCATCGCCATCTGGAGAGCCTGTGGACCAACTTCGAGTCGCATGGTGATGACCAGGACGTCATCGATAGGCTAGTGATCAAAGCCAGGCAACGATACGCCGAGGTGGGATCTCTTGTTGCCAGGCATTTCCTGACGCAGTTCACTGAAGAGACCTCTGGCAAGAACGTTGCGCGGCAGCGTGACGTGTATGAGAAGCATGTCAAGCCCTACCTGGAAAAGCAGAAGACTGCCTATGTATGGGTAGATGCACTTCGGTTTGAGATGGGCAGGGAGACTGCGCAGCTGCTGAGAGGAGACTTCGAGATTGAGCTTCAAGCCGCCTTGGCAACGGCTCCGACTCTGACCGAGATCGGAATGCCGTCGCTTCTACCCAAAGCAGATGGACCAATCACCATCGTGGTTGCCGGTGTCGGCAAACTGGCCCTCGAGATGGATGGAACGGTGATCAAGGATCGTAAGGACCGAGTGGCGTTCTTGAAGAAGCATGCGGGAGTCGAGGTTTTCGACATGAGTCTTGACAGCCTCCTGCCGAAGCCTCAGAAGAAGGCGCGAGAGAGCATTGCCAAAGCACAACTGATCCTCGTCACGTCACAAGAGATCGATGATCTCTGCGAGCGGGACAACATAACGCAGGCGCGAAGGCAAATGGATGGAGTCCTGAACGACCTGAGGCGGGGGATTCGGGTGCTGGCTGACCTGGGGGTGGAGCGTGTTGTGTTGACAGCTGACCACGGCCATCTCTTTGCCGAGCCGCTGAGCGAGGACATGAAAGTTGACCCACCGGGTGGCGAGACAGTCGATCTTCATCGGCGTGTCTGGATTGGGCATGGTGGCAAAGTGGACGATGCTTACCTGCGCATGCCGCTGGGCGCGTTGGACGTTGGAGGTGGCTTTGATATGGCGACGCCCTGGACATTCGCCGCATTCAAATGCAAGGGGGGCGCCAAGGCATACTTCCACGGTGGCCTCTCCTTGCAGGAACTGCTTGTGCCTGTGATGGTCCTACGTCCGCTGGTGAAGACCTCCTCAAGACCCCCGGTAGGCATAGAGTGGAGGCTTTCTCCTGGAAGCCAGAAGATCACATCTCGCTTCTTCTCGGTGGGAATCGAGGGCGTGAACAAGGGGCTGTTCAGTATTGAGCCGCCAAAGGTTCGTGTCGAGTTGCGCGCCAAAGGTAAGACAGTCTCCCGTACTTTCAGAGCTTCCTATGGGTTTGATGAGGCCTCGGAGGATGTGGCTCTCAGGAGCAACGAGGCCGATCCCAAGAGCATAGAGCCCAACACCGTGACTCTGCAGATCCTTGGAGAACCTGCCACCAAGAGCGTCTCGGTACACCTGTTGGACGCTGCTACCGGGATAGAGCTGTCGCAACTTGAGAAGATTGAGCTGGCCCTGCCGGAGTGAGGGGTGAACAATGCCTGAACTTGACCGGAAAGCCACAAGGGTCTTCGCTGGGAAGGTAGTGCGAAAAGACCTGGTTCGAAAGGTGAAGGTTGGTGCTAGTGTCCCAGTCTTCGTGCTGGAATACCTCCTCGGCAAGTACTGCGCTACAGACGATGGAGCCGCCGTTGAAGCGGGCCTTCGCGTCGTGAACAACACCATAAGCGCCAACTTCGTGAGGCCGGATGAGGCCAATAAGGCGCAGTCGATAGTCAAGGAGAAGGGCAAGCACACCCTCATCGACAAGGTGAAGGTACGCTATGTATCCGACGATGACAAGTACTGGGCAGAGCTCGTCAACTTCGGTCACAAGTACGTCCACGTGCCGGATCATTTCCTGCGCGAATATGACCGTCTCCTGATGGGCGGCATCTGGGCGCAGATTGATATTCGGCATCAGTATGACGAGGATGCCAAAGGCAAACGGAGCCCCTTCTGGATTGAGAGCCTCAAGCCGATCCAGATAGCCAGTTTTGACTTGGCCGAGTTCAGCGATTATCGCCGCGAGTTCACAGTCGACGAGTGGCTAGACCTCCTGCTGCGAACCATAGGTCTCGAGCCCCAGGGCTCCGACCGCCGACTCAAGATGCTATACTTGGTCCGCATGATTCCGCTGTGCGAGCACAACTACAATCTCGTCGAACTGGGCCCTCCGGGAACAGGCAAGAGCTATGCATACCAAGAGCTATCGCCATATACCGTGCTCTTGACCGGCCCCACGACCGTCGCGAATCTCTTCTACAACATGGCAACCGGTAGAATCGGTCTGGTGGGAATCTGGGATGCGGTTGCATTTGACGAGGTGGCAGACCTGCAGAACATGCCGAAGGAAGTGGTTACCACTCTGAAAACGTACTGCGAGTCCGGATCGTTCGCCCGTGGTAGAGACGCGCTCTCGGGTACGGCCTCGATATGCATGTTTGGCAATACGAGGCTGACTGTCGATGTCATGGTCCGCTCGTCACACCTGTTCGCACCCATGCCGGAGATCATCCGCGAAGACAAGGCCTTCCTTGACCGGGTCCACTTCTACATACCGGGATGGGAGATACCCAACATGCGCGTTGAGTACTTCACTGACCATTATGGGTTCGTAGTTGACTACTTTGCCGAGGCGCTGCGACAGCTCCGCAAACAGAACTTCACCCAGGCACTGGACCGCTACTTCTCTCTCGGCTCTCACCTCAATGCACGCGACGTGAAAGCCGTCCGGAAGACGGTGTCCGGGCTGGTCAAGCTCATCTATCCTCATGGCCAGACGACTCGTGACGAACTCGCTGAGATCCTTGAGCTAGCTATCGAGGGTCGGCGCAGGGTCAAAGAACAGCTGAAGAAGATCGGTTCTTTCGAGTACCATCAGACCTCTTTCTCATACATCGACAACGAAACGCGTGATGAGAGGTTTGTGGGCGTCCCCGAACAAGGCGGTCGTGACATGATTTCCTCAGACCCCCTTGCACCTGGATCGGTGTACACGGCATCAGTGGACGATCAGGGGAAGGTCGGGTTGTATCGCCTTGAAGTGGGGTGTTCACCGGGCACCGGCAAACTGAAGATAGCCGGAGGTATTGAAGGGACGATGAAGGAGTCGATCCGGCGGGCCTTCGCCTACCTGGCGGCCCAGAAACTGAAGATGGGCATATCACAGGAAGTGGACACGACTGACTATCACGTGGAGGGCATCGATCTGCTGGGCAATCACGTTCCGTGCGAAGCTGGAATCGCCTTCATTGTCGCGATGTACTCTGCCATCAAGAGACAATCGGTCGTGGCCGGTCTTCTGATTCTCGGAGACCTAAGCATCCAAGGGAACATCAAATCACTGCGTTCACTTGCTGAGGTGCTCCAACTCGGCATGGACAACGGTGCGAGACGGGCGCTTGTTCCGCTGGAGAACAAGCGGAACTTCCTGGAGGTCTCTGGGGACATTGTTGAGCGGGTAGATCCCGTCTTCTTCTCAGACCCAGTGACGGCTGCTATGAAGGCGCTGGGAATGACCTGACGCTCAAGGCGTCGAGTCCCATGCTGGCCTGCCCCACGAGTGAATGTCACGCTCGGCAGCAAAATGGAACTGAATGTACTTGGGACCATGAACCTGCTCTTCTCGAACGGGACGGAACTGTTCGCGTATCCATGCTGTCTGTAGTACATGATGAACAAGAGCTCCTTTCTCGGCAAGACAGCCTCAATTCAGAGGCTTGAGGCTATCGATGCCGTGATTTGGCCCCAAGGTGAGCATGCTGACGAGTATACGGTGGCGGAGGTCTACCCTTCCGATTTTGAGGGTTACCCCACCGACAAGTACGGTAGAACTGCCTACTCCATAGACCTGTACATAGACCAAGCGCAGCGGATCGTCAAGATTGTGCGAACGGGTCACCTGCATATGCATGGTGGCCAAGCGTACGATGACGAGCTGAATCGCTTTCCCCACAAGACGCTAGAGGCAGAAGCACAGAGGCTTCTCGCTGGGATAGTAGCATAGGCGTTGTCCAAGAGGGACTCATGGCACCCTCTGCTGTTCAACGCCCATCACGTTGCGGTGACAACCATGATTCTCCTCCCGAACCTGATGACATCAGGCAGGTGACCTCGATTTGGACGCAACTGTTGGAGTCTGACCCATTCTCCGGTGCCGTCAGTACTGGGCAGGTCACTCTGAGCGGGATGGTATAATCCCGTACGGAATGGAAATGTACGGACATCGACGCCACGTCCATAGGGATCCTGTACTTGATTGCCTTCAGGGGTGCCTCGATCGGCCCCTGTCGTCCTCTCTCTGGAGTCCGGGTAATGTGGGAGTCGTTCATGGAACTTGAAGCGCTGCGCCTGCAGAGGGATACAGAGATCAAGGGGGGCGATTTTCGTGGTGCATTGACTAAGGCAGAGAGCATCATTGAGGCACATCGGAAAGAGCTTTGTTTTGAGGACTGGTTCGCTTTGGGTCTGTGTTTGTTCATGGTCGATCGCAATGCCGATTCAGTCAGGGCCTATGAAAGAGCGCTGTCGATCGAGCCGGCGAACGCCCAAGCGCTCGCCAACGTCGCCATATGCTGGCTGGCATTGGAGAAGCCCAAGAAAGCAATGCAGGCGTTCAGACAAGCGTTCGCCGTCAATCCAGAGATAGGACCCGCATGGTTTCAGCTGGGGCGCTATTTCATGGGTAGGCATGCAGGTGGAGAGCGCGCTAGTCGCAAGCTGGCAGTGAACGCCCTCAGGCGTGCAGTCAGACTCAGTCCCGCTTGCGCGGATTTCCGCGTATATGACCCCTTGGAGGATGGCCTGGTAAGCATCGACTACTTGTTGGGGGCGTCAGGTTCTGTTGGTGATATGACCACGGACGAATTCCTTGACAGAGCCTGGAATACTGTAACTACCGGTAGCCCAAGAGAGCAGTCGCTCGGAGCCTGAGCGCGTCTCGCGGTTGGAGTGCCTCGTGAAGACGCGCCGGGGCCGTGACAGGCGAAATCCGCTGAGCTCTTTCAGATACATGTGAGACAGTAGACACCTAATGAAATCCAGAGCCAGGGCCTACCTTTCCACGAATTCGCTGTCCATATCGAGTCTCTCCTGAAGGTACTGAACAACGTCAGTCAATGAGTATCCTCTCGTGACCTTCCGGGCAAGTGCCGTGGATGTAGTCGAAGAACGTATCGTCGTAGACCACGTAGCTGCTATAGTGCTCCTTGCAGTAGCAGCAGCCGCACTTTGGGCACCAAAACGGTGCGAACTCGTCATGGATAGCGTAGAGTTGGGCTGCACTTCCAGCGAGCAAGGCGTCTTTCACGCCCTCAACATACTTTCCGGGTAATCTCTTCATGACACTGACTGGGCCGCCCCTGATTGAAAGCCTGGGTTCGTCGATGAACATCCTGCTGGCACCCGGCAACATATCAGGCGTCTCGGGAATGCACCCAGGATTGGGTTGACCGGGAGGGACAAGGGTCACATGAGAGGCCTCCCCGCCACACACGCGGCAGAAGAATGAGGCACCTACACTCTGGCTTTTCTCCGCCTTCTCCATGCTATACTGCCTCCTAGCGCTGAACCCTCCTCACCCATCCGGCGGAGCTACTGGTGCTCGACCGAGTTCTTCGCCTTGGTCGTCTTCCCTCTCCTCCCCAGGATTTGGTAGGGTTTCAGTTGTCCGTCAATGTCGATCGGCTTGTTGTTGAGGTGGCGCCAGAACGATGTGAGGATGATTCCAGACATGGTGTCAGGATGTATCATTAACCCTCGTTCGCTGAACCATTCGGCTAGACGCGAACCTCCCCACAACCCCCAGTTGTTGCGCATCCACATCCCCAGGCCGAAATGATGGAGAATCATATCGTCCTCGTTGCTGCTCCGAATCTCCTCGATCTCTGCGGGCTTCAGCAATCTCTTGAGTTCAACGAAGCACTCATCGAGATCCTTCGGGACATAGACTGCCCTGTCTGGGCGCTCATCTTGCCCACCTCCGGAACCTCTCCCAGGAGTAGCAACGCCAAGCGCGGGTAGAAGAGGACTCAAGAGAAACGCGGGAATCCATCTTGTCATACTGTCCCTCCCATCCCTTTCGTCCCCCTAACAGCACTGCCGCGAACGATACGGCTCGTTCCAAGAGGGAGTCAAGGTCAGCGCCCACGATAGCGCATTACCGCTGCAACCTCGCCTCCAGCGCCTGGGCACCCGGATATCGGCCTGCGCCTTCAGGAGTGCCTCCCACCAGGATCCCTCCTGTGATTGCTGAAGCCGCCGGAAGAGAGGAGGATGCATCTGCCGAGTATGGGCAAGACACCCGCATTCGTCTTCGAGCTCTCCCATCTCCTTCCAGAATTCCGAATCCGTCTGTTTGGACCTGGTCTTCTTCGCGTTCACTCGTCATCCTCCTGCAAACCCCAGCGCTTGTCTTGTCCGGACCGCCAGCGGGATTTTGGCGCTCTCACGGACAAGGTCAAGTCATACCGACCCTGCAGGATGCACAAGGCTTGGCGGAGTTGGCCCCTTGATGTGAGTTCCACTTCAACCGGTCCCGCCATACCTCTCTATCCTGACTCTAAGCCTCTGCGCAAGAAATGCGCTGGCAGGGCTGAGGTTATCATGTATCAGTATCGCCTCTTGGCGGTACCGGCTTGTTCTGTCCATATGCCAGCCCCTCGGGACATTCTGCAAATTGGCAATACGGTCTGCCAACTTCACCATCCAGACCTCTTGAGGCTGTTGCCGAATCCTATGCAGGCAATCGGCCATTTGAAGAGACTGGCGCAAACGGCGGTTCTTCGTCAAAGCTCCTACGCCGTCCGCAACCCTCTCGCCGAACTCGGCTCTGATCTGCTCGAGAGTCACGGGGGTGTCTTCTGCAACATCATGGAGTAAGGAGCACACCACAGCGAGGTCGCCGTCATGTCCCGGTTCCGCGTGCAGAGCCGCCATCACTTCCATGCTGACCAAGCATGGATGGACGATGTACGGCACGTCACGCGTCCCCTTGACCCACTTGGTCTTGGCGGCTGTAGCGTGAGCTTTGGCAGCGAAGCGACACGCGCGTGCGTACTCGTCTTGATTCCAGGGCGTCTGCACGTCAAATCTCCTTCTCTTCACTTGGTCAAGTGATACCCCTGGTCAGTCAGCGTCTTCCTGGCAGTGTTTGTCTGTCCCATTGAAGCTCCGTTGGCTCTGGTGAATTCGATCACTTTGTCTATGAGAGTGCGGATACCAGCCTTGTCAGACCGATCTGGCAGTTGCCACGATGACGACTGGCCACCCTGGAATTCAATGATCAGCCTGCCGTCGCTGATGTATGACGACATCCTCCGGGCAGCCAACGTCCTCCGCGGTAGCCGGGGCACGTGCAGTGAGGCTGAGCGGAGAGAGCGGCTTTCTCCGGCTGCCGAGAAGCCCAGCTCGTCAGGAGTCTCCTCAACCGGTAGATCGAATACACGTCGGAGCACATCATCCTCGGTCTCCCCGAATCGACCACGGGCTGCGATCGCCTGCCACACTCGCTCTGATACCCTGATGGTCCGCATGCCCTTCTCCGCATTCAGTAGTAATACTACTTATAGCAGTAATACTTCCAGTTGTCAAGTTCAAATGGCGATATCCTGATGCGATTTGGATACGGACTGTCACTGTCCACGGAATTGACCCGGGGTGGCTCAATTTCCGAGCGTTGCCCTGGCTCACTTTCTGGCCGTTGTCACCACTCAACCGAGAGAGCTCAGTAGGTGAAGGAGTTCCGCTCTCTCCACGTTGCCACTCACGCCTTCTGTGCGGAGAAGGTAGTCGCTGATTCCTTGATCGGTGAGATGCCAAGTTTCCCTGAGTCCGAGGGCGATCGTCTTCACGTAGTCATGTGAGGGGCACCTGATATTCGTCAGGACGGCCCCATGCGTAATCGTCCTAACAGGGATCCCTTCTTCTTCTCCAAGGTCCAACTCTCTCGGGTACCACTGCTCACCTTCCTGGAGCTTGACGCCTCTGTACTGGTCTTCCCTGATTAGCCACATGCGACCGTAGGTTGTGAGCGTTTTGCCTTCCTCGGGGTCGATGAAAGCGACGCCTCCCCTACCCCAGTTGCATGTCGAAGTCCTCTCGCCCGGCAGAGCGAAATACTAGCGATGATGAATGAGTCGCGGCCTATTGTCAGCAGGCGGGGTCTTGTCTCTGCATCCTTCATTGAGGCACTTCCCAAAACGAGGCATGTCCCCCATTATGTAACAGAGAAAGCGCTGCTCGTGGAGATTAGACCCGTATCCCAAGTACCAGACGTAGTCCATAGTGCTAGCTTCTCCAATCAGTGCTACTACCCACGCATTATGGCCCATCTCAGTAGTGGCAACAGTTGACTCCGAGGGTTGTGGGCAGGCCAAATCTGCGGTCCTCACCGATTGCCAACCTTGACCCCAAACTACTGCCAGTCTATGATTCATCGATGAACAAGAACATGATCGCTCTCGGCAGGCTACCCACCGCACGAAAGACCGGCACAGAGGCATTCCACATCGCCGGCCGGCAGACCGGCTTCGACCTCCTAAGCTTCTGGCAATGGAGCGTTTCCGATCTCGTAAGCAACGCCACACGAGGACGCCTTGCTGAGTATATCGTGGCGCGGGCGCTGGGGCTGGCGACTGATGGCATCTGCGACGAGTGGGCTCCGTTCGATCTGGAGACCCAGTCGGGCATCAAGATAGAGGTGAAGTCCGCCGCCTATGTGCAGAGTTGGCACCAGGAACGTCTCTCCTCAATCACCTTCGTGACTCCCAAGAGGCGAGCGTGGGATGCTGACACCAACATGCAGTCAAAAGAGGCAAAGCGGCAGGCCGATGTCTACGTGTTCGCGTTGCTCGCTCACAAGGAGAAGGCGACCATTGATCCGCTGGACATCAGCCAATGGGAATTCTACGTCCTTCCTACTGCCACTTTGGATGCCCGGACTCGGAGCCAGCATTCGATCACGCTGAAGTCATTACAGAATCTGTGCTCCGGGGCCGTACGCTATGAAGACTTGGCTAGTGCCGTCGAAGGGTGCGTGGAGAGGAAGGCCTGACGCAGATATGGAGAGGAACCAATCGCAATACAATACTAACCTCGCCGGGGAGTTCTGGGTCCTGTCGGCGCTGCACCGACGCGGCCTCGAGGCTCATCTTACCTTGGGCAACAAGAAGTCGGTTGACATCGTGATTGTTCATGGCCCGCAGAGGCTATCCACCGTCGAGGTCAAGGCGCTGGCGAAGCGATACGATTGGCCAGCTGACAACATCACGAGATTCAATGATTCCGCCCACTTCTACGTGCTGCTGTCATTCGAGGGCAGAATAGGTGATCCCTCATTCAGTCCCTCCGCATGGGTAATCCCATCGGGGGAGATGGAGCACTTCAAGCGCAAGTACAGAACTCGCAGTGTAATCTCCCGAGCACTCATTGAAAGAGATGGCATAAGGTTCAAAGATGCGTGGGACCAATTGACCGAGTCGCAGTGATCATGCACGAGACATCAACTGTCGCAAGGATCAAGCATCAACAGGCACAATGGGCGGATGGTCATGGCATTCGCATTGACGGACGGGGCTACGTGTCCAAGCTGACGGACAACCTGTCTGAGCCCATGAACGTGGAAGCTCAGGCTGAGTTCGGGCGGGGTGCCGGAAATGAACTAGCCCATAAGATGCAGGCGCTGCACTCATCCTCGGCCCTTGTCTGCAACTTCTTTCACTATTGGCGCTACCGTGACGTCGGCACCATAGCCAGAGCCTGTGGGCTGACCGGAGAGTATGCGGGACTTGGCTTTGAGAAGACCCACAGCAAACCTCCTGAAATCGGGGGCATACCCCCGCACCTTGACGTCGAGATCGGCAGTTCTGTCAGGCCAGCGGCCGTCGAGGCGAAGTTCACAGAGCCATATCGGCGCACCACACAGCCCAAGAAGCTCAAGGAGATCTACGCCCATTCAACCGCTCCGTGGGGGAACCTCTCGAGATGTGCCTCGATGGCAAGAGCAATAGTTGAAGGCAACGTGGCGTTCTATCACCTGGACGCACCCCAGCTTCTGAAGCACATCGTGGGCCTGACAAACGACTGCGGCGAGGGGGGCTTCACACTGATCTACCTATGGTACGAACAAGACTGTGAGGAAGAGGTCGAACACAAGAGAGAACTCGAGCGATTCAAGGTAGACCTGGATTCCTCTCTGGATTTTCGTTCAATGACCTACCAGGACGTCTTCAAGGCACTTGGCTCACGGGTGAAGGGACATGCTCTCTATATGGCTTACATGAAGAATCGGTATTTCGCCGATCAGCAGTAAGCTCGGAGTTGCGCGCCACTGTAGCGCAGGTTCACACGTGAAGCACTGTGAGTCGACACCCTGACCAGGCGGATTCCTCCAACCTTGGAGCTTGTCTGCAGCCTCCGAATGCTCACGATGCCCGCCACCTGCGACCACAGATGGTTGCTCGTAGCGCCCATCACGTCAGTGGCCACCATACGCCGGTTGACATCCCTCACCGTCACATCTATCATTCGCGGCTAGATCTGATACCACATGGGATAGAAGGAGCTGGAAATGGGCAGTAGAGACACGATACGGACGGGCACGACCGCCGCATGGCATGTGGTACCTGCTGCAGGGCCGATCGCACAAGTGGTGTCAATCACCAGTATCTTTGACCCAGGCCTCATCACATTCTTTGACCCACCCGG
>CAYRGJ010000028.1:0-42876 GCA_964423835.1 uncultured Dehalococcoidia bacterium | reverse complement strand
ATCCAGAATGTGTACCAGATGATCGGCCCCGAGACGGACGTGCCGGCCCCCGACGTGTATACCACCCCCCAGATCATGGCCTGGATGATGGATGAGTACTCCAAGATCGTGGGCAAGTCCCAGTTCGGTGTGATCACCGGCAAGCCGCTGTGCATCGGCGGCTCCAGGGGGCGGGGCGATGCTACCGCCCGGGGCGGCATGTATGCCATCAGGGAGGCGGCCAGGGTCCTGGGCATCGACCTGAGCAAGGCCACCGTGGCCATCCAGGGGTACGGCAACGCCGGCAATTTCGCCGCCCGGTTGAGCCGGAAGCTCTTCGGCTGCAAGGTAGTGGCGGTCAGCGACAGCAGGGGCGGGGTGTACAGCAAGGGAGGGCTGGACCCGGAGGCCGTATTCAAGTGCAAAGAAGAGACCTGCTCCGTGGTCAATCTCCCGGGGGCGAAGCCGATCACCAACGAGGAGCTGCTGGGCCTGGACGTGGACATCCTCATCCCGGCGGCCCTGGAGAACGTGATCACCGAGAAGAACGCGGGCAAGGTGAAGGCCAGGGTGCTGGCCGAGCTGGCCAACGGCCCCACCACCCCCGAGGCGGACGAGATCCTGTACCAGAACGGGGTCCATGTGATACCGGATTTCCTGTGCAATGCCGGCGGCGTGACCGTGTCCTACTTCGAGATGGTGCAGAACGCCCAGATGTACTGCTGGGAGGAGAAGGAGGTCTACGAGCGTCTTGAAGCCAGGATGGTGGCGGCCTACAATTCCGTGCTGAGCACCAGCCGGCAGTATGGCATTAACATGAGGCAGGCGGCGTACGTCCGGGCCGTGGAGCGCGTGGTCGAGGCCATGAAGCTGCGCGGCTGGGTGTAGCCCTGGGAGGGCCTATGATAGGCGGCAACAGCGTCGAGGTGGAGCGGAAGGTCAACGCCATCCTCAGGGTGTTGAAGGACTCGCCCGAGGCCGTGGGGGCCCGGGTGATCGGCCGCCACCTGAAGGAGCAGGGCATAGACCTCAGCGAGAGGGCGGTGCGATACCACCTCAAGCTGATGGATGAGCGGGGCCTGACGCAGCTGGTGGGCCGGGACGGCCGGCTGATAACCGAGGCCGGTTTGGAGGAGCTGCGCAACGCGCTGGTGCTGGACAAGGTCGGCCTCTTCATCAACCGCATCGGGCTGGTCTCGTTTCAGACCACCTTCGACTGGAAGGCGCGGGCGGGCGCCCTTCCGGCCAACCTGTCGGTCTTCAGGAAGGAGGAGTTCCCCCGGGCCCTCAGGGCCATGGCCGGCGCCTTTAAGGCTGGCCTTTCCGTAGGGGACATGGTGGCGGTGGCTCAGGAGGGCGAGACCCTGGCGGGCCGCGTCATTCCCCCGGGGAGAATAGGCTTTGCCACGGTGTGCAGCGCCGTGGTCAGCGGGGTGCTGCTCAAGGCCGGGGTGCCCATGGAATCGAAGTTCGGGGGCATCCTGCAGATGAGGGGCCGCCGGCCGCTCCGCTTCGCCGAGCTGATCCACTACAGCGGGACCTCCCTGGATCCCTCCGAGGTGTTCATCAGGGGCAAGATGACCGACGTCATCGGGGCCGCCCGGACCGGTGACGGCAAGGTCCTGGGCAACTTCGCGGAGGTGCCGGCGCAGTGCCGGCCCCTGGCCGAGGACGTCATGGCCCGGCTCAAGGAAGCCCGCCTGGGCAGCCTGGCGCTGATGGGCCGGCCGGGCGAGACCGTCTGTGAGGCCTCCGTTGACCCCAGCCGGGTGGGGGTGCTGATGCTGGGCGGGCTGAACCCGGTGGCCGCCGCGGAAGAAGCCGGGGTGGAGGCCGAGAACGCCGCCATCTGCTCCGTGGTGGAGTACCGCCAGCTGAAGAGCTTCTGGGACCTCTGAAGGGTGTCCTGGGAATCGCCGCCTGAGCGGGTACTGACCTCGTCCAGATACATGTGAGACAGTCGGCACGTCATGGACAAGTCCACCGGTCTGGTATAGAATCGAGCCAGCAGGTGGGTCGCAGGCCGTATTCCTGCACCGGGCGCCGGCGCCATTTTCGCCTGGCCGGCTGCGCCTGAAGGGCAATCCCGGCGCTGTCAGTCCGAATCCGCGCGACCCTTCCTGACTCCGGGGATCCCGCCTTGCCGAGGGTTACGCCATGTGCCGAGGCGCCAACATGGCGCCGCAAAGCACAGCCCGTACGAGATCATCGTCATGGCCTGCCACGGCGGCCCTGGCGTGAGGCGGTGGGCCCCGGGCAGCGTGGCCGCGAGATGACCAGGGCCAGCGCGGTGCCGGTCCTGCTGGTGGGGCTGCGGGAGAAGGCCCGCGGCGCCTGAGGCGGAGCATTCTCCCGCGGAGCGGCATGCGTTGTGTCGACAGTGAGAGCCCAGTGGAGGTGAGCGATCGACTGGCTGAAGAGCAACCAGGAGATTCTTCTGGCAGTGGCGGTGGGCCTGGCGGGCCTGATCGCCTGCCTCTGGCTGAGGCAGATTGCCCGCGGGTGGCTGCAGCGATGGTCCAAGGAAACCGGGTGGAAGGGGTTCGACATCCTTCGCGACACCACCGCCCTGCCTTCGATCTTCTGGGCGGAGGCCGTCGGCGCCTGGCTGGGCGTCGTGGTCTACGCCATCGCCACGGACAGCTTCTCCGCCCGGTGGATGCGGTATGCCGACAAAGGGCTCTGGACCCTCTTCGTTCTGTCCCTGGCTCTGGCCCTGCTCTCCATGGCCGACCGGCTCATCGCTCTGTGGGGCAAGTACCTCCGGGCGCCGGAGCGCGACACCCGGATCATCCGCTACGTCAGCCGCATCGTGGTGGTGCTGGTCACCCTGCTGACCCTGCTGGAGATATGGGGGGCGAACATCACCGCCATCCTGCTGGCCATGGGCATCCTGGCCCTTCTGGCCATACTGGTGATGAGGGACATCGGCCCGGACCTGGTGGCCGGGGTCCAGGTCACCTCCTCGCGGCACTACCGGGTGGGGGACTACATCCGGCTCAGGGAGACGGGCGAGGAGGGGTACGTGGCGAGCGTCAGCTGGCGGAGCCTGACCATCAGGGGGCAGAGCGGCGGCGATATCATCATACCCAACCGGAAGCTGGTGCAGGCGACCGTCATCAACTACGGCCCGCCGGTCAAGACGGCCAAAAAGCCCTTCACCTTCTACCTGCGGTCACACATGAAGGAGCTGACGGGCCTCAAGGCCCGGAACCTCCGGGAGCTGGCCGACACCCTGAAGGTGGTGCCCGAATCGGTCATCTACTATCACACACACCATTTCCTGGAATCGCACCACTACCTGACCCCGCAGCCGGCCAACGATCTGGCCATGTGGGTGGACGAGGCCCTGGGCGAGGAGATCCTGGCGGAGAAGCTGGCCGCGGTGGACACCTTCCAGTTCAACAGCCTGGAGGCGCTGCGCGAGCGGCACGTCTCCATCATTGAGGAGCATCTGGCCCAGGGCGGAAGCCTGCGCGAGGCGGGGCCGGGGGGCGACTTCCATTTCGTCAAGTCCCTGAGCATCATCATCCAGGCCCCATACGTGGCCAACAACCTGCGGGAGCTGGTGGAGGCCCTGCGGAAGCTGAGCCCGGGCTCGCTCTACTTCCACATCTTCGAGTCGAGGCTGCGGCTGGGGAGGGGGCTGAACGACTTCTCGGCCTGGCTGGCCGACAGCCTGGACGAGCCCGAGCTGGCGGACCGCATCGCCCGGCTGGATCCCTACACGCATTCCCTGGAGGACCTGCGCGCCATGATAATAGAGCTCTTAGAGAAGGAGATGGGTGAAGCTAGTCGACTATGAGCCCATAGTGGGCCGGAGCATCATCGAGGAGCTGAGGCTGCTGGCCACCAGGCTGGAGGGCAGGGAGGTCCTGAACGTCAACTCCACCTTCGCCGGCGGCGGCGTGGCCGAGATCCTCAACCGGATGATGCCCATGCTCCATGAGCTGGGGGTCAATGCGGGCTGGAGCGTGATCAAGGGGAGCCCGGCCTTCTTCGAGGTGACCAAGAAGTTCCACAACGCGCTGCACGGCCGCGCGGAGGCCCTGTCGGACGAGGATTTCGAGCTCTTCCTGGAGATCAACCGGAAGAACATGGCGGACATGGACATCCACGGCCAGACCATGTTCATTCACGATCCCCAGCCGTCGGCCCTGATCGAGAAGAAGGAGACCGCCGGCGGCCAGTGGATCTGGAGGTGCCACATCGACGTGTCCAGCCCGGACGAGCGGGTGTGGCGGTTCCTGGAGCGCTACGTCGTCCAGTACGATGCCACGGTGTTCTCCGCCCCGGCCTTCTCCAGGCCCCTGCCCGTGCGGCAGTTCCTCATATCGCCGTCCATAGACCCCCTCAGCGACAAGAACAAGGACCTCACCAGCCGCGAGATCGATACCGCCATGGCCGGCCTGGGCGTACCCCGGGACAAGCCCATCATCACCCAGGTGTCCCGGTTCGATTACATGAAGGACCCCGTGGGCGTCATCCGGGCCTACGAGCTGGTGAAGAGGTCCATCGATTGCCGGCTGGTCCTGATCGGCGGCGGGGCCTCCGACGACCCCGAGGGCGAGAAGGTCCTGGCGCAGGTCATGGAGGCGGCCGAGGGCCGCCCCGACATCCATATCCTGTCGGGCCAGGCCCGGTCGGACGTGGAGATCAATGCCCTGCAGAGGTCCTCCGCCGTCATCCTGCAGAAGTCGCTGCGGGAGGGCTTTGCGCTGACGGTCAGCGAGGCCCTCTGGAAGGGCCGGCCGGTGGTGGCCTCCGACGTGGGAGGCATCCCGCTCCAGGTGCGGCACAAGCTGACCGGGCTGCTGTCCCATGGCATTGAGGGGACGGCCTATGCCATCCGGCAGCTCCTCTCCAATGCCGACTATGCCCGCTGGCTGGGGGAGAACGGCCGGGAGCACGTGAGGCACAACTTCCTGATCACCCGGCACGTGCGGGACTACATGCTGCTGTTCCTGGCGCTGGAACATAATGAAGACGTAATTCACCTGTAGCCATGGCGGGGCCGCGGCAGAGCCGCGGTGGGGGGACCGGGCCCTGTCATCGGCCAAGGAGGTTGTAGATGTGGACCAAGGAAAGCCTGCATCAGCTGGTGATGGAGGAGCTCCAGGACTACCACTTCGTGGTGGTCTCGAACAGGGAGCCCTACATCCATACCCACGCCCTGGGCGCGATACAGTGTGACATGCCGCCCAGCGGCCTCACGGCCGCGCTGGACCCGGTGATGCGGGCCTGCGGCGGCACCTGGGTGGCCCACGGCAGCGGCAACGCCGACAAAGAGACCGTGGACGAGAGGGACCGGGTCCGGGTCCCGCCCGATGACCCGAGCTACGTCATGCGGCGGATATGGCTCACCAAGGAGGAGGAGGACGGCTACTACTACGGCGTCTCCAACGACGCGCTGTGGCCGCTGTGCCACATAGCCTATACCCGGCCGACCTTCAACGATGCAGAGTGGGAGATATACCGGGCGGTCAATGAGCGCTTCGCCCGGGGGGTGCTGGAGGAGATAGGGGATGAGAAGGCCTTCGTCTTTGTCCAGGACTACCACCTGACGCTGATGCCGCGCCTGCTGCGCGAGGCCAACCCCAACCTGGTGGTGGCCCAGTTCTGGCACATACCGTGGCCCAATCGGGAGGCCTTCCGGGTCTGCCCGTGGCAGGAGGAGATCCTGGAAGGGCTGCTGGGCAACCACCTGCTGGGCTTCCACATCCGCTATCACTGCAACAACTTTCTGGAGACCGTGGAGCGCTCCATCGAGGCCCGGGTCGACTATGACCGCTACCAGGTCATCCGCGGCGGCAAGAAGACCGAGGTGCGGCCGTATCCCATCAGCATCGATTTCGATGAGGTATCCGCCAGGGCCCAGGGAGCTGATGTGGAGGCCGAGGTGCGGCGCCTGAAAAGGAGCCTGGGGCTGGGGAACGAGATCATCGGGATGGGCCTGGACCGGATCGACTACACCAAGGGCATACCGGACCGGCTGCGGGCCCTGGACCGGTTCCTGGAGCGGAACCCCGATTACCGGGGCAAGCTGGTCTTCATCCAGACCGGCGTTCCCAGCCGGGTGCACGTGCCGGCGTACCGCCGCATCAACGATGAGATCGACACCCTCATCGATGAAACCAACTGGAAGTACGAGACGGACCACTGGCGGCCCATCATAGACCTGCGGGGCCCGCTGTCGCCGCTGACGGTCATGGCGGTGCGGCGCATGGCCCACTTCGCCATCGTCAGCTCGCTGCATGATGGCATGAACCTGGTGGCCAAGGAGTTCGTGGCCAGCGCCGTGGACAACGACAGGGTGCTGATCCTCAGCGAGTTCACCGGGGCCGCCAGGGAGCTGACCGACGCGCTGCTGGTTAACCCCTATGCCGCCGACGAGGTGGCCGAGGCCATCCGGATGGCCGTCGAGATGCCCCTGGAGGAGAAGCAGCGGCGGATGGGGCGAATGCGGGCCGTGGTGCAGGAAAACAACGTGTACAAGTGGGCCGCCGACATCGTTACCAAGATGGTCAAGATCGGGAGGGGGAACTCCTAGTTGGAGCACCTGTTCTCGGTTTGGCCGGATATAGCGGAGCGGGTCAGGCGGGCCGGCCGGGTGTGGCTGCTGACGGACTTCGACGGTACGCTGTCCCCCATCGTTGGCCGGCCGGAAGACGCGGTGTTCCCGGAGCAGACCAGGCGGGCCCTGCAGGCCATCGCCGGCAGACCGCGGGCCGAGGTGGCCGTGATCAGCGGCCGGGCGCTGAAGGACATCAGGGCCAAGGTCGGCCTGCCCGGGATCGTCTACGCCGGCAATCATGGCGTGGAGATAGAGGGCCCCTGCCTGCGGTTCGTCTACTCGCCGGCCAAGGCCCTGAGGCCGGTGATCCGCCGGCTGGCCGCGGCGCTGCGCCGGGATCTGGCGGGATTCCAAGGGGTACTGGTGGAGGACAAGGGGATTACCCTGTCGGTGCACTACCGGCTGGCGGCGGAGGAGTTGATCAGCGAGGTGATCAGGATCTGCGAGCAGGCCACGGCCGGCCTGCGCTCCGCGGGCAAGGTCCGGACCACCCGGGGCAAGAAGGTCTACGAGATACGGCCGGGGGTGGTCTGGGACAAAGAGGACGCCATCGCGCTGCTGCTCAGCTGCTGGTCCCCTTCATCGGAGGCGCCGGCCGGCATCCCCTTCTTCCTCGGCGACGATCTCACCGACGAAGGAGGCTTTGAGGTGATCAACGGCAGGGGAGGGGTGTCGGTCTTCGTCGGCGATCCGGGCCGCGAGACCGCGGCCCGCCTGTACCTCAGATCGCCCGAGGAGGTCCGGGGCTTCCTGGACCGCCTGGCCGCGGAGCTCTAAGAGCGCGACAGCGCCACGCGCCGCGGGTTTCGGCTGGCGGCGTGCCGGGCGCAGTGAGGCGACGGAAGCCCGATCACGATCTGTTCCGGCGTCAATCGAGGAGGAGCCTCATCTGCCGGGCGTTGGCCACCCCCTTGTCCTCGTGGCAGTTGTTGAAGAGGACATGGCACTGGCGCGTCTTCTCGGCCAGCTGGCGGATGCCGGGGACCCACTCGCGTAGCTCGTCCTCGTTATAGAGGTAGTTGAAGCGCTCGGTGGTGGACAGCCTCGGCTTCTCCCAGGTCAGACGGTTGCGGCCGTGGAAGCGGATCAATGAGATGTCGGAGGTGGCCTCGATCACCGGCGGGACGCTGGACTTGAAGCCCTGGGGCTCGTCCACGCAGACGTAGGGCAGGTTGTGCTCCCGCAGGAAGGCGAAGGTCCTCTCCCTGTTCTTCTCGCTCACCCAGGCGCCGTTGCGGAACTCCACGGCGATGCGGTACTGTCGCAGCCTCTCCTGGCAGGACAGGATGTACTGGCGTTGCTCGCTGCCGGGGAAGTACCAGGGCGGGAACTGGAAGAGCACGGTGCCCAGCTTGCCGGCGCTGTCCAGCGGCAGGAGGGCGCTTTCGAAGCGGCGCCAGAGCTCGTCGGTAACGGCCCCCGGCAGGTCGCGCTGGTACAGGCTGGCCTTCTCCCGGAGGGCCGGCGGCAGCGATTCCAGGATGTCCCGGGGCAGGGCCGCCAGCGGCGCCGGGTGGGTGGTGAACAGCCTGAAGGCCTTCACGTCGAAGAGGAAGTCGGGGCCGGTGCGCTGGGCCCACAGCACCGCCGTCTGCTCGGCGGGGAGGGAGTAGTAGGTGCTGTCCACCTCCACCAGCCGGAACTGGCTGGCGTAGAACCGCAGCCTGGCCTCGGCCGATTTGGCCGAGGCCGGATAGAATCGGCCCGACCGCAACAGGGTCGGGTCGGTCCAGGAGCAGGTGCCGACCAGTACTTCACCCATGATGAGCGTCATTCTAGCAGAAGTTGCGGACCCGGCCCACCGGCATCTCCGGGGGCGGCCCTTCCCGTGGGTCGCGGCGGGGCACGGCCCGCAGCTGCCGGGCTATGATGTTGACTATCCCGTCGTGCCTCTGCAGGGTGCCCTCCACCACGATGGCGGGCTCCAGCCGGGCTGCCTGGCGGTGGCGCTCGTAGACCTGGGGCCGCAGTATGATGTTGATGAGGCCTGTCTCGTCCTCCAGGGTGAGAAAGACGTGCCCTTTGGCCGTGCCCGGCGCCTGCCTGCAAACCACGCAGCCGGCCACCCTCACCCGGGCGCCTGCGGGGACAGCCGCTAAATCTCGGGCCAGGATTACCTTCCCGGTTATTCCGGAGCGGAGCACCTCCATGGGATGGTGACTGGCCGAGAGCCCCTGGATCTGGTAATCGGCGGCCACCCTGTCGCGGAGGGTCATCGGGGGCAGCTCCACCCCCGGCTCCCGCCACCCCAGGGGTACAGCGTCAGGCGGCTGCTGCACCAGCGTCCCCAGCTGCCAGAGCAGCTGCCGCCGGGGTGTGCTCAGGAAATCGAAAGCGCCCACCATGATGAGGTTCTCCACGGCCTCGCGGTCCAGCCTGGTCCGGGTGTAGAAGTCCTGCAGGGAAACGTACGGGCGCCCGGCGGGCGCCGCCGGACTGGCGCCAATAACGGCAGCAGGCGAGGGCCCTCGCTCTTCCTCGATCCGCTGCCAGGCTTTCTCCCCCACGGCCTTTACATAACGAAATCCCAGCCTGATCCGGCCTGCCTCCATGGTGCAGCGCCCCCGGCTGTGGTTTATGTCTACCGGCAGCACCCCGATGCCTTCGTGCCTGGCCTGGTTCACGATGACCTCCGGCGAGTAGAAGCCCATGGGCTGGCAGTTGAGCAGGGCGCAGTAGTATTCACCCGGATAGTAGAGCTTCAACCATGCGGAGCGGTAGGTGGTCTCGGCCAGGGCCGCCGCGTGGGCCTTGCAGAAGCCGAACTCGGCGAAGCTGGCGATCTGCTGGAAGGCCTGCTCCGCCACCGCGTTGTCTATGCCGTTCTTGCGGGC
Source organism: uncultured Dehalococcoidia bacterium (assembly GCA_964423835.1). Classification (GTDB taxonomy): domain Bacteria; phylum Chloroflexota; class Dehalococcoidia; order UBA2247; family RBG-13-53-26; genus JAFGCL01. Next base: position 33,489 of record CAYRGJ010000028.1, on the reverse strand, counting down.
GCCCTCCAGGAAGCTGCTCCGCAGGCGCTCCATGGCCTCCCGGGAGCGCTTGCGGCTCATGGCCCGGCGCAGCGAGTCCGCCTGGCCCGGGCTGAACCCGGCGATGGCCATGGCTACCTGTATCACCTGCTCCTGGTAGATGATCACGCCCAGGGTCTCTTTGAGGACCGGCTCCAGGCTGGGGTGCAGGTAGCTCACCTTCTCCCTCCCCTGGCGGCGGTTGAGGTAGGGGTGGACGGCATTGCCCTGTATGGGGCCGGGGCGGATGATGGCCACCTCGGCCACCAGGTCCTCGAAGCAGAGGGGCCGGGACCGGGGGAGGGTGGCCTGCTGGGCCCTGGATTCCACCTGGAACACTCCCAGGGTATCGCCCCGGCACAGCATGTCATAGACGCGGGGGTCGTTCAGGGGGAGGCCTTCGAGGTGCGGGTCCAGCTCCGGGGCCCGGGTCTCCCGGATCAGCCGGGTGGCCTCGTGGATGAGGGAGAGCATGCGCAGCCCCAGGAGGTCGATCTTGATCAGGCCGACGTCGCTGATGTCGTCCTTGTCCCACTGCGTCACCACCCGGCCCGGCATGGTGGCGTTCTCCAGGGGCACGATGTCGCTCAAGGGGGTGGTGGAGATGATCATCCCGCCCACGTGGATGCCCAGGTGGCGGGGGAAATCGGCTATCTGGCGGCAGATGTCCAGGAACTGCTCCCCGGCCCGGGACGGCAGGAAATCCCGGAACTCGGCCATCCCGGACAGCCTTTCATTTATGTGGGCCGCGGAGTAGACGTCCAGCGTCCGGGCCATCCGGTCCACCAGTTCCGGCGGCAGGTCCATGGCCTTGCCCACCTCCCGGACCGTGCTCCGCGCCCGGTAGGTTATCACGTTGCACAGCATGGCCGCCTGGCCTGGCCCGTGCCGGCGGTAGATGTACTGGATGAGCTGCTCCCGGTGGTCTTCCCGGTCCGAGGCGATGTCGATGTCTATGTCCGGTATGGCCGACATCTCGTCGTTGAGGAACCGGCCGGCGAACAGCCTCTGGGCCACGGGGTCGACGCGGGTGACCCCCAGGAGGTAGGTCACGATGGAGCTGGCCGCCGACCCCCGGCCCTGGGCGGGGATGTCGTTCCTGCGGGCGTACTCCATGATGTCCCACACCGTGAGGAAGTATCCGGCCAGCCCCAGCCCGCGTATCAGGCGCAGCTCCTCGGAGAGCCGCCACTCCACCTCCTCCGTCACCGGCCGGTAGCGGAGAAGGACCTGCTCCCGGCAGAGCTTCTCCAGGAAGCCGTCGGTGGTCTCTCCCGGGGGCACCGGGAAGTCCGGGAAACGGTGGCGGGACAGATCCAGCTCCAGCTGGCAGTCCCCGGCTATGCGTAGGGTATTGGCCAGGGCCTCGGGGTACTCCCGGAAGAGCCGGGACATCTCCCCGCCGGACTTCAGGTGGTACTCGGAGTTGGGCCGCCGTAGGTGGTGGGTGGTGTCCAGGGTGCCGCGGTTCCGGATGCAGACCAGTACATCCTGCAGGCGATGGGCTTCTCTGCGGGCGTAGTGGACGTTATTGGTGGCCACGCAACCAATGCCCAGGCCATGGGCCAGCTCCGCCAGGCCGCGGCACAGATGCCGGTCCTCGGGGCAGAGGTTGTTCTGCAGCTCGATGTAGAAGCGGGGGCCGAAGATATCGCGGTAGCGGCGGGCGGCTGCTGTAGCCTCCTCCTTCCGGCCGGCGAGGACCAGGCGGGGGACCTCTCCCTTCCGGCATCCGGAGAGGCAGAAGAGCCCCTGGGAGTGCTCCTTCAGCAGGCCCGGGTCCAGGGAGGCCTGGCCCTTGGCGTGGCCCAACTGAGCCTGGCTGACCAGGCGGCACAGGTTGGAGTAGCCGGCCGCATCCTGGACGAGGAGGGTGAGGTGGCTGCCGCCGTCCAGCGTCATCTCCGCGCCGGTGATGGCCGCCAGGCCCAGCTCCTGGGCGGCGTTGCGGAACTTCACCAGGCCGTACAGCCCGTCATGGTCGGTGAGGGCCAGGGCCGGCAGGCCCAGCTCCCTGGCCCGGGAAACCAGGTCATCGGGGTGGGAGGCCCCATCCAGAAAGGAGAAGTTGCTGTGGCAGTGCAGCTCGGCATACATAACGGCAACTCAAACGCCGGCCGTTTCTCTGACAGGCACCATCAGTACCGCTGCTGGTACCAGCGTCCCGAGACCAGGTCATGGAACACGGTGATCACCTGGCCGTCCACCAGCTCCAGCTCAAAGTAGTGGCGGGAGACCTCCTGCCGCCACCATTCATCATCTATGCGCGACTGGTTGCTGATGCGGGCCACGCGCCGCTGCCGGCCGGCGAGCCGGACGGAAACCGGGCGGCCGGCGGAGGCCACCGAGGCGGCCGAGGCGGAAGCCGGTCCACCGTCTGCCCGGGCGGAACCAGGGCTGCTCTCAGCCCGTGCCGAAGGTGGGCCTCCGCCGGTCCGTGCCGGAGCTGGGCCGCCTTTGGCAGCCGCTGTTGAACCTGGCCCGCGGTCACCAGCAGCGATAACGCGTATCTCCCTGGGGGCATTGAGCGGTGTGACCATGGCTAGCCCTGTTTCCCGGCGCCGCCATAGCTCTGCTCTGTGGCGCAGGCGTCCACCAGCGCCATGCGCCGCTCCGGTATGCGGGAGCCGGGGTCCACCTCCACCACCTTCTTGAGCGAGCCGTGCCCGAACCGGCCCCCCAGCTCCTTCTCCAGGCGCTGCAGGGCCTCCTCCTGGCGCCTCCTGGTGGCTGATGAGAGGGGCTTCTGCCGGCCGGTCTCGCCGCCCAAGCGGGCCAGGCCCAGGCGGACCTCCGAGATGCCCCCGGGGAAGGAGGCTGCCTCCAGGTGGCGTTTCAGTATGCCCATGATCTCCAGTTTCGAGTCCAGGGGCGTCTTCAGGTTCACGCTGTCCGGCCGCGGCCGGACAGCACGGGGTGTGATGCCGCCGGACGCCTCGCCGCCGGGCGGGGCGGCGCCAGGCTCTAAGGAGTGAGAATCAACGGTATTGGAACCGGCAACGCCTGGCGCGGCGGCATCGGAGATGAAGTCCAGCCGGAGCTGGCCGCAGACCTGGTAGCGCTTCCGGAGCCGGGGCACCAGCCGGTCCAGCAGCTTATCGAGGGCGGCCAATAGGGCCTCCAGGCTCTCCGGGGGCGTCTCGAAGGACATTGTTTCCTCCAGTATGTCCGTCCGGGGCCGGGGCATCACCGGCTCCCGGTCTATCCCGCGTGCCAGGCGGTGGGCCCTCACGCCTTCAGCGCCCAGTTGGCTGGCCAGGGAGTGCTCCGGAAGGGCGGCTACCTGGCCCAGGCGACGCAGCCCCAGCCGGTGCAGCCAGGAAAGGGCCTCCGGGGAGACGGGCAGTAGCTCCACCGAGAGAGGCGCCAGGAACCGCCTCTCTCCGCCGGTGGGTACCACCAGCGGGCCCGGGGAGGCCAGGGGCGCGGCCACGCCGGACACGAACTTGCTGCCGGCCACCGCCGCGCGGGAGTGGAGACCGGCCTCCCGCAGGACCTCCCGGATGACCTGCCGCGCCAGGTCCGCGTCAGGCCCGAAGAGCTTTTCCGTGCCGCTGACATCGAGGAAGACCGTCCAGCGGGCTGTGGCGCTGACTTCCACGGCGGGGCTGAACCGGTCCAGGATGTCCAGCAGGGCAGCATCCCCCGGCCCGGTCCCGGGGGCCGGGGGATGCGCCTCCGGAGAAGAGTGGAGAATAAGAAGGCAGAGGACTCTCATTTCTGGTTCCTGTCGAGGGCTCAGGGGGTGGTGATGGTGGTCCAGGACGGCCCCGGGAGAGCGCGGATAACGCCGATGACCCTTCCCTGGACCTCCACGTTTTCCGGGTCATGGTACATGGGCTCCATCTGGCTGTTGGCCGGCTGCAGGCGGATGCGGCCACGCTCCCGGTAAACCTTCTTCAGGGTGACCTCCTGCTCCGCCTTTAGCCAAACCGCCGCCGTTTCACCGTTGTTCACCGTGCTGGCGGGCTGCAGTATGACGATATCGCCGTCATCGATGAGGGCATCGATCATCGACAGCCCCCGGACCCTCAGGGCAAAGGCGCCGTCCCTGGCGGAAACCATCCCGGCCGGGACCTCCAGCATATCCAGGGGCTCATCGTGCCAGGAATCCGCCTGCGGCACGGGTATGGGCTGGCCCGCGGCGATCTGCCCCAGGAGGGGGACCCTGGCCGCGTACCGGGGCCGGTCGGCCAGGGTGATGCTGCGGCGGACGCCGGGCTCGCGGCTGATATGGCCCTGGTCCTCCAGCACCTTCAGGTGGTACTGCACCACCGCCGGTGAGCTGATGCGGCAGCCGCGGAGGATGTCCCTGACCGTGGGGGGATACCCCTTCCGCTCTGTGAACTCACCGATGAAGCTCAGTATCTGCTGCCGTCTCTGCGACTCCCGGACCATACCGCCGCCTTCGTGACACCGGTTAATAGTACAAATGTACTACTGGCGGGGTATTTTGTCAAGATGGTGCGCCTCATCACATTCTCGTCACATTCGCCCGATGCCCCGCCTGTGCTTCTTGACACCACTTGAAACGCGTTCATTTTGTGCTATGCTATGGGCGGTTTTTTTGTGCCGGAGGTGCCATGAAGAAGACTGTCGTCAGACTGTTCGCCTGGGCCGTCCTGCCAGTGCTAATCGCGGCCACTGCCCTGGTGGCTGGTACCGAGGTGCCCCTGGCACGGCCGATTGCCTACTACGAAGTGACATCGTCAGCCTACGACCAGGTCGCAGGGGTGCCCTTCGCGGTGACGGCCTATGCCCATGACACGGCCCACGATGTCGTTACCGACAACAGCGTGGCGGTGGCCATCGCCTCCAACTCTCCCACGATGGAGTTCGACAGCAACAACAACGGCATCTACGGCGAGGGGACGGACAGCACCGCCGTCCTGTCCTACGGGCGCCTCAGCTTCTATGCCCGGGACACCGTGCCGGCCAGGGGGGTGGTGATCACGGTCAACGACAGCTTCGGCAGCCGGGGCAGCAGCGATGCCTATGCCATTTCGGACACAGCCTTTGTCAGCGCCGATGGCTGGGGCTGGCAGAACCCTCTGCCCCAGGGAAACGACCTGCGGGCCATCTCGGGGAGATCGCCTGATGACGTCTTCGCGGTGGGCGCTGGCGGCACCATCATGCACTTCAACGGGAAGTCCTGGGTGCCCATGAACAGTGGCACCAGCAGCGCCCTCTATGGGGTATGGGCCAGCTCCTCGGTGGATGCCTTCGCCGCGGGAGCTTCGGGCGTCCTGCACTACGATGGGGCGGCCTGGACCATGGCCAGGTCCGGTGACGAAGTCCGGGATGTCTGGGGCGTGTCCCAGGCCAACGTGTACGCAGTGGGCAAGGGGGGCCTGGTGCTGCGCTATGACGGCCAGACCTGGGCCACCGTCACCGGGTGCACCACCAGTGATCTGTGGGGGGTCTGGGGCAGCTCCTCGACGGACATGTTCGCCGTGGGCGAGAACAGCACCATCCTGCACTACGATTTCGACGGAGTGTCCTGCAGTGTGGTGGCCAGCAACAACACGCTGCGCGATATCTGGGGCTCCTCTGCCAGGGACGTGTTTGCTGTGGGTGACGGGGGGACCATCTTCCATTTCGACGGCGATACCTGGACGCCGATGACCAGCGGGACTACGGCGGCGCTGCACGGCGTCTGGGGCCGGTCTTCCAGCGAAGTCTGGGCGGTGGGCGACAACGGCACCATCCTGCGTTACAGCGGCACGGCCTGGACGGCGGTTGCCGGCGGCACCACCAACGGCCTGCGCGGGGTGTGGGGCGGCCAGACGGGCGGGCTGATGGCCGTAGGCGTCAGCGGCACCCTGCTGCACGGCGACGGGACCAACTGGAGTGCTGCCAGCAGCGGCTATACTGCCAATCTCAACGGAGTCTGGGGCACCTCACCTGCGGACGTGTTCGCCGTGGGCGAAGGCGGCACCATCCTGCATTGCGACGGCAAGGCCTGGTCGGCCATGGCCAGCGGGACGGCGGCCACGCTTCTGGACGTGTGGGGCGCCTCCGCCTCCAGCGTCTTCGCCGCAGGCTACCAGTCCGGCGTCGGGGGCGTCATTCTGCACTACGACGGAGTCACCTGGTCCACCCTGGTTAGCGGGGGGCCGGTCTGGCGCGGGATATGGGGCAGCTCCGCCACGGACGTCTTCGTGGTGGGTGATGGCGGCAACATCTCGCACTACGACGGCGGGGCCTGGACGGCCATGACCAGCGGCGTGACCACTTCCATAAGCGATGTCTGGGGGTTGTCCGCATCTAACGTGTTTGTCGTGGGGGTGGGCGGGGTCATACTGCACTGTGATGGGAGCGCCTGGTCAGCCATGGCCAGCGGCGTTACCGGCAACCTGTACGGCGTGGGCGGGCTCTCTTCCTCCAATGTCTTTGCCGTGGGCAGCGGGCTAATCCTGCGTTACAACGGCAGCGCCTGGTCCCAGGTGGTTAGCGGCGGCTCGTGGTTGTACTCTGTCTGGGGCAGCGGGCCCAGTGACGTCTATGCCGCGGGCAGTGGCGCGTCCCACTACAACGGCTCCGACTGGTCCAGGTTGACCACCGGAGCGGCCGGAAGGCTCAAGGGCGTCTGGGGCTCCTCAGCCGCGGACGTCTTCGCCGTCGGCGAGGGTGGTGCCATCCTGCACTGCCGGGAAGCGGCGCCCGTCATCGTGGCCTCGGCAAGCCCCGGCAGCACCCAGGTGGGAAAGACACTGAACGTGTTGGTCCGGGGCAGCAACCTGGCGGGAGCCACCTCGCTGGAGTTTGGCGAGGGTGTCACAGTCAACAGCTTCTCAGTGGAGTCCGCCAGCCTGATAAAGGCCTCCGTCACCGTGGCCGCCAATGCCGCGGTGGGCGCCCGCAACGTGGTGGTGGTGACGCCGAAGGGCAGCGGCCGGCTGTATTCTGGCCTGAGGGTGCAGGCCGCTGATGTCGCCCCGCCCACGGGGCAGCCGCAGAAGAGCGGCGGGAGCCACTGGTGGATAATGTGGATAATCCTGGGTGCGGTGGGGGGCTGCATACTCGTGGGGACGGCGATCTTCCTCCTGTCCAGGAGGGCAAAGGCCAAGCCGGCTGGTTGACATGAAGGACCCGTATCGCCTGCTCGGGATCGTCCTGTGCCTGGCGGGCGCCGCATTCACCCCGATCGCCTACTTCGTGCTGGATTCGGCGCCGCTCTCCGCCGTGGGCCTGTCCGCCATTGTCATCGGTATCGTCTGCGTGGCCCTGGCCAGCGCCCGGCCGTACATATCGCCGGAGGCCAGCCAGATCCTGCTCAGGACCGGCATGGAGAACACCGCGGCCCTGCTGGAGGAACTGGGCCTTAAGAACAAGGCCCTCTACCTGCCATCTTCAATGAGGGACGGCCGGCCGCAGGCCATCGTGCCGCTGGAGGAAGGCAAAGCCGGGGCTATCCAGGGCAAGGTGCCCGGGCGTTTGATCGTGAGGTATGGCGCGGCCGCAGAGGAGATGGCCATCGCGGTCACCACCCCGGGCAGCATGACCGCCGAGATGCTGAAGGATGTGCCGGGGCCGACCTCGGCCGAGATCGAGAGCGCCGCCTCGTACATCCTCACCGGGGTGCTGGACCTGGCCAGCGCGGTGGCGGTGACCCTGTCGGATAACCGGATAGACATTGTGGTGAAAGGAGCCAGGCTTCACTGGGAGGACATCTGGTACTACCGCTGCCTGGGCAGCCCGGTGGCCTCGATAGTGGCTACCATCTGCAGCGAGGCCCTGGGGAAGCCGGTGCGCATAGGCGAGGAGAGCCACAGCCGCGGTGAGGCGCGGATCGCGCTGGAGGTGCTGTCCTGAGGGTCTACAACCGTTACATCCTGATGCTGGCCGTGGCCACGGGGCTGGTCAATACCCTTCTGGCGGTCGGCGGTCAGAACGGGCTGGACGTCTATTTCGCGGTCAACATCATCGTCTACCTGGCCATCACCCTGCTCTACGTCTACATCAACCCCCGGGCCAGGAGGGCCCTGGACTCCATCGGCTACATGCTCTTCGGCGGGTTCCTGGTCATTGTCGTGGTCAAGGTCATGGATATCCTGGCGGGCAACTAATCGTGGCGCATCTGCTGAGATCGGCCAGGCTGGCAGTTCCTTCCGCGCTCTGCCTCATACTCTGTCTGGCCCTCGTGTCCCCGGTGCTGGCGGAGGCGCCCCTGGAGAACCCGGAGACGGCCCAGCCGGCGTACAGCGGGGTGGCCCTTCTCAGCTACTACTCCGGCACCCTGGACCTGGTGATAAACCAGTCTCCGGCTGAGGTCGAAGCCAGCCTGCAGAAGGTGCCTTTCGCCAACATCCCGCCCAGCCTGGACCAGGCGACGGGGCAGTTCTCCTCGTCCACCACCCTGGTGGCCGGCGGCCTGGTCCACCTGGCTGCAGGGGTGGACAACCTCACGGCGCTGCGTTCCCGGTCCCGCCCGGACGAAGCGCTGGCGCTGGCGGAGAATCTGACGGCCGCGGTGGCCCAGGCGAAGCTGGAGCTGGCCCGGATGGAGCAGGCCATCGGGGCCAACGGCCAGGTTTTCCAGGTGGACGCGGCGCCGGACAGCGACCTGCGCCGGGCCTACGATGAGGTGCTGGGCAAGATCGGCCGGATACGGCAGGTGGTGGACCTGTACGGGGACATCATCGAGGGCCTGTTGAGGCCGACCCCGGGCAAGCGCACCGACATCACGCTTCGGATCGATCCCGGGTCCGCCTTCGTGGGCGATGCCGTGAGCTTCGAGGGGCGCCTGACCACGGAAGACGGCTTTCCGCTGGCGGGGAGGAACGTGCAGATACTGCTGGACGGTGTGCCCTCGGCCGGCGCCACCACCGGCGCGGGCGGGTTCTACCGGGGAAGCTTTGCAGTCCCCTACTGGTACATCGAGCAGATAACCGTGCGGGCGTTGTACCAGCCGGCCGGCGGGGACACCGGCACCTACCTGGCCTCCCTCAGCCCGGATGCGGTCCTGCAGGTGCTGTTCTACACCGCTACCCTCAACATCCGATCATCCGTCTGGGCCCATCCCGGCTTGAAGAAGTACATCGTAGCCGCTTTCGACTATGGCCCGGCTCTCATAGCCAGCGAGAGGAGGGTGGAGATATACCTGGACAATGACCTGGCCGCCACCCTAATGGCGCGCCCCAACGTCAGCAGGGCCATCGCCATACCGGCGGACACCCGGCTGGGCCGGCACGTGGTCAGCGTCTCGGCCCAGGCCGCGGGACGATACGCCCCGGTGATAGCCACGTCCGAGCTGACGGTTACCAGGATCTCCCCGGAGGTGAACCTGGAGACACCCCGGGTGGCGTGGGTGCCCTGGAGCGCGCACATCTCGGGCACCATCACCACCGACCAGGGGCCGGTGGATGGGGTGTATGTCAGCACGGGCCTTCGCGGCTCCGAGACCGGGACGGCCAGCGCCGGAGACGGCAGCTTTGAAGCGGTGCTAAAGATGGGCTGGAGCCTGGACCTCCTCGGCATGAGCCAGGTCGAGGTGAAGGTCACCCCCCGCGAGCCGTGGTACAGGCCGGTGACCGTGACCCGGAGCGTCTTCGTGATCAATGTTGTTAACTGCAGCATCCTGCTGGTGATCCTGGCCGCACTGGGAGTCTGCGTGCCCCGCTGGCTGAGAAGGAGGCTGGGCGTGACTGCCCGGCCGTCGCGGATGTGGTTTCCCCGCCGCCGAATTCCCGGGCCGGAGGCGGCCTTCGCTGCGGCCGTTTCTGTGCCGCTGGAGGAGCAGGCGCCTGCCGAGCCGGGCGGGACCTTGCGCGAAAGGATACTGGGCTGGTATCTTCTCCTGCTGAGGGTGGTGCAGCGCATTACCCGGGTCTCCCCCAGGCCCAACCAGACGCTACGGGAGTTCATGCGGGAGACGGGGCCGGCCCTGGGACCGCTGTCGCGCCGCTTTGCCGAGGCCACCGTGACCGTGGAGGAGCTGCTCTACTCCCGGCATGAGCCGTCCGAACAGGACGTGGAAAGGACGCGGGTGCTGTCGCAGAACCTGGAGAAAGGGCTGGGCGGTGAAGCCGAGTAGCCTGATCGTGGCCGTCGTGGGAGCGATACTACTGGTGTCGCTGGTATGCGTCTGGTTCTATCCGTCGGTCCACGACCTGGCGGCAGCCAATGACGCCTGGAACGGCATGAAGAAGACGGCCGGCGGCCTGGGGGCCGAGGCCATCACCTCGCTGGACGCACTGCCGGATGCGCCGGCGTCCACGGCCCTCTTCGCCATACCCAACAGGGACTACAGCGATGAGGACCTGTCGCGCCTGCAGGGCTTCGTCGAAGGCGGGGGGCGGCTGGTGATCATGGACGACTGCGGGTACGGCAACCGGCTGCTGGGCAGCCTGGGCCTGGGAGCGGCCTTTGCCGGCAAGCCCCTGCTCGATCCGCTGTTCTGCTACCAGAACCAGAGCATGCCCCGGGCCATCGACTTCAGCCCCGGCCTGCAGGAGTCCGGCGTGAGCGCTGTCACGCTGAACCGGGCCACCGCCCTGGGCACCGTGGATCCATCGCAGGTGGTAGCCTGGTCCTCGGCCACCAGCTTCCTGGATGACAACGAAGATGGCGCCTGGCAGGAGGGGGAGCTCCAGGGCCCGCTGCCGGTGGCGGCGGAGCTCGCGCTGGGGAAGGGCCTGGTGGCCGTAGTGGCCAGCCCGGGGATGATGATAAACAGCCTGTATGACCGGGACGACAACCGGCTCTTCCTGCAGTACCTGGCCGGCGCCGGGACGGGCAGCGGCCGGGTACTGATTGATGGCTTTCATCTCAGCACCAGCCCGCTGGACGTGTCCAAGATCAGGCTGGTCGAGTTGAGGAACAGGCTGTCTAACCCTTATGCTGTGCTCGGCATCCTGCTGCTGGTGGTCCTGGCGGTGTCAGCCTATGCGCTGGGGAAAGGAGAGGCCCTTGGCCGAAGTCAATAAGATCGCGGATGCCTACCACAGGATACTGGATGAGGTCTCCAGGGCCGTCATCGGCAAGGATGATATCAAGGAAGCCCTGATGATAGCCCTCATCGCCGAGGGGCACGTCCTCATCGAGGGCTGGCCGGGGTCGGCCAAGACCACGCTGGCCAAGACCTTTGCCCAGGCCATCGGGGGGGATTTCAAGAGGATCCAGTTCACGCCGGACATGATGCCGGCGGATGTCACCGGCTTCTACCTGCACTCGACCAACGGGAAAGCCCCTTCGTTCATGCCCGGCCCCATCTTCGCCAACGTGGTGCTGGCTGACGAGCTCAACCGGACCACGCCCCGGACTCAGTCGGCCATGCTGGAGGTGATGCAGGAGCGCCAGGTGACCATAGAGACGACCACCCACCAGCTGGCCGGGCCGTTCATGGTCATCGCCACCCAGGTGCAGTCGGGAGCCGAGGGCACCTATCCGCTGACCGGCGTCCAGGTAGACCGCTTCCTCCTGCGCCTGGCCAGCCAGTATGCCTCCAAGGAGGACGAGAAGCGGATGCTATCCCAGATTGACCGCATTGACCGGCCGGACATCAGGGCCGTAGCCACCACCCCGGAGATACTGGAGCTGCAGCAGCTGGCCAAGAAGACCTATGTTTCCCCGGAGGTGGTGGACTACGTGGCCTCGGTGGTCCAGTCGGTGCGCAACGACCCGGACGTGCTGCCGGGCGTGAGCAGCCGGGCCAGCATCGCCCTGTACAAGTGCTCGCGGGTGGCGGCCGCCCTGGACGGACGGGACTTCGTCATACCTGATGACGTGAAGCGCCTGGTGCCGGCCACCATGGGCCACCGCATCCGCATCAGGGCCGAGGCTGAGATGGACGGCGTCACCCCTGAGATGGTCCTGGACAGGGTCATGGGGCAGGTCCCGGTGCCCAAGATCAAGGCATGAGCAGTTTCCGCATCTGGCTGATCACCACCCTGCTGAGGGGGTATGCGGCTGCCGGCCTGGTGGCGGCGGCGGTGCTGTCGCCGCCGGCCCTGTCCGTGGCCCCGGTGCTGCTCCTCATCTGGCACCTGTATCTGTGGTGGCGCCCGCCGCGTCCGGCGGTCCGGCTGCTGACTGATTTCTTCCTCTACTTTGCCATCGCCCTGTCGCTGTCTGAGAGGCTGGGGCCGGGCTGGCCGCTCCTGGTTTCCCTGCCGGTGCTGGCCCTGGTCACGTTCGATCTGCTTGAGGGCCAGGCGGCAGAGGCGTTCGGCCGGCCGCTCTTCCGGCGCAGCCCCACCAGGATGGGCCTGGCCCTGGCCATTCTTGTCGCGGCGGCACTGTGTCTCTCCTGGATCCTGGGCAGCGCGGCGCTTCTCTGCACATCCATCGCGGCCGCGGCGTACCTGGCGGTAATGCTTGTGCTGGCCACCAGGGAGCTTCCCGGCAAGCCGGTGACAGAAATGCCGGTAGACTGGCGGGTGGTAGCCGGCTCCCGGTCGGAGATGGATATCCGGCTGGTCAACAGGGTGCGTTCCGGCAGGATGGTATTGAGATCACCCTGCTCCTGGCTGGAGGTGAGCCCCGATACCATGCCGCTGAAAGGCGATGAACAGACCCTCAGAGTGGCCCTCACACCGCCACTCTCAGGGTCCTCGGTGGTTCGGATAGGCGGGCTGGCCACGGACCGCTGGGGGCTGACCCGGGTGGCGTTTGACATCGAGCCCATTCACCTGCGAGTTGTGCCGAGGGCCCGCTATGCCGCCTGGCTGGCCAACAAGTACCTGGCAGAGACGAAGCCCGGCAACCTGCCCCTGATCTCAAACGTGGCCCGGCTCAAGCCCATGTACGGGCTGAGAAGGGGCGTGGAATACTATGGCAGCCGTCCCTACCAGCCAGGGGACAGCATCAAGAACATCGACTGGAAGCACACCGCCGTCCACCGGGAGATCATCGTCAAGCAGTTCGCCGAGTTCCAGGGGGAGTCAGCGGTGGTGCTGGCCAACCTGGCTGTCGGCAGCCCGGAGGAGGCGGACCAGATCGCCTACAAGGTTATCGTCACCGCACTCACGCTGGCCACGGAGAGCATACCGGCGGCCCTGGCGGCCTACGACCATCAGGGGGTCAGGCTGGCCACGGCGCTGCTGGATGCCCGGGACCTGGTGACGAAGTCTCTCCAATTGGCCCTGGAGACCGTTACCGTCTCCCGGCCAGAGAGGTACCTGGGGCCACCGGACGTAGCCCGATTGAGGTCCAACCTGGCGCGCACCCGCTCGGGCAAGAGCGAGGCCTCCCGGGTGCTGGCGCAGCTGCTGCACATCGAGTACCGGAATTTGGATGCGGGCTCCAGGAGGCATCCGGCCACCAGCGCTCTTCAGGCGGCCCTGGCCAAGGTGCAGAGCCGGGCTAACATAGTGGTCATCTCACAGCGCAACCATGATGCGGAGGCGCTGGCCTTCAATGCGTACAGCTACGCCGGCAAGGGTCATGCGGTGATTACGGTATAGGCGATGGAACTGAGGGATCCCTCACGTCGATCCAGAGATGCAGTGAGCGGTACGGTTCGGATTCGTCGACCCTATAGAGAAGGAACTCCACTTGCTGATCATCTCCCGCGATGACCGGCGTCAAGGTCACGGGCTCTTCCCAGGTGGTGCCGTCGGCGAGGGCGACTCCATCCATGGTCTGGACTTCGACGCTGTTCAGCAGGATCTGGACGTGGTAGGTCATCTCCTTGCCCTCATGGTTGATGACACCGACAGTTGCCGTGGCGTCCGTGCCCAGGACCACCTCTTCGGGGTAGTACTGGGCGGTCTGGCTCGACCCGAGGAGGTAGAACTCGGTGAAACGCTCTGCGTTCCCCGGGCGGCTCTCCACGTAGACCAGGGCTGCCGCGGCACAAATCACCAGTGTAATGAGGAATGCTGCGAGAATACGGTCCCGCCTGCTCATAGCTGGCAGGGGCGTGGTGTGAAGGTTCAGTCGGGGCTGGTACTGCTCCTGCGGGGGGAGGAGGGCACGGCGTACGTATGCCACGGCGCTCATGCATGCCACGAGGACAGCCACAGACATCAGCAATGGGTACAGCGAGATTCTCCAGACGAAGCTCAGCAGCAAAGCGAGCATAGACACAATGGCCATCGACAGCACGAAGCTCAAGGCGAAACGCTCAGTGCCCACCAAGCTCGCCTTCCTGGGGAAGAGCGCTGACAGCATCACGTAGCCCGGGAAGAAGAGGAGGAACGGGAGGCCCAGCACCACGCGAGGGAAGTTGGATGAGGTAAGCAAGATGCAGATGAGGAGCAGCGCAGTCAAGGCGAGAATGGCCAGGAGGTCCCATGGCGCTCGATGCTTGGGTCTGTTTACCATCGCGCTTCGATTGAGTATAATGCACATCCGGACTCGCGGCAATTGTCGACAAGGACAGCTGAGCGCACCGTTGCGTGTGCTGGCATACCTTGTGGCAGCGGATTCGAATAGATTGACGAAACGAGCGCGCAGTTCCAGGGCAGGCGAGTGCGAATACTACAGGTAGGGACTGGGTTTGCCTCGGTGCCCCCGACAGGCACGTTCGCGGCTCAGAGGGTTATTCATTACGAGTCGGCTGCGATGGCTGCTCTCGGGCACGAAGTAACGGTCTTGGATATCGTTGACAGAAACCGTCCCGAAGTGCCGTACTCAGTTGAGGAAGTCCGTGTCCCAGCTAGGTGGAGTACCAGGGGCCTTGGTCATCCGGCCCGAGGCCTGCTGTTTGCCTACGGATGCAGGCGCAGGCTACCGAGATTGCTGGGAGGGCGCAGATTCCACGTTGTGAATTTCCACAATCAGTTCTCAGCCCGGTCCATACCTATAGTGAAGCGCTGCGGCGTACCGGTCGTCTACACGGTGCACAACCCCATCTGGCTGAGTTCGGAAGTCTGTGGGTTGGCCCGGGAGAGGCTGAAGTTCCACCAGGACATCATGGCAATGCGTGGAGCTGACGTGGTTGTCTGTCTGAACAAAGCCACGGTCTCCAACATCGTCAGATATGTGGAGGTCGAGGAAGCGAGAATCGCGATTGTTCCCAACGGTGTCCCCGATGAGCTGTTCAAGGAGGCTGCAGTATCCCTCGCTCTTCTGTCCCGGTACGCAGGCAACAACCAGCATGTCGTGCTCAATGTCGCGCGGATCGCGCCGTACAAGAACCAGCTTACCCTTGCGAAGGCCATCCCTCTGGTGACGAAAGAAGTACCCAACACTCGCTTCCTGTTTGTCGGACCTACTGGAGATAGTGCGTACTACAAGAGGATCGTTGAAGAGCTTACTCACGCCAGAGCGATGCCGTGGGTTTCCTTTGTTGGTGAGGTTCCCTACGCTGACCTGCGGGAGTTCTATTCGATGGCCACTCTTGCTGTGTTTCCCTCCCTCTACGAGGGAATGCCTTTGGTGGCGCTGGAAGCCATGGCTCAGGGCAGGCCGGTGATATCGTCGGACATCGAGCCATTCCGCGAGCTCCTAGACAATGACAAAGGCAGAGTGGTCGCGGCACTTGATCATGAAACGCTGGCCAAAACGATTGTCGAGATGCTGAGAGATGAGGACCTTCGAAAGAGGATGGGGCAAGAGGCGAAGGAGCATGTCAGGGGAAACTATACTTGGGAAGGCGTAGCGAAGAAGGTGCTTCGTATCTACGAGCAGGTACAACACGGGCGACCTTGAATAGACCTAAGGGTTATCCCCTGCAGCATGCGGTTGTGTAACATCAAACCTCCCGGCGTGGTCGAGTGCCTGGGGGGTAGAGGTTTGGGAGGCTCGGGCCGCAGCAGGGACAGCGGAGTGCACCTGAATTGAGTCTTGGCTACCAACAAACCAGTGGGATGCTGAAAGACATGTTGGCGATACTCAGTAGCCCGCGCAGGGTCAGACAGCAACTCGCTGTTCCGCTGTATCGGAACGCGATCTTCCTCATGGCGTCTGCCGCGATGAACGGCATCTTCGGACTGACCTTCTGGGTTCTGGCTGCCAAGTTCTACGACGCGCCGACTGTCGGACTGGCTTCGGCTGGCATTTCTGCCATGGTGCTGTTGGCGACTCTTGGGACGCTCGGTCTGGACTATGCGATCATCCGGTTCCTGCCCCGGTCGGCGAACGGAACCAGAATGACCAACACGACCTTCACGGTTGGGGCACTGGCGGCGACAGTCATCTCTCTGGTTTTTGTCGCTGGCCTGGGCCTCTGGTCGCCGGTGCTGATTTTCATTCGAAGTAGCGCGCTGAGTATCGTTGGTTTTGTCGTCTTCACAGCTGCGCAGACAGTGTGCTTCATACAGACAAGAACCTTTGTTGCGCGAAGGCGGGCTGAGTTCAGCCTGGCGCAGAGCGCGATATTCAACACGTTGAGGGTTGGGATGCTGGGTGTGATGGCACTGTGGTTCGGGGCTTTCGGTGTCGTCTCGGCGTGGGGAATCAGTATCGTCCTAACCGTGGGCCTTGGCCTGCTCTTCTTCCAGCCTCGCCTAGAAGCCAATTACGTAGCCGTCCCGACGATTTCGGGAGGGACGCTCCATGAGCTCATACGCTATTCCTTCACGAACTTCGCGGCGGCAATGCTGTGGACCGCCCCTGGCTATGTCCTGCCCCTTCTGGTAGCCAACTTGGTTGGGACAGAGTCCAATGCCCACTTCTACATCGCCTGGTCGATGGCCAGCATCCTCTTCCAGTTGCCTCTGGCCATCTCGTTCTCCCTCTTTGCCGAGGGCTCCTGCGATGAGGAGAATCTCGTTCGCGATGTCCGCCGGAGCCTGGTATTCAGCCTCCTAGCCATCTCGCCGGTCATCCTCTTGCTTGCCCTGTTTGGGAAGATGCTGCTGGGCTACTTCGAGCCTGGATACGCGGAGAATGCCGCCGACCTGCTTCGTCTCCTCACATTCTCTGCCATCCCTGTGAGCATCAACTGCATCTACTTTGCCGTGGAGAGGGTGAGAATGAGGATGCCGCGCATTGTGGTGATGAATGCCTTCCTGGCAGTGACAACGCTCGCGCTGAGCTGGGTGCTGCTGCCGCGCATGGGCATCAACGGCGCTGGCATTGCCTGGATCGCCAGCCAGAGCGCGGCTGCCCTGGCTATTGTGATACTCCATTTGCGGCGACGTCAAGCCAGGATGTCCGAATCGCAGCGGCGGTGACCAAGCTGATGTGGCCAGGGAATGGTACCATAGGTCACGGCACGTTCGGAGGAGCTGTCTAGCATTTAGGAGGCAGCCCGCAGGACGGGGAGGAGAGAGAATGTCTGTTTCGGAGCGGAGATTCGAAGTTGCCCAGGAATCTGAGCGTGACTATTGGCACAGGGTGTGGAAGGACAACAGTGCCCGACAGATAGCGGCCGAGAAGTACTGGCAGCACTACATAGGCCTCTTGAAGAAGATGGCGAATGTGACACCGAACGACAGGATCCTGGATGTCGGCTGCGGACCATGTGGCCTGATACGGTACTTGGACGGCGGGCACAGATATGGGCTGGACCCGCTGATGGACTACTACTTGAGCAATTTTGACATGCCCGAACAGGTGGACTGGAGAAAAGGTTGTGGCGAAAGCATCCCTTTCCCGGACAGGTTCTTTGATGTCGTGATCACAACGAATGCCTTGGACCACAGCCACAACCCCCAAGAGATGGTCAATGAGATAAGGCGGGTACTCAGAGATGAGGGACATCTTTTCCTGACAATCAACGCTCACTCAACTTGGGCCAAGATGGTGAAGTCGTTTGCGGAGAAGGTGGGTCTTGGAGACCCCGCTCATCCGCACACGTGGACCGAGACGGATGTGAAGAGACTGCTCAGGCATTCCGGACTCAACACGATAGCAACACTGAAGGGAATCGGGGACATGGGCAGTTGGGGCAGGCGATCGAAGATGTTCGAAGTCGGCACCTCCGAATCCAGAGAGGAAAATGACTTCACCAGGGCTGTGACAATACTGAGGGCTAAGGGATTGGTGACAGTGTTGAAGCGGGTGACTGGACGCGTGCTCGTCAAGGCTACGGGGGCCGGCCGTTGGCCAAGAGATACCGTGTTCTTGGCTGTTGGGCAGCTGTAAGACGTGATGTCAATGCGGGGCATTAAGGCTGTGACGCTGCCGGCGTTCGCTGGCCATGCCTGGCGGCAGTAATGAAGCCCCCCGCTTGATGGTTCCCGCGGCAACTCTTCGTGGGCGAGTTGCCGTAGCAGCAAGCTGCTCCTCTATGAGGGCACGTACATTTCCACATGGCCGTTGTCATACACCCTATCTTCGGCTGCAAGGAGTTTGTTGACTCTTCCCCAGTTTGGGTCATCCAGCGGAATGCCTGCGATGTGTCGATATGGCACCGCGCTCTTCTCGTTCATTATGAACAGCTTCTGCTGAGCGAATCCATCGTCGGGTTCAACGAACTCCGCCAGGAATTCATTCACTTTGTCCCAGACCGCAGCCTGGGTCGGCTCGTACAATACCATCTCAGGGACACGTTTGATGGCAGCATCGGGGACATAGTATCGAGCCAATGCTGCTGAGTCTATGCAGGTGCCATAGACAGCGTGACTGGCTCCATTGTGTGTGGAATGCGACTCCAGGAAGGTGCCCCCGGCGATGTCGGACGCGTAGAGCGCGTCAGTTGAGACGGTATTGACCGATGACAGGAAGGAAGGCAATGCCAACACCAACGTCAGGATGCTCAGGATGGCCAGAACGCCCACGCGCGGAACATGGCTTCGGGCAAGAAACAGCAGAGCTGCTGGGATGGCGAACAGTGGGGCGTACATCAGGAACCTTACGAATTGGTATCCCCCCTCGGTGCCCAGGGTGCCAATCGCGAAAAGCGCGATAACTCCGAGCAGCGCACCGGTCATTGCACGTTCTGGTGGGCTTAAGGTCTTCACCCTCAGCAGGCTCGTGAGTCCGACGATAGTGCTCAGGCCTAGGATGCCCCATACCGCAAGGTGCGTCACCGAGGCCCAGGGCGGCAAGGATCCGCCAACATTCGATGCCCCCAGCTTGAGTGCGGTCTCAAGGAATCCGCCGGACAGGATCTGCACCTTCATTTCGGGCAGGAAACGGGTGAGGCTGTTGAAGGTATGGTACGTCCAATAGACCGCCCAGGCGAGCACCAGGATGACGAAGAGGCTGACTAGGGAGAAGACGGGCGTACGTGCATCGTCCTGCGCCATGGTTTGAAGGATGAGGATGCCCATCAGCGCGAGGGGCACAAGGAACGAGTTCGCGAAGTAGCTGATGACAATGGCTGCGAAGAGCGTGACCATGACCAGAGTCTCGGGCATGGCCCGTGGTGGCACTCTGTGTTCGGACTTGGTCAAGACTAGCAGGAACCCGGCCAGTAGAGTGAAACCAAGGGCTCCCGGCGTGAAGACGCGCATCTTCTCGACCAGAACGATATTGCCCGTCGCAATGAGCAGCACTCCGAGGAACGCCAATCGTTGGTTCCTGAGGATTCTCTCCAGGTACAGGTATAAGAGGGCCGAGAAGGCGAGGCTATTGGTCAGGAGGAAGAACGTCCGGCTGGCCGCGACTCCCAGCCCGCTGATTTGGCTCATCGCGGATACCAGGAGGTGCAGCCCGGGGTAGTCGAAATACTCCAGGTTCTTGTGTCCAATGGGGATAGTGCCTTCCTGCATAAGCCATCTCACGTGTGCCTGGTTGTAGAGATCGTCTGCGTAGCTGCCGTAGGGTGTGATGGCAACCCACAAACCCCAGACTACCAGACCGAACGCAGCGGCCAATGCCACGTTCTCCCCATCAGATCTGTTGGCATCATCCCGTTTGGACATGGCGAGCACGAGCAGCACGACCATCCAGGTGCAGAAAAGGCCCACAAAAAGCGGCAGATTCTCGAAGATGTATGGTGCCTGGATGGGGCGGTATTCGCATACCAGCCGCACCGGAAACGATAGCAGGCTGGCGGTGATCAGGAGGAGCAGAATCCACAGCAGCACTCTGTTGCGTGTGTCCAGTCGGACTGTGGGGACTAGTCCAGTCAGCTTCATCAGTTACCTTCCGGTGGTAGCCGCGGCGCCAGGTGACGTCGCCGCCTGCAGTCGATCAGAGGCACATGACGACTCCGGATAGCTTTCACGCGTCCGAGTGCCAGACTGCGGCAGGCAGCCGCGGCGGAGTCTGGACTTGTGCTCCGTGCGGCGGCTCGGGCCAAGTATCATCTGCTTGTCATGACGCAGCGGGTACCGTCGTTGGGGCAGCGGAGGAGATCCTTGAGGTAATCTCCAGCCAGAGTCTGAGTACCTCCCTGGCATCCTCGCCGGTTACCGGGGGATCAGTTCCGTTCTGTACGCTCTCGATGAAACGGCGGATCTGCACAAAGTGCCCGCGGTGCGCTCCGGATACCATGCGAAGGCCCGTTGACAGTGAATCGCCGATGATTTGGAGGCTCCTACTCAAGTTCTCTGTGGCCACGGTTTTGGCGAGGGGTCTGCCCATATTGGTCCTGCCGCCTCCGGTGACGACGTACGAGTTGTTGAGGTTGCCGTGGAGGCTTCCTTCGGTGCCGTATACGTCGAGGTGCCATAGACTCGGCCAGTTCAGTGAGATGATGATAGTACCCAGACCCTTTTCTCCCTTGACAAGTATCTGGACCTCGTCAATTGGCAGGTGTTCGAAATGGCCGAGCTTGCTCGTGTAGACGTCGACCACCTCTATCTGTCCCAGGAAGGCTCTGGCCAGGTATATGGGATGTGGCATTACGTCCCCGAAGCATCCACCTGGCAATCTGTGCCACCAGTGTCTCGGGTCGGCTATGGCCGAGTAGTCTCTTGGCGGTGAACTGTGTCTAATCTCGACCCTCACCATTTCGCCGATGGCGCCACTGCGTACACTGGACTTGATCTTGTCCAATGGCGGCAGGAATAGCATGTTGTGGATGACCGAGAGCTTCAGATTCCTGCTCTGAGCGGCCCTGACGAGTGAGTCGGCCTCCTCGAGACTGTGGGCTATCGGCTTCTCGATGAGCACATGACGGCCAGACTCCAGAGCCTTCAGCGCCACTGGTGCGTGAGTGTCGATGGAGGTGCAAACATCGACCATGTGGATGGGCTCTTTAGTCAGCATCTCGTCTAGATCTGTGTACGCCTTCCTGATCCCGAACTTGCCGGCGGCGCTCTTTGCCAGATCACCGTTCCGGTCGCAGACTGCCTCCACGCGCGCGTCGCCGCATTTGAGCAGCGCCGGAATGTGAGTATTCTGTGAAATGAAGCCACAACCGACCACCCCGACTCCCACAGGGTTCCTGCTCATCTATCTTGCCTCCTGCCACGATACAATCGTCTTGCCGTCAGAGGATGGTGCCGGGACAGGCCTGTTTCAGCGTCCGTCCATCGGCAGGTGTCCACTTGCCCTCCATACATGTCGCATGAAGAATTGCATCTTCGCCAATTGGCCCCTCCGCCAACGCCACAACTTGAAGGAAGGCGACCTCATCGATGCATACACCCGTTCAGATACCCGACCCCGGTGGCGCATGTGGCCAGGGCTATGGCCCCGACCTGGGCCACGGCCCGGGGACGGTAGAACTCCCTCATTCTGCCCGGAATGGCCGAGAGCAGCAGGTAGCGGAGGTATGTGTTCTCCACCGACAGCGCGCGGGAAGATGGGCGCGATGAGAGCCGTTTCACAATCGTCTTACACAGTCCTTCATCATATGAGCGCCGCACCATGTACCCCGCCCCCAGCCTCCAGGCGGGCACCTTGTGCATGATGATGGCCGTTGGCTCATAGATGATGATAGACCCAGGCATCGCCTGACGGATCCGGTGACAAAACTCTGCCTCTTCGCCGGCGCCGTTGATCTTCCCGTTTCGGCCGACCCTCATGCTAAAGAAACCCGCCGCCTTGAAGCACTCGGCCCTGAAGGCCATGTTGCATCCTATCACGTTGCGGACCTCGCCGTCACGGACTGGCAATCCCTTGTAGGTGCAGCCGACTATCCAGTCCAGCTCTTCGGGAAACCAGTCGGGCCGCCCGCCATCCAGCCAGGCCGGTACGGCCTGGCCCCCGACGGCGGCAACGGTCTGACCATCGAAATGCCCAACCAGCCGCTCCAGCCACGTCGCCTCGGCAACGGCATCGTCATCGATGAAAGCGATGACCGCCCCGCTTGAAGCACGGATGCCGGTGTTCCTGGTTTCGGAGAGACCCCGGGCTCCTTCATTGAGTACGACCTCGACCCGGGCCGGAAGCTGGCTCCTGAGGATCTGGAAAAGCCGCTCGTTGTGATCTACGGCGACTATCACCTGATGTGGTTGAAGGGTTTGGGCTAGAACAGACTCAACTGCCTCCTGGATGTCCTTGAGGCGCTCTTCAGTGTAAGCGCAGATGATCACGGATGCGGAAACTTGACTAACGCTCAGCACGAAACCTCATGCCACACTCGTGGGTTGCCGTCAATTGCCCTTGTTGAACCTGCTGGCCGAGGCGTCCTTCATCCACCAGTCCTGCTGGACAGGCGCCTGCTTCCTGGGCGGTTGCCACGACAGCAGGCCGAGAATGGTCCTGGTATGCTCCCAGCCGGCCTTGAAGCTGACCAGCTTGGCCTTGCCCTTGCGAGGCTGGTACTGGATAGGGATGTCATGGATCCGGAGCTTCATCCGGCTGGCCTTGATGGCGATCTCCGGCTCAATGGCGAAACCGCTGGAGACGATGTCCATTCCTTCAAGATAGCTCTTCCTGATTCCGTAGAGTCCCGTGCAGTAATCGCGGCCGCGGAAGCCGTAGGCGTACTTTATCGTGTTATGGAACAGGTGATTGCCTATTCGGTTCAGAAACGGTATGTTGTCTCTCCCGCTCCTCCTGGAGCAGTAGACTACATCGGACGAGGCCAGAAGGTCAATCATCTGGGGTATGAAGTCGGCGGGGTACGTGCCGTCGGCATCTATGAAGATAACATAGTCCCCTTCGGCGTGCCGCAGCCCGGTCATCATGGCCATGCCCTTGCCCTGGTTCCGAACGTGCCGCACTATCCGGCAGGGGAACCGGCTGGCGATGAAGCTGGTGGAATCAGCCGAGCCATCGTCAACCACGAGGACCTCGCACTTGCTCCTGTCCACCGACTGGAACAGGCTCTCCAGCACGAAGCCGATGCCCGCCTCTTCGTTGTAGGCCGGCACTATGATGCTAGCCAGGACGTTCGAGCCGACCCTTGCCTCCTGGAGAATCCTGACATCCTCTGACGACAAAGCCATTGAATCCCTCCGCAGAGTCCTATTCCGAAGCTAACCGGGTGAGCTCATCTGCCCACCGCGGAATGACCCCAGGTCAGTCGTGTGCAAACAGCCGGATTCGGGTCCGCGCGTGCGTGCCCCCATGGGTCTGCTGCTGAAACTGGAAGGAAGGGGCTGCGGGCAAATCCGGCGGGAAGGGCGACGGCAGGTGTGTCGTCCTGCCGGGTGGTCTGTCCGGGCTGATTCTAGAGATCCTCATTAGAGTCGTATCGATTCGCGTCACCGAAGGTCTCAGGGACTCCTCGCAGGTCAAATGCCGGCGGCAGTATACGATAACGAAAGAGTTAAATCAATAGCATCGCTGGCCTGTGGGTCACGTCTGTATCACATTGCTGCCTGAATTCCTCACACCGGCTCTCGAAGACACTACCTACGCTTGGGACCACGGCATTGCACTGGGCCACAAGGGATAGGGGGACCGCGGGACGACTAATGGGTCAGGCGCGGGCGAGGTGAGTCCGGGCCGGCTTGTTGAACAGGGGGATGGCCATCGTCTGAACAGAGCACCAGAGCAGCCACGGGTAGCGTTGATCTGCCATCTGCACCTTGGTCACTTGGGTGGTGGGGAGCCAATAGTGAAACCGACCCTTCAGGGGTCGGTTTTGTGCTTCTCTGAGGCCCTTCGTTAGCATTGCCACGGGGCCCGTGCTATCATGAATGATGTTGTTGCGCACGACTGGTCAATAGGACTATCCAGGGGGGCGAAAAGGTGAGGAATAGATGTCATAACGTGCGGACTCTTGCCGTGTCAGCGTTGCTGATTGGGTGCCTGGCGATACTGGTGGGCGGCACCGGGTTCCTTCTGTCGCTCTCCACGGACCCCCCGGAGGTCATCGCCGCCGAGCGGGGTGTTCCCCCGGGACTGCACGGGCTCGTCGACAAGATAGAGACCCTCACCGGTGGAACCGCGTCTGTCTCCTTCAATTCTGCGACGGGGAAGGCTAGATTCGTTCGCACGGAGCTGTCCAAGCCGATCCCGCAACCGGGCGGATTGCCGGCGAGGGCCACCCCGGAGCAGGCCGCCCGGGGGTTTCTTTCGGAGTACGGCAGTCTCTTTGGGTTAACCGATCAGGCGAGCCAGTTGTCGGCCCTGGGCACGAACAGGACTGCCGACGGCCGCACGTTCGTTCGCTTCCAGCAGATGCACAACGGCGTTCCGGTGATAGGCGGCGAGCTGATCGTCCAGGTCGCGTCCCAGGGGAAAGGCGTGGTGTCGGCGGGTGGCGAGGCTGCCGCGGCGGCGGCACTTGTCACGATTCCGGAGGTGTCCTCCGGCCTTGCGCTGGAGAAGGCCGTGACCCTGGTGGCGAAGTACTATGCCGCTGATGAGAGCGGCCTGCGGTGCAGCCGGCCCTCGCTTTGGGTCTACAATCCGTCGCTGCTGGGTGTGGCCGGGGATCGGTCCAGCCTGGTGTGGCGCATGGAGGTAGATAGCGTCAATGGCCAGCCCATAAGCGAACTGGTCCTGGTGGACGCGCAGCAGGGTTTCGTGGTCATGCACTTCAGCCAGATTGAGATGGCAAAGACCCGGAGGGTTTACGATGCCGGTTGCACCAGCACGCTCCCCGGCACGCTGGCGCGCAGCGAGGGGCAGCCCGCGACCGGCGATGCGGACGTGGACTATGCCTACACCTACGCAGGCTATGCATACGATTTCTACCATGCGAACCATGGCAGGGACAGCATTGACGGTGCTGGTATGGCCGTTGCCTGCACGGTACACTACGACGAGGACGGCGGCTGCGACTACCAGAATTTATTCTGGGATGGTTCCCAGATAGTGTTGGGGACGGGCATGGCTTCGGGCTGCGACCTGGTGGCCCATGAGTTTACCCACGGTGTGACGCAGCACGAGTCCTACCTTTTCTATTACATGCAGTCAGGCGCCATCAGCGAGAGCTTCTCCGACATATGGGGTGAGTTCACCGAGCTCACATACAACGCCGGGCCAGCAGCGGACCGATGGCTGATCGGAGAGGACCTGTCCGGGGGCGCCGCCCGGGACATGGAGGAGCCCACCGCCTATGGGCAGCCTGACAGGATGACCAGTCCATTCTACGCCTGCGGCAGCTTCTGGGACGACGGAGGCGGGGTGCACACCAACTCCGGCGTTGCCAACAAGGCGGCTTTCCTGATGGTGGATGGAGGCAGCTTCAACGGGTACACCGTCGCAGGGATGGGGATTCCCAAAACGGCTGACCTCTTCTATGAGGTCCAGGCCAATCTGCTGACTTCCGGGAGTGACTATGCCGACCTGTACAATGCGCTCCAACAGGCTGCCGTCAATCTGGGATACAGCGCTGCCGATCGCCAGACGGTTCAGGATGCGATAGACGCCGTTGAGATGGACCAGCTCCCCGGCTCGTGTCCAGCTACTGAGGCCCCCCTGTGCGACTATGGGTCTCCCGTCATGCTGTTCTCCGATGACCTGGAGGACCCCGACAGCGGGAACTGGGTGACGGGCAGCCTGTCCGGCGGCAATTACTGGGACCTCGTGGATTTCTACGCGGCCAGCGGCCAGAACAGCTACTGGGGCTACGACTGCGGGGATGTGGCTGACTACTACGTGGCCATGACGTTTGATGTGGCACTGCCTGCGGACAGAGATGCTTGTCTCTACTTCCGTCATTCGTACGAGTTCGATGCAGACTGGACTGAGTACTACGACGGGGGCGTTGTTGAATTCAGCACTGATGGTGGTGGGTCGTGGCAGCCCATGGGATGCTACTTCGCCTACAACGGCTACAGCGGCGAAATCAGCATGTACTATGACAACCCGCTCTGGGGAAACCAGGCCTTCGTCGGCCGCAGTGATGGCTTCATCTCCAGCAGGTTGGATATAGGCCCCCTGGCGGGCGAGAACATCCGATTCAGATTTCGTATCGGCAGTGACTCCAGCGTGGATTGCCTGGGGTGGTTCATCGATGACATCATGATCTACTCCATTGGCCCTGACACGACGCCACCAGGTACTCCCACGCTGCTTTCGCCCACAGGACCATGGCTGAATGATGCCGCCTGCTCGGTCTTTGACTGGACGGATGTCACCGACCCGTCGGACGTCACGTACGAGTGTGAGATCAGCAGCAGGCCCGACTTCTCGTATGTGGAGTACTTCCGCATGTACCTGTCAGAGTCAACATGCACGCGGACCGGCTACCTGGCCGACGGGACCTACTACTGGATGGTCCGGGCGAGAGACCAGGCCGGCAACGAAGGGGCCTGGAGCGACGTATGGACTTTCGGACTGGACAACACGGCGCCCGGGGTGCCCATTCAGGTAGGCCCTGCGGACGGGGCGCGTACCAGCGATACTACTCCCGCGATCGACTGGTCGGATGTCTCTGACACATCCGGTGTCACCTTCGAACTGCAACTGGACAATGAACCGGAATTCTCGTCGCCGGTGCTGAGCAGGAGCGCCCTCAGCAACTCCACTTACACGCTGGCCGGGGGCGAAGCCCTGGCTGATGGGGTCTACTACTGGAGGGTGACGACGATGGATGGCGCCGGGAACATGAGCGGCTGGACTGCGGCCCGGTCATTCACCATCGACACCGAGCTTCCGCCGGTTCCTGCCCTCGTGACGCCCGCGAATGGGAAAGCCATCACCGACAGCACTCCCTATTTGGACTGGTCGGATGCTATGGACCCGTCAGGCGTGCACTATGAGCTCCAGGTGGACAATGACTCCGTATTCACGTCGCCGGAGTTTGGCCGGACCTGGGTGAACGCCTCTTCGTGCGTGGTAACCACTGTGCTAGCCGATGGAACGTACTACTGGAGGGTGAGGGCGGTGGACGGTGCCGGTAACGCAAGCGGCTGGACTGCGGCGCGGTCCTTCAGCGTCGATGCCACCACTCCGGCCGTGCCCGTCCTGGCGTCCCCTTCTGATGGGAAGGCCATCACCGATTCCACCCCGTGGCTGGACTGGTTGGACGTTACGGATGCCTCCGGGGTGCACTACCAGATCCAGGTGGACGACAACCCCGACTTCTCGTCGCTGGCGTTCGGCCGGACCTGGGTGAACGCCTCGTCGTGCGTGGTAACCAACGTGCTAGCCGATGGGATGTACTGCTGGAAGGTGAGGGCGGTGGACGGTGCCGGTAACGCAAGCGGCTGGACTGCGGCGCGGTCCTTCAGCGTCGATGCCACCACTCCGGCCGTGCCCGTCCTGGCGTCCCCTTCTGATGGGAAGGCCATCACCGATTCCACCCCGTGGCTGGACTGGTTGGACGTTACGGATGCCTCCGGGGTGCACTACCAGATCCAGGTGGACGACAACCCCGACTTCTCGTCGCTGGCGTTCGGCCGGACCTGGGTGAACGCCTCGTCGTGCGTGGTAACCAACGTGCTAGCCGATGGGATGTACTGCTGGAAGGTGAGGGCAGTAGACGGGGCCGGCAATGCCAGTGCCTGGACCGCCCCCCGGTCTGTGGTGGTCGATACTACGGCGCCTTCCCTACCCGTCCTGTCGTCCCCGGGCAACGGGAAGACGATCACTGACACCACTCCGTGGGTGGACTGGACTGATGCCGCCGATGCCACCGCGGTGCACTACCAGATCCAGGTGGACAACGATGCCGGATTCACGTCTCTGGCCTTCACGCGGACATGGGTCAATGCGTCATCGTGTGTGGTGACCACCACTCTCCCACCCGGGACCTACTACTGGCGCGTGCGCGCTGTGGATGTCGCGGCTAACACCAGTCCCTGGACGGCTGCCTGGACCTTCACGTTGCAGTAGCCCTCAGCAGATCGATCAATCGGACATTGACAGCGGGGCGGGCAGGGATGCTCGCCCCCGTTCGTGGCCGCGTCTATGCCTGCCGTGATGTCCCGATTCAGGGCGTTCTGCTTCTCGGGCCGGTTCATCTTCACCAGCAGGATATGGTTGTGGCGCACGGTTTCAACGCTCACAGAACACCTCGCACCGGCCCCCGGCCTCTGCGATGCGCCGGGGGGAATGGGCCACTGCCAGGGTGAGCCGCGGGCAAAGTCAAATGCCGCGGTTCGACGCCACGCAGGCAAAGCTCGTATGCTATTGTCCAGGACGAATGGACACAGGAGCGAATCGACACGCCTGGATTCGCCTGCGCACACAAGGTGCCTGCAACCCCTGTTCCGGGGTACGTACGGGAGGGACCCTTTCCCGGGGATTTGACACCCAGGGCGCGGTAGGATAGTTTGGTCTAACACGAACCTAACTCGTCGACTCCCGCTGGTCTGCACTGCCCGCGCCGTGTGTGGATGTTTGGGGCAGGGATCTCCGCGGTTCCGGAACTAGCTTGAGCAGCGCGTCATGAACGCAGAAGCGGCATACCGCAGGTTGAGTCGTATTCTCCGCACGCTGATGAACAGCCGGCACCTCCTGGCGCTGGGGTGCGCCATCTGGTTCGCCTGGAGGGTAGGCACCAATCCGAAGCGCATCACCTACCCCTGCCAGCGAATCGCCCTGGCGCAGCTGATCCTGTACGCGGGCTCTATAGCCGCTCCCCTGATAGGGATCGGCTACCAGGTCTGGCGCGATGTCCGCAGGGGCGAGTATGCCCGGGTGGCCGGGATCGGCCTGGTCGTGGTCGTGTTGACGTGCGGATTCGGCCTCTTCGGGGACTACCAGGAGAGCCGGCTCAGGACGGCGGGAAGCACTACCATCGAGCAGTACGACTCGGCCGACGAGCAGCCCGCGGCGGAGGCGGGCCAGGCGGTGGTCAGTTTCAGATACGATCCGGATGTGACCTACGGGTCAACCCCGCCGTTTGACCCGGAGGACAACCCCGCTTATGATTTCGTGTGGGCGACCGTCGAGGAGCTGGGGCTGGGCAGCGCTTCGAGCCCGCTGGAGGACCTGGTAGCTCCCGGAGATACGGTGCTGATCAAACCCAACCTGGTCGGTTCGGGGGAGGCGGTCTACAGCCGCCCTGAAGTAGTGAGGCCGCTGGTGGACATGGCCATCGCGGCCGGGGCCACGGAGATCTACATAGGGGATGGAACAGCCGCCAGGGTGTCCGGAACGAGCTCCATTGTGAACGCTACCGACTACCCGGAATTGATCAGCATCCTCAGCGCCCGCCACCCGGGTATCTCCATCCAGTTCGTGGACCTCAATGTCCTGAGCGACGGCTGGCACTGGGTGAGCCTGGGGAGCAGCAGCAGCTTCGCCGGAAGTGGCTACACCGACTACGACCTGAACTCCTATAGCGGGACGCTGTACGGGCACACGTACTACGAGACGGCTGACCCGCAGGGGGTCAACCCCGACGGGCATGCCCTGGGCTGGTACGCGGTCAACGACCGGGTGCTGGACGCAGACGTTATCATCAATGTGCCTAAGATGAAGACCCACAACCTGATGATAAACACGCTGTCCCTGAAGAACCTGGTTGGATTCACGCTGCGCAGCACGTACACCGAAGGGACCGCCGATTGCCTCTACCGGATTGCCCACTGCATCACCGGCGGCAACGGCAACCTGTACTACTTCAACAACGACATCTTTTGGCGGGCCGTATGCGACGTCAACAAGATCGTTCTCTATGCCGACACAGAGGGCGAACTGCAGGCCGCTCCGCAGAGGAAGTACCTTAACGTGATCGACGGGATCCAGGCCATGGAGCGAAGCGAGAACACCAATACCGGAGGTGGAGGGTTGCCCTGCGACAGGAATGTCGTGCTGGCGGGCATTGATCCGGTGGCCGTGGATGCGGTAGCTTCCCGTGTGATGGGCTACGATTACCACCAGGTCCCGGTGATCAGCAACGCCTCCCTGGACAGCCTGCACCCTGTCGGGACCAACGACCCGGAAAGGATAGCCGTGGTGGGAGGAGACATAGACTCGACACTCGACCACGTCTTCATGTTCAATGGCCAGTGGGATGACTACGCCGGCTCGCTGGCCATCACCGATTTCACGCCTCCGACGATAAACGCGGTCGGCAGACAGGACAACACCGTCACCGCCGACATCAGCGGGGCGGTGGCGGCATACGTCATCTACCAGGATGGTAGTGCGGACACCGTCCTCGGAATGAGCCGGGACTCCAACACGTATTCCGCCACCTTGCCGGGCACCGTCACCCATTACTTCGTTCGGGCCCAGGACGAGCATTTCAACACGGCAACCGCCGTCGATTCGTCCGCTCCGCCGGTGCCCGTTCTGGCGTCTCCACCCGGCGGGAGGACCATTACTGACAGCACCCCCTGGCTGGACTGGTCGGACGTTACTGACCCGTCAGGCGTGCACTATGAGATCCAGGTGGACGACAATGCTGGATTCGGGTCTCTGGCATTCAGCCGGAGCTGGGTGAATGCCTCGTCTTGTGTGGTAACTGCAGTGCTGCCGGATGGGGCATACTACTGGAGAGTCAGGGCGGTGGACGGAGCCGCGAATCCCAGCGAGTGGACGGCCGCCTGGTCCTTCACCGTCGATGCCACCACTCCGCCTGTGCCCGGCCTGGCGTCCCCTTCTGATGGGAAGGTCATCAGCGACAGCACCCCCTGGCTGGACTGGTCGGACGTTTCTGACGCCTCCGGGGTGCACTACCAGCTGCAGGTGGACGACGATGCTGGATTCGGGTCTCTGGCATTCAGCCGGAGCTGGGTGAATGCCTCGTCTTGTGTGGTAACTGCAGTGCTGCCTGATGGGGCATACTACTGGAGAGTCAGGGCGGTGGACGGAGCCGGGAATCCCAGCGAATGGACGGCTGCCTGGTCCTTCACCGTCGATGCCACCACTCCGCCTGTGCCCGTCCTGGCGTCCCCGTCTAACGGGAAGGCCATCACCGATTCCACCCCGTGGGTGGACTGGTCGGACGTCACCGACCCGTCCGGGGTGCACTACCAGATCCAGGTAGACGATGATTCTGGTTTTGGGTCTCCGGAGTTCAGCCGGACGTGGATCAACTCGTCGTCGTGCGTGGTGACCACGGAGCTGGCGGATGGGACGTACTACTGGAAGGTGAGGGTGGTGGACGGTGCCGGCAATGCTGGTGCTTGGACCGCTGCCCGGTCTGTGGTGGTCGATACCACGGCGCCTTGCCTGCCTGTCCTGTCATCCCCGAAAGACGGGAGGGCGATCACTGACAGCACTCCATGGGTGGACTGGTCTGACGCGACCGATGCCACCGCGGTGCACTACCAGATCCAGGTGGGCAACGATGCCGAATTCACGTCTTTGGCCTTCACGCGGACATGGGTCAATGCGTCGTCGTGCGTAGTGACCACCGAGCTCGTGCCCGGGACGTACTACTGGCGCGTGCGCGCCGTGGATGCGGCCGGGAACACCAGCGCCTGGACCGGCGCGTGGACCTTCACGATACAGTAGCCAGCGGCAGTCCCGGCCATCGGCCGGAACCAGCACTGCGGGCACTGGCAACGGTGGGATATGTGTCGCAAGGGATAGCGACGCAACCGAACGACTAAGTAGTTTGAGGGCCGCTCTGATCCACTGCCCGCACGTGGTCACTTCGGCAGTGGGGAGCTAGCAGTGAAACCGACCTCGAGGGGTCGGTTTTTCTTTTTCACGAAGGGGGGAACATGATCGGTCGGCGTATCTTCAGTTGGTCGCGGTGCCTGGCCCTGGTGGCTGTGGCCGCCGCCGTCCTGGCGGCCTTGGTCCCCGTGTCCGGGGTCCGCGCCGCGGGCTCCAGTGTCGCCAACAGCGTGGTGGGCGACCTGGCCGTCTTCAGCCAGGACTACACGGGCCTGAGCGCCGTCCCGGGCAACATGTGCCTGGCCATGGACAGCATGGCGGGCACCACCAGCCACCTCGCCCTGAGCTACAGCGGCAGCAGCCACTGTGTCTCGCTGGATGCCACCGCCAGCCCCACAGGGAAGCTCTTTGTGGGCGGGCTGTCGCCTACCCTGCTGACCAACATCACCCTGGACATGGGCATGGGCCGGACCAGCGAGGCCGCGGTGGTCAACGCCTACGTGGGCGGCGCCTGGCTGGCCATCCGGATCCTGGACGGCACTCCAAGCGACGACCTGCAGATCACCTCCTACTACTACACCTACAGCAATCCCACCCGCTACTCGGCCACCAGCATCACCGAGGACATGGGGTTCAACAACAGCGGCCGCTTCCAGATCAAGGTGGTGTCCAACACCGCGGACAAGACGAACCAGATCTACCTCAACGGGGTGAAGAAGCTCACCACCCCCTACACCCGCTTCAGGGCGGTGAACTTGATCACCGCCTATGACATGTTCGTGAACCCGTTCGTGTACTTTGACTTCGCTTCAGTATCCTCGGGACAGACAGCCCGCCTTCAGCTCTACTCCATCGAGCAGACGGTCCCCGAGTACCGCTACGTCACCCCGATATCCGACCCGAACGTGATCTCTTTCGGCGTGGACGGCCCCCATGCCTGGAGCACGGTCGATGATGGCCTCTCCCTGCTGGACGGGGCGACCATATGGGCCGATGTGACCGCCGTTGACGACTACACCACATCGCAGATGGCGGCCCTGAAGGCCCTCATTGCGGGCGGGTTCGAGCTGGGGATCCATTTCAGCGCCAGGCTGAAGGACATGTCAGCCTCCAGCGCGTTAGCCCTCATGGATGAGGAGACCGCCGAGATCACTGGCATCTTCGGGCAGGCGCCAACCTCCTGGTGCAGCCTCCAGGGCGCGGACAACGTCACTCACGCCGAATACGCCTACACGGAGCACGGGATGGTTTCCAGGAACGGGGCCAACGGCTCCGCCGCGGGTCTGGCCAGCATCGGCAACCTGTGCGATGGCTGCTGGACGTTCTGGAGCGCCGCCACGGCGGCGGGGATAGTGGTCCCCTCGTTCTCTCACCAACTCGACGTCACCCCGGCCATCGACTGGTCCATCAGCGCCACCCATTTCCAAACCTACGTGTCGAACTACGAGAGCCATGGGATCCGGGTGACAGGCTTCAGGGAGTACTGGGACAAGGCCCAGAACTCCTACCATACGGAGATATCCGAAGTTGTCTCCGACCCCGGGGTCTCTCTGGCCTTCACCGTTGACAACCAACACGGCAAGTCCCGTCTGCTGGTCAATGCGCCTTGGGCCAGTGACGTAAAGGACGGCTCCGGGGAAAGCGTCCCCTTTGAGGCCCTCGGCTCGGGCATCGTGATAGAGGTGGAGGATGGGGACTACACCGTGGCCGGGCCTACCCCCGCGCCGGCGCTGGTATCCCCGGCCGGCGGGAAGGTCATCAGCGACAGCACCCCCTGGCTGGACTGGTCGGACGTCACCGACCCGTCCGGGGTGCACTACCAGATCCAGGTGGACGACGATGCTGGATTCGGGTCTCTGGCATTCAGCCGGAGCTGGGTGA
>CAYRGJ010000027.1:0-44820 GCA_964423835.1 uncultured Dehalococcoidia bacterium | reverse complement strand
CGGGCGGCCATCGAGCTGGCCAAGGAGTGGCGCACGGACCGGGTGCTGCGCCGCCTGGAGGCGTGGCTGGTGGTAGCCGACCCCAAGGAGCTCCTGGTTATCTCCGGCGAAGGAGACGTCATCGAGCCCGATGAGCCGGTGGTGGCCATCGGCTCGGGCGGGGGGTATGCCCTGGCCGCGGCCCGGGCCCTGCTGGAGCATTCGGACCTTGGTGCCGAGGAGATAGCCCGCACCAGCATGGAGATCGCCGCCGACATCTGCATCTACACCAACGACCGGATTACTGTCATCAACCTGAGGGAGAACAACGAATGAATTTCGATCTGTCAGAGCGCGAGAAGATGGTCCAGAGCGCAGCCCGGGATTTCGCCGCCAGGGAGGTCCGGCCCAGGGCGGCCGAGATCGACCGCAGCGCCGAGTTCCCGGCGGACCTGGTCCGCCAGATGGGGCGGATGGGCTATTTTGGCCTGCCGTTCCCGCCGGAGCAGGGGGGGAGCGGGTCGGGCTACGCGGGCTATGCGCTGGTGATCGAGGAGCTGGCCAGGGCCTCCATGACCGTGGCGGCCATTGTGGCCGTGAGCGTGCTGTCCCCCGAGTCCCTGCTCCGGTACGGTACGCCTTCCCAGAAAAAGAGGTTCCTGGCGCCGCTGGCCGCTGGCCGGAAGCTGGGCTGCTTCTGCTTCACGGAGCCGGGGACCGGTTCCGACCCCAAGGCCATTACCACCAGGGCCAGGCTGGAGTCCGGCCATTACGTGCTTGATGGGCAGAAGAAGTTCATATCCCTGGCCCGCGTTGCGGCGCAGGCCCTGGTGTTTGCCCAGGACGAGACGGGCCGGGTCAGCGCCTTCGTGGTGCCCACGGATGCCCCTGGCTTTGACGCGCGGGAGCCGGCGGACACGCTGGGCCTGAGGGGATTCGCGGCCTGCGAGATATACCTGGACTCGGTGCGGGTCCCCCCGGGGAACCTGGTCGGGGAAAAGGGCGGTGGATTCGAGATCATGCTGGAGGCCATCAGCGTGGAGAGGGTGGGGGTGGCGGCCCAGGCCGTGGGGGTGGCCCAGGCGGCGCTGGACGCATCGGTGGAGTACGCCGGGCAGCGGGCGGCCTACGGGAAGCCGATCTCGCGCATGCCGACCATCCAGTGGCTCCTGGCCGAGATGGCGTCCAGGCTGGAGGCCGGCCGCTGGCTGACCTATCGCACCGCCTTCCTGAGGGACCAGGGCCGCGGCATGCGGACCGAGTCCGCCGTGGCCAAGCTCTTCTGCTCCCAGGCCGCGGTGGAGGTGACCCGCATGGCCATGCAGGTCCACGGGGCCTACGGGACCATGAGGAGCCTGCCGGTGGAGCGCCTCTACCGGGACGCCAAGATGACCGAGGTGTACGTGGGCGTGTCGGAGATCCAGCGGGCCATCATCGCCGCCGATCTCATCAGGTGACGGGCACGGAGTGAAGCTCAGCTTCCAGATCGAGAAGACCTGCCCCGGGACCGCGGCCCGCGCCGGGCTCGTCAGCACGGCCCATGGGTTGGTGCCCACCCCGGCCTTCATGCCGGTGGGCAGCCAGGCCGCGGTGAAGGCCCTGACCCCCGATGACCTCAAAGAGATGGGAGCGGACATCATCCTGTGCAATGCCTATCACCTGCTGCTGCGGCCGGGGGACGAGGTCATCGAGCGGATGGGTGGGCTGCACCGGTTCATGGGCTGGGACGGGCCCATGCTGACTGACAGCGGGGGGTACCAGGTCTTCAGCCTGGCCTCGCTGCGACGGGTGGATGACAGCGGCGTCCTGTTCCGATCCCACATCGACGGCAGCGAGCGCTGGCTCACCCCGGAGGGCGCGGTCGGCCTGCAGGAGAGGCTGGGGGCCGACATCATCATGGCCCTGGACGAATGCCCGCCCTACACCACACAGAGGCCGCAGGTCATCCGGGCCACGGAGCGGACGCTGCGCTGGGCGGAGAAGTGTCTGGCGGCGCAGCGCCGTCCGGACCAGATGCTGTTCGGCATCGTCCAGGGCGGGGTGTTCCCCGACCTGCGCCGGCAGTCCGCGGCCAGCCTGGCTGCGCTGGGCTTCCCGGGGTACGCCATCGGCGGCCTCTGCCTGGGCGAAACGAAGAAGGAGACCCTGGCCATGGTGGAAGAGACGGTGGCCGCCCTCCCGGCGGACCGGCCGCGGTACCTCATGGGCGTGGGATCGCCGGAGGACCTGGTGGAGAACGTCCATCGGGGCGTGGACCTGTTCGACAGCGCGCTGCCCACCCGCACCGCCCGCAACGGGGCGCTGTTCACCGCCGCCGGCCGCATCAACATCCGCCGGGCGGAGTTCAAGGGCCGGGACCAGGCGGTGGATGACGGGTGCGACTGCTACACCTGCCGGCGGTTCTCCGCCGCCTACCTCAGCCACCTCTTCCGCAGCCAGGAGCTCCTGGCGTACCGGCTGGCCACCATCCACAACCTGCGCTTCATCACCAGGCTCATGCAGAGCATGCGGGCGGCCATCGTGGAGGGGCGCTACGGCGAGCTCCGCCGGGACTTCCTGGGGACCTACCGGACTACCGATGAGGACGTGCGCCTGGCGCAGAAGCAGCGCTGGCTAGAGCGGGGGGCGAAGGCCCGTCACGAAGGCGACGGCCCCCAGGACCCCGGAGTTGTCGCCTAGCTGGCTGGAGACGATGCGCACGATGCTGGCCGGGTACTGAAAGGCACGCTCGGCTACCAGCTTGCGCGCCGGCTGCAGCAGCATCTCTCCCATCTTGGCCATGCCTCCGCCGATGATGATCATCTCCGGGTTGAAGATGTTCACCAGGTTCACCAGGCCAATCCCGAGGTAGTTGGCGGCCTTGCTGACGATGGAGATGGCCACCGCGTCTCCCCGGTTGGCCGCGGCGGCCACGGTCTGCGCGGTGACAAACTCGGCGTGCCCCTCGGCGATCTCCCGCATGACGGTCTTGGTCCCCTGGGCGATGACCCGCTGCGCCTCCCGGGCCACGGCCCTCCCCGAGGCCAGCATCTCCAGGCAGCCGGTGTTGCCACAGGGGCAGCGCGGCCCGCTGATATCGATGGTCATGTGGCCCAGCTCCCCGGCGCTCCCGGAGGCGCCGGAGTAGAGCCGGTTATCGATGATGATCCCCCCGCCGATGCCCGTGCTCACGGTCAGATAGATCAGGTTGCGCATGCCCCGGCCGGCCCCGAAGCGGTGCTCCCCCAGGGCCGCCGCCGTGGCGTCGTTGACGATGAAGGTCCGGACCCCCAGGGCCTTCTCGATCTCATCCTTGAGCGGTATGTTGTGCCAGCCGGGGAGATTGGGCGAATCGGTGACGATGCCCTTGGCCGGGTCGATGGCCCCTGCGGCGGCCACGGCCACGCTGGCCACCGAGGACGGGTCCATGCCGGAGTTACGGAGGAGGCTGCCGGCCGAGGACACGATGCGCCCGATGACGGCCAGGGCGCCTTCCTCCGCAAGGGTGGGGATGTACTCGCGGGAGAGTATCTGCCCTTCGAAGGAGACCAGGGCGGTGACGATCTTGGTGCCGCCGAGGTCGACGGCCAGGACCGGCCGGTCTGCGGATGGCTGGGTCATGATGAGGCCATTATAGCCCCCATGAGCGTGGGCGGCAATTGGCAACTACTCATTCGCCACCAGTCCGGGCCATTTCCGGCTGGGCCCAGGGTGAATGCTCCGCTCGGACCCCATGGCGGAGCGGGCCCCTCAGGCCCGGCTGCGGCGGCCGGCCCGCACGGCCCACACCGTGACGTCCTTGTCCTGGACGGTGTACACGATGCGGTAGCGGCCCTGGCGCAGGCGGTATCTCCCCTGGCCGGTGAGCCTCTCGGAGCCGGGCGGCCGGGGGTCATCGCGGAGCGCGGCGATCAGTTGCAGGACCTTCTCCCGGCGTTGCTGAGGCCCGGCCCGAAGGTCCTTCTCCACCGAGGCCTTGAAGAGGAGCCTACAGGTGGCCATCTCTTCTCAGCCGCTTGACCATGGCGTCGAAGCTGACGACCGGTTCGGCGGCCCTTTCCTCAAGGGCTTCCAGGTCCTCGGCATCCTCGACCAGGGATTGCCGGACGGCATCGTTGACCAGGTCCGATACCGACCTGGAGGTCTCGACGGCCTTCAGCTTCAGCGCCT
This sequence comes from uncultured Dehalococcoidia bacterium, assembly GCA_964423835.1. Classification (GTDB taxonomy): domain Bacteria; phylum Chloroflexota; class Dehalococcoidia; order UBA2247; family RBG-13-53-26; genus JAFGCL01. Next base: position 40,692 of record CAYRGJ010000027.1, on the reverse strand, counting down.
TGTGCAGCCTGGGGTCGAGATAGATGGTGGCCCTTCTGGATTCAGTGGACACGCTCCTCCCTCCTTGTGACGTCAAGACATTATAGCGTCATGACGCCCCGTTTTCAAGAGCGCCGGGCGCAGAGGGCTGCCCGGGGCGGCACCACCATCTTCCCCACTCGCGGCATGAGCGGCCCGTTGTTCCAGGGGCCGGCGGTACCGCCCTGGATGTGGAGCAGCCCCAGCCGGGCCAGGGTGAAGGCCGGCCGCAGAATCGGGATACTCTCAACCTCTCCCCTTCGGATCGGGCACCTAGGACAGCCCCCACGGATGGCCGATGCCTTGAAGGGGTTTTGTTTGTCATGGTAAACTTTTCCTCTTCGTGCTGAGTGCTGTTTGAGGCTGGCACAGCCCCGGGCACGTGCCCCGACCTTCCCGGCCGGGCACTGCGGGGAGGCCGGATCTGGAACCACGATGGCCGGGCACCGGAAGGGGGCCCGGAACCACAATCGCCGTGGTCTAACGCAAGTGCGCCAGGCGCAGCCGGATGGCGTCGTAGCGGCTGGTTATGCCCAGCTTGGAGTAGAGGCGGGTGATGTGGTTCTTGACTGTCTTCTCCTCCAGTACCAGGGCCTCGGCGATCTCGGCGTTGCTGCGGCCGTCGGCGATCAGGTCCAGGATCTGGGTCTCCCGCTCAGTGAGGTGCTCGACGACCGATGTCTGGGGCAGCGGCCTGGTGGCCGGGTCATCGCCGGGCAGCTCCGCCAGGGCCATGGCCACTGCCGGGGACGGTGGGATCTCGTCACCCGCGGCCACGGTGTAGACCGCCCGGAGCAGCTCATCGGGGTCGAAGCGGCTGTAGACCAGGTATCCCCTGGCCCCGGCGTGCAGGGTGCGGGCCAGGGTCCGGGCATCCTCGGTGACCGTGAGGATGAGGATGCGGGCCCCGGGATCGGTGCGCAGGATCTCGGTGGTGGCGTCGATGCCGTCGATGACCGGCATCCGGATGTCCATCAGGATAACGTCGGCCGAGTTCCTCTTCATCCACTGGATGGCCTCGGCCCCGGTGGAGGCCTCGCCGCACACCTGAAGCTGCTCCTCGGTGTCCACCAGGCTGCGCAGCCCCTGGCGTATGACCGGGTTGTCGTCCACGATGAGGAGCCTGGTCTTGTTCATGAACCCCCCTCTCTCATTTCTCCGGCGGCAACGGCACCGATATCAGCAGCCGCGTGCCCCGGCTGGTGTCCACGGAGAACTGGCCGTTAAGCTGCTCCACCCGCTCCTTCATGCCGCGCAGCCCGTACTTGCCCTGGGAGGCAAGGGCATACAGCTCGCCCTCCGCATAGGGGATCCCGCCGCCGTCATCCGCTATCTCCAGGCGTATCTCACCCGGGAGCAGCTCCAGGACAACGGTGGCGCTCGAGGCGTGGGCATGCTTGCGGATGTTCTCCAGGGCCTCCGACAGCACGCTGCGCAGGTTGTGGGCGGGCAGGACCGGCAGGGCGCGGTCGCTGCCCGAGGCCGTGAAGCGGGCGCTGATGCCCGTGGCCCGGCTCCATTCGGCCACCAGGCTGGACATCTCCGCCGCAATGCCGGTCTCCCGCGACTCCGTGCGCAGCTCCTGGATCATGGCCCGGATCTCCTGGGTGGACTGCTGGCAGACACTCTGCATGTACTGGGCCTTCTCCTTGACGGCCGGGGTGGTGGCCTGGCGTCCCAGGACATGGGCCTCCAGGGCCAGCCCGTGAAGGGTCTTCAAGACCGTATCGTGCAGATCGCGCGCGATGCGCCCCCGCTCTTCCAGGAGGGTGCGCTCGCGGATGAGCCTGGCGCTGCGGCGCCGCTCGGCCCTGGTCTCCTCTGTGACCAGGCCCACCGAAAGGGCGACGAAGAAGAGGAACAGGGACCAGAAGGTGAACCCGGTAGCGCTGAAGTCCAGGCCGTACTCGGAGGCGCGGTACTGCATGGCGGCGGCCAGGCCGGCAACGAAGATGATCTCCATGAGCAGGCTGGCCACCAGGCCAAAGCGGACGGCCCCCTCGATGATGACGAAGGCGAAGCCGCCGTAGGCGGCGGTGTGGCCCTGGAGAAACTGGAAGATCATGGCCCAGGAGAAGACCGCCAGCAGCACCTGGCTGACTATGCCGAGGAGCACCTGCCGCTCCACGGTGGCTATGCGGCGGTTCAGAAACGCCGCCACGGCGGTCCAGAGGGCCAGCAGGACGGTGAGGACGACGACCGCGCGGGTTGAGACGGGGTCGTAGGTGATGCCGATCCCCACCAGCGCGGGCACCCCCAGCCAGTGAATGACGATGAAGATCCACTCCAGGCTCTTCATGTCCCTCAGGCTGCGCCCGCCGGACAGGGATCTCAGGTAGCGGTTCAAGCCTTCTCTCACGACTCCGCGGCTCCGCATTCTGCTGGCATGCCCGCAGACCGCCCATATTGTACACGATCGAGGCCAGTGCCTCCGGGCGCACGCCCCCCGGGCAGGCCCGGGGACGGGAAGTCGCCGGACTGGGGTGGGCGGGCCGCCGGCGGGCACATGGGGACCAAGGTCTCAAGACGGGAGGGGCGCCGGGGCGGATACTGGATGGCGTTGACCGGGCAAATGCTTTTCGGGAGGCAAAGGCCATGAGATGTCCAGAATGCCACAGCGAGAGCCTGATGGGAGCGGAGTACTGCGTCCGCTGCGGGGCGTCCCTGACTGCAAAGGGGGAAGCCGGCGGCCTGACGGCGGCGGCGGATGGTCTGCCTGAGCTGAAGCGGCAGCTCAAGGATATGGGGTTGCGCCTCTCCCTCGTGGAGGGGCGGGTGATGGTGATCAGCGAGCGGTTGGGGCTGGACAAGAGCCCGTCGCAGGCGGCACCGGCGACCGCGGCCTCCCGGATGGCCGAGGAGCCACGGGCGGAGTCAGCGGCCCCGGCGGCCGACATCGCGGCCACTGCGCCAAGCGCGCAGCTGCTCGCGGCTCTGGCCAGCTGCGGGGGTGAACCCACGACAGAGGGCGCGGCACAAGCGGGGTCCGCCGCGGGTTCGGCGGACCCCGCCCGGGTGACAGCCATCCCCCGGGAAGCGGTCGGGAAGACCGAGCCCGAGGCCGCTGCGCCCGTAATGGCCGTGTTGCCCGAAGCCGTCGCCCCAGTGACGGCGTCTGCCACGGCACGAGCAGGCGGGGACCCGGCCGCCTTCCCGCCCCCGAAGGGGCCGCCAGAGCCCCGCCAGCCATCCCAACTGGCCCGCAAGATGCGGGAGTGGGAGCAGGCGCTGCCCGGGAACTGGCTGTCGCGGATCGGCATGCTGGCCCTCTTCATCGGGCTGGGCTTCCTGGCCAAGCTGGCCTACGACCGGGGCTGGGTGGGGCCGGTCCCTCAGCTGCTGGCCGGGCTGGGCTGCGGAGCGCTGTTCCTGCTGGCGGGGCACCACTGGCGGCAGATTTACCGGGGGTGGGCCCAGGCCCTCACCGGCGGGGGCATCGGCATCCTGTACCTCTCGGTCTTTGGCTCCTATGGCCTGCATCACCTGATGCCGTTCTGGGCCACCTTCCTGCTGATGTTCCTGGTGACGCTGCTGGCGGTGGGCATCGCCCTGCGGCGGGACTCCATGTCGATTGCCATCCTGGGCATCGTGGCCGCCTTCCTGGTGCCCATCACCCTGGGGGCCGTTGACCAGTCTGGCGACGCAGCCAAGGGCGGCGGCGGCAGCAACACCGGCCTCATGGCGGCCTATGTCCTCACCCTGGATGTGGCGGTGGTGGGGCTGGCCTCACGGCGCAACTGGCGCTGGTTCACCCTGCTGGGATTCGGGGGCTCGATGGCCGTCTTCGGCCTGTGGTACGGGACCAGCGACCGCGGTAGTGTGGTGGGGGCGGCCGAGGGGCTGCTGACCGGGATCTTCCTCTGTTTCGCCGCGGCCACGACGCTGTTCCACGGGCTCAGGACACACCGGCCCCGGCTGACCGACCTGGCTCTGATGACGCTGAATGCGGCGGTCTACTTCGGGGTCACCCACTGCATTCTGTGGGGTGATTACCGGGGTTGGCTGGGGATGATCGGGTTCGGCCTGGCCGCGTTCTACACGGTGATGGGGTACCTCTTCCTGCGCCGGAGCCGGGAGAACGGGCTGCTCTCGGCCTTCGCCTTCGGCATCGCCATCGTGTTCCTGACGGTGGCCATACCGGTGCAGCTGGAGAAGTCCTGGATGACGGCCGCCTGGGCGGCCGAGGGCGCGGTGCTGATCTGGCTGGCGGTCCGCTACGGCACGCCCCGCTGGCAGCTCTGGGGTCTGGGCGCCCTGGGCCTGGCCGTGATCAGGCTGTTTGCCTTCGATCAGTTCGTGGACTGGACACACGGTTTCACGCCGGTGATGAACGACATGTTCTGGGCCTTTGCCCCAACGGCCCTGGCCATGGCCGCCGCGGCCTGGTTCCTGCGAAACCGGGAGAAGGCCCTGCACGCGTGGCTGACCCCGGTACTGGTGCTGTCCGCCCACTTCCTGGCCGTGTGGCTGGCCAGCTTCGAGATCATTCACTTCGCCGGAAGCCGCATCTGGGCGGCCCATGGCCACACCGGCGGGTACGACGCCAGGAGCGTAGAGAACGCCAGGAACCTGTCACTGGTGGCCCTGTGGGGCATCTACGGGCTGGCCCTGGTGTACTCGGGGACCCGGAAGGGGCGGGGTTGGCTGCGTCCGGCCGGATACGTGCTGGCGTGCGTCGCCCTGGCGACCACCCTGGTGGTGCTGAGCTACCCTCACGCCGGGATCAGCGGCGAGAGGTCTATGCCCATCATCAACTACAGCTTCGGGGCCCTGGCCATATGCGTTTGCGTGCTGGGGTTGATGGCCTTCTGGTATCGCCGATATGCGGAACGCCTGACGGAGAGCGAAAAGGGCTCCTTCCCCGTGCTGGTATCGGCGGCCGGCATTCTGGCGGTGTACGCCCTGAGCGCTGAGGTCCTCACCTTCATCACTGACCCGCTCAACGTGAGGAACCTGGTGCTGGTGGCCCTGTGGGCGGCCTGCGGGCTCGGCGTGATGATAGCCGGGCTGCGGAGCGGGTGGGCCTGGCTCCGGGCCCAGGGCTGGCTGCTGGTGGCCATGGCCATCGGGGCCACCATGATAGCGCTCAACTACGGCCACTTCCTGATGGAGAAGGGTCCGGCGCATCCCATCGGCAACTACAGCTTCGCCGCCTTTGCCATCTGCATCGGGGCACTGGCCGCCCTGGCCGGCATGGTGTCCCGGCTCCCCGGGAGATACGGCCCCGGCGAGAGGGCCCTGTTCCCGCCGCTGGTGCTGCTGGCCAACTTCCTGGCCCTGTGGGCTGTCAGCTCCGAGGTGCTCAGCTTCATGCCCGGGCCGGAGAACTCCCGGAACCTGGTGCTGGTAGCTATCTGGGCCGGCTGGGGCCTGGCCCTGCTGCGGTCGGGCGCCTGGAAGAGCTGGGGCTGGTTGCGGGCGGCCGGCTATGCGATGGCCGTGGTGGCCGTGGGGGCCACCCTCACGCTGCTCAATCACTGGACGGCGGGCATTGAGCGCGGGCGTGACTGGCCGGTCCTGAACTACAGCTTCGGAGCCTTCGCCGCCTGCGTTCTGGCCTCGTATCTCTTCGCCTGGCTGGCGGCCAGGACGGCGAGCGAGGCTCGAGGCTTCGACCGGGCAGCGGGCTTCCTGGCGCTGGCGGCCGCCAGCGTGCTGACCATCGTGGCGCTGAGCGCGGAGGTGATCACCTTCACCGCCGACATCAACGTGAGGAACCTGGTCCTGGTGACGGTATGGTGCGGGTACGGCTGCCTGGCCATGGCCGCCGGCTCCCTGAAGGGGGCCCCGGCGGCTCGGTTCGCCGCCTACGCGCTGGTGGCCGCGGCCGTAGCCATGACCATGACCATGCTCAACCACGGCCGCCCCGGGCTGCACGCTTCGGAATCGCAGCCGGTCATCAACCTGGCCTTCGGCGGCTGCCTGGTGTGCGTGGTGGCGCTGTACCTGCTGGCCATGGTGATGGCCCGGAGCGCCGGCCGGCTGCTGGAAGGGGAAAAGGGCATGCTGACCGCCATCATAGCGGCGGCCAACGCGCTGTCCCTCTTCGCCCTCAGCTCGGAGGTGTGGACCTATGCCGGCGGCGAGCAGGGCAAGAACATGGGCCTGACGGTCCTGTGGGCGGCCTACGGCCTGGCGATGATGGTGGCCGGGATCATCGGGCGGTGGCCCTGGGTCCGCCTCGGAGGCCTGGGGCTGGTCTCGGTGGCGATCATGAAGCTCTTCCTCTATGACATGGTCAAGCTGGGAGGCGGCTACCGGGTGGCGGCCTTCGTGATCACCGGAGTCCTGCTGCTGGCTGGCGGCCTTGTGTACCACCGCTATGCCGCGGTCATCAAGGGATTCATCCTGGATCGGCCGGAGAAAGGGGCCAGTCCGGCCCGCAAGTGAGGCGGCAGAGCGTCGAGCCTGCCCGCTTGGAGCGGAGGGGGCGATGCCGGGGCCGTCTCCTCGGAGACGGCCCCGGCGGCTTTCCCCCAATAGGGACCAGGGTCTCAAGACGGGAGGGGCGCCGGGGCATCATACTCGAGCCAGGTTGGCAGACGGCATACCCGGGTTGGAGAGGAGGGCACGAACCATGTTCCTGTCAATATTCGGCGGTATCCTGGCATTCCTGGTTCCGGTGCTTCTCATCGCCGGCGTGGTGTATCTCATCGTGAGGCCGAAGGGCGCGCACCGGGAGAGGGTGACTATCCATGATGCCCTGGCGGCGTACTTCTACGGGGTCTTCGGGGCCTGCGTCATCACCACGGTGGTGGGGGTGGTCATGTTCCTTGATGTGGCGCTGAAAGAGTCGATGGCGCCGCAGGGCGATGAGGTCTCCCTGGCATCGGTCCTGGTGGGGACCGGCGTTGCCGTGGGCCTGGTGCATGGATTGGGCCGGGTGCTGATGGAGAGGCGGAGCAGCAGGGTGTTCGTCGGGGTGCGGCGCCTGTACCTTTTCTCGATGCTGGGAATCATGAGCCTGGCGGGCCTGGTATCCCTGCCGCTGGCGATACAGAGCATGGTCAAGTACCACATGGTGGAGCACCCGCAGTACTACCACAACACCTTCCCGTCCACGGAGGTGGCCGTGGCCATCGTGGTGGTGCCGCTGTGGTGCTGGTACATCTTCAGGGCGGTCCGGGAGACGGGCGCCAGGGGGAACGGCAACGCCACCGCGGTGGGTGAGACGCTGGAGGAGGAGGGATAGTGCAGGGGCGGGCGGGCCCGGGTTACTCCTCAACGGTAATCGCGGCGCCGGATCTGACCGCCTTGAGCGCCTTCGCGTCCCCGACGATCCGGCCGACCACGGTCACGGCGCTGGCGGCCCGGATCTCGTCCCCGCGGCTGGCGGGGGTCCGGCCGAAGAAGAGGCAGAGGGACGGCCCATCCGGCCAGTAGGCGACGTCGCCTATCTGGACCACCTCCGTCCCGTTCTCGATCCCCAGGTGGAACGGCACGTCGAAATAGATCTCGTCTCCCCAGGTGTTGGCCCTGGCCTTCACCGGCAGCGCCGCCAGGAGAGCCCTGGCAGTGGCAGAGCGGTTCAGCCGCGCCTGCACCTCGACGGGGCCGGCCTTGATGCGGATCACGTGAAGCACCGCCAGTAGCCCCTGAGGTTTCTCTTGACCTCTTCCACCATGTACCTGGTCTGCGCCATCCCGGAGTCTCTCTGGACTGTGAGCAGGTAGGGCTCCTTGAGCTGGATGTCCAGCCCGGCCGCCCCGGCCACAAAGGCCAGCCAGCCGGCGGGCAAGACGTCCTGGTTGTAGCCGCTCCCCAGCAGGTCCACCCGGCGGCCGCCGCACACGCGCTCCGCCACCTCCCGGAGCTTCCTCCCGATCATGGCGAAGCCGCGCAGGGTCATTCCCAGGTCGGTCAGCTCATCGGCGTAGTGCGGGTCCGAGCCGCCGTTGCGGATGATTATCTGCGGTTGGAACTCCTCGGCCAGCGGGGCGAATATCTGGTCCAGCGCGTACTCGTAGGCCTCATCGGAGGCCCCCGGCGGCATGGGGACATTGACGGTGAATCCCTTCCCGTCTCCCTCCCCGATCTCGTGGGCGAAACCGGTGCCCGGGTACAGGGTATTGGGGTCCTGGTGCAGGTCGATGAAAAGCACCCGCGGATCATGGTAGAGGATGTGGCAGGTGCCGTCCCCGGCGTGGGCATCCGTATCCAGCACCAGCACCCGCTTCAGGCCGTGGTTCTCCAGCAGGTTCAGGGCGCAGATGGCCACGTCATTATAGATGCAGAAGCCGGCGGCGTAGTCGCTGCGCGCGTGGTGGAGGCCGCCGCCGACGCCAACGGCGTGGACCGAGCCGGACTGCCAGACCATCTCGGCCGCCGTCATGGAGCTGCCGACGATGAAGCGCGCCGCCCGCTCCATGCCGGGCTGCAGAGGGGTATCCGGGCTCATGAAGGTGTAGCTGGGCAGCCAGGCCCCATCGGAGGCGGAGACCAGGTCACGGATGTAGCCCCTCTGGTGCACCAGCAGCAGCTCCTGGTCGGAGGCGCGCCGGGGCTCGATCTCCTGATGGGCATCGACCCTGCCGCGCAGCAGGTTCATGAAATTGGCGTAGCGGTCGCTGCGGAAGGGGTGCCCGGGGCCGAAGTCATAGCCCCGGATGTCGTCGCTGTAGACTACGGTCAACGGCATGTGCCCGGCCCCACAATCTCTTCCATTCGCACCCGGTACTTCGCTTCCTATACAATGATACCAGCATACGGGTCGTTCCGCAGGGACAGGACATCATCTTGAAGATCGATCTGCACGTTCACACCCGTCCCCGGTCGCCGGACAGCTCCATGACCGCTGATGAGGCCATCAGGACGGCCAGGGAAGTGGGCCTGGATGGCATCTGTCTGACGGAGCACGACCGGGCCTGGCAGGAGGCCGATATCCGCTTCCTGGCGGAGAAGCACGGCATTCCTGTCTTCAGGGGCGTCGAGGTCATGCTGCAGGGCGCCATCGAAGTGCTGGTCTTCGGCCTGAACATGGACTTCACCACCCTGCTCGGGCTGGGCGACCTGAGGAAGATGGTGACCGAGGCCGGCGGATTCATGATCTACGCGCACCCCTTCCGCGGGCTCCGGGAGCATACGTTGAACGACCCCGCCGCCGCCATGAAGGCCGTCCTGGGCCGGGCCGACATCGCCAGCGTTGATGCCGTGGAAGGCCACAACGGCCACAACGGCGAGGCGCATAACTGCCGGGCCCTGGAGATGGCCGCCAGGTACAACCTCAAGACTACGGGAGGCAGCGACGCGCACTCCGTCTCCGAGATCGGCACCTGCGTGACCGTCTTCGAAAGGGAGGTCGCCACCGACGCCGAGCTGCTGCGCGAGCTCAAGGCGGGCCGGTTCACCAGCGAGCGTTTCCGGCCCGCGGAGAGGTGGCTGTGGAGGGAGGACACCAGGACCATCGAGCGCCGGTGGCTCTGACCGGATGCCGGCTCTGACCGGATGCCGGCGCTGGTGGTTCTTGATTTCGGCTCTCCGGGCCTCCAATTGACAATTTGCGCCGCCATGACATAGCATGTAATCTGAGCCGAGGTCATGAAGAGGGGTACCGCATGCCTAAGGCAACAAATCAGGTCAGGCTGGCTTCCCGGGCGGATGAGCTGTGGCGCATAGACCACGGGGTGCCCGCCCTGCCCTGGTTCCCCGTCGTTCGGCATCGAGGAAGCCCTGTGGAAAGAATGAGATAGGAGGTATCTAGCAGAAGATGGCGAAGAGACTGGAAGGCAAAGTGGCAATAGTCACCGGCGCCGGCCGCGGGATCGGCGCGTCGCACGCGATGGCTCTGGCCATGCACGGGGCCAAGGTCGTCGTGAACGATCCGGGGGTGAATCGTGACGGGACCGGTTCCTCCAACGTGGCCGACGAGTGCGTGGAGGCGATCAAGAAGGCCGGGGGCGTGGCGATAGCCAACTACGACAGCGTGGCCACCCCCGAAGGCGGCGAGGCCATCGTGAAGAGCGCGGTGGAGAAGCTGGGCGGGATCGATATCCTGGTGAACAACGCCGGCTTCCTGCGGGACAAGACGGTCTGGACCATGAGTCCGGAGGAGTTCGACGCCGTGGTCAAGGTGCACCTGTACGGCCACTTCTATACCATCCGGGCGGCCGCGCCGATCATGAGGCAGCAGAGGCATGGAAGGATAATCAATACCTCGTCTGAGGCCGGGGCTTTCGGCAACTTCGGCCAGGCCAACTACTCGTCTGCCAAGGAAGGCATCGTGGCCCTCACCAGAGTGGTGGCCAGGGAGATGGGCAAGTACGGCGTGACCTGCAATGCCATCAGGCCGCAGGCGGCCACGCGCATGACCATGACCGAGGACGTGCTGTCCAACATCGCCAAGCTGACCGGCGCCAAGGACGCCAAAGAGGCCGAGAAGGCCTTCATGGCTACGGCCTCCCCGGAGTTCATCTCGCCCATCATCATATTCCTCTGCAGCGAAGAAGCGGCCAACGTCAACGGGCGGGTATTCCTGGCCGGCGGCGGCACCTTCGGCCTCTACAACGAGCCGGAGGTTATCGCCTCAGTGGCGAAGGCCGGCCAGGTGTGGAATACCGACGAGCTGATCAAGGAGATGGTGGAGAAGGTCACCGGCAAGCTGGCCAACATAGCTCCAGTTCAGGCGCCTAAGTAGATAGAAGCACCACGGGTGAGCGAAGGCCGCTGCAGGTTCCTGACACCTGCAGCGGTTTCCTTTTGGGCCCCCGGCGAGGCCGGCCGAGATGGTGGGGGCTGCTGCCGGCGAATTGGCAGAGCAGCGGGCGGCCGGCCTTACCTGGTCCTGATGGTGATCAGGATGTCCCCCGGGTGGTCATCGGTCTCCTGGCAGGCGCCGGTCAGCTTGAGAACGTTGCCGGACTTGACCCTGGCGGGTACCTTCACTTCCAGTCTCTTGCCTTTGCGGACCAGCAGCTTGGTGGTGCCCTTCCGGGCCTCGGCCCTGGTGATGGTCAGCTCGTAGCGGACGTCCCTCCCCTGGGGGCCGCGGGCCTGCCGGAAGAAGTAGTCCGGGTTGAAGTTGCCGAACCTGATGGTCCCGCCGGGGCCATAGCTGACGGTGAAGCCCGCGCCGGACCGCCTCAGGGCGTCCCCGAAGATGGCCTGCAGGAAATCCAGGCCCAGTCCGGACTGCCCGAACTCCCGCATCAGGTCTTCGAACGTGGTCCTGGTGGCGGCGCTGCCGAAGATGTCGCTCACGCTGCCGGCGGTGCCAAAGCGGTCGTACTGCTGCCGCTTGGCGGCATTGCCCAGGACGCCATAGGCCTCGTTTATCTCCTTGAAGGTCTGGTTGGCCCAGTCCTCTCTGCCGGGGTTGCGGTCCGGGTGGCACTCCATGGCCAGCCTGCGGTAGGCCCTCTTGATCTCTTCGTCGCTGGCGCCCCGGGGCACCCCCAGTATCTGGTAGTAGTCCTTGCCCATAAGCCTTTCGTGGGCCGGCGGCCCTGCTGGTCAGAAAGACGCCAGCCCCATGATTGTGTCCAATCGCTGGGGCTGGCGCGCTGTGCTCGCTTGGTCTGACGGGCTAGCCCATGTTCATGACGCGGCCGCTGGCGGCGGCCACCACTTCGCCCTTCTGATTGGTGTAGCTCGTTCGCATCCCGAAAAGGCGCATCTTGCGCTTCTCGTTGGACTTGTCTTCGATGCCGGTGAACTCGTTGACCACGGTCAGCTTGTCCCCGATGTTGATGGGCTTGAAGAACTCCCAGTCACCGCCGGCATCGACGATCCCCGGGAGCTCGAACGGCGGCATAGGAGCGGCCTCGCCCATCAGCTGGGCGGAGGTCAGAAGGGCCGGATGCACTTCCTTCTGCCACCTGGGGTTCTTGTCGCCGATGGCTTCGCAGAACCGCCTGTTCATGGTCCGATCGATTTCCCAGGTTTGAGGCTTGCCCTTGCCTCCGACGAACTTCTGCATTTCAGCGATGTCCATAACCTGTTCTCCTTTCGTAGACTCCTGCGATTCGGAGGATGCGGATGACCTATTCTATTACCGCTACCAGGCCTTGGTCAAAATGCAGGCCGCATTGTTGCCGGCATAGCCATAGGTCTGCGCCAGGCCATTGATGAGCTTGGTCTTCTTGACCTGGCCCTTGCCGCACTCCCCGCGCATCTGGCGGACCAGCTGGCACACCTGCGACAGGCCCTGGGCCACCACGGCCTCGCCCTGGGCGGCCACACCGCCTCCGGAGCAGACCGGGAGGTCGCCCTCGATGGGGTGGACCTTGCCGGACATGAGCATCTTGTCCGCTTCGCCGGCGCTGAGCCCCAGTATGCACTCCAGGTAGACCAGGTAGTGCCAGGAGGAGTTGTCGGGCAGCTCGATGATGTCGATGTCGCCCGGCTGGAGTCCCGAGTTCTGGTAGAGCACCTTGATGGCATTGCGGGACTCGGACAGGTCAGGTACGCCCTTCCTGGGGAAGGACGAGCAGAAGGTCAGGCGGATAGTGGGATCGCCGAAGGTGGGCGTGCCCACGGTGATGGCCTTCACGTGGAGAGGCTTCTTGGTGTACTTCTTGGCGTTCTCCATGGTGGTCACGATCACGGCGCCGGCGCCGTCGGAGGTGGCGCAGATCTCGAACAGGCGCAGGGGCTCGGCCACGTACTTGGAGGCCTTGATCTCGTCCATGGTGAAGACCTTCTGGTAGCGGGCGTAGGGGTTGTTCACGGCGCCCACGGAGGTGATGTGCTTGGCATAGGCCAGAGTCTCATCAGTGGTGCCCACATCGTGCATGCGGCGCTGCAGCTCCATGGCCCAGTAGGCCGGGTTGGTCTCGCCGGTCATGCAGAAGCGGATGTAGTCGGTGTCGTTGAAGCCGCCCTTGTCGAACTTGGCCGGCGCGGCGTCGCGCAGCTGGGGCCGGAAGAACCCGCCCGCGGACTTGTCGGCCGCGATGGCGATGGCCGTGTCGGCATGGCCCGAAGCCACGGCCAGGACGGCCTCGCGCAGGATGGCCTGCCCGGAGGCGCAGGCATTGACGCAGTTGACCATGGGGATGCCAGTTTCGCCCATGAGGCGGGCCATGGAGGTGCCCATGAGCAGGGCCGGGATGCCGCCGCGGTCGGCGATCCACATGTATCCGCCGAAGGCCGCGCTCTGGATGTCCCGCCAGGTCATGTTGGCGTCCTTCAGGGCGGCCACGATGGCCTCCACGCCCATCTCCTGCATGGACTTCTCCGGGAACTGGCCCCAAGGATGCTGGCCGATACCTACGATGGCTACTTCACGCATCGGTTTCATCGTCATTCTCTCCTAATTCCCCACCGGCTTCCACATCCAGGTGATGTATTCGTTCTCGGCATCCTCATAGAGCTTGCCCACCGTCATCTCCAGCTTCTGGCCGATCTTGAGGCCCTCGGTGGTGGTGGTCATGCCCAGCACCCGCATGCCCTCGGCCACGTCCACCATGACCACCCCGTAGGGCTTGAACGGGTCCATCTTGAAAGGCGCGGCAGGCTGCGCGGTATGGATGGTGAAGGAGTAGAGGACGCCGCTGTTGCTCAGGGGGACGACCTCCATGTTGGCCTTGTCCTTCTCACAGTCCGGGTTGCCGCAGAACGGGACCGTGGGGAAGAAGTACGAGCCGCACTTCTTGCACTTGCTCGCCAGGAGCTGGGGCTTGTCAGCGGGCCAGCTGAACAGGCCGTCGATTATCGGGACTTGCTTCTTTGCCATGCTTCGATCTCCTTTCTGACTTTTTAGCCGACCCTGTTGGTGTATCTACAGCCCGATCTCCTTCGCCACCAGGCGCCGCTGGAAGTGGGCGTCCCCGAAGGCGAACTCGGATACCTTAGAGCGCTTGGAGTACAGTGGCAGGTCGTGGTCCTCGCAGAAGCCGATGGCGCCGTGGCACTGGTGGGCCAGGTCGCAGATGCGGCGATAAGCCTCGCTGCACCAGGCCTTGGCCATGGCCACGTCTTTGCTGAAGGGCTGATTGTCGTTCACCTTCCAGGCCACCAGGTAGGTGATGTACTTCATGCCCTCAAGGTCCACGGCCATGTTGGCGGCATGAGTCTGAAGCGCCCCCAGCACACCGATGGGCTTGTCGAACTGGACCCGCTCCTTCATGAAGGTGACGGTCATGTCCAGGACCTGCTGGGCCCCGCCCTCCATCTCGGCGCACTTGAGCACGGTGGCCATGCCCAGCAGGCGATTGATGCGGTCCCGGCTCTGGTGGGCCTCGCCCAGCCGCTTGGCCTCGGTGACCTTAAGCCCCTTGATGACCACCCTGGATTGCTTGTCCCCGGAGATGGTCTCGATGGGGGTGATGGTCACCCCGGGAGCCCTGGCATCGACCAGGAAGAAGTCAATGCCTTCCTGCTTGGCAGCATGCCTGGTCTTGGTGGCCACCAGGATGATGTCGGCCACGTGGGCGTTGTCCACGAAGAGCTTGGTCCCGTCGATCACCCAGTCGTTGCCCTCGGCGGTGGCCTGGCAGGCGATGGCATCCAGGTCGAAGCCCACCCCGGGCTCGCTCACGGCGGTGGTCAGGATGAGCTGGCCGCCGGCTATCTTTGGCAGGAGATCGGCCTTCTGCTGGTCGCTGCCCATCTCGATCACGGCCAGGGTGCCGACCAGGGACGAGAACAGCGGCCCTACCATGGCACCACGGCCCATCTCCTCGACCAGCGCCACGATGTCCATGAAGCTGCCGCCGACGCCGCCGAACTGCTCCGGGATGATGAGCCCCGGCCAGCCCAACTCGGTCATCTTGCTCCACAGCTCCGGGGTGTAGCCCTTTTCGTCCTTGATGAGCTTGCGCACCGTGTCCCGCGGGCACTCCGTGTTGAGGAAGTCGCGGGCCATCTTGCGCAGCATCTCTTGTTCTTCGGTGAAGGTGAAGTCCATCTCTATCCTCTTCCCTCTAGCCTCTGGGCAGGGCCAGGCCCCTGGTGGCTATCGTCATCCTCTGGATCTCCGAGGTGCCTCCGGCAAGGCTCAACCCCCGGTTGAACTTGTAGAGGAAGGTGAATCTCTGGCGGAACTTGGTCCATTTCGGGTCCTCGCCCAGTTGCACCTCCGGGCCCAGTATCTGCAGCCCGACGTGGGCCAGGCGCTGCCCCAGCTCATCGGCGAAGACCTTGACCACCGATGACTCCCAGCTGATGCTCTGCCCCTTGTTCAGCAGCCAGGCCGCCTTGTAGTTGATCATGCGGCTGACCTGCATCTCGATGGCAATCTCCGCCAGCTGGTCGCGCAGGACCTGATTGTCCTTCAGGCGGTGACCGTCGTACCGGGCCTCGTTAATGTACTCCACCAGCTCCTCGACGTCCCGGCGGCTGCCGGCGTGCCGGATGCAGCGGCCCCAGAAGCGGTCTCCCTCCAGGGCTTCGAACACCAGCGGCAGGCCGCGGTTCTCCTGGCCCAGGAGGTACTTCTTGTGGACGCGGACGTCCTCCAGGAATATCTCGTTGAAGGACTCGGCGCCGGCCATGTCGATGATGGGGTTGACGGTGACGCCCGGCCACCTGGTGTCCACCAGGAAGGTGGAAAGCCCCTTGGACTTGGGGGCGTTGGGGTCGGTGCGGGCCAGGAGCAGGGTCCACTCGGCCAGGTGGGCGCCGGTGGGCCAGATCTTCTGCCCGTTGATGATGTAGTAGTCGCCGTCCTTGACGGCCTTGGTGGCGGTGTTGAGCAGGTCGGAGCCCGCGCCAGGCTCGCTCAGCCCGGTGGAAAACAGGATCTCGGCCTTCGCCATGCGGGGCAGGAACTCCATCTTCTGCTCTTCGTTGCCCTTGGACAGGAGGCCGGCGGCCACGGCGTCGCCAAAGAGGTGCCCGTACTGCGGCGCCCGATAATAGGCCAGCTCCTCGGCAGCAACGTACCGCTGCATGATGGTCCCGCCCATGCCGCCGTACTGCTTGGGCCAGGAGATGGAGAGCCAGCCCTTCTGGCCCAGCCTGGTGGTGAAAGCCCGGGACCAGCCGCCGAACCCGTATCCTTCGTCCTCGATCTCATGAGGGAAGCTCTCCGGCGGCTCCTTCTCGCAGAAATCGTGTACTTCTTGCCTTAGCTTCTCTTCGTCTTCGGAGAATCTGAAATCCATGGCTACTTCTACCCCGCTTTCATTGGAGGCATGATGATAACCTCGTCTATGGCCACTCGCACGGCGGAAAGCACCTTCATCTTGAGAGGAGCGAACTGGGAACGGAACGATTCGACCAGATCGCCCGACTCCAGCACCTCGGCCCGGCCCCTGATGCGGCAACCCCCGAACGTATTGGGGTTGAAGACCAGGATTTCAACCTGGGGGTTCTCTCTTATGTTGGCCATGGTGGCGGGCGAGGCGATCTCGGCGAAGGCGACGTGCTCATCGTCGAGTACCTTGAAGGATCCTTTTGGGGAGACGTTGGGTTTTCCGGTTTTGCTGGCGGTGGCTACGAAGGCTGGCTGCGTGGCTGCAATGATCCGCTTGGCTTCATCAGATAATTTGGCCGTGATGACGCACCTCCTGATTGAGAGAATTTTAGCATCGGCGGGCATGGGAAGGCAACCGACGCTCACGCGCCCCAGGCGCAGTCAGGGCACAGGCGCTCACCGAGCTCGCGCACAGGTGACCGAGCTCGCGCACAGGCGCTCACCGAGCTCGCGCACAGGCCCTCATACGCAGCAGACCGCTTCGCCGACGCGATGGCGCGATGCGGCCGGCGCCCCTTGGGGCGAGACGATTGCCTGCCGGGACAGCAAAGCTTAGAATGGAGGCTGGCCATGGTCCAGGAGAAGGCGAGACGAAGTGCCTAAACGACCTGGGGGTGGAGGAGTTCATCCTGGCCCTGGAAGAGATCAAGGCGCACCTGGAGTACCTGCTGGATGAGGGGCGCCTGGTGAGCGCTGCTACGGGCAGCGTGGTGAGGTACAGAGCCAGATGAAGGAGCCGCCTCCGAAGAACCCGTCCTTGCTGGACCGGTTGAGGTCCCTGCCCATCTGGCTGTGGGGGGTCATCCTGGTCATCGAATCCATCGTCCTCCTGGGGCTGGTGGTGGTCTTCGTGGTGCTCCTGATCAGGTGATGCCGGGCAGTACCGAACAAGAAGGGGGCCGGCCTGAACGACATTCTCTCCCTGCAGAACCTGGCCCGGGCATACGGCATTGAGACCGAGTACCGCGACAACACCGGCCACCGGCAGGAGGCCTCCGGGGAATCGCTCCTGGCCGTCCTCAAAGCCCTGGGCGCGCCGGTGGAGACCGCGGGCGATGTGCCGGACGCCCGGCGGCGGTGGCGCCAGGACTACTGGCGGCGGATCCTGGAGCCGGTGGTGGTGGCCTGGGATGGCGTCTGCCCCGCCCTGGACCTGCGCCTGCCCTCCGGCAGGGGCCAGGGCCTCCTGCAGTGCCGGATCACCCTGGAGTCGGGGGAGGCCCGGGAGTGGGGCGTCGACCTGGGGAAGCTGCCGCCGCTGGAAGAGGCGGAGGTGGAGGGCGTACGCTACGCGGCCCGCGCCATAGCGGTGGGGGAACGGCTGGCCACCGGGTATCACCGCCTGTCGGTGGCGCTCCAGGGGGCGGTCGCGGAGGCCATGATAATCTCGGCGCCGGCGAAGGCCTTCTCTCCTTTCCCCCAGGCGACAGACCGGGCCTGGGGGGCTTTCCTGCCGCTCTACGCCCTGCAGTCGGGGCGCAGCTGGGGCGCCGGAGACTTCTCGGACCTGGCGGCCATGGCCGAATGGGTGGCCAGCCTGGGAGGACGCGTGGTGGGCACGCTGCCCTTCCTGGCCTCCTTCCTGGACCGGCCCTGTGATCCCAGCCCCTATACCCCGGTGAGCCGCCTCTACTGGAACGAGTTCTACCTGGACGTGGATCAGGTGCCGGAGATGGCCGGCTGCCGGGAGGCCCGGGAGACCGCGGCGTCGGGCGAGTTCAAGGCGGAGATGGAGGAGCTGGGGCGACAGCCGCTGGTAGACTACCACCGCATCATGGCCCTGAAGCGGGCGGTGCTGGAGAAACTGGCCGGCAGCCTCACCCCCGGCTCGGGGCGGCGCTACCAGGAGTTCCGGGCGTTCCTGGAGGAACACGCGGGCGTGGCGGACTACGCCCGCTTCCGGGCTGCGGCTGAGGGCCGCGGTGAGGCCTGGAGCAGCTGGCCGGAGGCCCAGCGCGCCGGAGCCCTGGGGCCCGGCGACTGCTCCGCTGCCGCGGAGTACTATCATGCCTACGTCCAGTGGCTGGCTGATGGGCAGGTGCGGGAGGCCTCCGGGTGCTGCCGCGGGCGCGGCGTGAGCCTCTACCTGGACCTGCCGCTGGGCGTGCACCGCGATGGGTACGACACCTGGCGCGAGCAGCGTCTGTTTGCCCCGGACGTGTGCTCCGGGGCGCCGCCCGATGCCCTCTTCCACAAGGGCCAGAACTGGGGCTTCCCCCCGATGCATCCCCAGAGAATGAGGGAGCAGCACTACCGCTATCCCATCGCCTACCTGCGGCACCACATGAGGTACGCGGACCTGCTGCGGGTGGACCACGTCATGGGCCTGCACCATCTGTACTGGGTGCCCGCGGGCATGCCGGCCACCCATGGCGTCTACGTGCGGTACCCGGCCGAAGAGATGTACGCTGTCCTGAGCCTGGAGTCACACCGGCACCGGTGCGGGGTGGTGGGTGAGAACCTGGGCACGGTCCCGCCGTATGTTAACGAGTCCATGGGGCGCCACGGGGTCGGTGGCCTCTATGTCGTTCAGTATGAGGCGCCGTCCGGCACTGGCGCCGGGGTTGGGCTGTCCAGCCCTCCGCGGGCCTCGGTGGCCAGCCTGAACACCCACGACATGCCCCCCTTTGCCGCCTACTGGCAGGGGCTGGAGATTGGCCGCTGGCAGTCCCTGGGCCTGGTGGCGGAGGCGGAAGCCAGAACCAGGATGGAGGAGCGCCATGTCGCCAAGAGGAACCTGGTGCGCTTCCTGGAGGATGCCGGCCACCTGAAAGGCGGCCGGGAGGACATCCGCAACATCATGCGGGCCTGCCTGTCGTTCCTCAGCCAGAGCGAAGCCAGCGTGGTCCTGGCCAATATGGAAGACCTGTGGCAGGAAACGGAGCAGCAGAATGTCCCCGGGGTGGTTGAAGGTCACCCCAACTGGCAGAGAAAGGCCCGGTACGGCTTCGACACGTTCTCGAAGATGCCCGAGGTGCTGGACCTGCTCAGCGTCCTGAAACGCCCGCCGCGGCCTGGCCTCGGAGGCGGCTGAAGCAGTTGCAGACCGGCCCCGGAGGCGGCTGGCGCCCCAATTCTGCTACTGCGCCACCTCTCCGCCGTCCACCGAGAAGATGGAGCCGATGCAAAACGAGGCCTCGTCGGAGCACAGCCAGAGCATGGCGGCGGCGATCTCCTCCGCGGTTCCCAGCCGCCCGATGGGCTCCATGTCCACGTAATGCTTGGCCATCTGCGGCCTGTCCTTCAGGTTATGGGTGATCAGAGGCGTGGCGGTGACGCCGGGGCAGATGCAATTTACGCGGACCCCGGTGGTGGCGTACTCGAGGGCGGCGGACTTGGTCAGGCCCACCACCCCGTGCTTACTGGCCACGTAGGCGGTCTGGCCCAGGAGCCCGTGGAGCCCCGCCAGCGACGCGGTGTTGACTATGGCCCCCTTGCCCTGCTGGAGCATGTGCGGTATCTCGTACTTCATGCAGAGGTACACGCCCTTGAGGTTGGTGGCCATCACCCGGTCCCAGTTCTCCTCGGAGGTCTTGTGCACCCGCCTGAGCGGCTCGCCGATGCCGGCGTTGTTGCAGGCGCAGTCCAGGCGGCCGAAGGTGTCGATGGCAGTGCGCACCATGGCTTCGACCTCGGCTGCCTTCGACACATCCGCCTTCACAAAGACCGCTTCGCCGCCCGCTTCCCTGATGAGCCGGAGCGTCTCCTCGCCGCCCTCGACCCTGATGTCGTCGATGACCACCCTGGCGCCCTCGCGGGCAAACGCCAGGCACGCAGCGCGGCCAATGCCGGAGCCGCCGCCGGTTACC
Source organism: uncultured Dehalococcoidia bacterium (assembly GCA_964423835.1). Taxonomy (GTDB): domain Bacteria; phylum Chloroflexota; class Dehalococcoidia; order UBA2247; family RBG-13-53-26; genus JAFGCL01. The sequence goes on along the minus strand of CAYRGJ010000027.1, from coordinate 20,730 downwards.
AGGGCCACACGGCCCTCAAATCGCTTCATGCTGTGCCTCCTGAGACGAACTAGAGCCAGTATATGGTTGCCCCGCCGGCGCGGTCAATCAGGGAAGGCCCGCGGTGGCCGCCGAGGCGGCAATCGAGTACCGGGGCGATGGCGGCCGCGGCCCCGCCAATCGAGTGCCCGGGCGGTGGAGGCCGAGGTCCGCCAATCGAGTGCCCGGGCGGTGGCGGCCGAGGGGCGCCAATCGAGTGCCCGGGCGGTGGCGGCCGAGGGGCGCCTCCGGCGCCGGGCCGCTGAGCGTCACAAGTTTACGGCCGTGCTTGAAAGTGATAGATTAGCAGGCAGGGGTCAGCCATGACCAACGAATACACGCTGTACAGGGAACCGGACCTGCGCCAGCCCCGGCTTATCGTGGGGCTGCCCGATGCCGGCTACGTGGGCTTGAGAGTCATTGACTATCTCCGGACCAAACTGGGGGCCGTTGAGATGGGGCGAGTCGAGCCGCACCGCTTCTCTACCGTGCCCTGGGTGTCGGTGAAGAACGGCGTGTTGCGGGACCTGCAGCTGCTGCGGAACGGCTTCTACTCCTGGAAGAACCCCGGCGCGGGTCCGGACATCGTCCTCTTCCGCAGCGAGCAGCCCACAGCCCGGCCGTACGAGTTTGTGGAGGTCATCCTGGAGGCGGCCCGCCACATAGGCGCCAAGAGGGTATACGTGGTAGGCTCCTTTGGCGCCCTGGGCATAACCCACCGGGAGCCGCCCTCCGTGCTGGGGGTGGTGAACATGCCCCGCCTGACCCGCCTGCTCACCGAGTCCGAAGTGGACCCCTATCCCGAGTACAAGGGCACCGGAACCATACACTCATCGTTCCTCTGGTTTGCCCGGTCCAGGGGGCTGGAGGGGCTGGGTCTGTGGTCTCCCATCCCCCACTACATCGCCAGGCTGCCCTTCCCCTGGAGCAACTACCCCTCCGCGGCCCTGGCCCTGGTGCGCAAGCTCAATGCCCTGGAGGGGCTGGACGTGGATGAAGAGGATCTCGAGCAGCTGGGCCGGCGGACCGGGGAGGAGATGGGCCAGGTCTATGACCAGCTCCAGGAGGAGGCCAAGAGCGAGCTGGTGTATCCGGCAGCCGAGCGGCTGTCAGCCTATCCCGACCAGGGCCTGCGGGACATGAGCGACGAAGACCTGAAGGGGATGATCAGGGACATCGAGGACTTCTTCCGCAAGAGGAAGCAGTGACGGCGGCATGAAGGCGGTCGGAGTCGTCTACCATCCCATGATCCCGGCGGCCAGGGACCTCTCGGACCGGCTGAAGGCGGCCCTTGCCGCTCTGGATGCCAGGGCCTGGGTCTGCTCCTCGTGGGATGAAGAGCAGATGGCTGCCCACCGGGAGGGCACCGACATGGCCATCAGCGTGGGCGGCGACGGCACCATCCTGCGGCTGGCCCGGACGGTGGCCGCCTGGGGTGTACCGATCGTCGGTGTCAACATGGGGCACCTGGGCTTCATGACCGAGTTCTCGCCGGCGGAGGTCATGGAGAAGCTGCCGGCGCTGCTGGCCGGCGAGTGCTGGGTGGACCGGCGGGCCATGCTCCAGGTCAGCCTGCGCCGGCCCGGAGGAGCCGGCGCGGAGGAGACTGCCTGCCATGCCCTGAATGACGCGCTGGTGGGCCGGGGGCCGGTGCCCCGGATCATCAATGTGGCCACCAGCGTCAACGGGGCCCCGCTGTCCAACTACAGGGTGGATGCCGTGCTGGTATCCACCGCCACCGGGAGCACCGGCTACTCTCTGGCCGCGGGCGGCCCCATCCTCTGCCCGCAGGCCGAGGAGATGGTGCTCAAGCCGGTCTCGGCCCACCTGAGCCTGCCCTATGCGCTGGTGCTGCCGGCGACGGCCGAGATCAGGATGGTGGTGCACACGCATCACGAAGCCGTGCTGAGCGTCGACGGCCAGGTGAATACTCCACTGCGGGATGGCGACACCGTGGTGGCCGGGCGCAGCCCCCACTGCATTTGCTTTCTGAGGACTTCGCCACCGGAGCTCTTCTACTCCGCCCTGGAGAAGAGATTGAAAGTGAGGGAATGAAGCCAATGGCGGCTGATGCAGGCCAGAGCGCCACGTCCCCGGCCGTGGAGAGGGCCAGGATAGGTGATGCGCCCCAGATACACAAGCTGGCCAACTACTTCGCGCAGAAGGGGGCCATGCTGCCGCGGGCCCTCTCCGAGATATACGAGAACATCAGGGACTTCGTCGTCATCCGCGACGGGGACAGGGTGATCGGCTGCGCAGCGCTGCACGTCTACTGGTCGGACCTGGCCGAGCTCCGGGGGGTGGCTGTGGCAGAGGACAGGCAGAACCAGCGGCTGGGAGCGAAGCTGATTGAGGCCTGTCTGGATGAGGCCAGGGAGGTGGGCATCCCCCAGGTCTTCTGCCTGACCTACCGGGCATCGTTCTTCGAGAGGCAGGGATTCCGCCGCGTGGAAAAGACGGAGCTGCCGCGCAAGATCTGGTCCGAGTGCTACCGCTGCCCCAAGTTCCCGGACTGCGACGAAGTGGCCATGATCTATAACGTCTGATGTTGGGCCAGGAGCAGGTGGCGGGCAGCAGTCGCGTCTTCGAGGGCCGGTCATTGCGCCTTCGGGTGGACCAGGTAGTGAAACCTGACGGGTCCCGGACCACCCGCGAGGTGGTGGAGCACGTCAATGTCGTGGTCCTGCTGCCCCTGGACCGCGAAGGGCGGATCCTCATGGTGCGGCAGTATCGGCACGCTGTGGAGCGGGTGCTGCTGGAGCTGCCGGCCGGGGGCATAGACCCGGGAGAAACACCGGAGCAGGCGGCCGGCCGCGAGCTGCGCGAGGAAACGGGGTGCGCGCCCGGCCGCCTGGAGAGGCTGGGGGGGTTCTACGCCGCGCCGGGCTACCTGACGGAGTATCTCCACTTCTTCCGGGCTACGGAGCTGGAGCGCAGCCCGCTCACGGCTGAGGACACGGACGAGATCGAAGTGGTGCCGGTGAGGCCGTCCGACATCCAGGCCATGGTGTCCTCGGGCCAGATATGCGACTCCAAGAGCCTGGCGGCGCTGCGGCTGGCGGGACTGTGAGGCTCACAGCCCGTGAGGGGGAGGGACTGTGGTGCGTCCGGCGGGATCAGGGGGTGGCTGGCTGGCAGGCGCGATAGAGGGCTCGGACTAGCGGGCGCCGGCCCCGGCGCCATCGGTCTTGCTGCAGAACCGGATGATCTCGGCGAAGTTGGCCAGCTTGACCAGGTTGTTGGTCTCCATGAAGCCGTCGTAGGTCAGGTTGATCCAGGGCTTGCCGTAGATGCGGCTGAACTTGTCGGACATCGCGGCCACTATGCCGCCGGGCATGCAGCCATGGGGCATCACCGAGATGACCCCGGCGAAGCGCGCGTTCTCCAGCCACTCGATGCCGGCCCCGATGCTGATGACGGCCTCGCTGCCGCACTTGGGTGAGAGGTGCTTCTGTGATATGGCCAGCAGGTCACGCAGCGGCGGGTCCGCCTCATCGATCATCTCCCGGAAGCTGGCGGTAACCGATCTCTCGTCGCGGCCCTGCTGCACCTGCCTCAGGTACGACATGATGATCTTCTTGAGGTTCCGGTCCCGCACCCCGTCCTCCAGGCTGCGGTGGGTGATGTAGTTCAGCCACTCGCCGATGGGAGAGACCACCACCTCCAGCCCCACCTTCTCGCACTCCTTGACCAGGTTGCTGTTGGCGAACTTGTTGGAGCGGAGGTAGATCTCGCCATTGATTCCCACCAGCGGGCGCCGCGGCTTCCGGGGGTCAATGAGGGCCTTGAACCTGCCGGTGACCTCCTGCAGGTACCCGGCCTCAGGCCGTCCCTGCTTCACCATCTCCCCCACCCCCGTCAGTGACTCGCGGAACAGCGACTCGGCCGAGCCGGGCGTCCTCTCGTAGGGGCGGGTCCGCCACAGGAGCTTCTCCAGGTAGTCCACCGCCACGATGCCCTTCCAGGCCAGGCGCTCGAAGCCCGGGCCGAGGTGAAGGTCGCGGTAGGCGTTGTTGGAGACGGTGGTCCGAATCTGGAAGTCGAACCCCAGCTCCCTCAGGAACCGGGCCTGCTCCACGGCGTACTTGCCGAAGCGGCACGGCCCATAGGCGCTGGCCATGAAGCCCTCCACGTCCCGGGGGCCAAAATCGTACCCGTCATGCTCGTAGTAGAACCTCATGAAGTCGCCCAGGCTGACGCGGTAGGGAAGGCATTCCTTGCCTGACGTGACCCGGTTGGCATAGCGCAGGTTGCGCTCGTCGGACTCGGGCAGGAGCACTGCCCTGACCCCGTAGTGCTGCATGGCCGCCGCCAGCACCGAGGCGTGGCTGGCCATGTTGGGGATGAGGACCACCTTGTTGGTGCTGATGGTGCTTCGGGAATAGCGCCGGATGGACTCCACGTCCGTGGGGAAGCTGTACGAGCGGGATGAAGCGGCGTAATCCGTGATGGTGTCCACGAAGGCCTCGAGGCGGGTGACAATGCCGGCCTCGGCGGCGTGCTCGTCGATCTCCAGCTGCCCCAGGGGCTTGTCGCCCATGATGTCGCGCACGATGTTGAGCATGAAGGAGTTGGGACCGCAGCCGAAGTTGGTGAGGATGAGCCCGTAGAGCTGCGGGTCTTTCACCGCTATGGCGGCGCCGGCGATGTGCTTGGCCTCGTAGAGCCAGTAAGGCCGGTCGCAGTACTCCTTGACATTGACGGTATCCAGGGGCAGGTAGTCCAGGGGGATGGGCACCACGCCCAGCTGGGCCAGCTTCTCCGCTATGCCCATGTTGGCTCCGGAGTCCTGGAACATGTAGGAGCGGGCGAAGATGACCACCCCCAGCTGCTGGCCCTCGTGGATCCGCTGCAGCAGCCTCTGGCCGTTCTGGCGCAGGCCGTCCTGGTACCTTGTCTGGGCCGCCAGCCCCACCAGGGCGGCCGCCTGGCCCTTCTTGGCGGAGAAGCCCATCTGCTCGGCCACCTTTGAGAGGTTCTTGATGGCGTCATCGTCCCCGAGGCTGAAGTCCAGGGAAGGCACCAGCAGCTTCCGCTCCAGGTCCATGACCTCGCGAATGATATAGGGTGACGCCTGCACCAGCGGGCAGGAGTACTTCTGGTTCTCCTCTCCGTCCTTCAGCCCCAGGCGGATGGCCGAAGGGTAGAGGATGAAGTCGCAATCCCGGAGCGTGGCGGCGTGCCCGTGCAGCAGCTTGACCGGGAAGCAGCTGTCGGTGTAGCCCAGCTCCGTGGACTCCTCGGTGATGTGCTTGGTGGTCTTGCTGGAGAGCACCGCCCTGGCGCCCAGCTCATTGAGGAAGCCGAGCAGGAGCGGCGCGTAGTCATATACCAAAAGCGCCCGGGGGATGCCCACGGACGGGCGGCCCTCCGTCTCCCGGTACTCGCCGAACAGCAGCCTCTCCCGCTCGTCGAAGGCCGTCTCCACCTTCTCCCTGGTGGCCATGTTGCTGTCGTAGAGGTCGCAACGGCTGCCGTAGAAGGTGGCCTTCTCACCGGGTATGTCCAGGCGGCTGATGGTGCAGTTGTTGTCGCAGCTCTTGCAGACGAAGGTGGAGAGCTTGTGATTGCTGTCGATGACCTTCTGGAACCCCTTGAAGCGCGACTGGCGGCCGTCCCCCGCCTCTTTGGCCAGGAGGGCGGCCCCGATGGCGCCGCTGACCTCCTTGTGCAGGGGCACGATGGTGGCCTTTCCCTCCAGGGCCCGCTGGAAGGCGGAGACCACGGCCTCGTTGTAGAAGACGGCGCCGGTCAGGATCACCCTGTCCCCCAGCTTGCGCGTCTCCACCACCTTGGACAGGTAGTTGCCGGCGATGGAGTTGGCCAGGCTGGCGGAGATCACCTCCACCGGCACGCCCCCCTGCTGGGCCGAGGCCACCGCCTGGGTCATGAACGCGGCGCACCGGGTGCCCAGGTCGATGGTGTGAGGGGCCTCAAAGGCCAGCCGGGCGAAGTCCCCGTTCTTGACGCTGACGCCCATCTGCTCCGCCAGCTCATCGATAAAGCTGCCCGTGCCGGCGGCGCAGGCCTTATTCATCTGGTAGTCGACCACCACGCCGTGGCGCTTGATGACCAGCTTGGAGTCCTGCCCCCCGATCTCGATGATGTCGGCGTCGGGCTCCAGATCCGCGGCGGCCCTGGTCTGGGCGGTGATCTCGTTCTTGATGAGGTCAGCCCCGATGAAGCTGCCCACCAGGTAGCGCCCGGACCCGGTGACTCCGACCCCGGCTATGCGGGCCTTGTCGCCCACCTCCCGCAGCAGGTTGCGGAAGACCTCCTTGATGGCGTCCACCGGCCGGCCGGCGGTCATCAGGTAGCTCTTGGCCAGCACCTCTTTCCCGGACTCGTCGAGTATGACCGCCTTGGTGCTGGTGGAGCCCACGTCCACGCCCAGGTAGCCGGTGAATGGCGCCTCGATGGCCGGGGGCGCCCATCCATCTCTCTGGTGCGCGGTTTCCCCCAGCCGGGGCATCTCGAAATAGTGCAGGCCGGCCTCGGATTCCGCCAGCGTGGTCACGGTGGCGGTCTTGCCTGAGGCCCGGGCCAGAACGGCGGCGCCCAGCGCCTCCATGTGGAAGTGGTTCGGGGGCACGATGACGTTCACCTGGGCCCCGTTCCTGGCCGAGATGACCTCGTTCAGGGCCTTGATGATGGCCGCGTTACCGGCCACGCCGCCCACTCCATAGATGGGCTCCTGGAAGGCCCCCTTCTTGAGGGACACCACCATGCGGGCGATGCTGCCGCACAGGGCGTACAGCATGGCCCCCACCGGGACGCCCTTCTGCTGCAGGTGGATGAGGTCCGTCTTGGCGAAGACGCTGCACCGGGCGGCTATCCGGGGCGGCTGGCCCTCGAACTCCATCGCCAGGCGGGCGAAATCGGCCATGGTGATCCCCAGCCGGTAGGCCTGCTGCTCCAGGAACATGCCGGTGCCGGCCGCGCACAGGGGGTTGGAGGCCACCCGCCATGGCTTGCGCAGCCCGTCCACCAGCTCCACCACGAAGGAGCTCTGGCCCCCGATCTGGATGATGGTCCTGGCTTCGGGGTGGAAGTGCAGGACGCCCGAGGCGATCGACAGGGAGCTGCTGTATTCAGACCAGCCCAGCTCGGGCGGCACCACGGCCGCCGTGGAGCCCGATAATGCGGCGTGCGTGACCTGGTCCAGCGGGAAGTCCCGGCCCAGCCGGTCCATCAGCGCGGCCACGGCCGCCTGGACACTGGCGGCCACCTTCTCCGTGTCCAGCTTCACTATCGACGCCTCTTCGTCGAGGAGCGCCAGCTTGGTATTAACGGACCCTATATCTATGCCGAGCGAATAGGTCATCTGTCACCGGGTGATCTGCCGAAAGAGGGCATGTGTGCCATGGCGCAATTACCGATTGATTATAGCATCCGCGGAACCGATGCGCTAATGCTCCGGCACGAGTTCCAGCACGAAGGGAAATCGCATGCGTCGTGCGCCCGCGCCGCCGCAACCACAAGTTGCTTTCGTGATGGCCCAAAGCATGACCAGGCGTCGCCCGGTTTTGCTGGCGCGGTACTAATATGCTATACTGTCGTGCCGCACGATTGGTCCGGCTGCGCTTGACTGTTTTGTAAGGGCCAACCTTTCGCGCAGAGGGGCATGCGTGGTCGGGCATTCCGGACCGTTGGGCGGCAGGGAAAATCGAAAACGGGGGGTCCCGGGTCCATGAGAGTGTGCCTCCTCTCCTATAGAGGGCACCCATTCGGGGGCGGGCAGGGCATCTATATCCACAACCTGTCGAAGGCCCTGGTCAACCTCGGCCATGAAGTTGACCTCCTGTCCGGGAATCCCCACCCGGTGGTGGTGGACGCGGTGAGGATGCACAAGCTGGAGAGCCTCGACGCCTACAGCTGGACCGGCCGCCTTCCCCCGGAGCCGCGGCGGCTGATCTACCCGCTCAACCAGTACGAGGTGGCCTCCGTTCTCCTGGGCGGCTTCCCCGAGCCTTTCACCTACAGCATCAGGGCCTACCGCAAGCTGTGGTCCCTGCACAGGCAGCGCCATTTCGACGTCATTCACGACAACCAGACCCTGGGCTACGGCATGGTCCTGATGAAGCAGTTCAAGGTCCCCATTGTCTGCACCATCCATCACCCGGTGACGGTGGACCGCGACCTGGATATCCGCAACGCCAGGGGCTGGATGAAGTTCAAGCTCTTCCGCTGGTACTCCTTCCTGACCATGCAGAAGCGGGTGGCCCGCCGCATGGACCGCATCCTGGCCGTGGCCGAGAGCTCCGCCAATGATACCTCGCGGTCCTTCGGGATACCCCGGGAGCGCTTCCGGGTGGTGTACAACGGAATCGACACCGATCTCTTTCACGTCAACGGGTCCACGCCCAAGAGGCCCAACAGCCTCATCGTGGTCGGCGGATACAGCCCCATAAAGGGCCTGACCCACCTGCTGAAGGCCATGACGCTGGTGAGGGACGAGCTCGACCTGAAGCTCACCATCATCGGCGGACCGCCCGGCGGGAAGTACTCCGGCGACCTGGTCCGGGAGTACGGGCTGGAGGATTCCGTGACCTTCACCGGCAGGATCAGCCACGAAGAGCTGGTGAAGCAGTACGGGTCCTCACAGGTGGCCGTGGTGCCGTCGCTCTACGAGGGGTTCGGCTTCCCCGCCGGGGAGGCGATGGCCTGCGGGGTGCCGGTGGTCTCCAGCAGCGCCGGGGCCCTGCCCGAGGTAGTGGGGCCGGATGGAGAGGCGGGATTGCTGGTGCCGCCCGGCGACGCCGTGTCCATGGCGACGGCCCTCAAGAGGCTCATCCAGGATGAAGACCTGCGGCGCCGGATGGGGATAGCGGCCCGGCGGCGGGTGGAGACGCACTTCAGCTGGGAGCAGGCGGCCAGGAAGACGGTGGCCGTGTACGAGGAGCTCATAGCCGATGCTCACCATTGACTATCAGCTTCTGGAGGTGGGGTCAGGGCAGAGATTGCTGGACGTGGGCTGCGGCAACGGCCGGCATACCTGGGCGGCCTACTGCCTGTATGACTGCCAGGTGATGGCCCTGGACATGCTCCAGGGCGACCTGCAGAAGGCCCGGTACACCCTCTACACCGCCGACGATGACCGGAAGAACGGGAACGGGAACCACTGGCTGGTGGTGCGGGGGGACGCCATGACCCTCCCCCTGAAGGACGGTTCCTTCGACCGGGTGATCTGCTCCGAGGTCCTGGAGCACGTGCAGGACGAAGGGCGGAGCGTAGGGGAGCTGGTGAGGGTGCTCAGGGACGACGGTGTCATCGCGGTCAGCGTGCCCACGCGCCTCACCGAGACCATCTACTGGCGCATCTCAAAGCAGTACAGCCGCAACCCCGGGGGCCACGTCCGCATCTTCTCCGCCGCGCAGATCACCGGCCTGCTGCGGGACCACAACCTGGAGATCTTCTGTATCCGCCACAAGCACTCGCTGCATTCCATCTACTGGCTGCTGCGATGCCTGTGCGGCGTCAATAATGAGAACGCGTTCCTGCCCCGGATGTACCACAGGTTCCTGGTCTGGGACCTGCGGGCCAGAACGAGGCCGGTGCGCCTGCTGGATGACCTCTGCAATCATCTCTTCCCCAAGAGCATCGTCATCTACGCCAGAAAGGGGCCAAATGGAAGACATCCCCAGACTGCTTAGCGACCTGGCCGACTACATCAGCCGGCATCAGTTGCCCTCAGGGGCCATTCCGTGGTACGACGAGGGCATCACCGATCCCTGGGACCACGTGGAGTGCGCCATCGCCCTGGACCTCACCGGCCGCTTCGAGCGGGCGGTGAAGGCCTACCGGTGGATGAAGAAGATGCAGAACCCCGACGGCAGCTGGTATTCCGGCTATGTTGATGACCAGCCGAAGGACCTCACCCGCGACACCAACCACAGCACCTACATCGCCACCGGCGTCTGGTACCACTATCTCATCGCCGGGGACGAGGAATTCCTGCGGGAGATGTGGCCCTGCGTGGAGAAGGCCATCGATTTCGCCCTCACCATGCAGCAGCCCGGCGGCGAGATCCTGTGGGCCTGCAACGGGGGCAAGGGCACCTGGCCCGGGGCCATCTATGCCGCCTCGACCTGCGTCTGGCAGAGCGTCCGCAGCGGCCTCAAGATCGCACGGCAGCTGGGCCTGAGCCGGAAGCACTGGGAGGAAGACAACGAGAGGCTCCTGGACGCCATGCACGAGCGGCGTCACTCCTTCGACCGCTACGGCGAGGACAGCCAGGGCTTCGCCACCAACTGGTATTACCCGGTGCTCACCGGGGTGATCGAGGGCGAGGCCGCCCACCAGATGATCAGCGGGCGATGGAACGATTTCGTGGTGGAGGACTGGGGCTGCAAGTGCGTCACCGGCACACCCTGGGTCACGGTTGCCGAGACCTCCGAGCTGGTGATGTCGCTGTACCGCATAGGCGAGCGGGAGCGGGCCGGCCAGCTCATGAGATGGATGCTGCGGCTCAAGGACCATGACGGCGGATTCGAAACCGGGGTCAAGCTCCCGGACCAGATGATCTGGCCCGAGGAGAAGAACACCTGGACGTCCGCCGGCGTCATCATGGCCATCGCCGCCTGGGCCAAGGTGGAAGGGCGAAACATCGAAGGGCTGCATGTCCCCTGAAGAGTACGTCGGCTACGAGAACCTCATCCGCTTCATCGAAGACCGCGCCATCCACCGCCTGGAAGGTGACATAATCGAGATCGGCGCCTACATGGGCGGCGGCACGGTCAAGCTGGCCAGGTTCGCCGCCGCCTGCCGCAAGAAGGTCTTTGCCGTCGACACCTTCGACCCCGGGGCCGATGGCACCGTGGGCCGGGGAGGGGTGACCGCGGGCGAGGTGTACCAGGCGTTCCTGGAGGGGCCGTCCATGTTCCAGGTCTACCAGGAGACTACCCGCGGATGTGACAACATCGTCACCATCAGGAAGGACTCCCGGGAGGTGACCTTCCCGGCCGGGCAGAGGTTCTGCTTCGGCTTCATCGACGGCTGCCACCAGAAGGCCTGTGTCGAGAGCGACTTCGCGCTGGTCTGGCCCCACCTGGTGGCCGGAGGGGCGCTGGGGTTTCACGACTACCGGTTCGACGACTGGCCCGAGGTGACGCCGGCGGTGGACGGGATCGTGGCCTCTCACCGGGGCGAGATAGCCGCGGTGGAGGAAGTGGCCGGCCGCAGCGGCGTCCTGACCCTGCTCATCGTGAAGCGGCGGGCCTGAGGCTGCACTTGAGGACCACGCCATCCGCCATCGACGGAACGTGGCGTCCGGCGGCGTCCAGGGCCCGCAGGATGCCCCGGTAGACCGGCCGGGGCAGGTGTGACAGCGTGGAGCCCCACCAGGGCGAAGCGAAGAAGAGGGACACGCCGATGGCCTCGTCCACCTTCATGTGCCGCTTCACCATCTGGTTCAGGGTCCGGTAGTCAAACCGGAAGGTGTGGTCGAAAGGGGTCTGCCAGATCCTCTCGTAGATGGACTCCTTGCGGCGAAGCAGCTTGCGGAGGCGAACGAAGAAGGTGCGCCCCAGGCGGAAGCCCAGGCAGTCCAGGTTGGCCACGGTGATGATGACCACGCCGCCGGGCTTGACCACCCGGGCCATCTCCATGATGGCCTTCTCGGGGGTGGGGAAGTGGTCCAGGGCCCCCTTGCACACCACCCGGTCGAAGCAATGGCTTCTGAGGGGCATGTCCTCACCGATGCCCCGCAGCAGGGCCACCCCCGTGCCGTCCCTGGCGATGTCCTTCTGGGCAATGTAGATCATGGTCTCGGACGGCTCCAGCCCGAGGCATTTGCCGCCCATCCGCGCCAGGTCCATGGCGTCGTTCGCCCGCCCGCACCCCACATCGAGGACCGTCTTGCCACCGCCGGGGTCCACGGCCTCGAAGGTGACCGCGCTCAGGCGCTCGAAGAAGAACTCTAGGTCGGGGAACATGTGCGGCGGCACGACGTGGTCGTCGTGCCAGTCCAGGTCGAAGTCCTCGTGGCTGGGGCCGGCGGTCTCGGTCAAGATGGCACCTCGTACTTGGGATAGGACCCCATCACCCTGAAGAGAGATGTCCCGGCCTTGATCCTCTCCAGGACCCCGGCGATGAGGGCGTCCTCCCGGTGCCCTTCGAGGTCGATGAGGAAGACGTACCTCCCCAGGGCCTCCTTGGAAGGGCGGGACTCGACCTTGTCCAGGTTGATGTTGTGGCGGGCGAACTCCCCCAGGACCTCATACAGGAGGCCGGGCCGGTCATCGGCAAAGGTGAAGGCCAGCGAGGTCTTGTCCCGCCCAGTGGGGGGATGATCGTGCGGCGCCAGGACCACGAACCGGGTGACATTGGGTGACCGGTCCTGGATGTTGCGTGCCAGTATCTGCGCGCCGTACAGCTCGGCGGCCCGGGAGTTCCCTATGGCGGCGGCCGGCTCCGCCGCGGCCATCATCTCCTCCACGGCGGCGGCGGTGCTCAGGGCGGCCACTGCCTGGGCCTTCGGGTAACAGCGCTCGATGAAGTGCCGGCTCTGGGCCAGCGCCTGGGGATGGGAGTAGATCACCTTGAGGCCGGCGGCCGAGGTGCCGGGCCTCACCAGGAGGTGGTTCTCGATATCCAGCACCAGCTCCCGCCGGATCAGCAGGCGCGACTCATGCACCAGCAGGTCCAGCGTATCATTCACCGACCCCTCGAGGCTGTTCTCGATGGGCACTACTCCCTCGGCAGCCATGCCAGTGTCCACCGCCGAGGCCACGGCGGCCACACTGGGAAAGGGAATCAGGTTGGCCTGCGGCTCGTACTTGAGGGCGGCCTGCTCAGTGTTCGTGCCCGGTGGGCCCAGATAGGCGATACTGTTGCTCATCTTCAACCGCCGGTCAGGGCCTGGTGCAGGGCCTCCTCATTGGCCCGGTCGCCCACCACCACCAGCCTGTCGCCCGGCTCAAGCACCGTGGTGCCCGTCGGCAGCTGGATGCTCTCCTCCTGCCTGATCAGCAGAATGATCAGGCTGTTCTGGGGCAGGCTGATGTCCCTGATCTTCTTTCCGACGGCGGCCGACGCCGGCGGTATCTTGACGTCCACGATCTCGCGGCCGCTGCCCCGGAGCACGGCCAGGCGGTTGAGCAGGGGCGGCTTGGCGGTCTGGCTCTCGATGTACTGCAGGATGAGGCTGGTGCTGCTCACGGTGACATCCACCCCCAGCTTCTTGAAGAGGGGCTCGTTCTTGAGGTCGCTCATGCGGGCCACCGTCCGCGGCACGTTGAAGCGGTGCCGGGCCACCTGGCAGGCCACCAGGTTGTCGGCATCCTGATTGGTGACGGCCACGAACAGGTCCGCCCGGGCAGTGCCCGCCTCTTCCAGGGTGGTGACCTCGCAGCCGTCGCCTCTGAGGCCGATGCTGCCCAGCTCATCCTCGATGCGTTCCAGGATGACCGCATCGCGGTCGATCAGAAGGACCTCGTGCCCCCTGCGCAGGACGGCCTTGGCCAGGTGGTAGCCGACGTTGCCGGCGCCGACGATCACGATGTACATAGCCTACTCCAGCCTCATCCTTGCGCCCCTGCCGGTCACAGCCTGGCCCGGACCGTTTCCGCCACCAGCGCCGTGGGGCACACGGTCTCCAGGCCGAGCGTGCGGTACAGCTCCTCGCGGGTGGGATCATAGACGCGGCAGACCACCCTGGCCACGTTGAACATCTGGCGGGCGATCTGCGCCGCCATGATGTTGGTGTTGTCGCCAGCCGTCAGGGCGATGAAGGCCTCCATCTCCTGGATGCCGGCCCGCTTGAGGGAGTCCTCGTCCGTGCCGTCGCCGACCAGGGCATTCCCCCGGAACGTGTGAGGCAGCTGGCTGAAGCTGGACGGGTCGATATCGAGGACGGTCACCTCATGGCCGTCGTTCTCCAGGAGGGACGCCAGGTGCGCCCCCACCCTGCCACACCCCATGATCAGTATCTTCACTGCGCCTCGTCCTCGAGCGCCTTTCGCAGGATTATCACCCGGCAGGGGGCGTTCTTAAGGAGGTACGGGATCGTGTCCCCTATCTCGAATTGGCCGAACTTGGTGCGATAGCCCATGCCAACCAGCAGCAGGTCGATCTGCTTCTCCAGGACCTCGGCCACGATGGCCGGCCCCGGCTCGCGGGCCTGCAGCAGGTCGGTCTCGAGGGTGTAGCCCTGCTTGTCAGCCAGGTCCTGGGCCCGCCGCAGTATCCGCCCACCCTCATCGGCATCTGCATCCAGCGAGGCGTTCAGCGGAAGCGAGCGCTTCACCTCGATCACATGGACCACGAAAACGATGCCCTTGGTCTCCTTGGCCAGCTTGCACGCCATGGCAATGGCATCGCGGTCCCCCTCCCCTCCGTCTACCGCCACCAGTATCCGATGGAACTTCATTGCTCGACCACCGCATCCATTATAACAACTGGTTGCAGCCCTGTCGTCCGGGACGGGCTGGGCGGCGGGCGCCGGCGCCCGGGCGCAAGGGGCCAGCCCGCAGGTCCGGAGGCCCGGCCCCCGGGGCCGGCCAGGGGGACCTCCTGTCCCGTCAGCCAGGCCTCGATCATGGCGTTGACGGTTTCCGGGGCCTCCTGCTGCACCCAGTGGGAGACACCCGGCAGGTACCTCAGCGTGAAGTCCCGGACCAGGCCGCCCGTGCCATATGTGAGGTGCTTGCCCAGGGCGATGTCCTCCTCTCCCCAGATCATCAGCGTGGGCGTCTCGAGAGTGGTTTCGATGGCCTGGCGCTGCTCCGCGAAAAGGCCGCCGCGGCGCAGGCCCCAGTTGGCCCGGTAGTAGTTGATCATGGCCGTCAGGGCCCCCGGGATGAGGGCATTGCGGCGGTACACGTCGAGCACCTCTTCGGGGAAACGAGACTTGTCCACCGCGGTGGCGGAGAAGGTCCGGCCTATGATCCGGCCCCCCCCCGAGCCCATCATCTGCTCGGGCAGCCACGGGAGCTGGAAAAGGAACACGTACCACGACTTGCTGATCTGCGGCCAGCGCATGATCAATTCGCGGTAGAGCCTGGGGTGCGGGAAGTTCAGGACGATGAGGCGGTCCAGGGGGCGAATCCGCTGCAGCGCGAATATCCAGGCGATAACGCCACCCCAGTCGTGGCCGATGAGCAGAGAGGGGCGGGCGCCCGAGGCATCGATGAGGCCGGCCACGTCGGCGGTCAGGCAGTCGATGCGGTAATCCGACTTGCGCCGGGGGCGGCTGGACCCGGCGTAGCCGCGCAGGTTGGGGGCCCAGGCGGTGTAGCCCAGCCCGGCCAGCAGGGGCAGCTGGTAGCGCCAGGAGAAGGAGCTCTCCGGGTAGCCGTGCAGGCAGATGGCCAGCTTCTCCCCGGAGCCGCAGGTATCAACCTGGAAGGTGAGCCCGTTGGCCTGCACCAGCCGGGTCTGGATGGCATCGCTCATCGCGGGGCGGTCTGCCGGCCCGCGCTCGAGTCACTCATGGCCCAGCGCCCGGACGACGTCGCGGTACTTCTCATGGATCAGGCGCCGGTCGAACTCCTGGAACTGGCGCAGCATGGCCTGGTCCTCCTCCTCGGTGACGTAGGCCAGGGCCGCCGGGAGGAAGGCGGCATCTTCCTTCTTGATATGGCCGGGATAGAAGCCGACGAGCGTCCTCAGGGCGGAGGTGACGTCCCGCAGGGCTGCCGCTTCGCCCCCCCGGTAGCGGGCGTTGGCCTCGATCAGGGCCCGGGTGGTCTGGCGGCCGAAGACGTGCTCCGCGACAAGGCCATCCATCATCTGCCGGTGCTCCTGGCTCAGGCTCTTCTTCGCCAGGTCGCGAAACATGATGTCTTCCTCCTTGCCGTGATGGGTGCGGTCCGCGTACACCCGGATGAAATCGACCGCGGTGTCGACGAAGAACGGGTCAATGGACCCCTCCTGCTCGGCGCGCTCCAACCGGCGGCCTATAGCCGCGATCATCCCCTCGATCAGCCGGTGCTCTATCATCAACTGTCCTCGTGCCTGCATAGCTCTCCTTCCTCCGCCACAGCCCCGCCGCCGGATGGGCCCGGCCAGGCTATTTCCACTCGCCCACGTACTTGCAGCGCCGGGCGCCTTCGTTGACGCATTCCACCTCCGCCACCCGGATGTCTTTGGCCTTGGTCATCTCCGCCACGGCGTACATGTACCCGCCCATCATGATGCACCATTCCTTGCAGGGCGCGGGGTAATCGCTGATGTAGACGCAGGCGCCGTTCTTGCCTGCCGGCTCTACCTTGAAGGAGCCGTGGGAGTGAATGACGTTCCACAGGAGCGGGCTCCTGGTCAGCATGAACTTGGTGTCGAAGGCGGAGATGAGGGACTTGTAGTACTTGTTGATGCCGTCCACCGCCAGGAAACGTCCCAGCTGGAAGAAGAACTCCCTGGGGTCCCTCTGCCGGGCGCTGGAGTCCAGGTATCGGTGGGTGGCGATCAGGAGGTCCCGGTGGGTCCTTTCGGGCAGCCATTCGGAAGGCAGGAACTGCTTGCCGGCGATCTCCCGGCTGTCGTAGCTGGCCAGTATGGCCTGCAGGGCGGGCTCGCCCAGCTCCCTGGTGATGTACGTCAGCGTGGAGGTCATCACGGAGGCCTTGAACCGCGGCTCCTTTTCCATTGTCCGTCCTCCTCCCTCGCTCTGGCTGCGATGCCGGAGCGCCGCCGAAGCCCGGTGGCGATGCTCAAGCCGCTCTGAACGGGACGGCAGCCATCACCGCGATGGGCGCAGCCGGCTTCAGGTCTTCTGGCGCTGGGACACGTGCTTCCACTCCCCGAAGAACTTGCAGCGGCTGGCGCCCCGGTTAACGCATTCGAGCTCTTCGATACGCAGGCCCTCCGCCTTTGTCATCTCAGCCACGGCCCACATGTATCCCATCATCATGTAGCAGAACTCCTTGCAGGGCGCGGGATAGTCGGCAATGTAGACGTAGCAGCTGGTGTTGGTTATCGGCTCCACCGTCAGCGACCCGTGCGAGTGTATCAGCCCCCAGATGTGCGGGCTCTTGGTGAGCATGAACTTGGTGTCGAACATCTGGATGAGCGACTTGTAGTACTTGTTGATGCCATCGTTGGCCAGGTACTTACCCATGTCGAAAAAGTAGTCCTTCGGTTTCCTGCTGCCGGGCGTGTTGGCCAGGCACTTGCCGGCGCCGACCAGCAGATCCCGGTAGGTCCGCTCCGGGATCTTGTCCGATGGCAGAAGGCCCCTGGCCGGGGACAGCTCCCTGGTGCTCATCCCGTCCAGGATGCCCTTGAGCGCCTCTTCCCCGAGGGTGTTCCTGATGAACGCCATGGTGGCATTCGCCAGGTTGGCCTTCACCTCAGGATCTCTGCCCATTCACTCTCCTTTGCCGATGGCCGGAACACACAGAACCGGGCCGGGCGGCCCGGCGCACCGGCATGTGGGTCGAATGGTAAAGTGAGCAGAGCGGTATGTCAATAGGTCCTGCCGGCCGGGCCTGTAGCCAGTGGCTGTCGCAGCCGGCCAGGATGCCCCGCAGGACCGGAGCCTGTGCCAGGATCAGCCAGCCCCGAGCTAGCCCGCCTGCCGCAGGTCCCGCCGCTGAAAGAGGGGTACCGACAGCGCGATCAGCGCTATGGCCAAACCGGCCAGCACCCCGGCATGGCTCCAGTCCAGGCCGTTGTTGAGCGGATCGTTGCCGAGGTAGTAATGGAAGGGGGACAACCACGCCCAGCCGGCCAGCCGGTCGTTCAGCATCGTCAGGCCGTTGAAGAGGTGGAGGGCCACGCCGGCGGCGATAGTCACGAATACGGCCACCGCCCGGTTCCCGGTGGCCGCGCCCAGGGCCAGGGCCAGGGCGCCGAAGACCAGCCCCACCAGGGTCTCCAGCACACAGGCAGCCCCGATGTTCCCCAGGTTCATGCCCAGGCCGCCGGCGGCCGATCCCAGCGCAACGCCGGCGAAGGTCACGAACCCCACGAACGCGGCAAAGACCGCCATGGTGACCGTCTTCTCCAGGATGACCCGCGAGCGTTTCACCGGGTTGGCCAGCAGCAGCCCCATGGTGCGCCGGGACTCCTCTCCGGCCAGGGCCGCGGCCCCGATGGCCACGGTGAGTATCCCGACCACGATGGGGGCCATCAAGCCGAAGGTCTCGATCTGGTAGTAGCCCTCCGGGGTGGAAAGGTCGCCCCCTCCGAAGAGGGCCACCATGGCCTCGGGGAAGGATGCCATGGATTGCCGGACCTCGTCGGACAGGCCGCCGAACAGGGCGCCGATCATGATTCCCTGGACCAGGAAGGTGTAGACGGCCACGATGATGAGCATGGTCTGGTAATCCCCCGCCGTCTTGGCGCGGATGCTGGAGACGTGGGCCGAGGCGCCCAGCCGGCCAATGGTCTTCCGCACGATGGGGCTGGTCCGCAGCGCCTTCAGCCAGCCCTCTCCCACCGACTGGGCCTTCAGATCGCGCTGGTTGAAGCCGGCGATGGCCGCGGCCGCCAGCACGGCGGATGCTCCCAGCAGTACACCGATGTGGCCCCAGGCGATCCCGTTGAGCAGGGGTTGGCTCCCGCTGAAGTAGTACCAGGGGAAGGCTTTGACCAGGTCCTCCGCCCCCTCCACCATGGGCAGAACGGCCACGGCCACGAACGAGGCCACCATCACTCCCACGGCCGTGCCTGCCGCCGCCCCGCGGTTGCCGGTCCACGCCCCCACCGCCGTGGCCAGAAGCCCGTAGAAGAGGATACTGGCGAAGAGATGGAGCATGAGGGCGCCCACATCGAGGCCCGCCAGTGAAACGCCGAGAACAGCCGCCGACAGGTGGATGGCCCCCCAGATGGCCAGTACGCCCGCGGCGGCCAACAAGACCAGGGGCGCCGTCTTGGCCAGCAGCACATGGGTCCGGCTCTTCGGTGCCGCCAGCAGCAGTGAGATGGTCCCGTCCCGCTCCTCGCCGGCGATAGCGGCCGAGCCCATGGCCAGGGCCATGCCGGCCAGGACCATGGTGCCGTAGGAGCCAACAAAGGCATTAACGGCCAGGCTGCCAACGTCGGCATCCTCCGGGATGCCGACCATCGACCGGAAGACCTCCGGCATCGAGGTGTAGATGCCGAGGTCGATGTCGCGGTAGATCGCCATGGCCAGCAGGAAGATAGCCGCCAGGCTGACGCTGGCGATGGCCCAGCCCCGCCAGTTGTCGCGGAGCGTCTTGGCGAACACACCCGACAGAAACGGCATCATGGCCTGGTCTCTTCCTCCCGATAGTAGGTGAGGAAAGCCTCCTCCAGGTCGGCCTCCTGAGTGCTCATGTCGAGGATGGTGTGGCGCCCGGCCACCGCCTGGAGCAGCGACCCGGTGTCACCGTGGAAGGCCATGGTTACGTGGTTCCCGGAGACCTTCACGTCGCGCACCCCCGGGATGCCTTCGAAGAGCTCTGCCCGGGCCGGCCCGTCCAGCACCAGGTCCACGTGCCTCGTGGCCCGGGAGCGCAGGCCCGGGATGGTCTCCACCGCCGCCAGGCGCCCCTGGCGGATTATGCCCACGCGGTCGGCCACCCTCTCCACCTCAGACAGGGCGTGGCTGGAGAGGAACACCGCCCCACCCGCCTCGGCCGCCTCGCGCATCATCTCCTGGAGCTCGCGCTGCATGAGCGGGTCGAGTCCGGCGCTGGGCTCGTCCAGGATGAGGACCTGCGGCTGCTTCATGAAGGCCTGGATGATCCCCACCTTCTGCCGGTTGCCGGAGGAGAGATCTCCCACCTTCTTGCCCAGGTCGGAGCGGAGGCGGTCCGCCAGGGTTTGCACGTATTTCCAGTCCACGCCGCCCCTCAGGTTGGCGTAGTAGGTGAGGGTCTCCCGGCCGGTGAGATTGGGGTACAGCGCCAGGTCGCCGGGGAGGTAGCCGATGTGATGGCGGATCCGGACGGAATCCCGGTGCGTGTCCATCCCCAGTATCCAGGCCCGGCCTGCGGTGGGCCGGATCTCGTCCATCAGCGTGCGGATGGTGGTGGTTTTCCCGGCCCCGTTGGGTCCCAGGAACCCGAACACCTCGCCCCGCGGGATGTCCAGGTCCAGGTCCAGCAGGGCGCGCACCCTGCCATAGTGCTTGGTGAGGCCCTCGGTGCGGATGGCAGGCTGTTGGCTCATGGCGCTCCCTGCTCACACAGCCGCGCCAGCTCCAGCAGCTCCGAGTCCATCTGGGCTTCCAGTTCTCTCTGCATCTTCCGGCCCAGGAAGAGGGCGACGGCGTTCATGGGAAACCTCCATCGTATGTCCGCCAGGACCCGCACCGTGGTCCCGCCTTCGGCGGGTTCGACCGAGTAGGCGACGTCAACCGCGTGTATCCGGCTCACGAGGTGGAAGCCAATCATCCTGTTCTCGGCATAATGCGTGATCTCACCGCGCATCTCGAGGGATCTCCCATTCTCCTCGACAGTCTCCCTGAATGTGGTCCCCACCACCTCCGGCGTGCTGACCAGCACTACCCCGGAGCGGACGTTCTTCTGCCATTTCAGGGCCTTCTCTGGGACCGCGATCCACGGGAACACGGCCTCGGGCGGCCTGGCAATCAGCTTCTGGCAGGCGATCCTCATGCTTCATGTCCGTGGCCCGCGGCCTGCGCCGGCTGGCAGCGATGCCCGGCGGGTGAATGGTAGAGCGGGGCTGACAGGGATGTCAACACGCCGGCTGCGCCTCGGCGCCGTGCCGCAAGGGTGATCGGGCACTGTGTTGCTGTATCTTGTTAGTCGGCAGGGGTTGACGTAGAGAGAAGAGACCCCGCAG
>CAYRGJ010000026.1:0-48838 GCA_964423835.1 uncultured Dehalococcoidia bacterium | reverse complement strand
TATTACGACCGAGGACTCTAATGCCGGGTGCTACTGTTTATGGGGGAAAGGTCACCGATACCTGATACTCAGGAGAAGACTGTGGATGGTGTCACTGTCTGCAACTACGAGGGTCTCAAGATGGCCTTTGATCTCGCAGGCCAGGGGAAGTCAGACAGGGATATCGCCGCTGACCTCAATGCTGCCGGGTATAGAACAACTGGCACTCATGGGTCTAGGCCGTTCTCCAGGGATACCGTCAGGGACATGCTGAACAACCGCTTTTACCTTGGCCTCATCCAGGATGGCGATGGTGGCTGGCTCAAGGCTAAGCATAGCCCACTCATAAAGAACAAGGTGTTTGAAGAGGCACAGAGGATGAGAGCACAGAACAGGACATCCACGCATGAGCACTCGACAGGGGGCAAGACAGTTGTCAATGGCGGATGAAAATGTTACGTTTTCGGCGGCGATTTTGTTACACCTGACATCCTGATTTTGTGAAAGCTAGATGGTCTGAATGGCCTTTCTTCGTCCCCTTCTCGGCGCCGCCGCGATCCCCCGCGGCAGAGAAAGGCCGGGGTACTCTCTAAGCCGATATGAGTTACCCCTGATGTTAACGATATGGCAGTGATGCAGCAGACGGTCCAGCATCGCCGAGGCCGCCACCGAATCCCCGAATATCTCCCCCCAGTCTTTGAAACTCTTGTTCGAGGTCAAGATCATTGACCCTTTCTCGTACCGGGCATTCACCAGCTGGAAGAAGAGGTTGGTACCGCCGGCGGTCATAGGCAGGTACCCTATCTCATCCACAATGAGAAGCGAGGGGTTCCGGAGCACAGTCAGCCTGTCCTTCAGTCTTCCCTGCTTCTCCGCCTCGACCAGAGAGAGCACCAGGTCCGACAGGGTGCCAAAGTATATCCTCTTGCCCCGCTCCGCCGCGGAGACCGCGAGGGATATGGCGATGTGCGTTTTCCCAACGCCGGCCGGGCCCAGCAGGATCACGTTCTCCTTCCTTTCGATGAAGGTGAGCTCGTGCAGGCTCAGCACCTGGTTGCGATCGATTGAAGGCTGGAAAGTGAAATCAAAGGTGTCCAGTCTCTTTATCGTAGGCAGCCGGGAAGAGCGCATGGCAGCCACGAGCCGCCTCTCCCGCCTCAGGCTGACATGGGCGGCAAGGAGCTGATCCATGGCCTCGGCCGGGTTCAGGGCGCCGCTGTCCAGCCTCTCAAAGAGACTGTCCACCACTTCCAGGCTCCCCGGCATACCCAGGTCAGCGAGCCTGGCCTTGATCGAGGCCACCGTGGCGCTGGCGCTCATCTCAGGATCTCCTCGTAGATGTCCAGTGGGCGTCTCTGCACTTCGAGGAACTCAGTGATCCCTGGCCGTTTCAGGGTCAGCTGAAGCCGGTCTGTCCCTCGCTTACCCCGGCGGTGCTCAGGATCCAGGTGCTGCTTGCCCTTCCCGTCGAGCACGGGGTGTACGGCTATGAGGCAGCCATTCTGGTAGAGTCTCACTTCCTCAAGTGAAGCTGAGATCGTGACATCAGGGCTTATGAGTCCTTCCGGCACCGAGTAATCATTCCCGTTGTACGAGATATATCCGTCATGTCCCACCCTTCTGCCTAGGGAAATGAAGGGCATGTATCCTCCTGCAGGCAGCGGCCACAGGTGAGCCTGCTCCTCTCCCAGTCTCACCTGTGGCACCTCTCCAGTGGTCCCATGTACCCTGGCGTTGGCTGTATCCTTGAGCCAGGCCTCAAGCTGGATATTCAGGTCTTCCATATCCCGGAAAGTCCGGCCATAGAAGAAGCTGTTTCTGAGATAGGAAACCGCTCTTTCCACTTTCCCCTTGGTCTTGGCCCGGTAAGGACGGCAGGCGGTGGGCCTGAAGCCGTAATAGGCGGCAAAGCGGAGCATCTCCTCGTTGAATATAGCCCGCCCGTCCTTTCCCGAACTCGCCACCGCCGTCTTCATCCGGTCAAACAGCAGGCTCTTCGGCACCCCGCCGAACGCGATAAAGGCATGGTGCAATCCTCCGAGCACCGTAAGCTCGTCCTGGTGAAAGTAGAACCTTGCCCAGAGCTGCCTTGACCAGGACAGGACGACGAGCAGGGCATAGACCGTCCCGAATGGAGCCTTGAAGGTGGCAAAGTCTACCTGGGCCTGGTCGCCGGGGGCAGTCTCAAATCGCTCTTCCAGCTCAAGCGGGGCTTTCGGACGGACTATCCGGATGAAATCCTTCACCGCCGTGTACTTCCCGGGATAGCCCCGCTGCCTGATCTCGTCGAAGATCCTGGCTCCGGCAAGCTCCGGATACCGATCGAGTCTTTCCCGGATGTAGGTCCGGAAAGGATCGATGATCTTTGCCTTCGGGGGTCTGGGCGTGTATCCGGGCTCAGTCTTGCCGCTGACTGCCTGACGGTAGACGGTCATACGACTGATACCCAACTTCCTGGCAATGGCGGCCTTGGACACCCCTTCCTTGAGGTAATGGTTAAGCACAATGAATACCTCCTTGCTCAGCATCGACCAGCCTCCTTGCCGTAAGTAAAGAGGCTAGCGTGCTATTTAACAAGGTGTAACATTTTCACCCGCCATTACCGTACAGTTTACGTGCGCCACTGACAACAGTCTATTCACTCACCGGCATCACCCATTGCTGGTACTGCCGGGAGGCCGGTCGAGAAGGAAGGATACACGTATCCTACTCAGCCAGCGGCAAGAGGCGCATGGGCTGCTATGGCAGGGCCAAAGGCTGGAACTGTCCTCAGAAGTCCGCACCTCTTGAGGAATACGAGCAGCAGATCAGGGCCTACCTTGAAACCTTCTACATCCCCGAGGACTACCAGGAGAAGATACTGGCGATGGAGAAGCAGCTTCACCAGAACTTTGATGCCGAGAAGGAGAGGAAGCAGCTGAAGGCCAGGCTGGACCGGATCAAGGATCTCTACTCCTGGGGAGACATCACCAAGGAGAAGTACCTGACCGATAAGAGGCAGCTTGATGGTGACCTAGCTAGGCTGGCTCCCATGAAAGCGTCCACTGCCACCTTGGAGAGGACAGCCGCTTTCCTGACCAATGTGGTCAAGGCATGGGATGCGGCGACTCAGGAGCAGCGGAATACGCTGGTCAGGACTCTGTTTCAGGAGATATGGGTCAAGGACCAGCAAGTGGTCGCAGTCAAGCCACAGCCGGTGTTTGAACCGTTCTTCAAGCTGAACTGGGAGCAGTACAAGGTGGAAATAATGAAGTGGCGACCCCGAGGGGATTCGAACCCCTGATCTCCACCGTGACAGGGTGGCATGTTAGGCCGCTACACCACGGGGCCGATTGATCGCTCGAGCCACCGATCCGACTCGTCGTCCGCAGGGAAGCTGCTTCGCTGAAGCGGGCAGCACCAGACAAATGAGGCTCCGGCGGCCCTCGCAGATGAGAGTTTACCTTTGGCCGAGTGTGCTTGTCAAGGAATCCGCAACTTGACAGATTGAGCGTGGGGACAGTAACATTTAGACTGCATCTCAGTGTGCGGAGGAAGACCATTTACGCTGTAGTCGAAACCGGAGGAAAGCAGTACCGGGTTTCCCCCGGGCAAGTGATCGAGGTCGAGCGCCTGGCCGTAGAGCCGGGGAGCCAGGTCGAGCTGGACAAGGTCCTGCTGGTGGCCAGCGACGAGAAGGTCTATGTGGGCCATCCCCACGTGGAGGGGGCCAGGGTCCTGGCAGAGGCAGTGGAAGAGGTCCGCGGGGACAAGGTTATCGTGTTTCACTTCAAGCCCAAGGTGAGGATCCGGCGCAAGAAGGGACATCGGCAGCTCCACACCAGGCTGGCGATCAAGGAGATACACGCCGGGGAGCACCGGATGGAGGCTCACAGTGGCACATAAGAAGGCCTCGGGCGGAACCAGGGGCAACCGGGACAGCCAGGGCAAGCGCCTGGGCGTTAAGAAGTACGCCGGCCAGACGGTCAAGAGCGGCAACATCGTGGTTCGCCAGAGAGGGACGCGCCTGATCCCGGGACTCAACATGGGAGTAGGAAGAGACCACACGCTCTTCGCCCTGACTGACGGGGTGGTCAAGTTCGAGTGGGCCTCGAAGGACAGGCGGAAGGTCAGCGTTTACCCCGTGGAAGCAGAAGCAGAGAAATGAAGGAAAAGATTCATCCCACGTACTATCCGGACGCCAAGGTGACCTGCGCGTGCGGCAACAGCTTCACCACCGGGGCCACCAAGAAGATGATCAAGACCGAGATCTGCAGCAAGTGCCACCCGCTCTTCACGGGTGAGTACCGCATCGTGGATACGGCCGGAAGGGTGGAGCGCTTCAAGAGGCGCTACGCCAAGAAGACGGCCGAGAAGAAGGAAGGGTAAACCATCTGGCCAGGGCCTGTGGAGGAGCCACAGTAGCAGGGCTTTCCAGAGAGCGGAGAAGACTCCGCTCTTCTGTTTTCTGTCGGGAGATGACGTGCTGAAGGAGTTCCACTACGGCGGCCAGGCCGTTATAGAAGGAGTCATGATGCGCGGCCAGCGCAGCATGACGGTGGCTGTCCGCGGGCCCAACGGAAAGGTCCACGTGAGCACCAGGCCGGTCTCTAACGCGCAGTCCGGGATCCGGAAGATCTGGTTCTTGCGGGGCGTGGTGGCGCTGGTGGAGAGCCTGGTGCTGGGGGCCAGCGCGCTTTTCGAGTCGGCCAACGTGTCGCTGGGCGAGGAAGAGGAGAAGATATCCGGCCCCGTGCTGTGGGGGACCCTCTTCGCCTCGTTCGCCTTTGCGGCCGCCATCTTCTTCGTGGTGCCCTTGCTGATCACTGACCGGGTGATAGACCCGCTGGTCCATCACAACTGGGCGGTCAGCAACCTCATCGAGGGCATCGTCCGTGTCCTCATCTTCGTCCTCTACCTGGGGGCGGTGAACCTTCTCCCCGATATCAGGCGGGTGTTCAGCTACCACGGGGCGGAGCACAAGACCATCAATGCTTATGAGCACCATGTTCCCCTGGAGCCCGGGCCGGTCTCCGGCTTCTCAACGGCCCACGTCCGGTGCGGCACCAGCTTCCTTTTCGCGGTGATGATCATCGCCATCATCGTGTTCTCGATGGTGCCCGGCGACAACATCTGGGTCCGCCTGGCCTCCCGGATAGTGCTGATCCCGGTCATCGCCGCCATCGGGTACGAGTTCACCCGCTTCAGCGCCAGGTTCGCCGAGAACCGGGTGGTGCGCCTCACCTTCCTGCCGGGCCTGGCCCTGCAGAGGCTGACCACGCGGCAGCCCGACAACAGCCAGCTCGAGGTAGCCATCTCTGCCCTGAAGGCGGCGATAGAGATCGACAATGGCGGAGGAGCAGGCCAGGGCCGGACTGATGACCACGCTGCCGGCGCAAGTGGTCTGGCCGAACCGGCCGACAGGTCCCGGGGACCGGCCGGCGACGACGGGCCTGGAAGCTCTGACGGGGCGGGTGACCAGGCCGGAAGCGGCGGCCAGCCCTAGAGCGGCCGCCCTGGGGTGCCTACCCCGGGCTCGTGCCCTCCAGTTGCTCGAAGAAGCACGACTGGTGGCCGGTGTGGCAGACGGGCCCAACCGGCTTCGCCTTGATCAGCAGCGTGTCCCGGTCGCAGTCCTTCCAGATGGAGCGCACGTTCAGGTAGTTGCCTGAGGTGGCGCCCTTGTGCCACAGCTCCTGCCGGCTGCGGCTGTAGAACCACACCTGGCCCGACTCCCGGGTCCGCTGCAGGGATTCCTGGTTCATGTAACCCAGCATGAGCACCTCGCCGGTGTCCGCATCCTGGATGACGGCCGGGATGAGGCCCCTCTGATCGAACTTCAGCATGGTCCACCGTCCTCTTTGGTCTGGCCGGCCGGGCCCGGCCCCTTTTCTTTCAGGGCTGCCAGGGCCTGGTCCAGGCGGATGTCGCCGGTGTAGAGCGCCCGGCCGATAATGGCCCCTTCGACGCCCAGCCGGCTGAGCTTCTGCAGGTGAGCAATGGAGGTCACCCCTCCTGACGCGATGATCGGCGATCGGGTAGCGGCCACCAGGTCCGCCACCGCCTCGAAGTTGGGCGCGGTGAGGGTTCCGTCACGGGAGATGTCGGTGTAGATGAAGCGTCGGGCGCCCAGGGCCTCCATGCGGGATATCATGCCGGCCGCCGGGACCCCGGTGCTGTCCTTCCAGCCGCGCACCGCCACAAAACCATCGCGGGCGTCCACCCCGATGACGATGGCTTCGCCGTAGGCCGAGCAGGCCTCCTGCACCAGGGCCGGGTCCTCCACCGCCGCGGTCCCCAGCACCACTCTCCTGAGCCCGGCGCTGAGGTACTCGGCCACCGTCTCCACCCGGCGTATGCCGCCGCCGATCTGGACCGGGATGCGCAGGGCGGTCGCTATCCGGGCCACGATGGACAGGTGCCGCGGCTCCCCGGCGGCCGCGCCATCCAGGTCCACCAGGTGCAGCCTGGGGGCCCCCAGGGATTCCCAGCGCTGCGCCATTCCCACCGGGTCCTCGGAGTAGACCGTTTCCCGGGCGTAATCGCCCTGGTAGAGGCGGACGCACCGGCCGCCCTTGAGGTCGATCGAGGGTATCACTTCCATGGGTTGGGTCTGGCTCCGTTCCGGGCCGGGCTCATGCGGCCGGCCCCGCGTCCTCGTAGAGGCCCAGGGTGAACAGTAGGTCGGCCAGGCGGTTCAGGTAGCGCAGCACCTCGGGGTTCGGCACCTGCCCGTCCTTCTGCAGGCTGACCACGCACCTCTCCGCCCTGCGGACCATGGCCCGGGCCACGTGAATGGCGGCCGAGGCTGGGCTGTCTCCCGGTATTACGAAGCTCTGCGGCATGGGCACCGTCTTCTCCAGGTCCTCGATAAGGCCCTCCAGCCGCTGCACGTCGCCGCCGGTTATCACCGGGTACTTCTGGGCCAGGCGGTCATGGGCCTGGGGCGGCGTGGCCAGCTCCGCGGCCAGAACGAAGAGGTCCTTCTGGGCCGCCAGCAGCATGCTGGCGACGTTCGGCTTTGCCGTCAGGGACCGGGCCAGCCCCAGAGCGGAGACGGCCTCATCTATGGTGCCGTAGGCCTGGCAGTGGGCATCGCACTTGGGCACCCGGGGGCCGAGAAAGAGACTGGTCTCGCCGCCGTCGCCCCGCGTGTTGAAGGTCTTCATGCTACTCTGTGTCTCCCTTCCCCAGGAGAAAGTCCGCCATCCGGGCCAGCTGACGCCTGGCCGGCGAGTCCGGGGCAGCCGCCTTCAGGTCGTCCAGGCACTGGTGGTAGAGACCATCCCTGGTCTGCTCAGCATAGCCCCGGGCCCCGGCCCTCTCCAGTATCCGTACCACCCGCTGCACGCTGGGGCCGGTTACCCTGGGCCGGGAGTAGATGCCCAGCAGCGCCTCCCGGTCCGCTCCCGCCGCGTTGCGCAGCGCGTATATGATGGGCAGGGTCTTCTTCCTGCTCCTGATGTCCGTGCAGGGCGCGGCCTTGCCGCCCTCTTCCTCTCCCCAGATGCCCTGCAGGTCATTCTGCACCTGGTAGGCCAGGCCCAGGTTGCGCCCAAAGGAGGTGAGCAGAGCCACCTGGTCCTCGCGGTCCGTCCCCAGCAGCGCTCCGAAGTAGAGGGCCGTGGCGAAGAGGGCCGCGGTCTTCTTGTCGATCATGTCCAGGTACTGGTCCACGGCTATGTCCAGGTGCCTCTCGAACTCAATGTCCAGGTACTGCCCTTCGCAGAGCTGCAGGCTGGCCTGGCTCAGCCTCTTCGAGACGGCGATGATCTTGGGCAGGGGGACCTTCTTCTGGTCCAGCCTGAACAGGGCCAGCTGGGCCAGAACGTACATGGCGTCGCCGGCGTTGATGGCCTGCGGCTCGCCCCACACCTTCCACACGGTGGGCCGCCGCCGCCGCTCCCAGCTGCCATCCTGTATGTCATCGTGAATCAGCGAGAAGTTGTGGATCAGCTCCACCGCCGCCGCCGCGGGTAGTGCCGATCGCCAGTCGCCGCCGGCGGCCTCGCAGGCCAGCAGGCAGAGGGTAGGGCGCGACATCTTGCCGGGGCTGGGCTGCGGCTTCCCAGCCGCAGCCACCCATCCCAGGTGGTAGCGCATCATGGTATACAGCGGGGAGTCGTTGTCCCCCAGGACTGACCTCAGCTCGTCTTCCAGAGGCCCCAGGTACCGGCGAAAAGCGCGTGGCTGGTTCATTTGCGGTGAAGCAGGGGCTGACGCAACTCCGGGAACGACTCGACTATCTGCCCGGCGATCCCCTGGGCGTCCAGGCCGTACCTGGCGCGGAGCGAGGCCTGGGGGGCGTGTTCCACGAACTCGTCCGGGATGCCCAGGCAACGCGTCCGGACGCCGTCCAGACGGCTGGCCTGCAATAGCTGCAGCACGGCGCTGCCGAACCCTCCGGCCAGGGTGTTCTCCTCCACGGTGATCACCCTCCCGGTAGTCCGGGCCGCCGCCAGGATGGAGCCGGCATCCAGGGGCTTGGCGAAGCGGGCGTCGACCACGGTGCAGAAGATACCCTTCTCCGACAGCAGCCGGGCAGCATCCAGCGCCGGCCGCACCGTCGTCCCGATGGCCAGGATGGCGGCGTCTCTCCCGTCCCGCAGCACCTCCGCCTGGCCCACGGGGACCTCCCGCATCTCGCTGTCCAGCGCGGCGCCCGGGCCCGTGCCCCGGGGATACCGCACCGCCATCGGGACTTTGCCCCTGGTCCCGGTGTAGACCAGGTGCTGCAGCTCGTTCTCGTCCCGGGGAGCGGCCACCACCAGGCCCGGAATGCTGCCCAGGTATGACAGGTCCAGGGTGCCCTGGTGGGTCTTGCCGTCGTCGCCCACGATGCCGGCCCGGTCTATGGCGAAGACCACCGGCAGCCTGCCGATGGCCACGTCATGCACTATCTGATCATAGGCCCGCTGCAGGAAGGTGGAGTAGATGGCCACGATGGGGACCAGCCCCCTGGACGCGAAACCGCCGGCCAGGGTGACCGCATGCTGCTCGCAGATGCCCACGTCGAAGACCCTCCCAGGGAACGTGCGGGCGGCTTCGGCCAGGCCGGTCCCGTCCAGCATGGCCGCGGTGATGGCCACCACCCTGGGATCATCCCGCATGAGGCGGACCACGGTTTGCCCGAAGACCTGGCTGTAAGATGGGCCGTTGCTGACGGTTACGACGCTGGGCGGCACCCCGTGGAAGCTTACCGCGTCTTCCTCGGCGGGAGGATACCCCTTGCCCTTCCGGGTGATCACGTGAACGATGGTGGGCCCCGTCTCGTAGTCCCTGGCCCTGGTCAGCGCCGCCTCCAGGCTCCTGATGTCGTGGCCGTCCACGGGCCCGACGTAGGTGAACCCGAATTCCTCCAGCAGCGCGCCGGGCACCAGCGCCTGCTTGACCTTGCCCTTGAGCCGCTTGCTGACTCGCCAGGCCGGCTCGCCGAAGGGCAGGTGCGTGAACGTGGCCCTGGCCCTCCTCTTGGCGGCTTCGTACCTGGGGTCCAGGCGCATGCGGTTCAGGGTCCCGGAGAAGGCCCCCACGCTGGGAGAGATGGCCATGCCGTTGTCGTTGAGCACCAGGATCATCTTAGTGCCCACGTGCCCCCAGTGATTGACGGCCTCGATGGCCATGCCGCCCGTCAGGGCGGCGTCCCCGATGACCGTCACGACGTGGTAATGTGCCTTCAGCAGGTCTCGGGCCAGCGCCATGCCCAGCGCGGCCGAGACGGAGTTGCTGGCGTGGCCGCCGGTGAAGGCATCGTGGACGCTCTCTGCGGGGTCGGTGAAGCCGGACAGGCCCCCCTGCTGGCGTATGGTGGCGAAGCGCTGGCGGCGCCCCGTCAGCAGCTTGTGGGCGTAGCTCTGGTGTCCCACGTCCCAGAGAATCTTGTCCCTGGGGCTCTCGAAGACGCGGTGCAGAGCGATGGAGAGCTCAACGGCCCCCAGGCTGGAGGCAAGGTGGCCCCCGTTGCGGGAGATCCGGCCCACCATCTCCTCCCGCAGCTCCCTGGCCAGCGCCTGAAGCTGCTCGAAGGAGAGGCCCTTCAGGTCCGCAGGCTGGCTAATGGAGTCCAGGACGCTCACATGCATCGCTCCCAGGCCCGGGTCCCCGGGGCTTCCGAGTCTCCCCTACTTGCCTTCCTGTGACCTGATCTTCTCCACCCGCGTGGCGTGCCGGCCACCCTCGAAATCGGTGATCAGGAAGGTCTCGACTATCTCCCGGGCCAATCCCGGTCCCACGACATCCTCGCCGAGGCAGAGGATGTTGGCGTCGTTGTGCTGCCGGGCGCGCATGGCGGTGAAAAGGTCGTGGCAGACGGCGGCCCGGATGCCCCGGACCTTGTTGGCCGCCATGCCCATCCCGATGCCCGTGCCGCAAACCAGGATGCCGAAGCGGAAATCACCCTTGCTGACGGCCTCAGCCACCGCGCGGGCGACGTCCGGGTAGTCCACCGCAGCGCTCTCGTTGGTGCCGAAGTCCTGGCAGTAGCCGCCCTTCTCTGTGATGTGCCCTATCGCCATGCGTTTCAGGTTCCGGCCCCTGTGGTCGCAGCCCAGAGCTACACGTATCAGTCTCTTCTCAGCCACCTGCCACCTCTCGCCTGTATTATATGCTGGCTGAAGCGGTCAGTTCAATTCGATTTCGCATGAGGGTTTCTTGACATTACGATCGGGGAGCCGCTAAAATCGAGCTTGCCGAAGCAAGCTGATGAGCGTCGGCCTGGTAGGGTTTGGGGATATAGCTCAATTGGGAGAGCGCCGCGTTCGCATCGCGGAGGTCGGGGGTTCGAATCCCCCTATCTCCATTTTCGGGCCCCTGTAGCTCAGAGGATAGAGCAGCGGTTTCCTAAACCGCGTGTCGTGCGTTCGACTCGCACCAGGGGTACTTGACAAGGCCTTGCAGGGTGCAGCCTGGGGCTGTCCGCTGTATTCACGGGCCGGGTCACATGGTGGCCCGGCTCTTTGTTTGCCCGCCTCCTTCGAGTTGCGTACTGACCACAGCCCGCGGTTAGTCTGAAATACGCATTGGCTGGAGGCCAGGCTGGACTCACAGTAGTTAGGACCGGAGGTGCTCCGCGGGTTCCTGGAGGCCTGCGTGCGAACTCCGATCCAAGATCTGATGATCATTGGCAGGGAGGTGCTGTCATGGAGAGGAATCCGGCGGCCGAAAGGAAGACGGCCGCGGCCACGAGGCCGGCCGCAACCAGGGTTGACAGCGAAGCCGAGGTGCTGGCGAACATAGCCGCCATGCCGGGGCCGGACCGCGCCATAGCCGAGCGGATACATCAGATTGTCAAAGCCAATGCCCCGGCTCTCTCACCCAGGCTCTGGTACGGCATGCCCGCCTATGCGCAGGGCGGGCAGGTCATCTGCTTCTTTCAAAGCGCTTCCAAGTTCAAGACCAGATACGCCACGTTCGGGTGCCAGCACCAGGCCAAGCTCGATGAAGGCGCCATGTGGCCGGTGGCCTTCGCCGTGACGAGACTGACTTCGGCCGAAGAGGCCAGGATTGCCGCGCTGGTGAAGAGAGCCGTGAGCTGAAGGCTGGGCTGGCAGTACGCTGACACCCCGGAGGCTTTACCGTCGACCGCCAATGCTGTTATTATTGACGGTAGCCTCGTCGCAGGGGTGTAGCTCAGTTTGGTAGAGCAGCGGTCTCCAAAACCGCCGGTCGCGGGTTCGAGTCCTGCCGCCCCTGCCAGTCTCCCCTTCCTGGATCGCCAATATTGGGTGATGAATTGCTGCCATATCGGGCTGGCCTGCCGACAGCAGCGGGCCTTTCACGGCCTGAATAACAGCCCCGGTGCAGCCATTGTAGCCTGGTAGACACCTGGAAGCGGACCGGCCGGCATACTGGCCCGGCCGGCGCGAAGGCCAGCCGGACATCGGCTCGTGCTACCAGGTCGAAGCAGGTATCCTCGGGGCTGATGCGGGTCGGCTGCCCCAACAGGGAGGGACCCCCGTGGCGGGGGTCTCCTCTTCCTGAAGGATCAGCTGGAGTATGGGGCGCTAGAAGCAAATGGCTGGGAGTGGAACGCCGCCCATGTAGAGCTGCGGCAGGCAGCACTCAGCTTCGGTGCCAATGGTCACGGCGGCGATGGCCGCCAGCACCACGAGCGGAAGGGCTACTCTGGCTATTCTCCTGAACATGAAACCTCCTCCAGGTCACCCATGGGGGACCTCTGCTGGCCCAATATTATGGCCCATCCGGCTCACACTGGTGTCTCAGGGAGGATGGGGGGAATCACAAAACCTCTGCCGGCAGGGGCGAACGGGAACGACCTACACGCGGCTGAGCCGAATGAAGGAGAGGACCTGGCGGCGCCGGACGAGTAGCCAGGCCAGGTAGGCCAGGATGGCCATGCCGGCCAGCTCCGTGAGGTAGATCTGCGGCGAGGCGAACAGCTCGTCTACCATGGCCCGCTCCCAGTTTCCGGTGGCTACTGTGGGGAAGGATAGCCCCAGCGCCGGCCAGAGTAGAGTCTGACCATCCAGGAACATACCGTCCAGGAGGAGATGCGAGAGGGCCCCCAGGCCCAGCGCCAGCAGGGCGGTCTGGTGACGGAGGCGGTACAGGCCGAGCCCGGCTAGGGCCACGATCAGCAGGAACAGGAGGGAGTGGCCGAAGGCGCGGCAGCCGAAGGTGCCGTACAGGATGCGCCCCAGGGGCTTGTCGATGAGATCGGGGAGCAGGGCGCCAACCAGGAAGACTCTGAGATCCATGCGGCCACCCAGGGAGGTCACCCATTCGTCGAGGATGTGCCAGGGGGCCGCTTTGCCGGAAGCGGCGGCGCCAGGATTCGCCGGGTTGCGGCCGGGCCCATGGCCAGGGACGCCGTCAGCCAGATCATGAGGCGGATCGCGGTCAGGGCTGCCGAATGCCGCCCGACGCGATCGGCCGTCAATCCCGCCGGCCGCCGCCCGGCGCGATAGGCTGACGAAGACGCCGTTGGCGATCACGGCCGCGCCCAGGGCTAGTCCCGCATGAGCCAGAAGAAACACTGCCCCACGATGATAGGGCGGCGCCCGCCGGTCTGCAAGATGACCAGGCAGCCCGGGTCCAGAGTCGGGATCAGGGCCCCGGCCATGGCCGCCCAGATGCTCCGGCGGGGAGCCCCCGCTGGTTCCTCCGGCGGCCCGGACCATGTAGCACCCCAGTCAGTCCGGCGGCCCGGGCAGAGGAATTCGGGGGCGGCCGGCGACTAACAGGGCAAGAGGAGCGGCAAGGTGTAGGGATTCAGTTCGCTGGTACTGGGGGCGTTGAGCCATTGCCTTCATCTGGTCACTTTGGCAATGGGGAGTCAATAGTGAAACCGACCTTTCCAGGTCGGTTCTTTCTTTTCCGGTGTTCCTGACCGATCAAAGAGCCGGCTGATGCGGAAGCCGCACAGGAGGTGTCTGTTGTTCGATCAGGATTGGACGGAGTCCGCGGCGCCCACGGAATCGTGTGTCAGATGCCGGGCGAAGGGCATCGTGGTCTGCCTGGAGTGCCAGGGCACTGGCGAGAAGCGCAATGACTCCTACGTGGTCACCGGCCGATGCCAGAGCTGCCTGAATGTGGTCAAGGGCTTCATCACCTGCCCCACTTGCCTGGGAGAGAAGGTGATAGAGGCTGGCCACCTCCGGGCCAATTTCAGGCGGGAGGCGGAACGCCTGCGCTCCATTCCGGCGGTGTGGGGGCTGGTCATTGCGGCTGTGCCCCAAAGGAGGGCGGTCCTCCGGCTGACGCCGCCCGGCCTGGAAGCTTCCGATCTCAAGTCCGGGTGAGCTTTCCGAGCGGCCCGAGCTATCCCTGTCCTTCACACTCTGACCGGCGGGATCACCCGACGGCCCCGAGGGGCGAAACAGGCGGCCCGGCGGAGCCCCCGCATCAACGGATGGCGGCGGCTGCCCGACCTTCTGTGTGCGTCTTCTCGCTGTGCGGGCTCGGTTGACGGTTTGCCCGGCGACAGGCTATGCTATTCTCGTCCACGGGGGGGCCCGTGGCCCAGCGGCCGCCGAGGTGGTGGAACCTGGTAGACACGCCATCTTGAGGGGGTGGTGAGCGTAGCTCGTGGGAGTTCAAATCTCCCCCTCGGCACCATAGGGCGGCGTTGCCAAGTGGTTAAGGCGAGGGTCTGCAAAACCCTTATACAGCGGTTCGAATCCGCTCGCCGCCTCCATCGTCCTCGCGCCCCGGGACCGCCTGCTCAGACAGAGCGATCGGCGCGCACCTCACTGACCAGATCACCCAGCCGTTGAGCCTGCGCCGGCGTCAGTCCTCCGCGCCGCCACGCGAGCGCGACTGGCGGTCCATCTCCTTGAAGAGAGATGTCTTGCCGGTGCTGGAGGAGATGCCCCAGTCCTGGTAGCCGGCCCGGATGACGGCCAGGTACTCCGGCGAAGGCTTGGCCTCCTCCACCCGGCCCTTCCTGATGTAGGTGACCGCCTCCACGAAATCGCCGTCCGCGGTCACCACCTTCACGTTCAGGTGGTCGTAGTTCATGGGGTAGTCCTCGTGCTGATCGAGCTGCCGCAGGCCCTGCTCGGTGATCTCGTACAGGGCCCCCGCCACGACGTCGCCCTTCGATTGCCTGAGGGTGGCGCTGCCCCCGCGCCACTTCCGGGACCAGCCGGCGAATATGAGCTTGTAGTTGGGCAGCTTGGCTGCCCCCCGTGGCCTGGCGCTGGGGCAGCGCTCGGCCATCTGCTTGCGGCTCAGGTTGGTGGCGTAGGCAAAGTAAAGCATACCGGCAGTCTAGAGCGTGCCGCAGGGTGCAGTCAAGCAGACTTTCACCATGGCTCGACATGGGCATATAATGGCGGCATTCGCCTCGCGCCGAGGTGGCGGAATAGGCAGACGCAACGGACTTAAAATTCTGAGGGGCTTGTTTTCAGGGGTCGGGTCACGTTTGCACCCGGCCCCATCCGTTTTGGACCTCCCTCACTGACTGGCCACCAGTGGATGGCTGTCCCTGGAGGTTTCACGCGACTTTTCACGCGACTTCTATGAGGCGGAATGGAGCGTCAGGCGACCTCCTATCTCCCGTCCTTCTTGCCTTGGGTCTTCTTGCTCTCTGGGCTATCCACACGCGTGAGCACCACTTCCTTGTCTGACCGACGCGTTAACGCGACCCCTTGCGTTCTCAGATACTCCGCATAGGACGGTGTGGGGACGTGGTATCCCACTGCTTTCAACAGCCTTGTCGGTCTCAACCCCGGCGTTGTCAACAGGTCGTACTCGTCAAAAAGGGTGGCAGACTGCTGGCTGGAAGGCTCAGGATCCTTGCTAACCTCGGTCCCAACCCAAGTGATGAGTTGATCCAGAATCGACTTGATTCGACGAGGTCCGAGACTCTGCCATTTGGGCCCGTTGGCCAGGTAAGTCAGCCAATGCAGGAATACCCATGGAGCCTCTGGTGAAGGAGCAAAAGCCTGGCGGCAGCGCTCCAGGGTGCGTTCCATTTCATCAAAAAGGCAAGATCCGTCGATAGATGGGATACCCGCGCGTCCGGGTCGCAACATGCTCATGGCGGTCCAGGCGAGCATCGGCCCCCTGGCGGCATCCACTGCGGTGTCGAAGGAGGAAGCGGAGTATGGCAGTGGCATGAGTACTTGTCCCCCTGATAAGCGTGGCACTTTGGCCCTTCCGGTCAGACAGGCCGCCGCCGCTTCCCATGAACCCATCGTTAGCGCGATATCGAGATCGGATGTGTGGAGTGGCTTTCTTTGCGCTTCACTGGTCAACTCGCGTTTGGCGTACATTTCTGCCCACAGGCGAAGCCGGTTGGGATCACCAACCAGGGTCTGCAGTCGCACCACCCATTTAGCCTGGCGGATGGTGAGCGACGACCCAAGCGCCAGCTTCAACTTCCACACCTCCACGAGTGCTGAAAGCGCTCCAGGTGGAACCTCATGCTTCTGAAGAGAAGCCAACTGCCATGCCTCATCCTCGGGGCTGGGCCTCTTGCTTGTCCTGGCCTTTGAGATCATCTTCTTCAGAGTATCGAACTCAGGGACTGGATACCCATACCTTCCTATATCATCCTGGAGCTTCTGAGCTACGTCGTCCCTATGACGTTCCGGGCGGTCAAGCGCCTCATCCCATATCATGTCCCTTACTTCTGGCTTGATTCTCGGCCCGTGTGACATCCCCGGCCTCCTTTAGCCCGTTTATCCCCTATGCTCCTCATGATCATGCTCCAGTTAGGGATCGCCATTAGGTACTCAGTGTGAAAGAATTATACCAGACGGAGACAAATCGAATGACGGAGGACAGACAGATGGCAGATGAGAGGCTAGTCTACAGCGTGGATGAGGTCGCACGGATGCTCTCCATATCCAGGAATCTGGCATTTCGGCTGGCTCGCCAAAAGCTCTTGCCGGGAGTGATCCATGTGGGCGGTCGGCGCATGGTCTGCGCCAAGGCCAAGGTAGACGCCCTGCTCCAGGCCGGTGATTGGCAGCCGCCAGCGGGGTCAAGGTAATGGCGAAGGCCACCAACCGCAAAGGCGAGCCCCTCAGCGCTGACGACTACGTGCAACTGGAGTCTGGCGAACTGGTGCCAAAGGAGAAGGCTGAGGAGTTGGCGAAGCACCTAGCGGGGCGCAAGAGCCCCAAGAGTGAACCGCCACCAAGGCGAGGGTTCGCCCTCACCCGGCTCTCTGACCTACTGGCGGAGCCTCCAGAGGAGATAGCCTACATATGGGAGAACACCCTACCGAGGGGCGGCCTCTCCCTCCTGGTGGCAAAGCCCAAGGTTGGGAAGTCCACGCTTGCCCGAAACCTGGCCCTGCGGATTGCCAGGGGTGACGCTGATTTCCTGGTCCGGAAGATCACCGCGCCGGGGCCGGTTGTATACCTTGCGCTGGAGGAGAAGCGGAGCGAGGTCAGAAGGCACTTTGAGCGCATGGGCG
The DNA here is from genome assembly GCA_964423835.1 of uncultured Dehalococcoidia bacterium. GTDB lineage: Bacteria > Chloroflexota > Dehalococcoidia > UBA2247 > RBG-13-53-26 > JAFGCL01. The sequence goes on along the minus strand of CAYRGJ010000026.1, from coordinate 31,992 downwards.
CGCCCGAGGAATTGCCCATCTTCATTCACATAGGCAGCGCCCCCGAGGAGGCCCTCCAGGAGCTTCGGACAGCCATCGTGGACAATAGGGCAATCCTCGCCATTGTGGACCCTCTCCAGCGCCTTGCCCGTGTCTCCGACCTGAACGACTACTCTCAGGTCAGCCTTGCCCTGGAGCCTCTCATGCAGATTGCCAGGGACACCAACTGTCACCTCCTGTTGGTTCACCACGCCAACAAGGGCATAGGGAGGGAAGGCGGAGACAGCATACTCGGGTCAACGGCCATCTTCGGGAGCGTTGATGCAGCCATGATCATGAAACGGACCGAGTCCCATCGAACCATCGAGTCAATACAGAGATACGGTGAGGACATGCCGAAGACGGTCCTGGCCTTCGACCCCGTTACGGGCCTGACGACCTCCGGGGGCAGCCTTGACGACTACCAGATTGCTGAATGTGGGAAGGACATCCTGGCGCTCATGGCGGACCAGGAGATCACCGAGAAGGAACTGAAGGAAGGGCTGACTGACTACAAACACGGGGTTATCTCGAAGAGCCTTCGCGCCTTGTGTGACCAAGGCAAGGTGCAGCGGAGTGGGACCGGCAAGAGAGGTGACGCCTATCGTTATCAGGCTGCCCTGGATTCTAGGGATTCTGGGGATTCTGGGGGAAACCATATACATATCCCCACAATCCCCACAATTACCGCCGACGCTCTGGAGGTGTGACATGACGGCAACTGCCATTCTGGAGAAGCTCAATCAGCTGGGGGTGACGACAACCGTTAAGGGCGGGAGGCTCAGCCTTGCGCCAGCCTCCAGGATTCCCCCTGAGCTTGTTGAAGCCATCGTGGCCCACAAGCAAGCCTTGATCCTCACCTTGACGCCGCCAGAGGCCCTCAGACGGGCCTTGGCCCAGAAGGATGAGGAGATCGCCACCATGAGGCGGCGGCTGGAGTCCCAGTACTATGCCGACGATCCGGACTATCAAGCGTGGTGCAGGGATGTCATAGGGTGTCTTCAGCGGCAGGTCGGCGAGATTCGGCGCTACCTTGCCGAAGGCGGGACCCCGATGATGCCGTCGTGCTGCCAGGACGACGGACGCATTTGCCTGATAGCTCTCCGGCGATTCAACGGGTGCCTCATGCACCCGGGTGATTGCGGCTTTTCGGCCTCGGTGGAGGGGAGTTGACATGCTTGGGCTAGAGAACGTCGTCCATTCCGCTGGTACGACGCTGGGCCGCAACTGGCTTCTGCCAGTCCTACAGCTTCAGGGAACGAGCCGGAGTGAACCCGCTGACAGGGAAGTACTTGGATGACAAAACGAGACGAAAGCCGACAATTATCACCGGTGCAGCTGGCTGCCATCCCGCTGCTGCTCGCCGGCAAAAGCGTGACCGACACAGCCGCAGCCCTGGGCGTTGCTCGGCAGACTGTCAGCACGTGGCTAAACAGCGATGCTGCCTTCATAGCGGCTTTGAATGATGAACGGTTTCACTTGTGGGAAGCTGGGAAGGACAGACTACGATCCCTGCTGCCCCGGGCCCTGGACGTTCTTGAGGCTGGTCTAGATCACCCCGACCCACGCATAGGCCTGGCCGCCGCCCGCGATGTTCTCAGGCTGCTGAACCCGGGTGACTGCCGGCCGGATCCCGCCGTCACGGAAGAGGATGTCAGGCTGGATCTTGAGATCAAGGCGAACGGCCGCCGGCGGCGGGAATACGCGAATCAACTAGACGGCCTGTTGTCCATGACTGGCGGCCAATAGAGGGTTCCTGGGGGATGCCCCAACCCCCTGCGGCACTCTCAGGGGATCCACGAGAGCGCCCGACGCCCCGCGACTGATCCGTGTAGCCAAGAGGACAAGCATGGCCCAGAAGGAGGAGAACAATGGGATTCGATGTGACGGGCCTCGACCCTGCGAGCAAGAACGGCAGATACTTCGGACGCAACGTCTGGGGATGGCACCCTCTGTGGAGGTTTGTTTGCCTCATTGGAGACGACCTCCTGAGTGCAGAGCAAAAGAGGAAAGGCCACTCCAATGATTTCATGACGGTCGACAAAGAAACCTCATTGGAGATTGCCAGGAGACTACGAAAGGCTCTGGACCATCGAGAAGGATGCGAAGACAGGGCCGTGCGAACCGAAATAGAAGTGCAGCTGGAGCGTAAGTACCTTGTTGGAGGACTTGAGATGCTGGCGAGAAAGCTCGAGGAGGAACCTGGGGTGGTGGTGCAGACCGGCGATTTCCGACTTGACTGGGGAAGCCTATCTGATTTCGCCGAGTTCTGTGAATCCTGCGGTGGGTTCATTATCACGTGAGTTTCACAAGAGGTTTCAGCGCCGGGGGCGCGTCGCCTCGAGAAAGGCATCCGATACGGCCGGTTTCTAGGCCATCAATGACGCGAGTATTCACGCGGAACCGTGCTGAATCGCCTCGAATCCCCGAACGATTCGGAGGATTCACAGTCCGTTGCAGTAGGGATTATGCCTGTTTTTCAGCGCCAGAAATGCACAAAGAACCCACGCTCAAGAGGCGACATCTGGCTATTGATTTCGGTTAGATCGGGAGATTAATGATGGGACGATACGGTAGCAAGGTGACGGCGGAAGAGACAAAATCCATCGACATTCACTGGTTAAAGCGCAAGGGGTTCCTCGTGCCAGGGGTGTCTTCTTCGCTCAGTTGGCGACGAGGCGAGGAGCCCATCGGGAGGATTGGCATGCGCGCCAAGAACGTGTCAATCCTGCTGGACTATCGATGGCGGCAATTCGGCGGGGAGTGGGAGGATGTCACCGAGCAAGTGTTCTTGACTTCTACGCCCTGCAACTACGGTGGGCAACGACCATGGTTCATATGCCCACACTGTTCACGTAGAGTGGGGAAGCTGTTCGGCGTTGGCAAATACTTCTTGTGTCGCCACTGCTACCGCGTGGCATATCAGTCCCAGCGAGAAGACAGGTATGGCCGGGTGCTGGGCAAGATCCAGAACATCCGCACCCGCTTGGGAGGTTCGTCATACCTCGCTGATCCGTTTCCTCCCAGGCCGAAAGGAATGCATGAGACCACATACCAGCGACTGCTGAAGGAAGCCGAGGAGGCAGAGTCAGAGGCGGATGGTCACTTCGTCCAGCGATTTGACAGGCTCTATCGCAGGATGTCAAGACGCCTCAAGTAGAAGTGGGATGGGTCTGGAGAAGCACTCTGCGGGGGGTATCGTGGCCCGGCGAAAATTTCACACGAAATCTCCCCATCGGCGCTGGCATCTCCTCTTCTACCTGGGCGGCGGGGTGCGGGATGCATTAGCCCATCTTCTGGGCGGAAAGGCACAGTCCCGCCACCGGACACCGACTGCATGCTGGTTTGGCGGGACGGCAGTACGCAGCGGCGATATCAATGAGCCCTAGGTTGAACTGCCTTGCGTTCTTGGTCGGGAGCAGCCGCTCCGCCGTCTTCATCAGGCTGCCGGCGGAGTATGCCGGGCCACTCAACTTGATATCGAGTAGTCTTGCCACAACCCTCCCACTACCTTCGTCGATCATTGGCAACCGTTTCCCGAAGGAGAGACATAGCACGGCCCTTGCACTGTAGGCACCCATACCGGGCAGGGCCATCACAGCCTCGAAGTCATTTGGGACTTGGCCACCGTATGACTCAACGAGAATCTGCGCTGTTTGGATGAGACGGTCTGCTCTCGTGACCAGACCCAGTGGTTTGAACCAGGCACGGAGCTTCTTGACGTCAGCCTTTGCCATCGCGGCAGCATTCGGATACTGCGCCACGAGTCTGCAATATGGTTCTGCCACTCGGGATGCCTGTGTCTGGCGCAGAAGGACTTCGGCAACTAGGATCTGGAATGGATCGGATATGCGGCGCCAAGGGAAATCCCTGCCGTTCACACGGAACCATGCCACGACAGCCGAGCGCAATGCTGTGGATCTGGATGCCAAGTCTCTCTAACCTTCCTCCGCATCTTCCTGGAATTCACTGGCCTGCACGGCCTTCAGGGTCAGGGCCTCCTTCGCCCGGTCGTGGAGGATGTCCCGTAGCCTGCTTGGTCCCCTGTCCCTAATCTGGCGGAGGTCGGTGCTGTCGATGAGCACCACCTGAAGATAGGTTTCGCGCGCGACACCTTCAGCATGCTGCTTGACGACCTTGGTGAATCGGCTGGTTGTGACCATAACCACCACATGAGCTCTGAGTAGCATCGCGAGGCCGATCTCCCTGGCAAGGTGTTCCACATTGACGGCATTCCGGGTGTTCTTGCATTGAAAGAGCCATCGCGAGTAGTGAAGATGAGCTCCTTCCGCAATCAGGTCGACTTCAGCCCCCTGGGTCTTGACGCCGCGTTTCCGCAACTCCACAGGTATGAGACCCAGGTTCGAGCACAGGTAAAGGCAAAGCAGCTCGAGCGCAATGCCCTTCTTGTACGTTTCCCTGGATTCCAGATCGCGGTAGATGTCCTCTACAGGCGTATTGAGGAGTTTGACCAGGTCCTTTGGAACGCCTCGACGCTGTACTGGGTCAACCGCGAGTCCTGTCGCGTTGATGAGTCTGTCTGTAGCCCTGATCTCGCCACCCTTGCCTCCTCGTCCTTCGCCGATTCCTCGTGCCTCCAGCCATCCTTCCTGCTCCAAAGGGTTGATCAGCTTGGCGCGTCGGTCAGCTTCCTTAGGTAGAACGTGTTTGCCCCATTCAGTAATACACAAATCCGTGACGAGGCTTGTCTGAACCCATGAGCCGGCGAGTCCGTCGGGCATCCCCTTGAGAGTCGATAGGAAGGCTTGCTGTCCCCGGGATAGCATTTGCCAATCGTCTCGAGTGTCGAGCGAGATCCCCATCAGGGCCGCGTATCGGTCCTCATCTATCACCCAGTGCGAGTCGATCACCCTCGACTTCTCAAGCCACAAACGAATCTTGGATGCGTCGCCTTCGTTGTTGGTGACAGAGAAGCCGCGAGTCCGCAATTCACTCCTAATGGCTTCTAGGGAAATGTGCTCTCGCCTATCGTTCAGGGATCGTATAACTTCGAGCAGGTCGTTGCCGTGGCAGGAAGTCAGAAGATGCTGCGCGAACAGAGCGTGTCGCTGAACGTCGTCTTTCTCTGCCGCAAGCCGCTCGCCGAGGTCGGTCAGTCGTCTGTTGGCGAGGTGAAAAAGGCCACATTGGCTCATACCGATTAGAACGTTGTTCGCCCGGTTCAGGTGCTGGTCGTTCGGCACCACCTTTATCGTGCGGGAAGCCTTGACGATTTCCGACTGCAACCTCTCTCGATTGCCTGCGTGTTGCTTGACCAGCAGGAGGAGGGGCCCCAACTCGCCAACAACTGATGGCGAGAACTCATTCATGTTCGGCAGCTTTGGCGGTCCCTCGTGTCCAGGCATGGTTCTACTCCAACTGCAACCGAATCGCCGTTCCGAGCACCTTCGCCAGCGGTGGTGGGACAGCGTTACCTACCTGCCGCCACTGTGTCTCGACTCTGCCTGCCAGATGCCAGTCATCCGGGAAGCCCTGTAGCCGCTTAACCTCCGCGATTCGAAGGATTCGGTTGCGCCAGTGGAACGGCCCCATGTTGTTGGATCTTCGGGCTTGGATTGTCCAGGAGGGCAACGACGGGCTCAGTTTCAGAAGGAATGACCAGTATCTGGATCGCCACTTGAACACCGGGTTTGGGTGGCCGCGTTCCTTCGTGAAATACAGGTAGTTTTCACCCGGCGGGACCTGCGCAAGGATGTCGTGGTACTTCCCGCCGGCGAAGTGCCTCGTGTCATCCGCATTCTCCGAGGTATCGAGATCACCGATTGCCTCTCCGGCAGTCACCCAAGGCGGAAGAGACGCCGTAAACAAATCCATCTCGCTGGGGTTACGGTGGGTCGGTGGAGGGAATTCGAATCTCCGTCCGAGCATGCCGACCATGAAAAACCGCTGGCGAATCTGGGGCACCCCGTAGTCTGCTGCATTGAGAACTGCAGAGGAGCACTGATAGCCGAAGGCTGCGGCGGTATCCAAGAGGTAGTCCAGCGCGTCCTTATGCACTCGGTAGGCGAAACCAAATACGTTCTCGAATAGAAACGACCTAGGCCTAAGGATCCCGAGAACCCGCAGATACCCGCGAAGTGTTTCTTGGCCGACGGGATCCACCAGTGCTCGCGGTTTGTCCTTTCTATAGAATCTGGACTTGGAATAGGGCGGACAAGGAGGGCCACCAGAGAGAAGGTCTATCTGCCGGCCTTTCGCTACCCCTGATCCGAGTCTCTCGGCAAGGAATTCGTCGTCTATTTCGGATACCGAACCGCAGTGGATCATCCCGCGGCCGAAGTTGGACTCATGTGACATGACGCAGTGCGCATCGTTATCATTGGCCAGGAGGCACTCATACCCGGCTTGCCGAAGCCCAAGGTCGAGCCCCCCGCAACCGGAGAAGAGAGACACACTTGTTAGCCTGTGCTTTCCCGGACTCACATCATCTCTCACGTCGGCTAGCCCACGTCGAAAGCCAAGACCTGTCTGATCATTGCAGCCGCCAAGGGCGGTGGTACCGCATTGCCAATTTGCCTGACCACCTCTCGGCGTGGCCCACAGAACTTGTATTCGGGGGGGAATCCCTGCAGAGCCGCAAGCTCCACCATCCTCAACCGACGGCTGTCCCAGTGGAACGGACCAACCCAGGGTCCAGGTGATGCAGCAATGGTCCAAGATGGCTTGTCTGGTGATAGTTTCAGCAGAAAGCTCCAGAATCGGGTCTCTGTCTCGAATGTGGGATTGGGGTGACCGGCCCAGGCGGTATGCCACTTGTAGTTCCATCCTGGAGGGATCTCCCGGAGGTGTTGGGCCCACCGACCAGTAACGACCTCAGCGGGCTCAAAGTGGTCCGGATGGTTCAAATGGCGTAGAGCCTCGCCGGCAGTGACAGCTGGCCTGCGCCCCTCCAAGTCGTGGCCCCCAACGGAGTGTGATGGCACGGGTGCCGCAGGCTGGCCTCTTCGGTGGCCAAGAATGAAGACCCTGTGCCGAAGTTGGGGTACGCCGTATTCTGCAGCGTTGGCTCGTATGAGGGCAACACTATAGGCGAGCGAACGGAACTTCTGTAGGATTCCCTCAATGATGTTCTGGTTTCGTGGATGCAGAATGCTGACCACATTCTCGAAGACAAACCCTGTCGCCTTGGACTCCTCCACTAGCCGCACAAACTCCTCCACGAGGTCACGCCGGTCATCTTCGCGGGGGCCAAGCTTGCCAGGGCGTTCTGCCTCCTGGCCCCTTGCGCGTGCACGACGATACCGGGAGTCGTCTCCAGGATCCGTCCAGTACGCTGCCTTCGAGAAAGGCTGGCAGGGAGGGCCACCAATCACTACCAACGGATCTGTCGCGCGTAGCCCTGCACGCTCCCGCAGTTCTCCCCCGGACAGGGCCGAAACATTGGCTTCCAGCACAGCATCGTCTGCAGGAAGCCGGTTGGCCCTGAGGGTCTGACAGCACGTGCTGTCCAACTCAACAGCGAGTCGGACGTCACCCCCAGCGAGTGCGGCGCCGGTAGACAGACCACCAGCACCCGCAAAGAGGTCGATCACCGGTACGCCAGTTGCTCGTCCTTTGCTCACGGATCTTCCACCCGAGATGTCAGGGAATGCCCTCGCCGTCATTCCTCTCCGGCTGCATGTCCAGCCAATGCTGGGATTATACCACCCGGCCGGTGCATTGACGCAATGAGCCTAGTCTATCCCGGGCACCTGGGCGCCGCGCCAGCATCTTGCGCATAATGGGCGTCAGTGCATTGGCCCAGCCTACGTGCCAGAATCCCACATCCAGCAGGAATGGCATGGGCACAGAGTCGACTCGGGAGCCAGTTAGGAGGACGACATTCGGACGGATCGCTTCGTTAGAGGAGCGCCGACCTATAGCTTGCGACGTCGTGAGACCCCAGAGAGCGAACAGGAGGCGACGCAGGGAGACAGAGAGCTCCATCTCACGGGGGTATGGGATGGCGACGATTGAGGATGAGCGACAGTTCTCGGCGGCTTGGTTGATGGCCCGGTGCCATCTCCGGCTATATGTCTATGCAGAGAGCGGTCGCCAGGTTTCTGCAGTGGCGGTTTCTGGGGTCCATGGAGAGACCCCTCTGCACTATCGTGACCGCCTCGTCCTTGCGGTCCAGCCTGAGAAAGAGCCATGCCAAGCGAGAGCAGTCTGTAGCATCACCCTCGCCAATTCGGTCCTCCATCACTTCAGCGAGTTTTCGTGATACTATCCTCTTCTCCTCCGTGTCGACAGTGAAACTTCGATCAGAGAACAGCTGGTTGACTCGGTCGATTGCTCCACTTACAGTCCGGAAGGAAATCATGGGCAGTTGGCACATTTCTGTGAGAGCGTGTACTTCACCCGCTTGGTCACCGCTTAAGCGACAAAGATCCACCAGTTCACCCCATGCCGCCTCATGGTCCGCCGAACGACTCTCTGTCGACTCAATGTACCTTCGTATCGCCTCCTTCGCCTTATCAGCAGCTTGCTGGTGGCCCGATTCCCGATAGAGCTTGGCAATCAGGAGCCATGCTGGCGGGAACTTTCCCGCAATGAATTCCAGCATGGGGAGATAGTTTTCGATGCTCTCCTTGCCGGCGCTGACGCGAATGGCGGCATTCCTGAAGAGCCGTTCAATTCGAGGAGAGACCCCGAACTTGATGTCAGATTGCTGGGCTGCCCCAAATGCAAGCAACTCCTGTACATCTGCTTCGATGGCGCTCTTCATTGGGCTAGTCGCCAGCTTGCGTTTCCCAAACACTGCTGCGACGAGCGGGAGTGTCAGAAAGGACTGCTCATCTCGCGCGGATGCAGACATCTCGACGAAGGAGCTTCGCCTCAGTTCTTCAACGGCACCTTCAACATCCATACGTTCGTTGCAGGGCCTCAGCAGGACGGCCTCCAGCGCGAGCACGGGTACAGCAGATCGCCACGAGCACAGCGTGAGGAAGATCCGCTTTGCGGTGGGAGACAGCCTGGCATAAGTTCGCTCGAAAAGGGCGTCCAGTATTCCATCGATGGTGGCTGCGATTCTCTCGACTTTGACCCGCCTGCCCGCCTTGGCGACCTCCCCGAGCAAGACCTTCATTACGTACGGGTGCCCCATCGATTCCTGATAGATGTCTTTCGCATATTCGTCGGTGATCAGTTGGGCGATACCCAAGTATCTGGAGGTGGTGCCGATTAGTTCTTCGCTCTCTCGCTCGTCCATCCCTGCTACTTCAATGAGGTAGTCTCCCTTGAATTCTCGCATACGCGTGGTAATCAAGACCTTGTTGGGTGAACGAGTGTAGGTGTCAATCCAGCCAAAGAGTTCTAGGGGACTCTGGACGGTTTCGAAGTTGTCGAACACAAAGAGGATCGGCCCAAGGGTGCTGCTCGTCATCATCGCAGAGAGATAATCAGTTGCCTCCGTGGCACTCCTCTTTGTGGCCGGCGAGTCAACCAAGCGGGAGAACTCCATGGCAATATCCTTCGCCGTGAGCACATGAGGTTTGACCTGCTTGGCCCCTTGAGGATGGAGATCTATGTCTCTAGCGCTGAACCATAACACGACAGCGAATCTGTACTCCGAAGTCAGCTTGTGCAGAGTAGAAAGCGCCAACCAAGTCTTGCCGATACCACCTCTGCCCTGCAGAGTGATAATCGGATGGTAGTCATCCATCAGCGCAGTTGTCAGTTCATCCTCAAGGTTCCTTCGGTGGATGTAGCCGGCTTGCGTCGGTGGCAGATTGCCAAAGCAGTTACCCTGCACCTCGAGTGAGCCAATACCTTGTGTCTCGCTGGCCGGAAGCGGTGTCGCGGGAGCGAGGTAGGGTGTTCCATCCATGCGTTTCCTGGTGTCCGTAATATACGAGATCGTCTCGAAAGTCTTCTCGTTGAAGGAACCGTTCGGGAAGGAGAAGTCTAGGGCATCCACCGTTGAATACATTAGTTCCACACGGACCGGAACGCTCAGATGGATGTACACCCCGTCTTCCAGGCTGTTGGCCGGTGGAGCACTCTTCAAGTCGTCAAACTCGCTCGCCGGCTGGGAATACTTGATAACCCTGTACTTGCCCGACAGGTTCCGGTAGAGATAGGCCCAGGGACGCTTGAACAACAGCAGGTTATCAACAAACAGACGAATCGATTCCTCCACTGGTCCGCATAGTCTTCCGCAAGCATCCAGAGTGGTTGCGCCGTGGGCTCTAGTCTTGTTGCGCAGCGCAGCCAACAGGGCTACCCAACTCCTGGCATCCGTTCTTGACGGAAGCTTGTCCAAATTCGAATCCACCGCTAGAACACACGAGTGCATAAGCCCGACGCACTCGTGTTGCCACGTGCCCGATGGATTCTTGGAGGTGAAGTCCCTCTGCTCTTCCCTCGCGACCTGATTGATATACTGAGAGGCAGGCCCCACAAGGACATCGTCTAGGACGGAAGACCAATCACCAAGCCCGTCAGCCCGTACCAGCCTGTGAGTCTGCCGATACTTGTGTCGTTCTCGGTCATCATCGATGATGGCGACCATGCCTGCGACGGCCATCTTCGCGACCATCTCACCACAGTAGAGTAGCGCCATGAACAACGCCGTGTCAGAATCCTGGCGGGCAATGTCCACCCGCTCCCACATCTTGTCGATCGGCATAATGGGCATGCAGTCCTCCCGAAAAGCGCCCTCATTCGCGGATATTCTGTCGACGCCTGAGCACCAAGCGAGATCGCGGCACGGCTACGAGAGTCGCAGCATCCATTCTACCACCGTCGCAATAGAACGCCATCGGAATACATCTTGCCCCATGGCTTTGTATTCACAGGTCTTCTCAACGTGGTGTGACGTTGCCTCTCATGAACCCCAGCTTCGCCGCCAGCCGAACTCCCGCGGGGTTGACATGTATAGTAATCTGTAGTAGCCTAAGTACACTATGGGAGATGAACTGTTGACGATCGAAGAAGCGGCCAACATTCTGAAGGTGAGCAAGGTCCAGATATACCGGCTCTGGAAGAAGGGTGAACTGCCGGTGGTGAGGATGGGAAGACGGTACACCAGGATACGCAGGCAGGATATCGATTCGTTTATCGAAAGACACACGGACAGAGGAGGACGGTCATGAAGGGGATCAGGAATCAGGGCAAGAACTCGTGGCAGATTCAGGTCTACATCGGTGTCACTGATTCAGAGGGGAAGTATCAGCGGCACTACGAAACCGTACACGGCTCCAAGAGGGATGCAGAGAAGCGAAGGGCTGAACTGCTGGTCTCCCTGTCCAAAGGTATGCCTCTCCCAGCCAATCGCCTGACTGTGGCTGAGCAACTGCGCCAGTGGCTTGACGGATACGCCAAGACCCGGTGCACGCAGCGGACGGTGGACGGCTATCAGTCCATCATTGAGCGCCACCTGATTCCCGTCTTCGGACATCTTCAATTGAAGGACCTTCAGCCGCCCATGATCCAGCGGTACTATGGGGAAGCATGTGCTCGCCTGTCCAGGCGGACGGTTCACTACCACCACCGCGTTCTGTCGGCGGCGCTGAAGTACGCCGTTCGTCAGGGCGCAGTCGGTAGAAACCCCTGCGAGTTGGTGGACCCGCCTTCGCCAAAGGGTAAGAAGATGAAGACTATGACACCTGGCGAGGTTGGGCACCTTCTGGACATCGCCACCGAGAGCCCCTACTATCCGGTGATCTACACCGCGCTGAACACCGGGATGCGTCAGGCTGAACTGCTGGGCCTGCGCTGGCGAGATGTCGACCTGGACCTGATGACGATATCGGTGCATCAGGTCCTCTACAAGCGGCGCGGCCTCTGCGAGTTCAAGGAGCCCAAGACAGCCCACAGCCGGCGCTGCATAGACATGACGCCCAAACTAGCCCAGTATCTCAGGAGTCACCGGGCAGAGCGCGAGTCATTCAACCTGGAACTGGGGAAGCTCCTGACCCTGGATGACCTCGTTTTCGTATCAGACATCGGAGAGCCGATAGACGCCCCCGCCCTGTCCCATGCCTTCCACACCCTGGCGAAAAGGGCTGGCCTGGATGGGGTGCGGTTCCACGACTGTCGGCACACCTTCGCCAGCCTCATGCTTCTGCGGGGAGTGAGCCCCAAGGTGGTCAGCGCCATGTTGGGCCATGCCTCTGCTGCTTTCACCATGGATACATACCAGCATATAATGGACGGGATGCAGAAGGGCGCGGTGGCGAAGCTGGATGAACTGCTCCCGGAGGGCATCCCGACCCGATTCACGCGAAATTCACGCGACTTTTCCGAGATGCACGCTCATGCCGAGGTGGCGGAATAGGCAGACGCAACGGACTTAAAATCCGTTAGACCTCGCGGTCTGTGCGGGTTCGACCCCCGCCCTCGGCACTCAGGAGGACTGGCCGAGCTCCGCCGCAACGGCGGCCCGGCCGGGGGCGGCGCCGGAATCCAGCGCCTTCTGCACGTCCCGGCGCATCCTCTCCAGGGCCTCGGAGAGCTCTCCGATGTGGACTATCTGCTCTTTGTTCACGGCCACGAACGCCATGGCGGGCTCCCCGTTGGGCAGCGCCGGCGAGAAGACCACGTCCGTCATGGGCAGGAAGCGGTTGTCGCCGTCAAGGGCCTGGGCCAGCTCCTGCCAGAGGGCGACATGCATCTTCCCCTCCAGAACGTAGGGCGGGACGAAGACCTTGGCCGTGAGCGGCTTCTTCACCCGGTAGGCGGGCCCCCTTCCTTCCCTGGCGCCGGCACGGTTGCCGGGCCCTGATCCCCTCTCGGCCACGAACAGGATGTTGGATTTCTTGACATGCGTGGACAGGGCGATGTCCTGGGCCCCGCCGGGATAGACCATCCTCACCTCCGTCAGCGGCAGGAACTCTTCGCCGAGATGGTAGAGGTTGGCCACGTACCCGCTGTTGAGCTCATCCAGGAGCCGGTGCTGGGCCATGAGATGGGCGGTGCCGATCAGCGTGCAGCTGGTGGTGCAGACTACCGCGCCGGTTTGCCTTAGCCTGCGGTCGCACGCCCAGCTGCCGCGATTCTGGCCAGCATTGTCCGTCTTAATGAAGCCCTCCCGAAGTGGCCTCCGGGACCGCGATGCCGGATTCCGCAGGCTGCGCGACGAGATTCTGCTCCGATGATCCGGCGGGGTCTCGGTTACGCCCCCATGATAGCCGAGCCGCAGCACCCGGGCGTCACAGGGGCCGAGCGTGCGCTCACAAACTCCTCTCAAGGGCCGGGACAGGGCGCCGGCGCGGATCTCCGGCGCCATCCCGGGGTCAGAGGCCGCCGGCAACCGCGATGGCCCGGCCAAGCGGGCGACTCTGGTATAATTCCGCCGGGGGCGTCGCTGGAACTGTGGATGAGAGGACGCATGGAAAGGCTCTCTGCTGGGCGGCCCGGATCTCCGGGACCGTCCTCAGCGTCCTGGCCGGCGGGTACCTCGCATATTACGAAATAGACCTCAGCTCCAGCCCTCTGGCGGTGCCCGTGGCCATCTGGTTCTTTGCCCTCACCGTGGCGCCTTCGCTGCTGGCGTGGAAGTGGCACCGGGCCGGCGGGGCCTTCATGCTGGTGGTCTGCCTGCTGTACGCCGACGCCGCCAGCGTCATCATGGAGGGGGATGATTTCCTGCGGGTGGCCCTGCCCTATGCGCTGGCCTGGGCTGCGAGCGGCATAGCGCACCTGGTCGTGTCCCGAACGGAGGGCCGGCCCCGGTAAGGGCCGCCAGGCGCTCAGTCCCCGCGCCGTTTGTGGAGCACGTAGCGCCGGAGGGCGCTCCTTCTCTTCCTGACCAGCGCGTCGGCCTGGTGCAGCTTCTCCTTCATCAGGTCGTAGTTGCGGTCGGCCTCGACCTCGGTCAGCTTGAGGCCCTCCTTCTCGATATCCACGATCATCCGCCAGGATTCCTTGAGATCGGCCCAGGCGGCCTGCGTCTTCCTGCCCGCCTTTGGCATCCGCACTCACCTCCCTGCCCGGCCTGGCCCCGTCCGTCTCACGGATGGCCTGGTCACATTCTAGCACCATGGCGGCCCGGCGCAACCCCCGGGCTGTGCTATAATGCGGTCGGCTCCGGCCTTCGGGCCGGACATGAACCGTGAAACGACGAAGAGTGCACCTGCTCCTGGCCGCGACGGCCCTCGCCGGCGTCTCCTCGGGCCTGATACACGCCGTCTACGGCCTTCACCTCTTCTCCGGGAACCGGTGGGCGGCGCTGGCCTACTCGGACATCCTGTCCATGCGCGGGGTGGCGCACATCCCGGGCCTCCCCTACGTGGACTACCAGGTGGAGTACCCTGTCCTCACCGGCCTGTTCATCCGCCTGACGGGGGTGCTGGGGCCCGGCAACTGGCAATACTACGGCGTCACCTGCGGCTTCCTGATCGCCTTCGCCATCCTGGCGGCGTACTTCCTCTACCGCGCGGCAGGCGAGGCCGGCGGCGGCAGGGCCCTTCTCTTCTGGGCGCTGGCTCCGTCTATGTTCGCCTTCCTCATCTTCAACTGGGACATCCTGGCCGTGCTCTGCGTGGCCGTCGCTTTGTACCTGGCGGCCCGGGACAGGGACTGCCTGGCGGCGGCGGCGCTGGCGGCCGGCTTCTCCTGCAAGCTGTACCCGGCCCTGTTCCTGGTGCCGCTGCTGATGAAACGCCGGACGCTGCCCGACTGGGCCAGGCTCATTGGCGTCTTCGGCGTGACGGCCCTGGCCATCAACTCGTTCTTCATGGTCTCGAACTTCGATGGCTGGTACCACTTCTTCAGCTTCAGCAGCAGCCGGCCGCCCAACGACGACTCGATCTGGGGAGTGGCCTGCTACTGGATCCGGCCGCTGACCACGGGCCAGGTGAACATCATCTCGCTGGCGCTGTTCGCCGCCGGCTCCGCGGCGGTGCTCTGGAGACTGAGGCGGGGGTCAACGGCCAGGCTGTGCCTGGCCCTCATACTGGTTTTCCTGCTGACCAACAAGGTCTTCTCCCCGCAGTATGCGCTCTGGCTGCTGCCCTTCTTCGTGCTGCTGCCGGGGCTGGGCGCCGGCCCTGGACGGGCGTTGTTCTATGCGTTCGAGCTGGCGAACCTGGCGGTGCTCCTCTGTTTCCTGGGCTACTCCGGGCCGGCCAGGCAGCCGGACGCTCTGCTGTATGCCATGCAGGTATTCACCGTCGCCAGGCACGTAGCCCTCTTCTGCATCCTGGCCGGGATTGCCGCCTACCCGGACGGGGATGGTATTATATGGCATCCGGCAGGACGCGTGGCCTGGGCCGGCGTCAGCGGGGAGGGACATTGATGAGGATAAGAGGCAGATCACTGGCACTCGTCCTGGCCTTGCTCGCCGTTCTGGTGATGATCGGATGCGGCGATGACCTGAAGGACAGGATGCGCGCCGACGAGATCGTCCAGAGCGCCCTGGCCGCCCAGGGCGGGCTCAGCAGCAGCCACATGGAGGGCGTCTTTGTGGCCGCGGCCCAGGGCACCTTCAACGGCGCGCCGCTGAACGTCAATCTGAACAGCGGAAAGGCCAGCATTGATGCCGACTGGGCCCACCGGAGGATCCGGGCCCACGGGGAGCTGGGCGTGGGGTACAACGGCATGCTGGTCCCCATTCAGGCGGACCTGTACCTGGTGGAGAACTGCACCTGCGCCGGGATAGGCATTGCCGGCAGCACCGAGAACTGGACCCGGGGCTCCCTGTCGTTGGACATCTGGCCCTACGTGACTGACCCCCGGCTGATGAACGGCCTCCTGCATTACATCACGTCGGACCTGGCGGGGGAAGAAGTAGTGGGCGGGGTGGCCTGCGACGTGCTCAGGATCACCCCGGACCTGACCGCGATACAGCGCGCGGTGAGCGAGAAGTACCCGCCGCTGGGAGAGATCCCCGACCTGGCCGCCCTGTTTGAGGAGCTGTCGGTCCGGGTCTGGGTGGCCAGGGACACGTCGCTCATTACCCGGGTGGAAGTAACCGGCAGGGCCCACGCCACGGCCGAGGCCCTCGGCCAGGCGCCGAGCAGCGACGTCCTGGACATCGACTTCACCCTGACCGGGGACGCCTCGGGCTTCAATGAGCCGGTCTCCATCGAGCTGCCGTCTGAGATGCAGAGCCCGGGGCAGGACGGGTGCGCTTGATCCCCTGTTCTGATGTTGGAGGTAAGCAACCATGACAGAGGTAAGAGAACCGAGGGTGAGACTGCCGGCCCCCAGTCACATGGGCATAGTGGTCAAGGACCTGGAGCAGGCAGTCCCTTACTATGAGAGCCTGTTCGGATGGGGCCCGTTCCGGGCCCGGACCATGGACCTGAAGAGATTCCCGGGGTTCTTCTTTCGGGGCCAGCCGGCGGCGTGCCGGTTCAGGGTGGCCATAGGGCAGAGCGGCTCCATGGTGGTCGAGCTCTTCCAGCCGCTTGAGGGAGAATCCCCCTACGCTGAGTTCGCCCGCGCCCGGGGCGAGGGGCTGCATCATCTCGGGTTTCACATAGACGACGTCGATGGAGCGGTGGCGGCCCTTGCCCAGGAGGGCATCGTGCCGGTATTCCACGGGAAGAGCCCGCAGGGCTCGTTCGCCTATCTTGACACGGACAGGATCGGTGGGCTGGTGGTCGAGCTGCTCAACTTCTCCCCCGCCGCCTAGAGCAGCTCCACCGAAGTCCGCAAGGAGGCAGTATGGGAAGGTTTACCCGTCAAGAGCTGGAAGAGGCCCACCGCATCTACAACGAAGCCCACAGAAAGGCATCGGAAAGCGGGGACTGGACGATCTGGGCCGCGATCTTCACCGAGGACGCTGAATACGTGGAGGATGCCTTCGGCGAGTTCCATGGGCGGCAGGAGATCGAGAAGTGGATCGTGGAGGTGATGGCCCCGTTCCCCCACATGACCTTCCCGCAGGAATGGCACTGTTTTGACGAGGAGAATGACGCCATCGTCTGCTGTGTTCAGAACACCATGCCCGCCCTTCCTGGCTCGAGCCAGACGTTCTCATACCCCAACTGGACCAGGGTGGTCTACGCCGGAGGGGGGAAGTTCTCCTACGAAGAGGACATCTACAACTATGCCCGTGATGCCAAACGGGTTATCGTGGCCTGGCTGAAGGCCGGCGGCCGATTTGAGGCGCAACCGAAGCTGAAGCCGAAGTACTCGTAGAAGCAGGAGCCAGGCAAAATGCAGGAGTGGTATTTCGACGACATACTGCTGAACCAGCCGAGGACAACGAAGGAGTACGTGGTTCCGGAAGATGAGCTGGTCGCCTTCGCCAGGAAGTGGGACCCTCAGCCGTTTCACACGGACCCTGAGAGGGCCAGGGGCTCCCAGCATGGCGGCTTGATTGCCCCAACTGCGTACACGTATGCGATTGCCACCGCGTTGACCAACCAGCTCGATCCGGCGATAGTCCCCATCGCTGGCGTGGAACAGAAACTGCGGCTCGTTCACCCGGTCAGGCCGGGAGATCGTCTTGTCGCCACGGTCGAATGTGTTCACAAGCGCCTGTCCCGCACCAAGCCGGATCGCGGGATCGCGCGAGTTGTCACCACCGTGCGAAACCAGGAAGATCAGGCAGTGCTCTTATGGGAAAGCACATTCCTGGTTCCCAGAATGCCGCAGCCAGGCTGAAGCGCGGGTGGCCTACTCGGGGTCCCGGACAAAATCGACCAGCTCTCCGTGCTTGAACCCGAGCGACAGGAGCATCTTCTCGAACCTCCCGGTCCTGCGCGGGATCATGCACCGGGCCCTGATTCCTGTCTTCTGACAGGTGTTGAGGAAGTGCATGACCAGCGCTCTGCCGACGCCCTGCCCCTGGTAGTCAGGATCAACGCCCACGATATTGATCCATCCGCAGACCGGCAGGGAATACTCGGCACCGCCGAGGGTGCCGATGACGAAGCCGATAATCCTGCCATTGAGCTCGGCCACGAAGGACAGAGGAGGGTGGTAGGTCCAGAAGTGGCTGCTGGCCACCGGCCGGTCTCTTGATGGCCCGGGCCGGCCCGTAATCCTACTGTCCACCTCCAGGATATCCGGCAGGTCCCTCTGCCTGATTCCACGGATTTTCAGCCCTTGTACCGTTTCCATCCGCCCGCCTCCTCGACGTCGCCGTCAGGCAACACTGGGAATCCGGCCGTCCCCCGCTGTGTCCCCCGGTGAAGGCGGCGACGGGAGCAGGCTTGGAGGCAATCTGGCCGCAGTGAAATCCTCCACCAGCGGTTCCAGCGCCCCGGCCAGCGCCCCCCGGACTCTGGCCTGGTTCTCCAGCCTGGAGACGAGGTTCATGGCCGCCTTGCCCCAGGTGAAATAGCGGGCCGTGGCATGGCCAGCGCGGCGCATGCGGATGCCTTCGTCCGGCCGCTTCTCGATGTAGGAGATGTACCCCACTATCTCCATCGGGTCCGCCGTCTCAAGAACGAAGGCGTTGACGAACGGCAGGGCATAGTCCTCTCCGGTGCCGCCTGTGAACACGATGCCGCCCGCCGCCATGGCCTCCAGTCCCACCAGTCCGAATGGCTCCCGGCCGCTGTTGGCCAGCACGCCGTCAGCCGCCTGATACATCACCTGCAGGAAGTCCGAGGGCAGGGGGAACCTGACATCGATGATGTCGGCCGGGGCGGCCGCCCGGATCGCGGCCAGATACGACTCGAATGAGCTGTCGCTGGCCCATGCTTCCGCTACGGTGAGGCCCATGCCGCGGGCGCTGGCCATGACTTCTCCATGGTGCGGCTCGATGCCACCCCGCGCCAGCAGCGTCGTGCGTCTACCCATTTCCTTGAGCCTGGCGGTGGCCTGGACCGCCTGGTGCCATCTCTTGTCGGGGTCCCAGCGGGCCACCTTGCACAGAATGATGTCCGCGCCCACCGACTCGCGCAATTCCCGGGTCATGGCAACGTCCGGCCCCGCCAGCAGACCGTTGGGGATCCCGTTGGGGATGACCAGGGGATTGACCCCCAGTTCCCACATCAGGTGTTTCATGTAGCGGCTGACGGTAGTAATAGTGGTGGTGTAGTTCAGCCGCCCCCAGTTGATGCGGTCGAATGAGAAGGTGTTGTTGGCATTCCAGAACAGGACTGCCTGGTTGCGCAGGCCTGCGTAGTACAGGGAATCGCTGACGCAGCACATCGCCTCAGCCGTATGCCACTCCTCGCCGAGAATGACCACCAGCCTGTCATCCTGCACTGCGGGCTTCGCGAGGTGGTGGGTGACAAAGAGGGGGATGGACCGGTTGTAGTCCGCCAGCTTCTTCTCTTCGCCGTCGTAGACGCCGTTGGGATGGTGCTTGCTGATCCACTGGCACCAGCGGTGGAGAATGAGCTTGCCCTGCTCCGTCGATTCCTCTTCAGGGAGGTGCGGGTCACCGATGAAGAAGATGTGGGTGGGGAAACCCCTGCGGGCCAGCGTGGCAGCCAGGTGGCCAACCCGGACCCCCAGGCCGCCGGCGGTGGCATACCTGTCCGGCCCCTCGAAAGAGAGGATGGCGAAGATGGTGTTCTTGGGTGTTATCTTGTCGTGTCTCATCGCAGGTGCCTGGTCTTTCCGCTCCCAGGGATGCACCCGGAAGGCGATGTGCCTCTCTTACCATAGAACCCCCAGCCATGACCCCTTGAAGGCCTGGCGGGTGCCGCCAGTCGCGGTGAGGAACGCCCGGAATGACCCTCTTTCTCCGATGACCATGACACACAACCTGTACCAGCTTCTTCCACGAATCGCGGGTAAGGAATGCCATTATAGCAGTCCAAGTCGTCGTGTCAATACCCATCCGCCCATCGTGTCAGGCCGCGCTGCGGCCGGTGCAGTAGCTACGATAATCGCCTAGAATGCTCCTGGACGTGACGCCATAGCGTCCGCGGACCGGCAGATGGCCGCAAGATGGTCCGGGCGCCGAGGCACGGGCAGTTGACAGACTGAGGGCGGGGCCGTAACATCGCTGCATCCCAGAGATCTCGGTCTGAAAGGAGTGAGGGCAATGGCAGATAGCGTCTACAAGGTGATCGAGTTGGTGGGGACCAGCACTGAGTCATGGGAGAAGGCAGCCGCGGCGGCCGTCGATCAGGCAGCCAGGACCGTTCGGGATCTTCGCATCGCCGAGGTGGTCGAGCTGGACGCGCAGATCGATGAAGGAAAGATCAGGGCATACCGAGCGAAGGTCAGGGTCTCCTTCAAGTACGGGAAGGAGGACTAGACCTGATCTAATCGGGGTATCGGACTGGCGACAGCCACGGGCCTGAATATGTGGGTGCGACCATTGACCCCCTGGCGGACTAAGGTATAATAGAAGTAGGTTCTCGGGTGGTTAAAACAGCCGGAAGTGGCAATATCCGCCAGAGCTAAATAGGCAGGGTTGGTACCTGCGCGGCTCCCTAGAAAAAGGAGCAAAAGGCGAGAAAGCTCAGAGGCGGAGCTAGACCAGGGAGGCTGGCAAGGTTACCCGAGAACCTCTCTCATTGGGGGCCATGGTGGGCCCCTTCTCTTTGCCAGGCCCAGTCCATCGTCCCGCAGCCACTCGACACCCCCTTTACCGTGGATGCCTGCTCGCCTATGATCTCTGATATGCAGGAGGACGCCATGGCCCTGCTCGACGAGGTCCCCCCCCGAGTAGGGTTCTCCGCGTAGACCCCGGCAAGGGCTTCATAGTCGCAGTAGTCGGAGTAGTCACAGAACTTGGCCAGGAGTTCGCTAATCTCGAATTTGTCTGTTCGTACTTCCACATTTGACCAAGTCCTGCCTCCGATGACGGGCGGGTCCATGCTTCCTGAGGAGCGGAAATAGGGCTTTAGACCCCATGCGTTAGTATCGCGGTGCAGAAGCCTTTGACGGACGACGGTCTGGCGTTCAACATTCGCCAGCATCGCGCTGAAGCAGGGAGCCAAGGCCAAGGTCATCAGCGAGGCATTGGGGCATGCCTCAGTCGGGTTTACCATGGATGTCCATGCCGATATAATAGACGGCATGCAGGAAGAAGCGATGGCCCTCCTGGACAAGGTGATCCCGGAGGGCGTCTGTGCGGAGAATAACCCGGAGACTACGCGACTTTCTGCAAATTGACGCTCACGGGCCAGCGTAGCTCAGTGGTAGAGCAGCGGTTTCGTAAACCGCGGGTCGGGGGTTCGAATCCTCTCGCTGGCTCCAGTCATTTGGGCGTGAGCCTTCCGCAGTCCGGGGAAGAAAAACTGAGAAGCTTGCAGAGTGCATTCCCCCCGGCGCATCGCAGAGGCCGGGGGCGGGGGTGAGGTGTTCTATGATCGTTGAAACCGTGCGCCACAACCACATCCTGGTGGTGAAGATGAACCGGCCCGAGAAGCGGAACGCCCTGAACCGGGACATCACGGCAGGCATAGACGCGGCCATGAACGAGCTCGAAGACGATCCCGGCCTCTGGTGCGGCATCCTGACAGGGACGGATACGGTGTTCTCTGCGGGCGCGGACCTGGCCGAGGGGGCGGGAGAGCCCACGGAGCGCGGGGGCATCGTCGGCCTCATCAATCGGCAGCGCTCCAAGCCGCTGGTGGCGGCAGTAGAAGGGCTGGCCCTGGGGGGCGGGCTGGAGCTGGTCCTGTGCTGCGACCTGGTGGCGGCCTCCAAGACGGCCGCGTTCGGCCTGCCCGAGACCAAGCGGGGGCTGATGCCAGACTTCGGGGGCGCCTTCCGCATCGGCCGGTTCCTGCCCGCCAACGTGGCCCGCGAGTTGCTCCTGACCGGCGGCAACCTGACCGCCAGCCGCGCCGAGCGCCTGGGGTTCGTGAACGTTCTCACCGATCCCGGCAAAGCGCTGGCCGGTGCGTTGTCCCTAGCGGAGATGATCTGCGCCAACGCACCCCTGGCCGTGCGCGAAGCCCTGGGGGTGTTCAACGCCGAGGTCAACGGGGATGAGACCGAGATCTGGAGTCGCAGCCACGCTGCCCACGCCAGGCTGCTCCAGACGGAGGACATCAAGGAGGGCATCACAGCCTTCTTTGAGAAGCGGCCGCCGCATTGGACCGCCACATAGCGTCGATCCGCCTCCGGCGGGTCTGCGGGTCCCGGCGCCGGCCAGCCGGTCTGCTTCGGGCCGACCGGAGCCGTTGTCTGCCAGCAGACCGGCACATTTATGACCGTCGCGTCCGTCCCGCCGGCCCCGCGGCGAAGGAATCGGACCCTCCCCGCCGACCAAAGGGTAGAGAGGGGGCGCAATCACAACCATGAAGATGATCGTCGCCAGGCGCAAACGCGATCTGGGGCCCGACTATGCCGCCCTGGACCCGGTGCCCGGTCCCGGCTGGTCACAGGTGACACTCAAGCCGCAGCCCGGCCAGAGCGGCCTCCCGCTCCCCGGGTCTGTCCAGCATCCGCTATGGGTCCAGCCCAGGTCCCGGCGCGTCCTTTGACGGTTCGCGCTGAAGCGCCGGATGGAAATTCATGGCGGCCCTCGCAGGCCTGGATTCAACATCTTTCTCCTCCTATCTCGGTCTTCTGCGGCCGGCCTGCTGGCAGACGGCCCGCAGGGCCGCTGTGCGGTAGGCATCATCGGTGTGAGCGGCGAGCGTGCGCCCCGATCGCGGTCCGCGCCTGGCCATCTCCTTCAGCACTGACTGCCGCCTGGAGTAGCCGGCCCGGTGCGGAGCCATGGCGAGGGCAGGCCGCCCGGATTGACGGACCCGGCTGCAGGCCCACCAGAGCAGCCTCAGAAGGACCGCCATGCCCACCGTAATCGTCGCCGCGGAGTAGAACCAACTCATCAAAACCTCCAGTCTTCATCCAAAGACTCCCGAGAGTGTAGGCTTCCTTTGTTGGAACGGCGTTAGAGGATTGTTGGAACTACGTTGGAGAGGGCGCTGGGCGGGGGTGGTACAATGTGATGAGGACCATCCTGTGGGAAGTTCCGGCTCTTTAGAGGGGAGGAAGCGCATGGATAGTGAAGCCAAAATCAAGCATGACCAGATCATGTCCGAAGCCCGTACGAAGTGCGACAACGTCAAGAAGGAAGCCCGGCTGAAGAGCGACGGCGTCAAGAATGAGGCGGAGGCCAGGTGTAAAGGCGTCAAAGCTGAGGCGGAGGCTAAGTGCAAGGGCATCAAGGCCGAGGCTGAAGCCAAGAGGAAAGGCATCGTGAAGGAAGCGGATGCGGCCTGCCAGACCATAATGCGGGATGCTGATGCTCTGTGGAAGAGCGCCATGCTCGAGGGCAGGAAGCCGCAGTGACGGCCCTGAAGGCCAGCGTTAAGCCGGGACGCCGCCGGTCCCGGCGGCGGTAGGACGCAGGGCGAGAGTGATCAGCCGCCCTCCTTCGGGCGCTTCTTGGAAAGGTAATAGGTCCCCAGGGCTATGGCTACCAGCTGGCCGCCGCACTCGACGCGGGATTCCACCACGGCCAGGTTGCGGGTCCTCCGGATTAGCCTGGCTTGGGCGGTGAGCAGCCCCGAGGAGACCGCTGCAATATAGTTTATCTTCATCTCCAGCGTGGTCAGCCTTTCATCGTCCCGCAGGTTCTCGAAGACCACGTAGCCCATGCTCACATCGGCCATGGTGCTGATGGCCCCCCCGTGCACCGTCCCGTACACGTTGAGCACCTTGTCCTCGATCTTCAGCTGGCACTGCGGGCCGCCATCCGGGAAGCCCAGGCCCACCAGCCGGGCAAAGGGGCTGGTGACCTCGGGCCGGCGTCTGGCCGCTGGCATGTCATCCTTCATGGCGCGTCTGCGCCCCGGGGCGGCTCATCCTGGGTATTGTGCCGCCGGCAGATGCTGTCGGCAGCCTTGTAGGCCGCCCAGCGCACGCCGGAGTTGGGGTCCTTGAAGGTGAGCGTGAGCGGCCCTATGGCATCCAGGTTCCCCACGTCGCCCAGGGCCCGGGCCGCCGCCCAGCGCACGCTGGAGTTCTCGTCAGTGAGCACGGCCACCAGCTGGGGGGTGATGCTGGCCTCGCCGATCGTGCCCAGGGCCTCGATGGCGGCCTGGCGCACGGTCGCGTTCTCGTCGCTCAGCCGCTCGATCAGGGCGGGTACGCCCCGGGGGTCCTTCATTCTGCCCAGCGCCTCCGCCGCGCACTTCCTGGTGTCCGGGTTGTCATCGGCCATCGAACGGATGAGGGGAAGGACGGCCGGTTTGCCGGTCTCCACCGCCGCCTCGACCGCCGCCTGGCGCACGTCCGAATAGCCGTCGCGAAGGGCCTTGATGATGGCGTCCACGGCCCTGGGGCTGGCCATCCTGCCCAGGGCTGCGACGGCCGCCTGCCGCACGGTCCAGTCCGGGTCGTCCGCGGCCTCCACCAGCGGGGGTATCGCCCGGGCATCGCCGATCTTGCCCAGCGCCTCGGCCGCCGTCTTGCGCACCCCGGAGTCCTCGTCGGTGAGGGACTTGATGACCGGCTTGACCGCGGTCTCATCCCCCAGCCGGCCCAGGGCCCTGATCGCGGCCCAGCGCACGTCGGGGTTCTTGTCCTTCAGGGCCTCGATAAGGGGGCTGATGGCCGGCGACCCGATGCTGACCAGGGCTTCGCTGGCGGCGCGCCGGGCTTCCCAGCGGCTGCTCCCCAGGTTGCGCATGAGCTTGTCGATCTCGGTCACCGCTTGGCCTCCTCTGTTGGCGAACCGCGGCGCGGGCAGCCATGACTATCCGCAGGGCGTCGCCCCGGCCCCTGCCGCCAACCGCATCAGGTATGGCGAATTATAGCAGGTAGAGGCGGGGGCCGCACCCGCCCCGGCACGCTGGATTGTGGTAGACTTACGGCCGAGATGCTGAAGCTGTCCCCCACGGCCGTGGCCTGCTTCCGCCAGTGCCCCCGGCAGTACCGGTTCCGCTATGTGGACCACCTGGGCGATGAGTACGGAGGGCCGAGGCCCTATTTCACCATGGGCAACCATGTGCATGACACTCTCCGCGAGTTCCTGACCATGGTCCCCCTGGAGCGGCGCAACATGGATACCATGACCGTGCTCCTGCGCAAGAAATGGCGGCGCTACCGCGTGGGGTTCCGGGGCCCGGAGGATGAGCGCCGCTGGGCGGAGAAGGCCCTGCGGCAGCTGGCCTCCTTCGTCACCGCCCACGACGTCAAGGTCAGGCCGTACCTGGTGGAGGCCTCGCTCGAGGCCCGGATCACCGCCAGCCTCGTGCTGCAGGCCAGGATCGACCGGGTGGACCTGGAGGTGGATGGCACCCTGCACGTCATCGACTACAAGACTGGCAACACGCCGGAGAGCAGCGACTGGACTCAGCTGCACCTCAATGCCCTGGGTCCTGTCCCGCAGAAGCCCCCACCCCGTCACCAGGGCTTCATTCTTCTACCTGTCGTCGGGGACCACGGACACGGCCCGCGTCTGCCCGGCGGTCCTGGACCAGGCCAGGTGGGACCTCCTGCACACCGCCCGGGCCATCGGCGCCGAGAAGCGATTCCGGGCCCTTCCGGGGATGCTCTGCCGCCGCTGCGATTTCCGGCCGATCTGCCCGGAGGGGGCCCGGACCGGCAGAGGGAAGGCATTGGTAGTGGCCCCGGGGAAGGTGGCGGCCCGCGGAGAGCCCCCGGCCTCGGGCCAGGCGCGGGCCCCGGAAGAAGCCGCCCCCGATCAGGCCCCACCAGGTGGCTGCGGCCAGCTGCGCCTGGCGCTGTGGTGAGCACGGTTTTCGCCGGCCTTCGGTGAGACGCAGGTCGCATACAGCCTCCGGCGGCCCGGGCTATAGTCCCATCATACGCGGGTGGAAGCGAATCTGGATTAGAGGGTCTTTGAGGCATGAAGTCGAAACAGAAGGAGGACATCGAATCATGAAGCTGGTAACTCTGTGCAACTCTGGCGCGTGCTGTCCGGTGGTGAAGATCTCGGACCAGCAGGTGGAGATCGGGGAGGAAGGCAATCTCTGCGTGCTCACCGTTGAGCAGTGGCAGACACTGAAGGCCAAGATACTGCAGGGAGAAGCCTAAAAGAGCTTGTCACGGCGGGCCGGGGCTGCGGGCCACCCGCGGGCAGCCGGCCCATCCGGCCGCGGCCGGACGGCGCATCCTGCAGGGCTCCGCCTGGCGGCGAAAACATAAGGGGCTGGGTTTTCAAACCCAGCCCCTCTTCGCATCGCGAAATCGGTGCCTACCGGCTGCCGGGCCGGATCCTGTTGAAGCAATCGCTGCAGTAGACCGGGCGATCGCCCCTGGGCTGGAACGGAACCTCCGTCTCGTTGCCGCACTGGGCGCAGATCGTCGGATACATCTGGCGCCTGGGCCTCATGCTGCCGCTGTCGGAGCCCTCGCGGGACGCCCTCCGGGATTCCCGGCAGGTGAGACATCGCTTGGGGTCATTGGTGTAGCCCCTGGATGCGAACATCTCCTGCTCTCTCACCGAGAAGGTGAAAGAGGCCCCGCAGTCCGAACACGTAAGTGTCTTGTCCGCCGTAGCTATGGATGACCTCCTTTCCTACAAAATCTCTCTGGTTGGCTCAACCTGGGTCACCCATAGCCTTCGGACGCGATCTGTCGCAGCTGTGGCAACCTAGTCCTGCAACCACCAATGCGAATTATACTGCTGCGCCGCCTTTTTGCCAATGACGGGTCGCGGCGGGGTTGCGGAACTCTTGCCCGGCCCTGAGCGCAGTTTTACACGGTCAGAGGGACGCGCTATAATTGATCTGTTGTGGGGTGGCACCGAGACAGACCGAGCAGCTTGGGGTGCGTCCGCAGCATCCCGCCCGACACTGATCCAGCGATGCATTCGCACACCCCGGCCCCCCACTGCATCCCGGCCTTCGGTGCTTCTCGTCAGGTTGCTGACTCTCAAAGATAGCGGTATGTCCTGGGCACTGGCAAACCACAACGATCTTAGGCTAGAAAGACCAACTATGAAGGAGGGAAAATGGTAGGTATCTGTTCCTATGGCGCGTACGTACCCCTTTACCGGTTGGCCCGTGAGATGATGGTTCTCGAGGGCAGGGGGGGCGCCGGAGAGCGGTCCGTCGCAGGGGCGGACGAGGACGCTCTGACGATGGCCGTTGATGCCATCCTCGACTGCACGAAGGGAAAGGACCATGAGTCCATCAATGGTCTGATCAACGCTTCGACGTCCTCGCCGTTTGACGAGAAGCAGCTGGCCGCCGCGGCCGCAGCTGCCCTCGACTTTGGTGACAATATCCTTACGGTGGACATCGGCAACTCGCTGAGGGGCGGCATGTCGGCCCTGAGGCTGGCCGCGGATGTGGTCAAGGCCGGGTCGGCCAAGAAGATGCTGGTTTCGGCTTCCGACTGCCGCCTGGGGTCTCCGCTCTCGATTGTGGAGGCGAGCTCCGGCGACGGCGCCGCGGCTCTTCTGGTGGGAGACAAGGACGTGGTGGCTACCATCGAGGGTGTCCACTCCTTCTCCACGGATTTCACTGACACCTGGAGACCGGCCAATGACCGGTTCGTCCATCTGTGGAGCGACCGCTTCACCGGTCCGGAAGGCTACACGCCCATGATGCAGGCGGCCATCGGGGCGGCCATGAAGAAGTTCGGAGTTGATGCCAAGGGCATCACCAAGCTGGTGCACAGCGCGCCGGACGCCAGGAGCCATAACACCATTGCGGCGGCCCTGAAGTTCGACCCCAAGACCCAGGTGCAGGACGGGCTGTTTGGCGTCATGGGCGGCACCGGTGCGGCCCAC
This sequence comes from uncultured Dehalococcoidia bacterium, assembly GCA_964423835.1. Classification (GTDB taxonomy): domain Bacteria; phylum Chloroflexota; class Dehalococcoidia; order UBA2247; family RBG-13-53-26; genus JAFGCL01. Next base: position 4,448 of record CAYRGJ010000026.1, on the reverse strand, counting down.
GCGCTGATGCTGCTGGTGGCGGCCCTGCAGCAGGCAAAGGCCGGCGACACCCTGCTGGTGGCCGGTTGGGGCGACGGCGTTGACGTGATGCTGTTGAAGGTTACCGACGCCATCGAGAAGATGAAGGACCGGCACGGCGTCCTCGGCTATCTGAAGTCCAAGAAGATGGTTCCCAGCTACCTGAAGTACCTCAGGTTGCGCCACCTGTTCTACATGGAGCCCAGCAGGATGACGCCGATCACTCCGGGCCTGGCCCAGATGTGGAGAGAGAGGGATTCCCTGTACAAGCTCCATGCCTCCAAGTGTAAGCAGTGCGGCTGGCTGGACTTCCCGATCCGCCGCATCTGCCCGAAGTGCTTCTCCAAGGACAACTACGATCAGGTCAAGCTTCTGCCCGAGAAGGTGAAGCTGTACAGCTTCAGCTCGGATACCGTCGCCCTCATTCCCGAGGTCACCGACCCGCCGCAGGGCCGGGCCATCATCGACTTCGAGAACGGCGCCCGGTTGGAGCTGGAAATGACGGACTTTGGCGATGTCCAGAACCTCAAGGTCGGCCAGCCGATGGAGATGACCTTCAGGAAGCTGGAGAGGCAGGGAGACGTAGCTGCCTACGCCTGGAAATGTAAGCCGGTTCGGTAGGAAGGAGTGAAGAAATGGGATCGATAAAAGACAAAGTGGCCATCATCGGAATGGGTTGCACCCCGTTTGGTGACCTCTGGAAGATGGGCGTGTCCGACCTGATCATCAACTCGGCCTACGAGGCCTACGAGGATGCCGGGGTGGGCCCCAAGGACATCCAGGCGGTGTTCGTGGGGAACGTCTCTTCCAGCATGTGGACCGGCGCCACGGTGACCGAGGCGCTGCAGCTGGACAAGATACCGGCCACCAGGCTGGAGAACAACTGCGCCAGCGGGGCCGAAGCGCTCAGGGTGGGTGCATTCTCGGTGGCGGCCGGCATGTATGACATGGTCCTCTGTGCCGGCTTCGAGAAGCTCAAGGACTACGGCAGCGGCGCCCTGGAGATGCCGGGCGGCCTTCACCCCATCACGGTTGTCGGCTCTGCTCCGGGCTCATTTGCCAAGTCCGCGGTGCAGTACTTTGAGAAGTACAAGATCCCCTTCGAGAAGGGCAAGGAGGCGCTGGCCAGGATCGCGGTGAAGAACCATGCCAATGGCGCCCTTCACCCCAAGGCCCACTTCAAGAGGGCCATCACCCTGGAGACGGCCATGAATGCCCCCATCATTGCCTGGCCGCTGGGCCTGTTCGACTGCTGCCCGGTGACCGACGGCGGGGCCTGCGCCATCATCACCACCGCGGAGAAGGCCAAGGAGATGAAGGTGCCCCACGCGCTCATCAAGGGGCTGGGACTGTCGGTCGGCCGCATTGACCCGTTCAAGGGCAAGTTCCGCTCCGACGTCGACATCACCTTCTGGGACGAGACCTGGGTGGCGGCGCAGCAGGTCTACGCGCAGGCTGGCATCAAGGACCCGCGCAAGGAGATCGGCTCGGCCGAGGTCCACGACTGCTTCACCATCACCGAGCTCATCATATATGAGTCCCTCGGGTTCTGCCCGCGCGGCAGTGGTCCGGCAGAAGTGGAGAAGGAATCCTTCAACCTGACCGGTGACCTGCCGGTCAACACCGACGGCGGACTGAAGTCCTTTGGCCACCCGGTGGGGGCCAGCGGACTCCGCATGGTATACGAGCTCTACAATCAGCAGCTGGGCAGGGCAGACAAGCGCCAGCTGAAGAACCCCAAGATCGGCCTGGCCCACTCGCAGGGCGGCACGCCCGGCATGTTCCAGGCGGCGATTACGCTCATCGGGCCCGGCGCTAACTAGCGCACGGACAAACTGGATTTGCTGGTGTGGGGGCAGCCGTAGCTGCCCCCACACAGAGCACCTGAGGCTAACTCTTGAGGGGTGGCAGGGCGGATCTCTGGTCTGCCCTGCGATTCATCGGTCAAGGAGGCCCGGGCGGGCGTCCTGCAGAGTGTTGATCTGACGGTCAGATCCCCTGAAGGAGGGTAGAGGGCACATGGAGTTTGGGTACACCGCGGAGCAAGAGGCGTGGCGTCGAGAGATACAGGAGTTCCTCAAGGATAACCCCCCGGAGAAATTCCCCACCCAGTCGGGAGAGGATTCATGGGGGCATGGCGCGTTCTCCAAGGAGTTCGTTCGCCTGCTGGGCCAGAAGGGCTGGATCCCCCTGACCTGGCCCAAGAAGTACGGCGGGGCGGAGCGCCCCAACATGGACCTGATGATACTGTTCGAGGAGCTGGCCTGGGCCAGGGTGCCCTGGGCGGCCGGCGCCATCTGCTGGTCCATGGCCAACACCATCCTGGACATGGGCAGCGAGGAGCTGAAGCAGGAGTTCCTGCCCGGTATCGGGAAGGGCGAGACCATCCTGTGGCTGGCCATGAGCGAGCCGGACGCTGGCTCCGACCTGCTGGCCCTGCGCACCACGGCCGTGGAGCAGGACGACTGCTTCCTGGTCAACGGCCAGAAGGTGTGGAGCTCGCTGGCGCATATCTCCGACTACGGCTTCCTGTTCTGCCGCACCAATGTGGACCCGAAGGCCCCGGGCTGGGCTTCCATCAGCATCCTGATGCTGGACAAGAAGCTGCCGGGGGTGACGGTGCAACCCATGGTCAGCATGCTGGGCGACCATTTCCATACCGAGGTCTTCCTGGACAACGTGCGGGTGCCCAAGCGGCACTTGCTGGGCAAGAAGAACGAGGCCGTTGTTCACCTGAACAAGACACTGGAGTTCGACCGGTTCTGGGCCCGCTTCCCCAAGCCGCGGTTCTGCCAGCGGATCACGCATGACCTGGTGCAGTATGCCCGGGAGACGCGTCGGGACGGTCAGCTGCTCTCGCAGGACCCCAGCGTCCGGGCCAAGCTGGTGGATAGCGCCATCGAGATTGAGGCCTGCCGGCAGGTGCTGTGGAGCATCGGCTGGAAGATCGACCAGAAGATGCCCCTCACCTATGAAGCATCGGCGGCCAAGGTGCTGGCGGATGACATGGGCCTGCGCTTCTTTGACCGGGCCATGCAGGTCCTGGGCCCCTACGCCTACATGGGAGAGGCCGACAAGTGGGGTACACTTCGCAAGAACATCAGACGGTGGTTCCTGTGGACCGCCGGCGACAGCCTGGCGGGCGGTACTTCGGAGATCGCCCGGAACACCATGGCCACCACCGGGCTGAAGCTGCCTCGGAAGTAGCCCCATTCAGGAAAGAAGGAGTAGGAAATGGACTTTGGCCTCAACGAACAGCAGGAGATGCTGAAGAAGACGGCTAGGGATTTCTTCAAGACAGAGCTGCCCAAGACGCTGGTCAAAGAGTTGGCGAAGGACCCCCGGGGGTTTCAGCCCGAAATGTGGAAGAAGATGGCGGACCTGGGATGGGTGGGGCTGGTGCTGCCGGAGCAATACGGCGGATCGGACGCCAGCTTCCTGGACCTGACCATTCTGCTCGAGGAAATGGGACGGGCCTGCGCTCCGGGGCCGTTCCTGTCCACCGTGGTTCTGGGCGCCCTCACCGTACTGGAGCTGGGCAATGAGGAGCAGAAGAAGGCCATCCTGCCCAGGGTGTGCCGGGGCGAGGCCTTCCTGACCATGGCCATCGGCGAGCCCCATGCCATGTACCGGCCGGAGGCCTTTGAGGTGGAGGCCAGGCACGTGGCCCAGGACTACACCATCAGCGGCACCAAGCTCTTTGTCACGGACGGGCATGTGGCGGACTACTTTATCGTGGCCGCCAAGACGGCCGGCGGCGTGACCCTGTTCCTGGTGGATGCCAAAGCCAAAGGGGTCTCGTCCAGTCTTCTGCCGGCAATGTTCGGCGAGAGACAGGCCGAGGTGAAGTTCGACAGCGTGCGGCTGACCGAGGCCGACATCCTGGGCGGGCTCAATCGGGGCAGGGAATACCTGGACCGGGTGATGCGCCGGGCGGCCGTGGCCAAGTGCTCCGAGGTCCTGGGTGGCCTGGAGTACGTGCTCGAGATCAGCGTCCAGTACGCCAAAGACAGGGTGGCCTTCGGCAAGGCCATCGGATCCTACCAGGCCATACAGCATCACTGCGCCAACATGTTGAACGACCTCGACTCCTGCCGCTGCATGACCCGCCGGGCGGCGTGGCTGGTGAGCGAGGACCTGCCCTGTGCCCTGGAGGTGTCCCTGGCCAAAGGCCTTATGGGCCAGGCTTCCCGCCGGATCACCGCGCTGGGCCATGAAATACACGGGGCCATGGCCTTCCAGCACGATCACGATATGCATCTGTTCACAAAGCAGGCTGTGGTGGCGGAGGCCTCCTTCGGGAACAACGCCTATCACAGCGAAGTGGTAGCCAGGGAGATCGGACTCTAGACGCAAGACGCAAGGAAAGGAGGCTAGATGGACTTTCGATTCACTCCTGAGGAAGAAGCCTTCCGCAAAGAGGTGAAGGA
>CAYRGJ010000025.1:0-49420 GCA_964423835.1 uncultured Dehalococcoidia bacterium | reverse complement strand
CCCTCCTCCCTTCCACTATCCAGCGGTTAAGGTCTGTTTTTAACCACCGGCGCACCGACCACTCACGACCGCAGTTGGACAAAGCCCCAGGGGCGACTAGCTCAGTTGGTTAGAGCACAGTCCTGATAAGACTGGGGTCAATGGTTCGAATCCATTGTCGCCCACCATCCTGCACGGTATCGAGAACCGACCCCCCCTTCCGCAGCGGCCCAGTGGGTGAGATAACTCCCAGCCATGTCTTCAAAAGGGTCCCGCCAGGTCCACTCGTGTCCACCCGCAACAGTCTGCAGGTCATATCCCCCTGGCAACCGTTAACCCAGACTTAACCCTCCCGAAACGTGCCGGAAACATTGAGGTGCTATCCTCTCTACCATGGGCACAAGGCGATCAGGCTCAGTGGGGGCCACGACGTGAAAGACACCATCAGCAGCGGCATCGATGAACTGGACCACCTCATCGGCGGGTTCTTCCCCGGCGACAACGTGGTGTGGCAGACCGACGATCTCCAGGAGTACGCCCGTTTCGCCCGGGGGTTTGCCAAACGGACCATCGCCGATGGCCGGGGGTGCACCTACCTGCGCTTCGCCCCCCATCCCCGGATACTCGAGCCGCGCCGGGGCCTGCGGGTGGTCGAGGTCGAACCGGGCCCGGGCATGGACGTCTTCACCAGCACCGTCCACGGCATCATCGAGGAGAAGGGGGCCGGCTCCTACTATGTCTTCGACAACCTCTCGGCCCTGGTCAAGGAGTGGGCCACCGATGAGCTCCTGGCCAACTTCTACCAGGTCATCTGCCCCTACGTGCTGCAGCTGGGCTCGATCTCGTATTTCGGCCTGTCCCGCGGCGGGCATGACCATTCGACCATTGCCCGCATCCGGGACACGGCCCAGATCCTGATCGACATCTACCACGTCGGGGGGGAGACCTACGTGCACCCGGTCAAGGTCCTGGGCCGCTACTCCCCGCAGATGTTCGTGCCGCACCGGGTGGCGGGGACGGGCTGGACCCCGCTGTTCGGCAGCGGGGAGGCGGCGGCCGTGTCCTCCCAGGCCTGGAAGCGGTCCGGCGGCACGACGGCGGACTCGGTGGCCCCCTGGCAGAGCGTGTATGCCCGGCTGCTGCAGCACCGCCGGGCGGGCGAGGACGAGAAGCAGGCCCCGGAGATACCCTCCCTGAGGCGCGAGCTGTCCCACATGCTCCTGGGGGACAACCGGTCCTTCGTGGACCTGGCGGACCGGTACTTCACGGCGGACGATTTGATCGACATCCGGAACCGGATCATAGGCTCCGGGCGCATCGGCGGAAAGGCCGCCGGGATGCTGATGGCCAGGCGGGCCCTGCTGTCCGACAAGGGGACGGTGGACTTCTCCCGGGTGCTGGAGGCGCACGATTCCTTCTACATCGGGTCGGATGTCTTCTTCACCTTCCTGGTGGACAACGATCTGTTCCAGGAGCGGCTGAAGGTGACCCGGGACCGCTACATATCCCACCAGGCCTTCGAGTCCCTGGAGCAGCGGTTCCTGGGCGGTAGCTTCCCTCCCGCGATCATGGAGCAGTTCCGGGACATGCTGGCCTACTTCGGCCAGGCCCCCATCATCGTCCGGTCCAGCAGCCTCCTCGAGGACAGCCACATGACGGCCTTTGCCGGCAAGTACCGCAGCGAGTTCTGCGGCAACCAGGGCAGCCCCGAGGACCGTATGCAGGCCTTCCTGCGGGTGCTGAAGCTGGTCTACGCCAGCGCTCTGAACCCGGATGCCATCGCCTACCGCTGCCGGCAGGGGCTGATGAACAGCGACGAGCAGATGGCCATACTGGTGCAGCGGGTGTCCGGCATGCCCTACGGCGACCGCTTCTTTCCCAGCTTCGCCGGGGTCGGGTTTTCCAAGAACCTGTATGCCTGGACCAGCCGCATCGACCCCCAGAAGGGCATGATCCGCCTGGTGTTCGGCCTGGGGACCCGGGCCGTCAACCGGCTGGCCGGGGACTACTGCCGCATGATCGCGGTCAGCCACCCCCAGCTCCGGCCGGAGGCCGGGGCGGCCATCGCCCGGTACTCCCAGCGCAACGCCGACCTCATCGACCTCAGGGGCAACGCCTTCGCCACCGTGCCCCTCGCCCGGCTGCTGGCGGACTGCGACTATCCCCACCTGGACCTGGTGGCATCGCTGATGTCGGACGGGTACCTGTCGGAGATCATCGGGGCCTGCCCTCCGCAGTCCGCCGGGAAGCTGGTGGCCACCTTCGACAGCCTCATCCGCCGCACTCCGTTCGTCAAGATCATGGACGAGATGCTGGCCAGGCTGGAGAAGGCCTTCGGCTACCCCATCGACACCGAGTTCACCGGGCACGTTGACAGCCAGGGCGAGGTGCGCATCTGCCTGCTGCAGTGCCGCTCGCTGGCCGTGCCGGGGGCCGGCGGGCCGATGACCCTGCCGGAGGACATCAGGAAGGAGAGGGTGCTCTTCCGGTCGGCCAGCTTCACCACCGGCGGGATCGTCAAGGACGTCCGCTACATCCTGTACATGGACCCGCTGGCCTACGCCCGGATGGGTTCCGCCGACCGTAAGAAGTCGCTGGGCCGGGTGGTGGGCCAGATCAACAACCACCCCTCGATCGCCACCGGCCGCATCATCATGATGGGGCCGGCCCGGTGGGGCAGCGCCAACCTGGAGCTGGGGGTCAACGTCGGCTTCTCGGACATCTCCAACGCCGCGGTCCTGGTGGAGATGGCCCGGGAGGACCGCGGGCATGTCCCCGAGGTGTCCTACGGGACCCACTTCTTCCTGGACCTGGTGGAGGCCCAGATCATCTACCTCCCGGTGTACCCCGGCGACCCGGAGGCCCAGTTCAACTCCGAGTTCTTCGAGCGCGCGCCGAATTTGCTCGGCAGCCTGCTGCCCGACGCCGAGAGCTACGGCGATGTCATAAGGATCATCGACGTTCCGGCCGCGTCGGGGGGGATGCACGCCCAGGTGGTGGCCGATCCGCGCTCGCGGAAGGCCATCTGCTTCCTGCAGTAGCCGTCTCTGTGGCCATTCTGTGACCTCCCCGTGTTGACAAGATGAGGCCGAGGTAGTACCATAAGATGCGGCAAGCGGTTGCCGTATGCCGTATCGAATGGAGAGCGGAATGGATGCCGGGAAAGTGAAGATCACCATAGTAGACTACGGCGCGGGGAACCTGCGCAGCGTGGCCAATGCCGTGGCCAGCCTCGGTGGCCGCCCGACGGTGACCAGGGACCCGGGCGACCTGGCCGGCGCGGCGGCGGTCATCCTGCCGGGGGTGGGCGCGGCCGCCGACACCATGCGCAGCCTGGACCGCCTAGGCTTCTCCGAGGCGATCCGGCAGGTGGTTGCCGGCGGTTTGCCGACCCTGGCCATCTGCGTGGGCATGCAGGTGCTCTTCGACGAAACGGAGGAGGGCGGCCGGCACCCCTGCCTGGGGATCATCCCCGGGGTGGTGAGGAGGCTGCCGCCGGGGCTGAAGGTGCCCCACATGGGGTGGAACCAGGTGCACCAGACCGTGCGGCACGGGCTGTTCGAGTCCATCCCGGACGGGGCCAACTTCTACTTCGTGCACAGCTACTGCGCCGAGCCGGCTGACCCGGCGGTGGTGGCGGGGACGACCGACTACGGCGCGCCGTTCTGCAGCGCCGTGGCCCGCGGCAACCTGATGGGGACCCAGTTCCACCCGGAGAAGAGCGGCGAGAACGGGCTCGCCATGTACCGCAACTTCCTGAGGCTGGCGGCGGAGGCCGGGGGACGCTGACCCCCGGGGGGGAGAGCAAGGGCATGAATACGCTGGATGAGTTCAAAAGGATAGCGGGCGATATCAGGGTGATCGATGGCGCGGGGGACAGGGCGATGTACAGCCAGGACATCGGTGACCTGCCCCCGGTGATGGCCAGGGCCCTCTTCCGGACGCTGCCTGATTTCGTGGTGCAGCCCGCCAGCGTGGAGGAGGTGCGCAGGGTCCTGGCGTTCGCCACGGAGCGGAAGGTCCCGGTCATACCGCGCGGGGCCGCCTCCTGGGGCTTCGGCGGCGTCGTCCCCACCAGCGGCGGGATCGTCATCGACCTCTCCCCCCTCCGACGGGTCCGGGCGCTGGACGTGCCCGGCAAGACGGTCAGCGTGGAGGCCGGCGCCCGGTGGGGCGACATCGACATCATGGCCCGGAAGGAGGGCCTGTGCCTGCAGACCTACCCCTCCAGCAAGTTCTCCACCGTGGGCGGCTGGATCTCGACCGGCGGGTACGGCATCAACAGCTTCAAGTACGGCCACCTTTCGCAGCAGATCGTCACCATGAAGGTGGTCACCGGGGCCGGCGAGGTCAGGGACCTGTCGCCGGCGGACCCTGATTTCGGCTGTTTCGCGGGCACCGAGGGGGAGCTCGGCATCGTGATGGAGGCCACCCTGCGCCTGAGGGATATGCCCGCCGGCTCGTACCCGCACCTGCTCTACTTCCCGAGCGATAGCGCCGCTTTCGCCTTCATCGGGCGCTATGCCGCGGAGGCGGCCGGGACGCCCCAGGCGCCCAACGTCATCCGGTTCCTGGACTCGAACCACCTGGGCGACGTGAACCGGATCACCCGCTCCGACATACTGCGCCCGGGAGCGGCCGTCCTGGTGGAGCTGGGAAGCGTCGGGGACGAGCGCCACTTCCGCGACTACCTGTCCCGGGAGGCGGCGCGCGGCATCGAAGAGGCACCCCCATACGTGGCCAGCTTCCTGTGGAACGAGCGCCTCTTCGGGATGAAGACGAAGCGCCTCGGGCCGAGCATCCTGGCCAGCGAGGTCATCAGCCCCATCGCCAGCGCGGCGGCCTTCATCGCCAGGGCCAAGAAGCTGGGCCGGTATTTCGGCGTGGAGGTCTGCATCGACTCCTACGTCATCGATGCCCGGAGGACCCTGGTCATGTCCACTTTCCTCTGCGATTCCCGGGCCCTGAAGTACTACATCAACCTGCCGCTGGTGGCCATGATCACCAGGGCCGCCGTCCAGCACGGCGCGGAGCCCTATGGCCTGGGGCTGTGGAACGCCGCCTTCGTCCATGACCTCTACGGCGATGCCCGGCTGCGGGAGCTGAAGGCCTTCAAGGCCCAGGCCGACCCCGCTGGCATCCTGAACCCCGGCAAGTTCTTCGGGGTGGGGGCCAGGGGGATCGGGGGCCTGGTCTTCCGGCCGGCCGTGTTCGGCCCCGCCATGCGGCTCATGCTGCTGCTGGCGCCGGTGACCGGCCGGCTGGCCACCACCGTCCTGGGACGGGAGAAGAAGCTGGACAGCCTGGACTACGAGCTCAGCATGCACGCCTGCGCCAAGTGCGGCAACTGCGTGGCGGTCTGCCCGGCCTACCTGGTGACCCACAATGAGGCGGTGACGGCCAAGGGCAAGATCGCCCTGGCCAAGAGGCTCCTGGCCGGGGAGCCGGTGACCCGGGAGGAAGCGGTCAATGCCTTTATGTGCATGCACTGCAAAGGCTGCCAGGAGATATGCCAGACCAACCTGGAGCTGATGGATCTCTGGGATGCCCTGGAGAAGAGGCTCGTGGACCATTTCGGCTGGCCGGAGGCGGAGATCGCCGAGTACCTCAAGAAGGTGGACGCCAGCCGCCAGTACTGGGACATGGTGGAGCACCGGAGCTGAGAGATGCCGAAGAAATACCACATCCATCCCCGGCCCGCCCGGCTGGACCTGGACTACATGTTCAAGTTCGACATCGCCCGCGGGGAGAACTGCATCAACTGCGGCAAGTGCACCCGGGTCTGCATCTACGAAGCGCACCGGCGGCGGAAGGACGATCCGCGCCAGATGGCGGACCCCAACGCCGTAGTCTGCCGGAACTGCTTCCGCTGCATCCAGGAGTGCCCCCGGGGGGCCCTGGAGAAGTGCCTGGACCCGGTCTTCGCCGGCGCCGGCGGCGACTTCTGGAAGCCCGACATGCTGATCAGCCTCTGGAAGCAGGCGGAGGATGGGAAGGTCCCGGTCTCCGGCGCGGGGTACCGCGGGCCGTTCACCGGGACCGGCTTTGACAGCATGTGGACCGACATGTCCGAGATCGTGCGGCCCACCCGGGACGGGATCCACGGGCGGGAGTACATCAGCACCGCGGTGGACCTGGGACGCCGGCTGAACCACCTGGTCTTCGACGCCGAAGGACGGCTGGTGTCGAAGGTCCCGGACACCGTCTCCATTCCCATCCCCATGCTGTTCGAGGTCCCCGATGGCGCTCTGGCGCCGGGCCTGCGGCTGGCCCTGGTGAAGGCGGCCTCCCAGGTGGGGACCGGCGCCATCATGCCGGCGGCCGGCATCACGGACGAGATGGAGGAAGAGGCCGGCAGCCTCATTCCTTGCGTGGCCCCAAGGGAGATTGAGAGGTACCGGGGCCCGATCGGGAAGGCGCGGCTGGTGGCCATCGAGCACAGCGACGCCCTGATGAGCGACTGGCCCCAGCTCCGGCGGGAGCTGGCGGCCATCGGCCCGGCGCTGCCCATCATCCGCGTGCCGGCCACAAAGGACGTGGAGGAGACCGTGACCCGCCTGGCGCACAGCGGCGCGGAGATCATCCACATAGTGGCCGACTACTGCGGCCGGGAGGCCGGCGGCCCGGCTGGCCCGGGGCCGCAGCCCGCACCGCGGACGCTGAAGGACATCATCCGGGCGGTCCACCTCAGGCTGGTGGAGGACCGCATACGGGACGAGCTGACCATCGTCGCCTCGGGCGGCATCGCCATGGCAGAGCACGTGCCCAAGGCCATGCTCTGCGGCGCCGACCTGGTGGCCGTTGATATCCCGCTCATGGTGGCCGTGGGCGCCCGGCTCTACGAGAAGCCGGAGAAGCGGCTCGTCTTCCCGGAGGGCCTGGACGGCATCCCTGTTCCCACCCTCACCCAGCGGATGGTCAACCTCGCGGGGGCCTGGCACTCCCAGGTCCTGGAGGTGATGGGCGCCATGGGGATCCGGGAGGCCCGCCGCCTCCGCGGAGAGTCCGGCCGGGCCATCTTCTTTGAGGAGGTGGACCGGGACACCTTCGGGCGGCTGTTCGCTCAGGGTGGCCGCAAGACGGGGGGAGAGGGGGCGAGCCGGTGAAGCCTGCGACGGTCGAAATCAAGAGGATGCCCTCCCGCTTCCGGCACCAGGTGCCCAAGTACAAGGTGACCCGCTCGGAGGCCTGCATCAACTGCGGCCTCTGCGCCCGGAGCTGTCCCTATGGCGTGCACGAGAGGGTGGAGGGCCACAACCGGGCCAGACCGCCCATCGACTATCGCTGCATCGGCTTCGCCTGCCAGGCCAACGATTTCTACTGCGTGGCCCGGTGCCCCCGCCAGGCGCTGTCGCTGTCGCTCAACCCCATGTACGCTGCGCTGGGCGACTACCGCTGGACCGCGGACATCATCACCGGGACCTGGATCATGGCCGAGACCGGCTACCCGCCGCAGCGGACCGACCTGGAGTACAACGTGGGGAACTCCGGCGGCGGGTTCGACAACCTGCGTTTCCGGTTCCCCGACCGGCCGCCGGAGCTGGACCGGTCCCAGATATCGACTGAGATCCCGTTGAACCGCCGTCACGACGGGCGGGCCGACATCGTCATCTCCACCCCCGTCTACGGCGGCGGCATGTCCTTCGGGTCGGTGAGCCTGCCCACCATGGTCTCCAAGGCGCGCAACGCCGCCGCCTGGAACACCTTCACCTGCACCGGGGAGGGGGGCTACCCTGAGGTGCTGCAGCCCTACGACGGCCACGTGATCACCCAGGTGGCCACGGGGTTCTTCGGCGTACGGGAGGAGACCATACAGCGGGTCAGGATCATCGAGTTCAAGTACGCCCAGGGCGCCAAGCCGGGCCTGGGCGGCCACCTCCTGGGGGAGAAGAACACCGAGAGCGTGGCCCGGATGCGCGAGGCGGTCAAAGGGACGCCGCTGTTCTCGCCGTTCCCCTTCCACTCGGTGTACTCCATCGAGGACCACAAGAAGCACATCGACTGGATCAAGGAGATCAACCCCGGCGCCCTGGTGTCGGTCAAGGTCTCCACCCCCAGCGACGTGGACATGGTGGCCGTTGGCTCCTACTACGCCGGCGCCCACATCATCCACATCGACGGGGGATACGGCGGCACGGGGGCGGCCCCCGACATCGCCAAGAAGAACATCGCCATGCCCGTCGAGTACGCCATCGTCAAGGTGCACCGCTTCCTCAAGGAGGAGGGCGTGCGCGATGCCATGACCCTCATCGCCTCCGGCGGGATCCGGACGGCCCACGACCTGGCCAAGGCCATCTGCCTGGGCGCCGACGGGGCCGTGATCGGCACGGCGGAGCTGGTGGCGCTGGAGTGCGTGCGCTGCGGCAACTGCGAGTCGGGCCGCGGCTGCGCCAGGGGCATCGCCTCCACGGACTCGGAGCTGGCCGACCTCTTCGGCGAGGACTGGGCCACGCAGCGCCTCACCAACCTGTACCATGCCTGGAACGTCCAGCTGGTCGACATCCTGCAGAGGCTCGGCCTGCGCAGCGTCAGGGACCTGGTGGGACGCACGGACCTGCTGGAGCACCTGGAAAGAGTGAAATCGTGATGGACAGTGTTGAGAGGCTCCTGGCTTCGCGGGCGGACCTGGGCCGGGACCTTCCGGCCCTGGCTGCTTCCACCGAGGAGGAGGGGGGCTGCGGGGTCACCGGTTTCATCTGCTCCATCCCGGTCACCGGGAAGAACATCTTCGAGCCCTCCGTGCAGATGCACAACCGGGGCAACGGAAAGGGGGGCGGCATCGGCGCCGTGGGGTTCGTTCCGGAGGCCCTGGGGGTCTCCCGGCAGGTCCTCGATGAGGACTACATGCTCCACATCGCCCTCCTGGACCCGGGCGTGGCCGGGGAGATCGAGGAGTCCTTCATCAAACCGCATTTCCGCATCGACGGGGCCCAGAGGCTGGCCACGCTGGATGACTACCGCGGCATCGGCCTGGAGGTCCGGCCCCCGGACGTCCAGCGCTACTTCGTGCGGGTGAAGGACGACGTCCTGGACCGCTTCATCGCCTTCAACCGGCTGGCGCCGGCGGAGCGGCGCGACGCCGAGGACGAGTTCGTCTATCAGAACAGCTTCAAGATCAACCGGCAGTACTACGCCTCCCTGGGGGACAAGAGGGCCTTCGTCCTGTCCCACGGCCGGAACATGATGATCCTCAAGGCGGTGGGCTACGCCGAGAACGTGGTGCGCTACTACCGCCTGGACGATTTCCGGGCCCACGTGTGGCTGGCCCACCAGCGCTACCCCACGCGGGGCCGGGTGTGGCATCCCGGCGGCTGCCATCCCTTCAGCGCGCTGAACGAGGCCCTGGTCCACAACGGCGATTTCGCCAACTACCAGTCCGTCCTGGAGTACCTGAAGCAGCGGAGCTACCATCCCCTGTTTCTGACCGACACGGAGGAGGCGGCGCTGCTGCTGGACCTGTGGAGCCGGGTCTACAAGTATCCCCTGGAGTACCTTATAGAGGCCCTGGCGCCGACCTCGGAGATGGACTTCGACATGCTGCCGGCCGGGAAGCAGGAGATCTACCGGGCCATCCAGAGCCATCACGTGTTCTCATCCCCGGACGGGCCCTGGTTCTTCATCATCGCCCGCAATGACGTGGGCCACGATCAGCTCCAGCTGATCGGCATCACCGACACGGCCATGCTGCGGCCGCAGGTCTTCGCCCTCCAGGAGGGCGAGGTCCAGGTGGGCCTCATCTGCTCGGAGAAGCAGGCCATCGACGCCACCCTGATGTCCCTGGAGCGGGAGGACCCCCGCTTCCGGCCCATCGCCGACAAGTACTGGAACGCCCGCGGCGGCAGCTACACCGACGGCGGCGCGTTCGTCTTCAGCCTGAAGAGCAACGGCGGCGGCCCCGGAGGGCGGCCGCTGGTCTGCACGGACAAGTTCGGCCAGGTTATCGACGTGCCGAAGGACCAGGTGGTCTGCCGGGTCACCGTGGGCCTGAGCGCCAGGACGGCCGCGGACCGGGCGCAGGAGGAGGGCCTCCGCGGCCTGTTCGAGGAGACCGATGAGTCGTTCACCGCGGAGCGGGTCTTCGACTTCGTCCGCCAGGCCATGGGCGGGATGGATGCCTACGGGTTCCAGGTGGCCATCGGGGCCATCAGGGCCCAGGCCGGCCGGAACGACGGCTACCGGGACACGGCCATAACCGCCCTGACCCTGCTCAACGACCGGCGCTACCACACGGGGCGGATCAGGCGCAGCTCCGTGCAGCACGTCCTGCAGACCGGCCTGGAGGAGATACTGGGGGCCACGCCGCTGCTGGCGGAGGAGGCGGGCTCGCGCTTCGCCCGCATCGACTTCGCCACCCGCGGCGCCCTGCGGGGTCCCCGGCCCGGTGAGCAGGTCCTGGTCATCGACGCCGGGCGCTTCGATCCGGAGGGCGACGGCTGCGATGCGGTGCTGATGGTGAAAGCCTTCCGGGCCGGCTGGCGGCGGTTCATCGTGTACCGGTACCGCGGGCAGCGCTTCACCGGGTGCGGCTTCGGCCCGGCGACGCAGGGCGTGCGGATAGACGTCTACGGCTCCTCGGGGGACTACCTGGCGTCGGGCATCGACGGCATGGAGATTCAGGTGCACGGCAATGCCCAGGACCAGCTGGGCCAGATCATGAAGGACGGAAGGCTGGTGGTCTACGGGGACGTGGGCCAGACCTTCATGTACGGCGCCAAGGGGGGCGAGGCCTATGTCATGGGCAACGCGGCGGGGCGCCCCCTGATCAATGCCGTGGGCCGGCCCCGGGTGGTGATCAACGGCACCGCCCTGGACTACCTGGCCGAGTCCTTCATGGCCGGCGACCCGCTCAAGGGCGGCGGCTTCGTGGTCCTGAACGGCATCGGCTTCGATGACCGCGACGGGTCGGTCCGGGAGTACGACTCGCCCTACCCGGGGTCCAACATCTTCTCGCTGGCCTCCGGCGGGGCCATCTACGTGCGGGACCCGCGGCGGAAGCTGGTGGACGAGCAGCTCAACGGGGGCGAGTTCGCCCGGATGACAGAGGCCGACTGGAGGCTCATCCAGCCCTGCCTGGAGGAGAACGGGAAGCTCTTCGGCATCCCCATCGAGCGACTGCTCACCGTTGACGGCGAGAGGAGGGCCGCGGTCGAGGTCTACCGCAAGATCAGTCCGCAGAAGGCGGTGCAGGCCCAGGACTACGGCGGGCTGGTGGACTGGGAGGGGCCCGGCGGGGAGGAGAAGCGCCTGGTGGCGGCCCGGCGGCGGCGGAAGGAGCGGGCCGGGAAGCAGGGCCGGGCGGCGCCCGTCGAGGGCGCCGGGGAGGAAGAGGACTACGTGCCAAAGATCTGGGGGACTTAGGCATACGTGCCAAAGATCTGGGGGACTTAGGCATCCATGTTGACCAAGAGGATCATACCCTGTCTGGACATGACCGGGGGACGGGTGGTCAAGGGGACCAGCTTCCGCGACCTGCGCGATGCCGGTGACCCGGTGGAGATGGCGGCCTTCTACTATTCCGAGGGCGCCGATGAGCTGGTCTTCCTGGACATCGGGGCCACGCCGGAGGGGCGGGACACCATGGTGGACATAGTGGAGCGGGTCTCGGGGCAGGTCTTCATCCCCCTCACTGTGGGCGGGGGGCTGCGCAGCATCGCCGACATGCGGCGCATGCTGGAGGCCGGGGCGGACAAGACGGCCATCAACACTGCCGCGGTGCTCCATCCGGAGCTGATCGCCCGGGGGGCGGAGAAGTTCGGCTCGCAGTGCATCGTGGTGGCCATCGATGCCAGGCAGGTGCCAGGCCAGGCCTCCCGGTGGGAGGTGCTGACCTACGGGGGCCGGGAGGGGACGGGGATCGACGCGGTGGCCTGGGCCGATCAGGCGGTAGCGCTGGGCGCCGGGGAGATACTGCTGACCAGCTGGGACCAGGACGGGCAGCGCGGCGGGTATGACCTGGAGCTGACGCGGGCCATCAGCGGGCAGGTGACGGTGCCGGTGATCGCCAGCGGCGGGGCGGGCACCCTGGAGCACCTGTACCGGGCCCTGGTCGACGGCCGGGCGGATGCGGTGCTGGCCGCCTCCATCTTTCACTACCGGACGCACTCAATCCGCGAGGTCAAGGAGTACCTGGCGGGGAAGGGGATACCGGTGCGGGCGTAGCCGTGGGGACGCCGGTCCACTGAGGACCGCGCGGCCGGCTCGATGCGCATTCGTCTGAAACGGGAGAGGAGTCGATGTTCAGAGTGCTGATAGTGGCCGGCGGCAGCGAGGGAGTACGGGAGCTGGGCCTGGCCCTGGCCGAGAAGGGCTTCCTGTGCTCCATCGCCTCCCCTGACGATGACCGGCTGAGCCGCGCCGGTGCTATCTCCGCCGACCTGGTGGTGATCGACGTGGAGGGCGCCGCTGCTGAATCCCAGGCCATGGACCTGGTGAAGCAGGTCAAGCAGAGAGGGCGACTGCCCGTGGTGGCCCTGCTGTCGAAGGGGGACCTGGAACTCATGGACTCGGCCGCTGCGGCGGGCGCGGATGTGGACGACTTCGCCCTGGCCCCCTGGGACACCGCCGAGGTCATCGCCCGCATCAGTCGTATCCTGCAGCGCCGGCCGGAGGCGGACAACCCGGACCTGGTCCGATGCGGGGACATCGCCATCGATGCCGCCAAATGCGAGGTGGCTTTCAAGGGCCGGCTGGTGGACCTGACCTTCAAGGAGTACGAGTTGCTCCGGTTCCTGGTCAACCACAAGGGGAAGGTGTTCAGCCGGGAATCCCTGCTCAACAGCGTCTGGGGCTATGACTACTTCGGCGGCGACCGCACGGTCGACGTCCATATCCGGAGGCTGCGCAGCAAGCTGGACGACACGGAATGCATCGAGACCGTGCGCAACATCGGGTATCGCTGCCGCGAAGACGCGTAGGCCTGAGGCCGCCGTGGCTCCCCCTGAGTCCCAGGTTAACCCACCCTTAACGCCCCCGAAATCTCCCGGAAACAATCCGGTGCTACTCTCTTTCTCGTAGGCGTGAAAGGAGGGCGACCATGACCAGACCGAATGCCAGGGGGAACGTCGCGGAGGTGCGGCATGTCTAGTGGGGACACGGCCTGGATACTGGTCTCGGCGGCCATGGTGATGCTGATGACCCCCGGCCTGGCCTTGTTCTATGCCGGTATGGTACGGAAGAAGAACGTCCTGTCCACCATGATGATGAGCTTCGCCATACTGGGGGTCGTCGGGGTGCTGTGGGTGCTCTACGGCTACTCTCTGGCCTTCGGGCCGGACCACGGCGGCTTCATCGGCGGGCTGGACTGGATCGGGCTGAGGGGCGTGGGGCAGGAGCCTTCGGCCACGTATGCCACCACGGTCCCCCACCTGGCCTTCATGGCCTACCAGGGGATGTTCGCCATCATCACCGTGGCCCTGATGACCGGGGCGGTGGTGGAGAGGATGAAGTTCAGCGCGCTGCTGACGTTCTCGGTGGCCTGGTTCACCATCATCTACTGCCCGGTGGCCCACTGGGTGTGGGGCAGCGGCGGCTGGCTGGTAAAGCTGGGGGCCCTGGACTTCGCCGGGGGGACGGTGGTGCACATCACGGCCGGGGTGTCGGCCATGGCGCTGGCCATGGTTCTGGGGCCGCGCAAGGGCTTTGCGGAGAGGCACCCCATGGAGCCGGCCAACATCCCCATGGTAGCCCTGGGGGCAGCCCTGCTCTGGTTCGGCTGGTTCGGCTTCAACGCGGGGAGCGCCCTGACCTCGGGAGGGCTGGCGGCCAGCGCCTTCGTGGCCACGAACACTGCCGCCTGCTCGGCGGCCGTGACCTGGATGGCTCTGGGCTGGGTGCACCGCCGGCCGTCCCTGCTGGGGGTGGCCACCGGGGCGGTGGTGGGGCTGGTGGCCATCACGCCGGCGTCGGGTTTCGTGACTCCCCTGGCCGCCATCCCCATAGGGGCCGTGGCCGCAGCCATTTCTTTCTACGTGATGATGTGGCGGACGAAGCAGAGGGTGGACGAGTCCCTGGATGTGTGGGCCTGCCATGGCATGGGAGGGACCTGGGGGGCGCTGGCCACGGGCATCTTCGCCAGCGCGGCGGTGAATGCGGCGGGTACGGATGGCCTGGTTGGGGGCAGCGGCCTGCTGCTGGCCAAACAGCTGGCGGCCATCGGCGTGGTGTGGGCCCTGGCCTTCTACGGCACCTGGCTCATCGCGCATGCCATCAAGGCCGCCATGGGGCTGAGGGTCAGGGAGGAAGAAGAGGTGGTGGGGCTGGACATCTCGCAGCACGGTGAGAGGGCCTACGGAGGGCTGTGAGCCATGAAGAAGATAGAGGCCATAATCCGGGAGGAGAAGCTGGAGCCCGTCCGGGCGGCCCTCGAGGGAATGGGAATCTACGGCATGACCGTGGCGGAGGTGAGCGGCCGCGGGCGGGAGAAGGGCATCCCGTTGCAGTGGCGGTCGGGAGAGTACCGGGTGGAGTTCCTGCCCAAGGTGAAGATCGAGGTGGTGGTGCTGGATGAGGACCTGGGCCGCGCCCTGCACCTTATTGTGACCAGGGCCCGCACCGGCGAGAGGGGAGATGGGAAGGTGTTCGTGATCCCGGTGGAGCACGCCATCCGGGTGCGGACCGGGGACAGGGACAACAGCGCAATCTAGGGTGCGGCAACGGCCCGCCGCGCAGGCGGGGGCGCCCGCCAGGGTCGCGGGGGCGGGGCGGAGATGAGACGGGAAACGCAGGGGCAGTAAACAGGGATAAGACCTGAAGGAGGAGAGAGAAATGGCAGCGAAGTCAAAGAAGGAAAGCAAAGAGTATGTGCTGAAGATGGCGAAGGAGCATGACGTCAAGTTCATCCGGCTGTGGTTCTCAGATATCCTGGGCATGCTCAAGAGCTTCGCCATCACGGTAGAGGAGCTGGAGGGGGCGCTGGAGGAGGGCATGGGATTCGACGGCTCGTCCATCCAGGGGTTTGCCCGCATCGACGAGAGCGACATGATGGCCCTGCCCGACCCGGACACCTTCTGCCTGCTCCCCTGGAGGCCGCGGGAGCACCATGCGGTGGCCCGGATGTTTTGCGACATCATGAGGCCCGGCGGTGAGCCCTACGACGGCGACCCGCGGGCGGTGCTCAAGAGGAACCTGAAGCGGGCGGCCGACCTGGGCTACACCTTCTACGTCGGCCCGGAGCTGGAGTACTTCTACTTCAAGGACTGCAGGGGCACCGACATCCTGGACGCCGGCGGGTACTTCGACATGATCCCTCTGGACGAGGCCGCGGATTTGCGGAGGGACACCGTCCTCACCCTCAACGACATGGGGATCGGGGTGGAGTACTCCCACCACGAGGTGGCCCCCAGCCAGCACGAGATCGACATGCGGTACGCCGATGCCCTGACCATGGCCGACAACGTGATGACGTACCGCCTGGTGGTGAAGCAGGTGGCCCTGAACCACGGCGTCTATGCCACCTTCATGCCCAAGCCCATCTTCGGACAGAACGGGTCCGGCATGCATGTCCACCAGTCGCTGTTCAAGGAAGGCAAGAACGCCTTCTTCGACAAGAGCGACCCCTACCACCTGTCGAAGACGGCCCGGTCCTACGTGGCCGGCCTGCTGCACCATGGGCCGGCCATTTCGTCCATTACCAGCCAGTGGGTGAACTCGTACAAGCGGCTGGTGCCCGGCTACGAGGCGCCGGTGTACCTCTCCTGGGCGCGGTGCAACCGGTCGGACCTCATCCGGGTCCCGGAGTACAAGCCGGGCAAGGAGAACGCCACCCGCATCGAGTACCGGTCGCCGGACCCGGCCTGCAACCCCTACCTGGCCTTCAGCGTGATGCTGGCCGCCGGGCTCGATGGCATAGCAAAGGGGATGACGCCGCCCGATCCGGTGGAGGAGAACGTCTACGAGATGTCAGAGGCGGAGCGGCGGGAGAGGAACATAGGCACCCTGCCGGCCAGCCTGTGGGAGGCGGTGCAGCTCACGGAGAAGAGCGAGGTGGTGCGACAGGCGCTGGGCGAGCACGTGTTCGACGCCTTCATCCAGAACAAGAAGATCGAGTGGGACAAGTACCGCATCCAGGTGACCGAGTACGAGCTGAAACGGTACCTGCCCATCCTGTAGTCCGAAAGGCTTCCTCTGCCATGGGGGTTCGCCCGGGACGGGCCCGAAAGGGGTAGTCCCGGGCGCAAACTCCTGTCCGCGGGGCAGCGGGGGCGGAGAGCACATGCCGTACGAGGTTGAGTGAATGAGCCGGGAGTTGCGCCTGACCCGGGACCTGGGCTTCCTGCGCGTCGGCGCGGTGGCCCCCAGGCTTCGCGTGGCCGATGTCGACGCCAATGCGGGGGCCATGGTGGAGTGCATCCGGAGGGCCGCGGACGAGGGCGTACAGGTGCTGGCCTTGCCCGAGATGGCGCTTACCGGCTACACCATTGGGGACCTGGTCCATCATGAGGTACTGCTGCGCCAGGTCCTTGAAGGGCTGCGCCGCATAGCGGAGGAGAGCGCCTCCAGCGCCATGGTCATCATCCTGGGCCTGCCGCTGGCGGTGGGGCAGAAGGTGTTCAACTGCGCTGCGGTGCTGGCCTGCGGCCGCATCCTGGGAATGGTGCCCAAGACCTATCTGCCGGCCTACAGGGAGTTCTACGAGGGGCGCTGGTTCGCACCTGGCGACAGGCCGACTGCCAGCAGCATCAGCCTGCTGGGACACGAGGTCCCCGTCGGCACGGACCTCCTGTTCCGGCTGAACGGCCGGCCATCCGCCACTCTCGGGGTGGAGATCTGCGAGGACCTGTGGGTGCCGCTGTCGCCTCACGAGCATCAGGCCCTGGCCGGGGCCACGGTGCTCGTCAACCTGTCGGCCAGCAACGAGCTCATCGGCAAGGCACAGTGGCGCCGGACCATGGTCTGCTCTGAGTCGGGGCGGTGCCTGGCGGCATTCGTCTATGTCTCAGCTGGCCGGGGTGAGTCATCGAACGACGTAGTCTTCGGCGGGCACATCATGGTGGCCGAGAACGGCACCATCCTCGAGGAGTCGGAACGGCTGGCCCCGGACCCGAAGCTGGTGGTAGCCGACATCGACCTGGACCGGCTGGCGCACGACCGCCGGGTCACCACTACCTTCGGCCAGGCACGCGGGACGTCGAGCACCTTCCGAACGGTCGAGGCCGAGGCGGCCGATCCTGCGGCCAGCGAGCTGCAGCGCCGAATAGACCCTCATCCCTTCGTGCCGGGCGATCCGGCCCGGCGGGCCGAGAGGTGCCGGGACATCTTCTCCATGCAGGTGGCGGGCCTGGCCGGCAAGCTTTCCGGGGTCGGGCGGGACCGCGTGGTCCTGGGTGTCTCCGGGGGCCTGGACTCGACCCTGGCCCTCCTGGTGGCGGCCAGGACCATGCATTTCCTGAGACTGCCCAGGGAGAATGTCCACGCCTGCACGCTGCCCGGGTTCGGGACTACCCGGCGCACCAGGAGCAACGCGGCGGCCCTCTGCCGCGCCCTCGGGGTCGGGCTGGAGACCGTGGACATCACCCGCAGCTGCCGGGCCCACCTGCGGGACCTGAAGCATACCGGGGAGGAAGACGTGGTCTTCGAGAACGTCCAGGCCCGCTACCGCACCGAGTTCCTCTTCAACAAAGCCAATGAGACGGGGGCCGTGGTGGTGGGGACGGGCGACCTCACCGAGGTCGCCCTGGGGTGGTGCACCTTTTCCGGCGACCACCTCTCCCACTATCATGTGAATGCCTCGGTGCCCAAGACCCTGGTGCGGTACCTGGTGCGGTGGGTGGCGGACGAGGAGCCGGCCGGCTCGCCGGCGCAGGGCGTCCTGTATGACATCCTGGAGACCCCGATATCACCGGAGCTGCGCCGGCCGGCGAACGGGGAGGTGACGCAGAAGACCGAGGAGATCATCGGGCCCGTGGAGCTGGCCGATTTCTACCTCTACCCCTTTGTCCGGTGGGGCACGCGTCCGGGCAAGATCCTGTATCTGGCCAATGAGGCCCGGCGGCGCGGGCTGTTCGAGGGCCGCTACTCCCTCGGCGACCTGCACCGGTGGCTGGCCGTCTTCCTGGAGAGGTTCTTCGCCAGCCAGTTCAAACGGACCTGCCTGCCCGAGGGGCCCAAGGTGGGGTCGGTCAGCCTGTCTCCGCGCGGCGACTGGCGCATGCCGTCCGCCGCCGAAGGCCGCCTGTGGAAGGAGGACCTGGAAGCAGCCTATGAGACACTCCAGGAATGACACCGCCGGGGCATGCTATAATGGCACCGGGGCGCCAATGCGGAAAGGGGTTGCCGGTATGGTGCAGAGCGCCAACTCCGATACCGAGAAGAAGATACTCTCCATCCTGCGGGTGCTGGCCGAGTCCGGCGAGCCGCTGGGATCGATCACCATCGCCCGCGAGCTGCGGCGGTACGGCCTGAATCTGAGCGAGCGGGCCATCCGCTACCACCTGCGGATCATGGACGAGCGGGGGTACACCCAGCCCGGGGGAAGGGACGGCCGGAGCATCACCCCGCTGGGCATCGAGGAGCTGCAGATAGCCCTGGCCCCGGACCAGGTAGGTTTCATACTGGACAAGCTGGAGGCCCTGGCCTTCCAGACCACGTTCAACCCGGAGAAGCGGACCGGGCTGGTGCCCATCAACACCTCGGTCCTGGCCCGGAACAAGCTCAAGAAGGCCCTGTCCGCCATGCGCGAGGCCTTCACCGCGGGGTTCTGCGTCAGCCACCTGGTGGCGCTGGCCCACGAAGGTGAGAGGCTGGGCGGCGTCCTGGTCCCGGAGGGCAAGGTGGGCCTGGCCACTGTCTGCAGTGTGGTGGTCAACGGGGTCCTGCTCAAGGCAGGGGTGCCCGTGGAGTCCCGCTTCGGCGGCGTGCTGGAGGTGCGCGGCTCGAGGCCCAGGCGTTTCACGGCCATCATCAACTACGCCGGCACCTCCCTGGACCCCTCGGAGCAGTATGTCCGAGCCGGCATGACCAGCGTCGGCGAGGCTGCCCGGAGCGGGAGCGGCCGGCTGCTGGCCAACTTCCGCGAGCTGCCGGCCCCGGCCCGGGCCACCGTGGAGGAGGCCCTGGGGCAGCTGAAGCAGGCCGGCATCAACGGCGTCTATGTGCTGGGGAATGTCGGCGAGCCGGTGTGCCAGATCGCGCTGGGCATCAACCGCATCGGCATGGTCCTTCTGGGCGGGCTGAACCCGGTGGCGGCTGCCGTGGAGGCGGGGGTGCCCGTGGAGAACGCATCGGAGAGCGGCCTCATCGAGTTCGAGCGGCTGGTTAGCTTCTGGGACCTGCCGGCAGCGGCCGGCGGAGGCCTGAGAACCCTGGAATAGCCTGCGGCCAGGGGTCCACGAGTTGGCCTGCGGCCAGAGGACCCTGGGACGGCCGGCGGCCTTTAAGTCAGTCCGGAGAGGCTGGCAAGGTAGGAATGAACAAGAAAGCCATTCTGGTACTGGAGGACGGTTCATCCTACGAAGGCTATGCCTTCGGGGCGGAGGCCTTCTCATACGGCGAGGTGGTGTTCAACACCAGCATGACCGGGTACCAGGAGATGCTCACCGATCCCTCCTATGCCGGGCAGATCCTGGTCCTGACCTATCCCCTGATCGGCAACTACGGAATAAGCGACTCGGGCTTCGAGTCGGCGCGTATCCAGGCGCGGGGCCTGGCGGTGCGCGAGCTGTGCGATGCCCCCAGCCACCGGCACAGCCGCCAGACCCTGCACGATTTCCTGGCCGCCGGCGGAGCGCCGGGGATTCACGGCGTGGACACCAGGGCCCTGACCCGGCACCTGCGGTACCGGGGGGTGATGATGGGGGCCATCAGCACCGAAGGTTCGGCGGCGGATGTCCTGGCGCGCCTGCGCGGCCTGCCCCGCTACGAGAGCGTGGACTTCGTCCGCGAGGTCAGCACCCCCGCGCCCTACCGGTGGGACGAGGCGCCGACACCCCCGTCGGCGGCCCCGACACCCCCGTCGGCAGCCCCGAGCCCGGTCCCGGCGGCGAGCGCCCTCGCGGCGGCCGGCCCGGGCGGGGCGCCCCACGTGGTGGTGGTGGACTGCGGCGTCAAGCTCAACATACTGCGCATCCTGCGGCGGCTGGGCTGCGCGGTTACTGCCGTCCCCTGCACGTACTCTGCCCGGGAAGTCCTCGAGCTGCGCCCGGACGGGGTGCTGTTCTCGCCGGGCCCCGGGGACCCGTCCCTCCTGGGCCACATCGTGGACACGGTCAAGGGCCTGGCCGGCGTGAAGCCGCTGATGGGCATCTGCCTGGGGGAGCAGCTCATCGGCCGGGCCTTCGGCGCCCGCACCTTCAAGCTCAGGTTCGGGCACCGCGGCGGCAACCACCCGGTGCGGGACGTCAGGACGGGGCGGGTCTACATCGCCGCGCAGAACCACGGGTACGCCGTCGACCCCGATACGCTGCAGGGTGGGCTGGAGGTCAGCCACATCAACCTCAATGACGGCACGGTGGAGGGGCTGCGCCACCGGGAGCTACCCATCATGTCCATCCAGTACCACTCCGAGGCATCGCCGGGGCCCCTGGACAACCTCTACCTCTTCGACGAGTTCCTGTCCTTGGTGGCGGGGAGGGACCGTGTCGCGGCGCAGTGACATCGGCAAGGTCCTCATCATCGGGTCCGGGCCGATCGTCATCGGGCAGGCGGCCGAGTTCGACTACGCCGGCACCCAGGCCTGCCGCGCCCTGCGCGAGGAGGGCGTCTCCACCGTGCTGGTCAACTCCAATCCGGCCACCATCATGACCGACGAGGACATCGCCGACGCGGTATACATCGAGCCCCTGGAAGCGGGCGTCATCACCCGTATCATCGAGCGGGAGCGCCCCGACGGCCTCCTGCCCACGCTGGGAGGGCAGACCGGCCTGAACCTGGCGGTGGAGCTGGCCGATGCCGGGGTCCTGGACCGACACGGCGTCCGCCTGCTGGGCACGCCCCTGGACACGATCAGGAAGGCGGAGGAGCGCTCCCTGTTCAAGAAGCTGCTGGTCGACATGGGCGAGCCGGTGCCGGCCAGCGTCACGGCCAACTCGGTGGAGGAGGCCGTGGAGTTTGCCGCCAGCATCGGGTTCCCGGTCATCGTGCGGCCCTCCTTCACCCTGGGCGGCAGCGGCGGGGGCATCGCCGGGACCGCGGACGAGCTTCGGACCATCGTGGGCGCCGGCCTGGACGCCAGCCCCAGCCGCGAGGTCCTGGTGGAGCAGTGCCTGCTGGGGTGGAAGGAGATCGAGTACGAGGTGATGCGGGACGCGGCCGACACCTGCATCACCATCTGCAACATGGAGAACATCGATCCGATGGGGGTGCACACGGGGGACAGCATCGTGGTGGCCCCCAGCCAGACCCTCTCGGACGGCGACTACCAGATGCTGCGGTCAGCCAGCATCAGGATCATCCGGGCCCTGGGGATAGAGGGGGGCTGCAACGTCCAGCTGGCCCTGGCGCCCGGCCCCGTAGTGGCCCGGAGGTGGCCGGCAGGGCAGGCGGGCCCCGGCTACTATGTCATCGAGGTCAACCCCCGGGTCAGCCGCAGCTCAGCGCTGGCCAGCAAGGCCACCGGGTACCCCATAGCCCGCGTGGCGGCCAAGATCGCCGCCGGCAGGCGGCTGGACGAGATCCCCAACATGGTCACGGGGAAGACCATGGCCGCGTTCGAGCCGGCGCTGGACTACTGCGTGGTCAAGATCCCGCGGTGGCCCTTTGACAAGTTCGCCGCCGGGGACCGGACCACCGGCAGCCAGATGAAGGCCACCGGAGAGGTGATGGCCATCGACCGCCGGTTCGAGGCCGCGCTGCAGAAGGCGGTGCGCTCCCTGGAGCTGGGGAATCGCACCCTCCTTTGGGAGGACCGCTCCTGGGGCGACCGGCCCGGGGACCTCCCGCTGCATCCCCACGACCTGCGCCTGTGGGCGGTCATGGCCGCGCTGCGCCGCGGCGCCGGGCCGGAGGAGCTGGCCCTGGCCACCGGCATCGACCCGTGGTTCTTCGGCCAGATGGGCCACATCGTGGACATGGAGCGGCGCCTCCTGGCGGAGGCGCTGACCCCCGGGCTGCTGCGGGAAGCCAAGCGGCTGGGCTTCTCGGATGAGCAGGTGGGGACGCTGGCCGACCGCACGCCGGAGCAGGTGCGCCAGTGGCGGCAGGAGTGCGGCATCCGCCCGGTGTACAAGACGGTCGACACCTGCGCCGCCGAGTTCGAGGCCTCCACCCCCTACTTCTACAGCAGCTACGACCTGGAGAACGAGGCCGCGCCGCTTCCGGGGCGCAAGGCCGTGGTCATAGGCAGCGGGCCTATCCGCATCGGTCAGGGGATCGAGTTCGACTACTGCAGCGTGCACGCGGCCTGGGCCCTGAAGGAGGCCGGGTGCGCCAGCATCCTGGTCAACTCCAACCCGGAGACCGTGTCCACCGATTTCGACACCGGTAGCCGCCTCTACTTCGAGGCCCTGGATGAGGAGAGCGTGAGAGACATCCTGGAGAACGAGAATGCGACGGCCGCTCTCACGCCGTCGATAACCCAGTTCGGCGGGCAGACCGCCATCAACCTCAGCGAGCCCTTGGCCCGCAGCGGCCTGCCCATCATGGGCTCGAGCGCCGACACCATCGACATGGCCGAGGACCGGCGGCGGTTCGAGGACTTCCTGGACCGGCTGGGCATCCCGCAGCCTCCGGGGGGCGTGGCCACCACGCTGGACGGCGCGGAGAGCGTGGCGCGGTCCATCGGGTACCCGGTGCTGGTCCGGCCCAGCTACGTGCTGGGGGGGCGGGGCATGGAGATCGTCCACGGCGACGACGACCTGGCCACATACATGCGCGGCGCGCTGGACCTGGGCACAAAGCACCCGGTGCTGGTGGACAAGTACCTGGAGGGGAAGGAGGTGGAGCTGGACGCCGTCTGCGACGGCGAGCGGGTGCTGGTGCCGGGCATCATGGAGCACCTGGAGAGGGCCGGGGTGCACAGTGGGGATGCCATGACCGTGTACCCGGGAATAGGCCTCAAGCCCCTGGAGGTGGAAACCCTGGTGGACTACGCCATCCGCATCGGGCTGGGGCTGCAGATTAAGGGCCTGATGAACGTGCAGTGCATCATCATGAGGGACGCCGGCCAGTCCATCATCTACGTGCTGGAGGTCAACCCCCGCGCCAGCCGCACCGTGCCCTTCATCTCCAAGGTGACCGGGGTTCCTGCGGTCAAGGTGGCCACCAAAGTCATGGCAGGGATCTCCCTGCGTGAGCAGGGCTACGAGACCGGCCTATGGAAGAAGCAGAGACTGGTAGCGATCAAGGTGCCTGTCTTTTCCATGTCAAAGCTGTCCGGCGTGGACACCTACCTGGGTCCGGAGATGAAATCCACCGGGGAAGTCATGGGCATCGACTACAGGTTCGAGGCGGCTCTGATGAAGGCAGTCATGGCGGCCGGCCTCATGTTGCCGCCCAGCGGCGCAGTGCTTATCAGCGTCGCCGATCGAGACAAAAGCAGGTCCCTGCCCATCATCAGGAGGCTGGCTGAAGCCGGATACAGGCTCTGCGCCACAGAGGGCACCGCAGCCATGATTGGGAGCGAGGGGATGTTCGTGAAGCAGATCACGAAGAAGCTCAGCGAGGGGCACCCGAATGTAGTGGACGCGATTAGGAGCGGGCGGGTCGACGGCGTCATCAACACCATCACCGGAGAGCGTACCCCGATGCGGGATGGCTTTGCCATACGCCGGGCTGCTGTGGAGCGGCAGATCCCGTGCTTCACATCCCTCGATACGGCCCGCGCGGCGGTGTGGGCCATGACCAGCAGCGACCGCCACTTCAATGTCTTGCCAATGATGCGCTATGTGAAGGGTAGAGCGATCAGATGATAGCCACCACCATACCCAGGAGAGAGGCCCACAAACGGACATGGTAATCAGGAGATACCGCTCCTCAGTCCTCTGGAAGCCTGGAGAGGAGCTTTTGAAGAAACGGATCCGGGCGGAAGTTGCGCCCATGGTTGAGGATGTCAAGATGGAGCTCTGCTTCTATGTGGATTCGGCCCGGCCGCTCGAGCGCGCCGAGTCCACCTTGCTCGACTGGCTGCTGACGGAGACCTTTGAACCGACTGCACTCACTGGCAAGAGCAGGCTACAAGGTACGATCCTCGAGGTTGGGCCCCGCCCGGAGATCACTACACCCTGGTCGACCAATGCTGTGAACATCTGCCATTCCTGCGGTCTCACATCGATAAGGCGTCTGGAACGATCGCGACGCTACCAGATCGATCTGAGGCCCGGAGAGGTTGTCG
This sequence comes from uncultured Dehalococcoidia bacterium, assembly GCA_964423835.1. GTDB lineage: Bacteria > Chloroflexota > Dehalococcoidia > UBA2247 > RBG-13-53-26 > JAFGCL01. Next base: position 25,179 of record CAYRGJ010000025.1, on the reverse strand, counting down.
GGGAAGATCAGAAGGCCCGCATACTCTCCTTGCTCTACGATCGAATGACCGAGTCTCCATACCGTGGACCTCTGACAGGGTTCGAGTCAGACAGCAAGCCAGCCCCGGTGAAGGTGATACCGTTGCTCGAAGAAGGGATTCGAGCCCTGGAGAAACTCGACCTGGCTTTTGACCGGCAGCTGCTGCAGCATAACTACCACTATTTCGCCGACGTATTGGGCGCCAACCCCACCGACATCCTTTTGACCCATTTGGACCAGACCCAGTCCGATCACAGTCGCCACCGGACCTTCAATGCCATCTGGCGGATTGACGGAGTCGAGAAGGAAATGACGCTCATGAACATGCTCAAAGACAACCATGCTCGACATCCCGGTCACACGGTTGTTGGCTTTGAAGACAATGCTTCTGTGATTCGGGGACATAAGGTGCCGATGCTGCTCAACTCGGACCCGGCGAGACCATCGGCGATTGTGGTTCAGCAGATAGACGCGGACATCTCTGCGAAGGGCGAGTCTCACAACCATCCAACGGCTATAGTGTCGTTTGCGGGGGCAGCGACCGGAACGGGCGGCAGAATTCGGGACAATCAGACCATCGGCCGGGGCGGGTCACCGGTCGCCGGGTCGACCCTGTATCTGGTGGGCAATCTGTTGATCCCGGGCTACGTTCAGCCCTGGGAGAGCGCCAACTGGGAACAGCCCTATCAGTTGGAGACTCCTCTTCAGATCATTCTAGGCGCGCCCAGGGGTGCGTACCGCTATGGCAATGAATTCGGGGAGCCGACCCTGAGCGGATCGACTACTTCTTTTGAATACGTCCATGGCTCTGAGAAGAGGACTGAACTGTTCGGCTACACCAAGTGTGGCATGTGGTCGGTCGGTCTCGGGTGGGTGAACAGGGCGCACGGCAAGAAGGCAGGGCCGAAGACTGGCCATGCGATTGTCCAACTGGGAGGAGACGCCTATAGAATCGGACTGGGTGGCGCGTCTGGTTCGAGCAGAATCGCCGGTACACAGGAAGCGGAGTTGGACTGGAATTCGGTGCAGCGCCCTAATGCCGAAATGGAGAAGGTGGTCGACCGCGTGATACAGGCCTGCATCATGATGGGAGACAGGAACCCGATCAGATCGATTCACGACCTGGGAGCGGGAGGAAATGCCAACGCCACAAGTGAACTCGTCTCTCCGGCAGGCGCCAGGGTGTATTTGCGCCGGATTCCCTGCGGCGACAGTTCACTGTCCGCTCTGGAGCTGTGGTGCAACGAGTCTCAGGAAAGGGTGGTCCTGCTGACTGAGCAAGAGGACGTTGCCATCCTTCAGGAGGTTGCCGGCCGTGAGAAATGCCCGATGGCCGTCATAGGGGAGATCAGCGGCGACGGGAGGCTGACACTGGTTGACGAGCGGGCTCCGACAAATGCTCCTGAATACGAGAGAGAGCCCGTCAACCTCGACCTGGGCTTCACTCTCGGCGGGTTCCCGCAGCTCAACATCGAGGACAAGAGTATCAAGCGCAGCATGTCACCACTCGAACTCCCGCAGGGCGTGACACTGCTGGAGGCCCTGAAACGTGTGTTACGGCTTCTCAAGGTCGCTTCAAAGGGGTTCCTGGTCAATCATGTCGACCGGTCTGTTACCGGATTGGTATCTCAACAGCAATGCGCCGGACCACTGCAGTTGCCCGTGGCGGATGTAGCGGTGACGGCCGACGGCTACCTGGCCACTACCGGCCGCTGCTGGGCCATCGGTGACCAGCCCATCAAGTGGATTGTCAGCCCCGAGTCATCGGTTCGTCTGGCTGCATGCGAAGCATTGACCAACCTCGTATGGGCCCTGGTTGACCATTTCGAAGGCATATCGCTGCTGGGCAACTGGGGCGCGAATGCATCTGAGCCCGGTGAGGGTGCCTGTCTCTACCGCGCCAATGAGGCTCTGGCCAGCATGCTGGATGTCCTCGGTATTTCCATTAATGGTGGCAAGGACTCGATGAGCATGGCGGCCAAGGTGACCAGAGACAACGTTCAAATGACGGCAAAGGCTCCGGGCACTCTGGTGGTCACTGCATATGCGGCCTGCCCCGACATAGCACTGACGGTGACGCCCGATATCAAGGAGCCGGGCAAGAGCAGGCTGATGCTCATCGACATATCAGGCGGCAAGTGGCGGATGGGAGGGACGGCCCTGGCACAAGTGTATGGGCAGATCGGCGATGACGCGCCGGACGTCGACGATCCGAAGCTACTCCGCAGGTGCTTCGAGGCAGTCCAGGAGCTCATCAAACGCCATCTGCTTCTGGCCGGCCATGACAGGTCAGACGGCGGCCTGGTGGTATGCCTTCTGGAGATGGCGTTTGCCGGGAACTGTGGCCTGGACATACAGATAGGCGGACCCGGCACGGCTGGGAAGGACCCGCTACACATTCTCTTTGCTGAAGAGCCGGGGATGGTCATCGAATACCCGCCGGGGAATGAAGAGGCGATACTGGAGATCGTGCGGAAACACGGCGTCGCCGCGTGTTGTCAGGTCATCGGCAGCACATCCAGCGAGAAGCACATCAGAATCAAGCACGAGCATCGGGCCATTCTCTCCGAGGACATGCGGGCTCTCCGCAGTGTCTGGCAGGAAACCTCCTTCGAAGTGGAGAAACTGCAGACGGTCCCCGGATGCGCCAGAGCCGAGAGCGAAGGGGCCAGTGGTAGCTCCGGTCTTCGGTTCGATCTCACGTTCACCCCAACCAGGACACGGAGGCGAGCCCTCGAAGCGCAGCACAAGCCAAGGGTGGCAATTCTGAGAGAGGAGGGCACCAATGGCGATAGAGAGATGGCGGCGGCTTTCTTCCTGGCCGGGTTCGAGCCATGGGACGTGACGATGACCGACCTGGCTGAGGACCGAATCGGGCTGGGAGGTTTCAGGGGCCTCGCTTTCTGCGGCGGTTTCAGCTATGCGGACGTTCTGGATGCCGGCAAGGGCTGGGCGGGCGTGATCCGGTTCGACAGGAGGATCCACCAGGAGTTCGAAGACTTCTTTGCCCGAAGCGACAGCTTCTCACTGGGCGTCTGCAACGGTTGCCAGTTGATGACCCTTCTTGGCTGGGTGCCATGGCAAGGCATGAAGCCGAGCCTTCAACCACGGTTTGTGTGCAACGAGTCCGGGATGTTTGAGTCCAGATTCATGACTGTGAGGATTATGTCCAGTCCATCAATCTTCCTGAAAGACATGGCGGGATCGGTTCTCGGGGTTTGGGTGGCCCACGGTGAAGGCCGCTTCTCTTGTCCGGACCAGGCTGCCGTCAAGGAGATTGAGCGGAGCAACCTGGCGCCCATCCGATTCGCTGATGACAGCGGGGGAATCACGGAGGGTTACCCCATGAACCCGAATGGATCTCCGTTGGGGATCACGGCTTTGTGCTCACCTGATGGCAGACACCTGGCGATGATGCCCCATCCCGAACGCCTGTTTCTCCGTTGGCAATGGCCCTATTGGCCGAGGGAGTGGAGTGACATACAGACGTCACCCTGGCTGAAGCTCTTCCAAAACGCCAGACAGTGGTGCGATGAATAACTGGTCCATGCTTCCCCGCCCAAACGGAAGCACCAGATTCTGGACTGCGGTTGTCAGGCTGAAGGCCAGCTCGAAGGATCCAGTTCTGTCTTTCATATAGGGTGGCCCACCATTTGTCTCTACTTGAACCTGCAGGCCGTCCCCCACCAGATACGGCGCGGCTGTTCCGCCCGGTCAGCTGCCTTTGCTGGACAACACGATGTTCTGCCGCGTCAGCAAGCGCGAGACCCACAGGACGACCGCCCACGCCAGGGCCGTTCCAGCCAGGTACCAGAGGGCGAAGGCAAGGCAGCAGCTTGAAGGCCTGACGCATCTTGTGCCACGGCAGCGGGCCACCCAGGAGTCTCTCGGCAGACTCGCCCACCGATTCGCCGCTCCTCATTCACCGGTTAGCGACAAGGTGATGCCATCCTGACAGTGTCCTACTCCATGATGACTTCGGATCAACTCCGTTTCTGACTGCCGACACCTCGAGCAGGGCCGGGGGCCTCTCACTTCCGGATGAAATGGCATCTGGCAACTCCGACTCTGCAGGTGGTACCATTTCCGGTGGCAGGTCAATCCTGGGTACTAGAGAGAGGGGGAGATCATGGCCAAGACTGATTCATTCGCTTCACTCGATGCGATGGAGCAGGCCGAACTGGTCCGCAAGAGAAGTGTCAGGCCCATTGAACTTGTGGATGCCGCCATAGAGCGTATCGAGAAGACCAACCCTTCCATCAATGCCGTGGTTACCCCGATGTTTGAACAGGCGCGGGCAGCGGCCAGGAAGGTACCCAAGGGCCCCTTTGCCGGCGTTCCCTTCCTCCTCAAGGACCTGGGGGCATCCTATGCAGGGGCTCGCCTGACCAACGGATCGGCGTTCCTGCGCAATCATGTATCCGACCACGATAGCGAATTGATGACAAGGTTCAAGCGGTCCGGCCTGATTGCCCTCGGCAAGACTAACCTGTCGGAGTTTGGCATCATGATTACCACCGAGCCACGCCTTTTCGGGCCGTGTCGCAATCCGTGGAACACGGAGCGGACATCTGGCGGATCAAGCGGGGGTTCTGCGGCTGCCGTGGCTGCTGGTTTGGTCCCCATGGCCCACGGGGGCGATGGAGGTGGGTCCATTCGTATCCCCGGCTCATGCTGCGGGGTCTTTGGCCTTAAGCCCACCAGGGCACGCACTCCCGCAGGGCCGGATCACGGGGAGCTGTGGGGTGGACTTGCTGTCCACCATGCTCTCACGCGCTCGGTCAGAGACAGTGCTGCCCTGCTCGATGCCACGGCGGGTCCTGACACAGGAGACCCATACTGGGCGCCACCGCCGGCTCGACCCTTCATCAAGGAGGTGGGTGCCGACCCGGGAACGCTGCGCATCGCCTTCACCACCATCGCGCCAACCGGAGTGCCTGTTCATGCGGACTGTACCATGGCTGTGCATGATGCCGCTACCCTTTGCGCTGACCTGGGCCACGACGTGACCGAGGCAACCATGCCTGTAGATGCTGAACGCATCACGCAAGCGTTCGTGACGGCGGTGTCATCAAGCGTAGCTCTGGCAATAGACGAGTATGCACAACTTACCGGCCAGAAGCCTGCCGCGAAGTACTTCGAGCCGGTTACCTGGGCCATGTATGAGATGGGGCATCAGCACAGCGCACCAACGTATATGCTGGCAGTGGAAGCCCTGAGGCGGATTTCACGTGACATCGCGCGGTTCTTCCTGAAGTACGACGTATGGCTGACACCCACTCTAACCGAGCCACCTGTGCCGCTGGGATCATTCGACGCTACTCCGGAGAATCCCCTGCAGGGGTTACTCCGGATGTCGTCCCTTATGCCTTTCACACCTGTCTGCAACTTCACAGGTCAGCCTGGCATGTCTGTGCCGTTGTTCTGGAATGCCGATGGCTTGCCCATAGGCACCCATTTCGTGGCTCGCTTTGGGGACGAGGCGACCTTGTTCCGCCTGGCAGCTCAGCTTGAAGCGGCTCGGCCCTGGGCCAATCGTAAGCCGCCGGTATCGGCCTAGACCGCCTGATACTAAGGACTTCAACCACTATTGCCCGCAGCCAACCATGCTGGTACCATGGAGGCAAATGTCAGGCAGATGGGCATATATCTGATGGATCCAAGTGATAAGCAGATACCCGAGATTAAGATCGCAACGAAAGCCATGATCGAGCAGTTGTTCGATGATGCAGCAGCCGTGTATGACCTCGCCGGCCCAAGTATCTACACCAGGTTTGGCACACGCCTGGTTGAACACATGCCTCTGGCACCGGGCACGCGAATCCTCGATGTAGCCACGGGCAAAGGCGCAGTGCTGTTGCCCATCGCCCGGCGGGTAGGATCAGACGGACACGTGACGGGAATCGACCTTTCCGGTAGGATACTTGAGGAAGCGGATCGCTCCGTGTGTGCGGCAGGACTGACCAATGTCGTACTACGCAAGATGGACGCCGAGCACCTCGAATTCCCCGACCAGGTCTTCGATGCTGTTACGTGTGCTTTTACTCTCATGCTGTTCGAAGACGTCGACGCCGCTTTGCGCGAAATGTATCGCGTGTGCAAGCCGGGCGGCTACGTTGGCGTGTCCATCTTTGACAAGACACCATCGCCATTCGACCCAGCCTGGTCTATCCTGTTCCAGCAGTTCTTCACGGGATGTCAGAAGGGGTGGATGATGCCGCAGGCAATCGCCTATGCACCGCACGAAGTAGAGGCGCTGCTCGGCAAAGTCGGCTTTCGCTCTGTAGCGACACACAGCGAGACGAACGACATTGTTTTTGAAACCCTGGAGGACTGGTGGGGGTTTCAGTTGACTGTGGGAACACGATTCACCATTCTGGGAATGGATGAGGAGACACGGGCCAAGTTCAAAGATGAGTATTTCGGGAAACTGCGCCCCTTGTTGACCCAAGATGGCCTGCATTTGCCCGTGGCGGTAGTCTACGCAGTGGCGCAGCGCTAGACGACAGAAGCATACCCATGAACCGTGCAATGGGGATCGACCTACGAACTCAAAGGCTGAAGGCCACTTCGAAGGTTCTGCCCTCTGCAACCCCAGCCGTGAACGAGATACGAACTCCATCGGCCTCATAGACTGAACGCCAGTTCGAAGCTTGGGGTGGTTCTTGATATGGTACACCATGGCCCACCGTCTTATGTCCACTTGCAGACAGCGTCAGACCGGTGCTACGACCTGAGCTCAGAAAGAGCCTTCTCGGCTCTGGCCAGCCAGTAGCCCATGGGGAAGCGCCAGTTGTACGGCATCATCGGTCCCAATGGTGCCGGAAAGACCTCTATCCTCAACAGTATCAACGGGTTCTACCGTGCCCAGAGTGGGGAAGTGCTCTTCGAGGCGAAATGCATCAAGAATCTACGACCGGACAAGATCGCCAGACTCGGCATAAGCAGGACATTCCAGAATACCCAGCCCTACACCGGACTGACTGTGGTCGAAAACCTCATGGCCGCCAGACACTCTCACTACAGTTATACGTGGATTGAAGGCGGCCTCTTGTCCGTAAGGGCGCGGCGTGAGGAGGTCCAACACCGCAGGGCGGCGAATGACATCCTCGATTTCTTGAGACTGGGCCGGTGGAAAGGGTCGCTGGTGGCCAGCCTTCCATATGGCGTTCGAAAACGCGTTGATATGGGCAGAGCCTTGGTGCAGGAACCTAAGATGCTACTGCTCGATGAACCGATGGCCGGGATGACTGCAGATGAGAAGGATGACATGACCAAGTTCATCCTCCAAACGCGAAGGGAAACGGGGATCACGATCGTTATTATTGAACATGACATGAGAGTAGTCATGGGCATCACGGATAGGATTCTGGTGCTCGATTTCGGTCGTAAGATAGCCGAAGGCAGCCCTGACCAGGTGAAGCACGACCCAGTGGTCATCAAGGCCTATCTGGGCGAGTCAAGAGGAGCCACCGCATAGGAGAGATTGAAGTACCGCTGCTGCAATTGGATGATGTCGAAGTCAAGTATGGGGGCGTAATCCTGGGCCTCAGTGGTGTTTCGCTGTCCGTTGACAAGCGTGAGTTTGTTGCTCTTCTTGGAAGCAATGGCGCCGGGAAGAGTACGACCCTGAAGTGCCACCGGACACCCAAAGCCGGCCAGCGAGGGCGGGGTAAAGACCAGAATACTCCTGGACACGGTATGAGTAGCCTGTCGCCTGCGGGACTCTGAATTCATCATCGACCAAACAGGACAGGACGCTCACGCGTCCTGTCCTGGAAGAAAACGTTGTTCTTGGAGATCGAGCCAGTCTAGAGCCAGCGAGAAATGCCCCGGTACCCCTTGTAGAACCGGTTGCCGAGCGGTTCCGGTCCGGTGATGTCGGTGATGATCTTCTCTAACGCCTCGGCATCGAACCTGCTTATGGTCCTCAGCCGGCTCTCGATAGCCATCAGGTCTGAGACTACGCTAGGGCCTACCCTGATCTCATCAGCTGTTGCGGTAACCATATCGCACCTCCTCCAGCTTCCTCTGGACTTCTGTTGCCCAGCATTACACGTGACCGAGCCGCGTCCAATCCCATGGGCTACGTATATTCGCTACCAACTCCCCGTATTGAAGCGTCTTTGTCACCGCAGTAGCGCTCCTGGTCACCACGGTGACCGTTGTGCTCACCTGTCCGTCAATAGTGGGCAATGCACAGTCACACAGCCTGCGCGTTGCCCCCCCGCTATGTGGCGCATTCGGTCACCACCCTGCTCGTACTTGGGCATGGTCCGCTACCGCGGCCCTGTCGCAGACCTCACCTCCGGTCGCAGAAAAGGGTACATCTCGCCAATATGGCCGTTTCGCTCACCGATATCGCCGGCATGACCGAACATGCGGTCGTATCAGGCGCAAGTCCAGCGGCCGTCCGAGGTGATGTTACGATTCCGTCATCCGGCCTGCCCAGCTCGAGGCGATTCCGCCTCCGCTCTGAAGACATCCGACAGGCCAGAAACAAGGGGGTGGCACATGGCCGATGTGAAGCGCGTTGGATTTCTAGGATTCGGCGACATAGGGTTGCCGATGGCCAGGAGAGTCATCGAGAACGGATACGAGATGACAATCTGCGGACACGTCCGCAGGGCCCCGATCGAAGAGATGAGGTCCCTGGGCGCCGTCGAGGTCAAGACTCCGAAGGAGGTGGCCGAGAGATCGGAGGTCACCATCACCATGGTCTTGACGGAGGCCCAGACCCGGGAAGTGATCGCGGGCGCCGCCGGCCTCCTTCAGGGCGCGGCCCCCGGAACCGCGATTGTCATGATGAGCACACTGTCCCCCGAGTTCTGCCGGCAGATGGCGAAGGAGGCTGCCCAAAAGGGGGTGGTGGTGATGGATGCGCCGGTGGCCGGCGGGAGGGTTGGGGCGGAAGCTGGCAAGCTGGGGATCTCCTTTGGGGGACCGAAGGAGGCGCTCGACAGGTACCGCGCCGTTCTGGAGAGCATGGGTTCGATCCTCTACTGCGGCGGGGTGGGAACAGGGGAGGTGGTGAAGCTGGCCAACAACATGGTGGCTTTCACCAACATACTGGTGGCCCACGAAGCCATCTCCTGGGGCATCAAGAACGGGGCTGATGAGGACATGCTGGTGAAGCTGATGAGGATGGGATCGGCTGGCAGCTGGATGCTGCAGAACTGGGAGGGGGTAAGGAAGTCGTGGGAAGATCCCCACTCTCCGGCGCCCCAGATAGCGGTCAAGGACCTGAGCATAGCGTTGCGCATAGGTGAGGAGGTACGGCACTCCAGCCCCTTCGCGGCGCTGGCCTGCGAGCTCTGGAAGGCGGGAGCACCCCGCATGCCCGAGGCGAAGCCCGGACACTGAGACCACCTCGGAAGCAGCTGACGCTGGCCGAGAGAAAGGAAGCAGTCCATGGAAGTGAAATCCCCACTGGAAGGTATCCGGATACTGGACCTGACCATATGGCAGATGGGGCCCCAGGCCACGGTGATGCTGGCCGACATGGGGGCCGAGGTAATCAAGATCGAGGAGCCCAAGCGGGGGGACCCCAGCCGGGGCCTGTTGTACAAGCCGGCCTCGGAGACCCACGGGCTGGTGCCCTATTTCCAGGTGATGAGCCGGGGCAAGCGCTCTATGACCCTGAACCTGACCGAAGAGAAGGGACGCGAGGTCTTCTACAAGCTGGTGGAGAAGGCCGACGTGGTCACCCAGAACTGGCGGGGCGGTGTCGCCGAGAAGCTTAAAGTGGACTACGCCACCCTGTGCAAGTACAACCCCAACATCATACTGGTCTCCGCCACTTCCTACGGTCTGAAGGGACCGGACTCCACCATCGGGTCCACCGACATCTCTGGTGTCTCGCGAAGCGGTCTGACCTGGTTCCACAGCCGGAGCATACCCTGCGATACCGATGACGTCTTCTACACCCTGGTGTGTGAGGGGGACGCGCTCGGCGCCATCATGACCGCCTATGCCACCCTGCTGGGAGTGATCGCCAGGGAGCGCCACGGCGTGGGACAGCACGTTGAGGTGTCGCAGCTGGCCAGCGTGATGTGGCTGCAGGCCCTTCCGCTGGGGATCTACCTTATCCAGCGGGAGAACCTGCCGGCGTACAAGAGGAAGACCGGCACCAACTTTACCTGGCAGCACTACCGCTGCGGGGATAACAAATGGATCTGCCTGGCCAACCCGCAGCCCCAGATCACCTTCCCCAGGCTGCTGCGGGTGCTGGGCCTGTCGGATTTCGAAAGAGACCCCCGTTTCCCCAAGATCAGGGATGGGCTGGCCCATCTGGGTGGGGCTGATGTGGACTTCAGCCTCGATGACGTGAGGAGCATGATCGAGAAGGCCTTCCTGAAGAAGAAGACCACGGAGTGGCTGCCGCTGCTGCTGGCGGAGGACATCGACTGCTGCTACGTGAACGACTACGAGGGTCTGGAGAAGGACCCCCAGGTGGTGGCCAACGAGTACATCACCGAGGTAATGCACCAGTCTGGCGTGCCCCTGAAGATGCTCGGAATCCCCGTGAAGCTCTCGAAAACCCCGGGCAAGATCAAGGGCGCCGCTCCGGAGTTTGGGCAGGACACCGAAGAAGTGCTGCTGGAGGCAGGCTATAACTGGGAACAGATCGGCGAAATGCGGGCGGGCGGAATCCTATAGACCGGCTCTGATTACTGTCGGTTAGTAGCAGAGCAAAAGGGGGGAACTCGAAAGGAGAAACATGGGAATAGCCTACGGCGGTAAGACCCTCAAGAATGCGATCGCCGACGCGCAAAAGTCTTTCAAGGACACGGGGCACATCTACGGCCTGAAGAAGCTCCGCCTGGTCGAGGAAGACCCGGCCAAGCTGATGAAGTTCCAGATGAGGCTGGTGGCCGCCTGCGTCGCGGCGCGGAGCTCGGCAAGGTATATCACGGCCAACCCCATGGCCCTGCTCATGGAAGAGCTGCAGTTCATGCTGGCCGTCCCGGAAGGCGATCTGGCAGCGTCATCATATGGGCTCATTGGACACCTCCAGAGTGCACCTTTCATTATCCGGGCCATGGCGAACCTGGATTTTGAAGACAATCCAGGCATCAGGCCAGGCGATATCTTCTCCTGCAACGACACCAGGCATGGCGCCCCGCACAACGCCGATTGCTTCACCACCATTCCGGTCTTCTATGAAGGCGAGCTGATCGCCTGGACCATGGGCATGAGCCACATCTCCGATGTAGGGGCCATACAGGCCGGGGGCCTGGGCACCATGTCCGTGGACGCCTTCACCGATGGCTTCATCTACCCGCCCACCAAATCAGGAGAGAATTTCCGGCTGCACAAGTGGTGGGAGCTGCACTGGGAGAGGCGCACGCGCACCGGCGTCTTCAACGTCATGGATGAGAAGATGCGCGCCACCGGGGCCATCATGCTTCATGATAGCGTGCTGGAGGTGGTGAAGGAGTTCGGGGTGGACTATTTCCGCGAGGGCCTAAGAGAGATGCTGGAGAGGGAACGGCGGGTGATGGTGGGCCGGATCACGGCCCAGATGGTCCCCGGTAAATACGGGTTCCAGGCATACAACGTCGTCCAGTACAAGGGGATTATGAAGTCCCTCTTCCCGTTCGCGGACCGGGACTGGCTCCTGAGCTACCCCAGCGCGACCTACATCAAGAAAGATGGCACCTTTTACATGGACCTCGAGGGCGTGTGCAGTGAAGACACCTTTTACGCCAACTGCTACGAGCCGGCCCTGCGCATGGTCAGCTCGATCGGGTGCTGGCCTTCGTTTGCTTATTCATCGACGCTGAACACCGCTCTGCAATATGTAACTGACTGGAACCTGCCGCCGGGCAGCATGTTCAACCCGCAGAACCCGTTTGCGGCTTCCCTGACGGGGCTCATGGAGGGTTCGGCGTACCTGTATATGTTCATGTACGTGAGCTCTCTGGCCAAGTTCGCCAGGGGATACCTTGAAGAGGTACTACCCCAGGCCGCCAGTGGCTCCGGCCAGGCTATGTATGGAGTTTTTGCGGACGGCACTCCATGGGCAGGCGGCGACTGGCCGTATATTTGCGCCAGCGGCGGACCGCCTCAGCCATTTCGCGACGGCGCACCATGGACATTCGGCGGGCCTAATCCGCAATCAGACAGCGGCGAGATCGAAGTGAGCGAGTTCGTTCAGCCTCCCATCCTCTATCTGGGCCGCAGCATCATTCCCAACTACTGCGGGCACGGCAAGTACCGGAGCGGGATCGGCGTAGGAGGCGTCCAGCTCATTCTGGAGCCGGGGCAGCGCCTGGTGATGAACTCCTCCATCTCCAGCGGCAGCGGGTTCGGTATGCCCAGTCACGGTATCGCCGGCGGCTATCCCGAGCCGGGTGACGTGGTCATGTGGGTGCATGACACCAACCTCAAGGACGTCGTTAAGAACGGAGGCACCTATCCACGTGACATGATTGAGCTTCTCCAATGGGTCAGAGAAGGGAAGCTTAAGGCGGGAAAGATCGAGGTCTATAACCGGTTCACCCGGAGCGTGGAAACCAGGGATGGAGACATCTTTGCCATAGGTGCGGGGGCACAGCTTGGATGGGGCGACGTCCTGGAGAGAGAACCGAAACTGGTCGAGGAAGACGTGGACAAGGGGTGGGTCACACCGGATGTGGCCCGCGGCCTGTACGGGGTAGTGATACAAGACGGAAAAGCGAATCAATCGGCGACCTCCCAGTTGCGGCAGACAATGAAGGTCCAGAGAAAGGCCGAGTCCGTGGATGCCCGGGAATGGTGGAAGGATGAGCGGCGCCTCCTGAAAGAGAACAAGATGCACCTTGACGTCAATAATATGTACGCTGACCTTCTCAAGTACCCGGGCTTTGCCGGCAGGTTCAAGGCATTCTGGCAACTGGATGAAGGCTATGCGCTTCAGCAGAGGAGGGGGTAGAACATGGAGGAGAATACAGTCTCCAGAGAAACCGTAGCCAGCTTGGTGGACGGAACCATTTCCTGGAAGCGGGTCAAGGAGCTGATCAGGCTTCCCCTGAAGGACGCTGACCGGTTCTGGAAATACCTCGAGGTACTGCAGTCCAGGGTCTTCTGGAAGGAAAGGATCTTGCTGCGCATCTCCGAGCATCTTTATATCGTGGCTAAAGGCAAGGAAAGGCTCGTGAAATGCGACTGCGGCCACGAGTTCGGTGATTACCGCGTTAACTGGAAACTGAGCTCGCGGGTCCGTATTCGTAGAACCCTGGAGGATATGAAGAAGGTATTCCCTGTCGAGGGAGCCATGCCGGACGTCGAACGGGCAGAGCTGCGGGAATACTATTGCCCCGGGTGCTTCAGCCTCCTGTCCGTGGAAACGGCGCCCATCGGCCAGTTGCCCATTTTCGAGGTCCTACCTGATCTCGATGTCTTTTACCGGGACTGGCTGGGGAAACCGTTGCCTGACGAGAGCCCGGAATGGTTCCAGGACAAGACAAGTGAATTGACCACCACCTGGGCGAGGGAGGAACTGTGAATGAGCACCAGCGATAAAAAACGCTGCCTGATCGCACTTGATGCCGGCGGTACCATGACCGACACCTTTCTTGTCGGTGAGCACGGAGAGTTCGTCCTGGGCAAGGCCCTCACCAACCATGACACCGAGGCCCTGAGCTACGGCAGCTCGGTGGAGGACGCCGCCAGCTACTGGGATATGAGCGGGAAAGAAGTTCATGAGAAGGCCATAAGCAGCATCTATACCGGCACGACGATGTTAAATATTCTACTCACCCAGTCCGGCTCAAAGGTGGGTCTCCTGATAACCCGGGGCATGCGGGACCTGCCATATGTGGAGAGGGGCCTGACCTGGCTGGGTTTAACTTATGAGGAAATACCCCGCCAGATGCTCCACGAGCATACTCCGCCCCTGGTGCACCCCAAGCTCATCAGGGAAGTCACCGAGCGCATCTCGGTAGGAAGCTATTACATGGGCCACCACTATATGCCGGGAACGGTTATCTTCCCCATGAAGGAGGAGGACGTATCTCGCGGCGTGAACGACTTGCTGGATGAAGGCGTCGATTACATCGGCATCCTCTTCCTGGGCTCATATGTTAACCCTTCACATGAGATGAGGGCGGCCCAGATAGCCCGAGAGATTGTGGCCAAAAGAGGGCTGGAAACCCCGGTCTCGGCGTCATGCGAGATATGCCCCCTGGCTCGAGAGTCTCAGAGGCTGAAGACACTGCTTATTCAATGCTATGTCACCAAGGTAGGCAGCGAGCAGCTCTTCGAGGTGGAGCAGAGGGCCAAGGGCTATGGCTACAAGTGGGACTTGCTGACCCTGCTGTCCTATGGGGCGGTGGCCAACATCCGGCATCCCAGGCTGGTGGAGGCCGTTGTGTCAGGTCCCACGGCCGGCTTGCTCGGCGGTCAGGCCGTAGCCAAGGCCCTGGGGAATGCCAACCTGGTGTGCGCCGACCTGGGCGGCACCAGCTGGGATGTCGGACTGGTCATCGACAACATGCTGCCCGTAAACAAGGACCCCAACTTCGCCAACCACCGGCTGAGAATACCGATGGTGGATATCAACTCCATCGGGGCCGGCACGGGCACCGTGGTCCGCGTGGAGCCCAGGACCAAGCGAATCACGCTGGGGCCCGAGAGCGCCGGCAGCCGGATCGGTACCTGCTATGACTACCCCGACATCACCGTGGGCGATATCGACCTGATTCTGGGCTACCTCAATCCTGACTACTTCCTGGGTGGGAAGGTTAAGGTGAACAAGCAGAGAGCTTTGGAGGCCCTCACGGAGAGGCTGGCCAGGCCCATGGGCCAGGACGTGTACGAAGCTTCGGAGAAGGTCCTCGATCTGCTGCATTCCGACATGACGGACTGCATGAACTCCATCCTGAGCTCCAGGGGACTGAACCCCATGGAGTTCAACCTCATCGTCTATGGCGGCAGCGGCCCGATGCACATGTGGGGGGTGGAGAAGAGGCTCAAGTTCGGAGGGGTACTCACCGTCCCGTGGGCAGCGGCCTTCTCAGCATACGGCGTGGCCACGGCGGATTACTTCCATCGCTACGATAAGGCCGTCACCTGCCTTATCGCGCCGGGGATGCCCGATGAATACAAGATCGGCATGGGGAAGGGGCTGAGCATGGCCTGGGAAGAACTAGAGAACCGCGCCTGCGAAGAGATGGAAGCCGAGGGAATCTCCAGGGACAGGGTCAGCTTCAGGTACGGCGTGGCGGCATCCTACATCGGCCAGCTGCACACGTGGGAATCGACGGTGCCCATAGGACGAGTGAGCACGGTGCAGGATGTGGACACCATAGTGGCTGCCTTTGAGAAGACCTATGCCACGATCTACCCGGCGGCGGCCCGTTTCCCCAATGGACACCAGATCGCGGAGGTCTACCTGGAGGCGGTCGTGCCCAGGACCAAGCCCGATCTGGCCAGGTATCCGCTCAAGAGCAAGACCCCGTCGAAGAAGGCCTTCAAGGGTGACAGGGAGGCCTACATGGATGGCGAATGGATGCCCTTCACTACCTGGGAGATGGATATGCTCGAACCGGGCAACAGGGTGGACGGGCCCGCCGTAGTTGAGCATCCCATGACGACACTGATCCTGCCACCGCGAAACTACATAGAGATGGACGAGCACAAGCTCATCTGGTTCCGCGAGAAGTAGGGAGGACGTGTGACATGCAGCATACCAGCACCAGGTTATCGATAGCCAGCGGCGTCGCCACTCTCATGCTCGACCGGCCGGCGGCCCGGAATTCATTTAACATGGAGTTGGCCACCGAGATGCTGGCGTCCATCAGAGAGATCGAGGACTCCCCTGAGGTGAAGGTGGTGGTGATCATGGGAAACGGGCACACGTTCTCCGCGGGGGTGGACATCAAGTTCCTGCAGCAGTCGCTGGCCTCCGGGCACCCCGAAGCTGCCTCCAAACTGGGAGGCCTCTTCAATCAGACGCTCATCGCCATCGATCGGCTGCCCGTCCCCACCATCGCGGTGGTCGAAGGCCACGCGGTCGGCGGAGGGTTCGAATTGATGCTTTCCTGCGACATGGCCATCTGCGCCGACAGCGCTGTCATCGGAGACGGGCACATGAAGCAGAACATAGTAGGGCATCTCTCCTTATGGCAGATGCCCCGGGCCATTGGCCCGCAGCGGGCCATGGAGCTCGGCCTGACGGGCAAGGTGCTGACCGGCAGGGAGGCGGAGCAATATGGTCTGGTGCTGCGTTCAGTGCCCGCTGGCAGCCTGGCCGACGAGGTGGAGGGCCTGGTGGCCCAGCTGCGCGATAAGAGCCTTCCCGCGTTGAGGCTGGCCAAACGGATGATGAAGGGCGCGGCCGGCATCGTCTCTGGCGAGGACGCGCTGCGCTACATCGACACCGAGAAGGCCGCGGACACCGCGGCCTGGAAGGACATGGAGGCCGGGATGAAGACCTTTGTGGACAAAGGGAAGGCCCAGGGATAGGCAACCCACTGCGATACGGTGAAAGGAAGGGAGATTTGATGAAGACCCGGATAACGGACCTTTTTGAGGTCGAGTACCCTATAGTCCTCTCGGCGATGATGTATGTGTCTGTGCCGAAGCTGGTGGCGGCGGTCTCCAATGCCGGTGGCTTCGGGCTGCTGGCATCGGCCACCGTCAGCAACAGCGAGGAGGAGGTCCGGAAAGCCATCCGCGAGGTCCGCGAAATGACCGACAAGCCCTTCGGGGTGAACATACCCATGCTCCTGCCCGAGAGATTCAAGGTGGCCAAGGTCTGCCAGGAAGAGGGCATCAAGGTGGTGAATACCTCCATCGGGAACCCGGCGGAGCTCATGGGATGGGCGAAGGAAGCCAGGATGAAGGTTGTCCACACCTGTGGTTCGCTGGGCCACGCCATGAAGCTGGGGAAGCACGGGATAGATGGCGTGATCGTGGCCGGATCTGAGGGCGGCGGCCATACCGGGTTCGTGGGTACCATGGTGCTGATACCCGACGTAGCGGACAAGGTGAAGGTGCCCATCATAGCGGCCGGCGGCATCGCGGATGCCCGGAGCTTCGCGGCGGCCCTGTGTCTGGGAGCGGACGGGGTGGCCATGGGCACCCGTTTTGCCATGACCCAGGAGAGCCCGGTCCCCGAGAACATCAAGCAGCGGATGCTCAAAGCCACGGCCGACGATACCTTTGCCAGCGACATGGCTACCGGATTCAACGCCCGGGCCCTGGTCAATGATTATGTGAAACGGCTGATGACCTACCGCAAGGGGGCGTCCTCCGCGGAGAAGCTCCTCTCTGCCATCAAGCTCAGCCGCAAGCTGAAGATGAGGGCCGGCGACATTGCGCCGCTGGGCCGCAAGGCGCTCACCCGGAATGCGGAGTCGACCGAATTCAACATGAACATGGTCCCCGGTTTCGAAAGGATACGCCGCGCCTACCAGGATGCCGACGCCGACGAGGGCTTCCTGCTCTGCGGCCAGGTGGCCGGACGGTGCGACAACATTCCCACGGTCAACGAGGTCGTGCTGAGCGTGGTGAGCAACGTCCAGTCCGTGGTCGACAGCGCGGGCGCCAAGATCAGGCCTTGATGAGCCATCGAGGTTCTCTTTCCCACAGTGCCGGCGGAGGGCGGGCCTCCTGCTGAGGAGACCCCCTTCCGCCGCACTAAAGGAAGCCACCGCCAACCGCGTCTGCCGCGCACCATGCCGTCCCGGCGGCGCCATTTTGGCTGAGATCGAGGTATGATTGATCCATGGACATGCTCCAGGAGTTCCAGAGGGCCACGGAGCTGTGCGACTTCGATCGGTGCGCCGCGATCCGGGAGACGGCTGAGCGGGTGACCGAACGATCTGCCGGCGACCAGGAACGGCTGGACGGGGTGTACTGTTATGTCAAGGAGATGCCCTATGGTCTGGAGGACTGGGATGTCAGGGCCTCGGAGACCCTGGCCAAGGGCTGGGGCATGTGCTGCGGCAAGGCCAACCTCATGGTAGCCATGTTGCGCGCCTTGTCCATTCCGGCGCGGTACCGGATATTCAAGGCCCAGCCCGAACCGCTGCTGGTGGCGTACCTCACCGGTCAGGGAAGAGGCGGCGCGATGGAGTCGGAGCACCAGTCACAGGCCGCGGACCATGTGCAGGGCGAAGCCTGGGTGGGCGGATGGCAGGTGCGTGACCCGTCCCGTGACTCAGCCCTGGAGAGCGGGCTGAGGAGGCTGGGCATTCCCCTCGAGAGGATACCTGCGGTCTCAGCCGACGGGCTGGTGCACTACGATGCCCTGGCTTCCATCGATCAGTGGGCCAGGTCCAGGCAGGCCGGGCGGAACATCAGGGAGCAGCGTGAGTCCGTCTTTTCCCTGGTCAATGCCCAGTTCGAGAAGATCAGGCGGGAGGGGCGGGCCGCCCTCTAACAGCCGGCCTGGTGCACGATCCAGTCAGAGAGTGCTCTCTCCGGCCACCTCACTGTGAGGCCTTTGGCCGGTGTCTCAGGCATGCAGCACTGCCGGCGCTGTCACTTGACCCCAATCACTGCCAGGCCGCTGCGGGCCAACTCCTCATCCTGCCCCGGCTGACGGCCGCTCACTCCGATGCCGCCTGACACGGCGCCACCCCCCGGCTTTCGGACAGTCAACCCTCCGGGCACGAGGCAGATGTCGGTGCTGCCGAAATCCAGCATCGTCATGTTCATCTTGGGCATCATCTGCCCGAAGACTGAAGTGTCGAACCCCATCAGCGCCGCGGTGGTCGCCTTTCTGACGGCCATCGTCTGATGGAACGGATTGGCCCCGTCCATCCTGGCCAGGCATATGAGCTCCCCCTTGTCATCCACCACCGCTACGACCGCGGGTTTTCCCCCATCCCCGGATGCCCGGGCCAGTATGGCATCAAGTGCCGCTTTCGCTTCACTCAACCCGATGCTTTCTCTGATGTACATGATGCTCCTTCCCTGTCACCGCTCTCTTGCTGGCGGAGCCAAGATGCGTGCCGCTAGCCCAAGGCAAGCTGGCTGACAACCTCGCGTCCCGACGCAATTGCGGCCAGTATGGTCCCCTGGTCTTCCCCCTGGCATCCCTTCGCATCGCCGATGATTTGCGCGGGGATGCCCATCCCTGATGCCGTCTCGAACAGGTGAGTATTCGGACAGCGCCGTCCGGCGAAGATGATGCTATCTATGCCCCTCAGCTGTTCTCCTCCAGCTTCCCGGAGGATACGGATGTCGTCGGCCGGCAGCACCTCCACTTTGTGCACTTTCTTGAAGATCCGGACATTGTGCTTGCCCAGAAGCCTTCTCTCCAGGTAGTCCCTGTCCATCACTGCCATCTTCGACGCCAACAGGTCCTCATTGCCGGCCAGGTATACCGCTGCTGCCCGCTCTGACACGAAGTCCGTCAGCTGCAGGCCGACCTGATCACCGCCGAGGATGAGGACATTGTCTCCCACGGGCCGCTGGTCCTCCAGGTACTCATCCACGGTCATCAGGTCGACGTTCCGGATGTTGTTGAGTCCTTCGATGAAGCCCAGGGGGACCTCCGGAATGCTGCCGGTAGCCACCACCACGGCATCGGGCTTGAGCTCCTCCAGCAGGCCGGCATCTACCAACGTATTCAGGAGCACCTTCACCTTCATCCTGTTGAGCTGTCTTTCGTGCCAAGACACGATATCGCCAATCTCCTGCCGCTTCGGCATCATGGCGGCCAACCTGAGTTGGCCGCCTATGAAGCCCCGGCTCTCGCACAGCCAGACCTGGTAGCCATGCTCAGCGGCAGTCCTGGCAGCCTCCAGGCCTGCACACCCGGCCCCGGCCACCAGCACCCGTTTGGAGGCGTTCCCGGGGGCCGCGTTGGGAGAGCGATGCGCCAGGTGCTCCCTTCCCATCTCAGGATTGACCGTGCAGCTGGCCGAGGCCTTCATCTCCTTGTAGAAGGGGTTTATACAGCCCAGGCAGTCTCCCAGGCATGGTCTTATGTCAGCCGCGTTCCCTGACCTGGCCTTGCGCACCAGCTCCGGGTCGGCAATCTGGGCCCGGCCCATGGCCACGAGATCCGCCTTGTTCTCCCTGATCAGTCGGTCAGCCATCTCCGGCCTCTTGATACGGACCACGGCCATCACCGGCAGCGCCGTATGCTTCTTCACCTCGCTGGCGAGGTACGCGTAAGCCCCCTGCTCCTCGTACATGGGTGGAATGATCCACCGGTGCGCGCCCCGCAGACCCCCTGATATATGAAAATAGTCCACCCCTTCCTTCTCCAGAAGTGGGGCGAGCCGGCAGGCTTCAGCCAGAGTCCAGCTCCTGTCCGGAAGGAAGTCGTCTCCATTCACTTTCACCCCTATGGGCATCCCGTCCGGTATGCCGCCCCTGACCCGGCGCACCAGCTCTATGAGAATCCTTATGCGATTCTCGAAGGACCCTCCGTATTCATCCGTTCTGGTGTTGCGGGACGGGCTCAGGAAATTCGACAGCATGTACTCGTAGCCGGCGTTGATCTCCACGAAGTCGAAGCCTGCCCGTACACACCGCGCCGCAGCGGCGCCGTAGGCTTCTACTGCGTCCAGTATGTCCTCCCTGGTCATGCCATCGTTAGTCGGCAGCTGCCTGGCGGGTCTGGCGGCATTGGCCAGCTCCTCGTCAGTCCTGGCCAGCTTTCCCGGGAGCTGACATAGCTGGATGCCCAGTCGGACGCCGCAGCCGTGAATGGTATCCACCAGCCCGGCCAGCCCGGACATCGTGGAATCCTGCCACAGCGCAAGGCGATCGGGACCGAGCCGGCCCAGCGCGGGGGGGTGCACCAGCGTACTCGACAGGATAATCATCCCGGCGCCGCTCCGGGCCCTCTCGGCCAGGTAGGAGGTGTACTGCTGGGTGAGGCACCCATCCTCGTCCACCCCAAACCCAATGGTCATGCCGGGGAAGGCTATCCTGTTGGGAACGACCATGTCCCGCAGCTGAATAGGCTGGAACAAGTGCTTGTAGCCGGTCATGGGCCTCCTTTCCGACGCCGAGTTTGAACGCGGACACACCCAGCCTCGACATCAACCCCGCCATGGGTGCCGCCGGATTCCACTATCGTGTTTGAGCCGGTCAATCAACGCGCCATGTAGCCGCCGTCCACAGCGAGCGCCTGCCCGGTGACGTATGACGAAGCATCGGAGCACAACCAGATCACGGCCTCGGCCACTTCTTCCGGCCGGCCCATCCGCCCCATCGGCGCCCAGTCATTGAGGTTGGCCTCCAGTGCCGGGTTCTGGGCAATTAGCCGGTCTACTGCCGGTGTGCGTATGGCGCTGGGGCAGACGGCATTGACGCGAACGCCAGCCTTCGCATAGACGACGGCTGCCTGCTGCGTCAGTCCAACCACCCCGTGCTTGGCGGCGGAGTACCCCGGGTTTCTCAGTACGGCTCCACCCGCCAGCCCGGCAACGGACCCCATGTTCACGATGGCCCCCCCTCCCTGCCGGACCATCTGCAGTATCTCGTGCTTCAGGCAAAGCCAAACGCCCTTGAGGTCTATGGCCACCACCCGGTCCCAGTCATCCTCTGTGGTGAGCGTGACGGAACCCGGCCGTCCCTCGATGCCGGCGTTGTTGCAGGCGCAGTCTATCCGGCCGAACTCGGCTATCGCCTCCTCTATCAGGCGCCTGACATCTGCCTCCCGGCTCACGTCGCCTCTGGCAAAGACGGCCCGTCCGCCGCCCTGCCGGATGCGCTCCACCGTCTCTTCACCACCGTTAACATCCATGTCCGACACCATGACCCTGGCTCCCTCTCTCGCAAAGGCCATGGCAGTGAACCGCCCGATGCCGGAACCGGCACCGGTGATCAAGGCCACCTTGTTTTCAAGCCTATTCATTTCCGCACCTCCGGCAGATCAAGTTCGCAGGTGCTTGTCTTTCCGCCCGCCCTCAAGCCGAAGAGGCAGCCGGCATCATGCGTATGCCACGAACTCCTTGCCAAATATTTCCCTGGTTATGATTGTCTTCTGTACCTCAGCCGAGCCATCGCCCATCTCATGGCCGATGACATCTCTCAGACGCTGCTCGAAAGGAAGCTCCTCGCTGAAGCCGTTGTGGCCGTGGGTAAGCAGGCAGTCGTGGATGACGCGCAAAGCAACTTCCGGACACCAATATTTGACCATGGCGGCCTCTTTTGTGTGAGGCAGCCCGTGATCCCTGAGCCAGAGCGCCTTGTAGGCCAGCAGCCTGGCTGCCGTGATAAGGGTGAGATCATGGGAGAGCTTGAAAGACACCCCTTCGAACTTGGCAATGGGCTGGCCGAACGCAACACGCTCCTTGGCATAAGCGATGGCTTCGTCTAGCGAAGCCTGAGCCGCCCCCAGGGCCTGCAGACCCAGCATCGAGCGCGTCCAATCGAATTTGTTCATCGTATTGTAGAAGGCCCGGCCTTCATCGCCAATGCGGTATTCCACCGGCACCCGGACATTCTCGAAGAACACTGAGCCCCGCTCAAAAGGCTTCCACCCCGTATCCTCGAACCGACTGGTGCTCACCCCCGGAGTATCGTATGGTACGTAGAAGCAGGTAATCCCTTTTGCTCCGGCCTTGGGATCCGTCTTGGCAATGACCAATATCGCCGAAGCCTGCGTAGCTCTGGTTATCGAGGTCTTCTCCCCGTTGATTATGTAGTAGTCTCCATCTCTGACCGCCTTGGTCTGTATCGCCAGGGCATCGGATCCGCAACCGGGTTCGGTCAGGCCGAAACACACGATCTTGTCATAACTAATGATCTGCGGTATCAGCTCCTTCTGGAGTTTGGCCGGGCCGTCCATTAGCATCAGACAGGGCACTATCGAGCACATGGGCAGAATGGAGGCTGCCATGTCCACCTTCGCCAGCTCTTCGGTGGCCACGCCCAGCGATACCCAATCCGCCTGTTGCCCGCCGAATTCGGCGGGTAGGTTCATTCCAGTTAGTCCCAGGCCGGCCACTTTCTTAGCGATATCTTTCGGAATGTGGTTCAATTTGGCGCGTTTCTTGGCTTCGGGGGCCAGTTCCCTGCGCGCGAAGCTGCGTATCTCATTGCGAAGGATTTCGTGAGCCTCGGTAAAACCAAAGTCAGCCATTAGTTCTTCTCCTTACCGTCTAATCGACCTAATCTAGATACTACTCATCGTGAACCCACCGGCCTCGGGGCAGCAGGTATCTGGCCCTGGGCGCGACCGGCTATTGTATGGCCCCCTCGCCACGCAGCCTCTTCACTTCGTCCCTGGAGTACCCCAGGCCTGACATCACCTCATCAGTGTCGTGGCCCGGGGGCACTGCCAGGTTGTGTATCGAACCCGGCGTGTCCGAAAGCTTTATGCTGATGCCCACCTGCTTGATCTTGCCGAGCTTGGCATGCTCCAGTTCGAGCACCATCTGCCTGGCATTTGCCTGCGGGTCCTCGAAGACCTCATCGACGTCCAGCACTTTGCCGATGCAAGTATCGGCCCTGATCAGTATGTCAAACCACTCGTCCCTGGTTTTGGTGAGGAATATCCTCCGAAGGTCGGCCATCACCTCGTCCTTCTTGAGGCCGGTCGCGAACTCGTGAGAAACCAGATCTTCCCGGCCGATAGCCCGGCACATGTTGGCCCAGAAGCGGGGCTCGATCGGACAGACAGTAAGCCACTTCCCATCCTTGGTCTCGTAAACGGCGTAGAAGGGGCTGGTGCCGCTGGTGAGCGTGTCCCCGCGCACCGGTGGGGTGCGGGTATAGGGGTACTCCAGTGCGCCAGGGACGCCCGCCAGCAATCCCACAACGCCGTCCATCATTGAGATGTCCACCATCTGGCCCTTGCCCGTCCTCTCCCTGGCGCAGATGGCTAGAAGGATCCCCGCCAGAGTGTTGAGGTACGCTACAGCCATGTCCGCAACGACGTTGAGTGCCATAACGGGAGGCCCGCCGACGCGGTCGCCGGTCATTCCCAGAATGCCGCCGAAGCCGGCGTAGTTGCCGTCATGCCCGGGATAGCTGCGGTAGGGGCCCGTCTGACCGTACCCGGAGACTGCGCAGTAGATGAGCCTGGGGTTGATTCTGGACAGAGCAGCGTAGCCCACGTTCATGCGGTCCATCACGCCGGGCCGGAAAGCCTCCAGCACCACGTCCGCGGACTTGGCCAGCCTCTGGAAGACCGCCTGGCCCGCCTCGGTCCGCATATTGATGGCTATCCTCTTCTTGTTCCGGTCCCAGGTTGACTCCTCCTGCTCCGGGAAATACACCAGTCCGTCGCCGACACCCTTGCGTCCGCTGCCCGGGGGCACGTCCACCTTGATCACCTCCGCTCCCATGTCGGCCATGGTCATGGCCACCAGGGAAGCCGGTCCCAGTCCACAGGTATCGATCACTCTCGTCCCGCCAAGCGCTGATGCCAATTGAACCTCCTCGCCGGAACAGGGAGAGGCACAGACTCACGGCCTGGCCCCTCTCTGTTCAATTAGACTTCAGGTCGCGCTGGCCCCCGCCTTTGCCGGAACGTTCTGGGGTACTACCTTCCGTTCCAGCTCGGCTCCTGGTTCGGGCGCCATCGCCCCCCAGAAGTTGGTGTAGTAGACGAAGATCCCCACGAAGAGGCAGAAACCCCAGGTCACCACCTTGGAGATAACCACCGGATCCAGGCTGATCCGGGTGATGATCCAGTACGCTACGATTCCGATGGCGCTGCCCAGCACTATCCACATTGATCCCTTCAGCAGCGGCGAGAGCTTGTGGAAGGGCCACATCTGGAAGAGCGCGACCGGGGTGAGTATGGAGAGCAGCAGCACGATGTCGAAGGTGCTGGCCTTGGCCGCCTCGAACATAGGATAGCCTGTGACGGCGTCCGTCCCCGAAGGAACCGGAAAGGTCACCGCGAACGGGTCCATCCCCGCCGCCTTGTGCAGCCAGATGATGATGAAGGAAAGCACCACGAACCACCCGGCTATGCCGAAAGCCCGCCAGGGAAGGCCGATCTGGATGGGGAACATCTGCAGGCAGAAGGCGATGAGGGTGGCCGCGATGAACCAGGTGAAGGGGAACCCGCTGGCATTACCCAGAAAGCTAGCCGGAGTGAACCACCAGGTGAGCAGGGCCATGCCCAGGGTGATGACGTAGGCCGAGATGCCGCAGAGCGGCTGCTTGTCCTGGTATTGAGTGACCAGCGGATTGTCAGTCCAGGCCCCCAGCATGAAGATCCAGAACAGCCAGGCGCTGCTGATGTAGAAGA
>CAYRGJ010000024.1:15666-50262 GCA_964423835.1 uncultured Dehalococcoidia bacterium | reverse complement strand
CAGGAAGAAGATGAAGGGGTGCAAATGGCCGGACTGCCCCCTGGTGGCCTCTTTCAAGGAGGAGGCGCTGGCACTGTGAGCCGGCCCGCCGGCCTCTTTTGATCCCGATTGATGGTTCAGGTGAACGGCCCGGCCATGCTGGAGGACGGCCTAACCCCCCCCTGGCCACACCAGGCTGGCAGGCGTGCTCACTTCGAACTGGCGGCGGCCGGCCTCGGCTGGCCGCCGCCGTGCTATATTGTAGAGTGAGGATAGGTTAGAGCATGGGCAAGTTGGACGGCCGGGTGGCGATCGTGACCGGGGCCGGGCAGGGGATTGGCCGGGGCGTGGCCCTGGCCCTGGCCCGAGAGGGCGCGTCGGTGGTCCTGGTGGACATACGGGAGGTCGCCTGCCAGCAGGCGGCGGGCGAGGTCTCGGCCCTGGGCGCCAGGGCGCTGGCGGTGCCCTGCGACGTCAGCCGGCGCGAGCACGTGAGGGGAGCGGTGGAGGCGGCGGTCAGCGCCTTCGGAGCAGTGGACATACTGGTCAACTCGGCCCAGGCCATGCGGACGGATGTGCTGCTCAAGGATACCACCGAGGAGGACATGATCCTGGCGCTGGGGTCGGGGCTCATGGGCACCTTCTACTTCATGCAGGAGTGCTTCCCTTATTTCAAGGAGCGTGGCGGCAAGATCATTAACTTTGGCTCTACCGCCGGTCTGGACGGCGCGCCCGGGTGGGCGGCGTATGCCGCTGCCAAAGAAGCCATTCGGGCCCTGACCAGGGTGGCCTGTCACGAGTGGGCCCGGTACCGTATCAACGCTAATGTGATCTGCCCCCTGGCCACCAATCCATACTGGGAGGACCGGTCGGAAACCAGGCCGCAGATGGTGCAGGGGATGCTGGCCGCCGTACCGATGCGGCGCTTCGGAGACCCGGAGCGGGACATCGGCCGGGCCGTGGTGTTCCTGGCCAGCTCCGATTCGGACTACATCACCGGGCAGACGCTGATGGTAGACGGCGGCCAAACCATGCTGCGCTAGCCGGCCGCACAGGCGGCCAAACCATGCTGCGCTAGCCGGCCGCACAGGCGGCCAAACCATGCTGCGCTAGCCGGCCGCACCGGCGGCCAGACCATGCTGCGCTGGCCGGCCGCACCGGCGTCGGGTGTTCGCCAGCCCCAGGAAAAGGAGGCCACAGGATGGCGGAACTGGAAGACTACAGCGGCCGTTTCGACCCCGGTTTCAACCACGACAAGCTCACCAAGGAGACCGCGCTGAAGCTGCTGCATGCCTACAACGAGTACATGCTCCGGATCGACGGCTTCTGGTATCTCACGGTGATGAACAAGTGGGGCAACGACGAGGCTTTCGACTGTGACGTCAAGGTCTGGGAGAAGGCCCAGCTGTGGGAGATGAAGAAGATCAGCTCGGTGCTGAACATACGGGGCGATGACGTGGAGACCCTTTTCAAGTACATGCAGGTGTCGCCCTGGATGCACATCTACGAGTATGGCATCGAGCTCAAAGGGTCCAATGATGGCGTGCTGACCATACGCCACTGCCCCACGCTGATCTCGCTGGAGAAGGAAGGCACGGGGCGGGAGAAGCTGATATGCCAGGACCTGGAGCCCAGGATCATGGGCATCATGGCCCATTTCTTCAACCCGGCCATAGAGGTGGCGCCGCTCAAGGTGCCGCCCCGGAAGACCTACCGCGACTGCTGTTGCCAGTGGCAGTTCCGGCTGGACCGGTAGGCTGCGGGCCGGGGCCGGCAATTGGTACAATTAGCGGTGAGGGATCACCGCGCCGCCCGGCCGATACAGGCCGGCTGCCGGCGCCGGAGGAGGCGATCATGGAGGACTACGAGAAGCTGGGGGTCTTTTACCTCGGCCGGCCATACCATCTGGCGGAGAAGAAGGCGGGGGAGGGCCTGTTCCTGTACGACTCCAAGGACCTGGTGACGCATGCCGTCTGCGTGGGGATGACCGGCAGCGGCAAGACCGGGCTCTGCATCTCGGTCCTGGAGGAAGCCGGGATGGATGGCATACCGTCCATCGCTATCGACCCGAAGGGGGACCTCACCAATCTGCTGCTGACCTTCCCCGACCTCAGCGCCGCCGACTTCCTGCCCTGGGTCAACCAGGAGGACGCGCTCAAGAAGGGGATGTCCGTGGAGGACTACGCCGCCAAGCAGGCGGACACCTGGAGGAACGGGCTGGCGTCCTGGGGGGAGAGCGGGGAGCGCATCAGGAGGCTGCGCCAGTCCACGAGCTACGCCATCTACACCCCGGGGAGCACGGCCGGCATCCCGGTCTCCATCCTGAAGTCCTTCGCTGCTCCGCCGCCGCCGGTCCTGGAAGACGAGGAGCTGCTGCGCGAACGGATCAACACCACCGCCACCAGCCTGCTGGGCATCATCGGGATCGAGGCCGATCCCATAAAGAGCCGGGAGCACATCCTGATCTCCACGCTGCTGGACAGGGCCTGGAGGGAGGGGCGGGATGTGGACATCGCCAGCCTGATCCAGCAGATCCAGACGCCGCCGATGAACAAGGTCGGCGTCATGGACCTGGAGTCCTTCTACCCTTCCAAGGACAGGTTCGCGCTGGCGCTGTCCCTGAACAACCTGCTGGCGGCGCCGGGGTTCAGCACGTGGCTCGAGGGGGAGCCGCTGGACATCAGCTCCATCCTCTACACGCCCGAGGGAAGGCCCCGGACGGCGGTGTTCTACATCGCGCACCTCTCCGATTCGGAGCGGATGTTCTTCGTGTCCCTGCTGCTCAACCAGGTGCTGGGATGGATGCGCACCCTGTCCGGCACCACCAGCCTGCGGGCCATCATCTACATGGACGAGATCTTCGGCTTCTTTCCGCCGGTGGCCAACCCGCCCTCCAAGACACCCCTGCTGACCCTGCTGAAACAGGCCAGGGCCTACGGCGTAGGCCTGATGCTGGCCACGCAGAACCCGGTGGACCTGGACTACAAGGGCCTGTCCAATACCGGGACGTGGTTCATCGGCCGGCTGCAGACGGAGCGGGACAAGGCCCGCGTCCTGGAAGGGCTCGAGGGCGTGGCGGCCACCAACGGGGTGGCCTGGGACCGCCAGGGTATGGAGCAGACCCTGGCGGGCCTGTCCAACCGCATCTTCCTGATGAACAACGTCCATGACGACGCGCCGCTGGTCTTCGAAACCCGGTGGGCGATGTCCTACCTGCGCGGCCCTCTGACGCGCAGCCAGATCAAGCAACTGATGGACCCGGTCAAGGCGGCCCTGGCCGGACCACCCGCGGTGGAGCTGGCGCAGGCATCCCTCACCCCTGGGGTGGCGCCCGGGGCGCCGGCGTTTCCTCCCGCGCCTCCGGCGGCGCATCCCGGCCCTGCCGGTGCGGCGCCCGCTCCGGTCCCGCCCTCCCCGGTGGCCGGGACGCCAGCTGTCGCGCCTCCTGCCGCGGCCCCGGTGCCCGCAGCGGTCCCGCCGGCGGCGCCACCTCCCGGGCCAGTTGCCGCGCCGTCCCCGCCCACCCCTGCCGGTGCGCCTGGCACCCGGCCCGTGCTGCCGCCCCGGGTGCCGCAGTACTTCGTTCCGGTGCGCCCGAGCCGGCCGGCCGGGCAATCCCTGGTCTACCGGCCGGAGGTCATCGGCGCCGGCGAAGTCCACTTCAGAAGCGTCAAAGCCGGGGTCAACACTATCAAGAACGTGGTGTGCCGGGCGGCCGTGACCGACGGGCCGGTGGCCATCGACTGGCAGAGCGCCGCGGAGGCCGATCTCGACGTGAAGGCCCTGGGGCCGTCCCCGGTGGAGCCGGCCGTCTATGATAGCCTGCCTTCCATTGCCGCGAAGGTGGAGAGCTACAGCTACTGGAGCAAGGAGTTCGCCGCCTGGCTGGCGCGGAGCCAGCAGCTGGAGCTGTGGAAGAGCCCCAGCACGAAGGAGTCCTCGGCGGCCGGCGAGTCCGAAAGAGACTTCAGGATAAGGCTGCAGCAGCATTTCCGGGAGCGGCGCGATGCGCAGGCGGACCAGCTGAGGCAGAAGTACGCCCCGAAGATCGCCACCCTGGAGGAACGGGTGCGCCGCGCCAGGGCCACCGTGGAACGGGAGAAGGACCAGGCCCGGAACCAGAAGGTGCAGACGGCGCTGTCTTTCGGGGCCACCATCCTCGGCGGCTTCATGGGCCGCAAGGGTACCAGCGGGGCCAAGTCCACCCTGGGCGGCATAAGCCGCGCCAGCAAGGAGTCCAGGGACGTGGGCCGCGCGGAGGATACGGCGGAGGCCCTGCAGGAGAGGCTGAAGCAGCTTGAGGCCGACTTCAAGGCCGACATGGACAAGCTGTCATCCAGCATGGACCCCCAGACAGAGCAGCTGGAGCAGGTGCGGGTGAGCCCGGCCAGGAAGGACGTCTCGGTGAAGCTGCTGGCGCTGGGATGGATGCCCTACTGGCGCAGCCCTTCAGGTGAGTTGACCCCGGCCTGGTAGCCCGCGGGATCGCGAACCGGCAGCGTCCCGCAGAGGAGGGCAGCCAGCTCTTGGACGGGCCGCTCCTTCCTGCGGCGCGCCCCTCAGATCCAGCGGCGGCTGCGGAAGAAGACCAGCATGGCGACTATGGCCGCCAGCATGATCGATATGATGACGGCGAAGGAAACCAGGCTGCTTTCGTGCCCGATCTTGGGCAGGGCGATGTTCATCCCGTAGACGCTGGCCACCAGCGTCAGGGGCATCATGGTGGTGGTGATGACGGTCAGGATGCGGATGGTTTCGTTGGTGTGATGGGAGGCGACTGACTCTTGGGCAGTGTGCAAGCCCTCGATGATCTCCTTGCACTCGTCCAGGGTATCCCAGGTCTTGTCCACGTGGTCCAGCACGTCTCCCCAGAAGGCCTGCAGGTCCTCGGTAGTGTAGCGCTCGGTCTTGTGCTCCAGGCTGCCGATGACGGCCTTCATGGACCAGATCACCCGGCGGTTGGAAATGATATCGCGCCGCAGGAGCGAGAGGTCCCGGACCACCTTGCCCGACTTTCGCATGTCGAAGATGTCTTCCTCGGCGATCTCCAGGTTCTGCATGATCTTGTTAGCTATGGGCAGGCAGTAGTCCACCAGCGTGTCCGTGATGCGGTACAGCAGGTACCCGGGGCTCTTCATGTTCGCTTCGCGCGCGGGCTCGCTGGCCTGGCAATCGGAGAAGAGCCTCAGCAGGGGCTTGAGGACTCCGTCGTGGACGGTGACCACGTAGTTGTCACCAATGAAGACGTTCACCTGGCTGGCTACTGTCAGCCCGGCCTCCTTCCGGAACAGCGGGAAGTGGAAGACGATGAAGAGGTACTCTTCGTACTCGTCTATCTTGGGCCGCTGGATGCGGCTGAGGCAGTCGTCCAGGTCCAGGGAGTGGAAGCCGAACTCGGCCAGCAGGTAGTCGAGCTCGCGGCGGGTCGGCCTCTCCACGTTGATCCAGGAGAGCCCGCCGTGCACGATCTGCTCCACGCGCAGGGCCCCGCCGCTCTCGTCCGGCTTCCCCGGCCCGTCGAAGACGCCCAGCCTGCCGATGTTCCTATACCACTTCATCCCTGGTCCCTCCTGCGGTGCCCCCGGTAGTCATTGTATCAGCTTCAGGCCGGCGGCACCTCCCGGAACTCCATTAGCTGGATCATGGCCCCTCCGATCCTCTCGCTGTCGAGGTACAAATCGTTGTCAACCGCGTTAGCGCAGGTCCCCCGGCTTCTTGGGGTGGGGGTAGGGATGACGCCACAGCACCCGGGCCGCCGGACCGGCCTGCAGCTGCTCCCGGAGCGCCCGGCTGCCGGACTCGTACATCTGCATGACCTGGTCTTCCGCCTCGTAGTCGAAGGGGTCGCCCAGGTTCTGCTCCACCTCCCCGCCGGGCGGCAGCGGCTGCTCGGTGTACCACCGCACCGTCTCTTCCAGCGCCCTCTCCACGGGCGTGGCATCCCGGTACCCCAGCTCCGCCTTGATGCGGGAGGTGTCCATGACCCGGTGCCAGCGGAAGAGCGTCTGCGTGGGGGCGGCGCGGAAGGCCCGGGGCAGCATGTCGAAGGGTATCTCCACGAAATCGAATTCCCAGCCGAGGATGCCGGCCACCATGCGGGCCCACTCCCGGTTGTAGAGCACCCGGTTGTCGGCGATGTTGTAGGTACGGCCGGCGCAGGCCTCCGGCCGGTCCACGGCCAGCATCAGCCCGTGGGCGATGTTGGCAGCGTAGCCCCGGGAGAGCAGGGCCATCCCGCCACCGGGGAGGATGATGCGCGTCCGACCGTCACGGACGCGCCGGATGATGCTCCACTCCGGCGCCCCTATGTGGCGGGGCCCGTAGACAATGGGGTAGCGGAAATGGGTGGCGCTGTAGCGTCCCTCGGCGTGGGCCTGCATGACCGCCCTCTCGGAGTCGCGCACCTGCTCTGAGAAGTGGTCCACTCCCGGCGCCGAGGCCAGCGCATCGTCTTCGCCCACAGGCACGTGCGATTCCTCCATGGCATCCCACGGGTGCTCCTCCGTGACCCTCATCCAGCCCTTGTATACCGCCAGCGCTCCGCCTACCGATATCAACCTGTCGGTGCGGCCGGAGAGGGCCTCGGCCACCAGCCTGAGCCTTCCATAGACGGCCACGGCCAGGTCGAAGCGGCGTTCCTCCAGGGCCGCCTCCAGCCCCTGGCGCCAGTGCGGGTCGCCGTGGATGTGCTCCACGTCCGGTGGCAGCTCCGTCTCGTGAATCCCGCGATGCAGTACCGAGACCTGGTAGCCTCGCTGCAGCAGGCCCTGTACTATGAGGGGCCCGGTGGATCCGGCCCCGCCAACGACCAGTGCTTTCATCATCGCCTCCTCACTGTACCGGCTTCACCGCGAAGCCCGGGCTTCGCGCCGCCCGGCCTCTCCGTTGCGGCGTCCTCGTGGGCGGCGGCCCGGGACTGCGCCCGGCGCGCCTCCTCCTCCAGCGGCATGCGGCCATACCCGTACTGCTTCCACTGCCGCATATAGGTGGCATAGAACCTCAGCAGCCCCAGGCGCCTCATCTGCTCCTGGTGCGCCAGCTCGTGTGCCAGGAGGGCCTGGCCCTGTTGTGCTGCCAGGTCGATCCCGGTGTGTATTATAGTCCCGAACGGCGTCTGGAAGCCGTTCACGTTGAAGCCGGCCACCCTCGAGCAGGCCCAGAGCCACCCGTCGGCCAGGCGTGATTGAAAGATCATGCGTCCGCCCCGGGCTACGTGACGCTGATCCGGGTGAAGGCCTGCTGCCGCTGGCCGTCCAGGTCCTCCACCACAAAGCCGACCACGTACTCGCCGGCCGCGGCATCCAGAGTCTTCATGGTGAGCATCTCGTTGCCGAAGGTCAGGGTTTCCCCTTCCTCCGTCGTGGTGCCGGTCACCCGCCCGCTGCCGTCCAGGTCCAGCCACTGCTCCAGCACCGTGAACCGGTCGCCGGTGGCCGGTGTAATCTCGCGCGGGGCGCTGGCCTCGCTTTCTCCGGTGAAGCCGTAGGCTTGGCGCATCACCCCGTCAATGAAGTACGCCCGGGCGGCCAGCTTCTCACCGCTCCCGGCGAAGGTGTATATGCCGTCCACCGCATAGATGGCCTCCTCGGCGGTGCGGCCGTAATCCTCCGGCTGGAACAGGGCCTCGGCCGTGGTCTCTCCGTCGCTGATGGAGAAGACCACCGGCTCCCAGTCGAAGGTCAGGGTGAACTCCCCCTGGCCCCAGTCGGGGTAGTAGACCCCGTCGACCACGCGGGTCCCGGAGCTTTCCAGGAAGTCCTGGTCAACGATGGAGACGGAGTTGGTGGCCTGGTCGTAGAAGCCCACCGAGAGGTAGATGTGGCCGATATTCTCCCCGTCGATGTCGGCGGAGAGGGTCACCGTCTCCCCTGGAGCTACCGTCTGGCTGGAGGCGGACACAGTGGAGATGGTGATGGCGCCGGCGGCCGGGGAGCGGACGGAGCCCGCCGGCGGCACCACGGGCCGGGCGTCGGCCTCCGTGAACGCCTGGTTGGCATAGTGATAGGCCAGGAAGTCATCCCAGAGCGACAGGCTGGCGAAGCGGTCGGCGATGGCGGTGTAGGACTGCGCTCCGGTGACCGGGTTCTGATAGAGCTGGGAGTTGGGGAAGTAGATGGATATGCCCGTGGCGCCGGGCTTCTGGGGGCCGTGCTTCTCGGCGATCACCGTCTGGTCTACGGCCGCCAGCACGCCGTCGATGGCCTGGCTGACCGCGGGCGTGGCCGCCTTCTGCCGGGCCAGCTGCAGGAAGTGGCCCAGATCGATGTAGGATGGCGGCACCTGGCTGCCGAAGACACTGGTGAAGCTCTGGGCGTAGCTGCGGTGGCTGGCCAGGGCCTTCTGGTCGGCAGCCTGGAAGGCGTAGGCCAGCTTGTTCAGGCTGGCGTTGAGCTGGGGCACTCTGGACAGGTCCACCGCCGTCAGCGTGCTGCTCTGCCCCATCTCGCGGGCCAGCTGCTGGGACGATACCTGGGCGGAGTCGCCATACAGCCCCCCGAACGGCGAGCCGCGGTTCAGCATCTCGGCCCGGGCCCCATCGTCGAGGATGGTCTGGTCAGCCTGTATGTAGCCCTTGACCACCCGCTGGGAGAGCTCGGCCCCGCCCATGTCGGGGTCATCATTGAGGGCCTGGAGGAAGTCGGTGTAGGCCCATCCCAGTGCGGGCTCCGTCTCCTCGGAGGCGATAGCATACCGGGCATGCGGCTCCAGGGCGGTGAAGACCTCCAGCTGCCCCATGAGGCAGGCGTCCAGGCCGATCATCTCGAACTTATCCAGGCCGGTCTGGCTTCTGACCTGGGCCAGGGCGTCATCCATCTCGCTCATGTACAGCACATCGCCCAGCCGGGCCTGCATCGGGACGGAGGCGTCGGCCGTCCCTTTGGGGACCGGATCCGTCCAGCCTCCGGGCCATCCCATGCCATGGTCAGAGAGTATCAGCACGTGCTTGTCGGCGGGGTACGTCCGGATGGCCCAGGTGGCGAAATCGGCCAGGGTCTGGCCCGATGCCATGTTGACCTCGCCCAGGTCGGCCACCTCCTGGGAGCTGACCCGGCCCAGGTCGTCGTCCTGCGTTATCAGGAAGCGCTTGGTCCCGGTCCAATCGCCGTCGGCGCTGTAGGCCCCGGCGAAGCGGTCCACCTGCGCCACCACCTTGACGCGGTCGGAGGTCCCGGCCTTCTCCGCCTCGTTCAGGTCCAGGTAGATGTCCTTTTCGAGCACCTTGTCGTCGGCATCCTGGTAGAGCATGACCAGCCAGGTCTGGCCGGCCTTGCCCGGCAGGTCATCGGTTACGTCCGGATAGTCGGTGATGAAGTCGCCGGCGGAGGAGACCTGGGCGATCTGGCCCGTGAACAACCCGTCCTCGGTGCCCAGGCCGCCGCAGCCCCGGACGGCGAAGATGATGAGCACGATGACCAGCACTACGGCGATCGCGCCGCCTGACATGCAGCCCTTGCCGGTGGGGAGCCTCAGGTTGCTGCCGCCGCCGAAGCCCGAGCCCGGTCCGGTCCCTCCTCCGGTCCCGCCCTTTCCGCCGGAGCCCTGTTCACGCCGGGGGGCTTCGGCACGTTCCCGCCCGCCGGGCGGCGCCGCCTGCGGTTTGCGGCGGCGGCCGGCT
The DNA here is from genome assembly GCA_964423835.1 of uncultured Dehalococcoidia bacterium. Taxonomy (GTDB): domain Bacteria; phylum Chloroflexota; class Dehalococcoidia; order UBA2247; family RBG-13-53-26; genus JAFGCL01. The sequence goes on along the minus strand of CAYRGJ010000024.1, from coordinate 40,667 downwards.
GAAACGTTGCGCTTGCCCGGTTGGCCGCCTGAAGACATCTGAAGCATTTCCACGTCCCTCGATTTCGTTCTATCACTGGCCCCCGGGCCGCTGGCATGAGGCCACCGCCGGCCCCGCCGGCGGGCCGGCGCGAAGCCCTACCTGGGCTCGGCCTGCCGGGAGCGTCGCCATTGTATTACCTTCCTCACCATCCTGTAGGTGATGAAGGCCACCAGCAGCAGGCAGGCGATGGGCACCAGCAGCGCCAGCAGCGTGATGATGGCCGCGGCCGCCAGCTCCATGGTGGAGATGGTGGAGTTGGCCAGGCCTCCCGTGCCCCCCGACGAGATGGCGCGTGCCGCCACGGTGCCGCCCTGGATGACCGTGGCCAGCCCGCCCCCGGCGATGATGGCCATCGACCACCTCAGGAATGGCGAGACGTCCCCAAATACGGAAGCCGTAGCGATGATGCCGGCCGCGACGGCGGCCGGGGTGCTCACGGTGTCCATCAGGTTGTCCACCCACGGGATGTAATAGGCGGCGATCTCCAGCACGGTGGCGGTCCCGAAGGCGATGACCGCCGGCCAGGTGCCCATCCACTCGAACCCGGAGAAAAGAGTCAGGTGGCCCGACAGGGCGGCAATGCTCACCCCCAGCAGCGGCAAGAAGACGCGGAAGCCGCAGGCGGCGCTGAGGCCGATCCCGATGATGAGCGCCAGAATGGTGTCCAGTCTACACCCCCACTTACCATAATACCCGCTGACGCCGCAAAAGTAATCTGGCGCTCCCTGGCCGGCGCCCTCTCGCAATCCGGCGCAGCCGGCGATAGAATAGAGGGAGTTGGGAGGTGTGTGATGGAGTTGATCGACCAGTTGACCAAGAACCTGGGGGTGACGGAGGAGCAGGCAAAGGGCGGAGCGGGGTTGCTGTTCAAACACGCGAAAGAGAAGCTGGGAGGCGATGACTTCGCCAAGGTGGCGGCAGCGGTGCCGGGGGTTGATGGCCTGGTGAGCGCCGCGCCCGAGGGCGGGCAGCCGCCAGGCGGCCTGGGAAAGGTCCTGTCCGTCCTGCCCGGCGGTCTGGGCTCTCTGTCCGGCCTGGCCGGCGGGTTCTCGAAGCTGGGCATGGATGGGGGCATGATAGGGAAGTTCATACCGGTCATCCTGTCCTTCGTCCAGGGCAAGGGCGGAGATGGAGTCAAGGGCATCCTGGAGAAGGCCCTCAAGAAATAGGCGCGGGGGACTATCTCAAGCCCTGGCTCCGGGCCAGCGCCCTGCTGCTCATCGCCAGCGTGCTGGCCCTGGGGTTGCAGGCCCCGGCCTGCACCTTGGAGGATGAGGATGGCCCGGGCAGCGGAGGTGTGGGGGACTCGGTGACCGTAGTTCGGGTCATCGACGGGGATACTATTGTGATCGAGGGCGGCGCCAGGGTGCGCTACATTGGCATTGATGCCCCGGAGCTGCCGGAGGAGCCCCTTTCCGTCGAGGCCACGGACAGGAATCGGGAGATGGTGGAGGGCAGGGTGGTGGTGCTGGAGAAAGACGTCCGGGACCGCGACGACTACGGGCGCCTCCTGCGGTACGTCTGGAGCGATGGCGTCATGGTCAACGCCGAACTGGTGCGCCTGGGCTACGCCCGGTCCCGCTCGTACCCGCCCGACGTCAAGCACCAGGATCTGCTGGACCGGATGGAGGACGAAGCCAGGGCCGGTGGGCTCGGCCTCTGGGAGGTCTCCGGCCCGGCCCTCGGGGCCGCCCTCCCTGAGCGCAAACCGGCGCTCGCCGCAGCCGCCTGATCGCAGCCAGGCCCTCGGGGCCGCCCGTCTGATGGCTGCCAGACCTCCACGGGCCCCCTGATCGCGGCCGGACCCGTTCAGCCCGTGTTGGCCTGCTGGGGATCCTCTTGTGCGCGCGGGTCGCATGCGTTATCCTGATTTGTCAGAGGTCGGGAATCATAGTGAGAGGAGGCTCAACATGGCCGCTGACGCATCCACGGAACGCCGGCTCAACGGACTGCGCATCTGGAACATCGCCGTCGGGCTGATCCTCGCCGCACAGGCCGCCGCAGTCGCGGTGCTGACCAATGACTTCTCGCTACCCGTAATCGGCACGTTCATGGAAGGCCCGCCGGGGGTCGGCGAGCCCGGGATCCACCACCTGTTTGACATACCAACCGGGTGGGGGGTCTTCGCCTTTCTGGCCATCTCGGCCGCGGCGCTGCTCATCATCGCCGGTCCGGCCTTCGGCTGGTACAAGCGCAACCTGCTGCAGAACCGCAACTACGGGCGCTGGATCGAGTATTTCTTCAGCTCCTCCATCATGATCGTGCTCATCGCCCAGATCTGCGGCATCAGCGACATCGCCGCCCTGCTGAGCATCTTCGGCATCAACGCCTGCATGATCCTCTTCGGGCTGCTGATGGAGAAGTACGAGGAGCCGGGGAAGCCCAACTGGCTCTCCTACTGGTTCGGCTGCTTTGCCGGCATCATCCCCTGGGTCGCCATCGTGGTATACGTGGTGGCCCCGGGCGTCGACGCCTCGCCGCCGGGGTTCGTCTACGGGATCATCGTTTCGCTGTTCGTCTTCTTCAACTGCTTTGCCGTCAACATGGTGCTGCAGTACCGGAAGGTGGGCCCCTGGCGGGACTACCTGTTCGGGGAGAAGGCCTACATCATGCTCAGCCTCACAGCCAAGGCGCTGCTGGCCTGGCAGGTGTTCGCCAACGTGCTGGTGTCCGAGAGCCTGGATTAGGCAGCAGTGGCGCCGGCCGGTGCACCAGCCCGGGCCTGCCGGCGGGGCGCCCATGCAGGCGCCCTCTGCCACGGTGGCGCGGCGCCTGGCGCCCAACAGCCGTCTGGGTGGAGGTGGCGCCAGCCCGCGGCTTGATGTCTACAGGAGCTGGCACTTCGGGCAATAGTAGACGGCGCCGCCCATGTAAGCTTCCTTCTTAATGGCTCCACCGCAGGACGGGCAGGGCCTGCCGGCGGTGCTCTTGCTGAGTATGGTCCGGTATCCTCCGGGGTGGCCGAACAGGTCCGGCTCAGTGTCCCGGCCGCCGCCTGCGGCCATGGCCGACAGCGTGGTCTTCACGGACCGGAAAAGCGCCGCCCGGTCCGCTTCGGACAGGGCGCTCACCTTGCGCTTGGGGTGCATCCTGGCGTTGAAGAGGATGTCCTGAAGGACACCGTTGCCGAGCCCGGGTATCCTCTGCTTGGTGGCCAGCAGCGCTTTCAGGCTCAGCTTCTGCGCATCGTCTCTCTGGGCCAGGCCGTTGAACCAGTCGCTGTCGAAAGCGGGGGAGAGCGGCGAAGGCTTTTCTCCGGCCACCGCGTAGTACGGATTGTCCAGCCCTCCCTCGGGAAAGGCCCCCAGGCCGCCATACATCTGGACTGAGAAACTCAGGGCGCAGCCATCGTCGAACTCGATCAGCAGCTGGTGCCTGGCGGGGCGCGGCTGGCCGCGGTCGTGAAAGCGGGCTCCCACCCCCTCGCTGAAGAGTATCCGGGCGCCCCCGGCCTCTACCTCTACCATGGCGCCGAGGGCCTTTGCCGGGCCCACGCTCTGGCGCACCAGCAGGCCGGAGTAGTCCGACTGGTTTCCGTAGTACCAGGCCATCCGGTGGGGGGTGTGCGCCGCGGTCACACTGGAGATCCGCCGGCCCTGCACGGTCTCATTCATCTGTTTGGCCAGGTTGACGGCCTCGGGCAGCTCTATCATGAAAGCACCTCCATGCGCGGTCCGCCGTCCGCATCCCCTATTCTCTCACCACGGAGGGCACAGGGAAAGGCCGGGCCTCCCCCGGGTGCCGCCGGGCGCGGCGCCGACCACGTATTCTCCACAAGGTGCGGGCAGGTAAGACTGCTAATAGTACCGGCGGCCCGTCGCTGCCAGAATCGGCTGGGACGGGGATCACATGAGCGGATTCCTGGGCGTATCAAGGCGGTCCGGCGGGGGCATGCCGGGGTTGGGCGCGCGCCGGCTTCTGGCCGCAGTGGTGGCGGCGGGCATCATGAGCCTGCTGTCCTGCGTTGTGCCCACCACCCCGTCGGGCACGCAGATCCCGCTGAGCCAGGCCATCTCCCTGTCCCAGGGCGGCCACATCCAGAAGGCGAACAGCGATGGCAACACTGGCACGATGACCATGACGGCCGTGGTGGCTGAGAACCAGACGCTGTTCGTGACGGACGTCGATGGCAACCAGGTGCTCGTCCACAGTGGCGAGCAGCTGGTGACCAACATCGACGCGCTCAAGCTCAATGACCTGCAGGAGCTCGGCTTCGTGCCGCCCCCGGATTTCTCCACCAGCGCCGTGTCCAACAGCGGCTCCTGGCTGGCCATACTCTCGATTGTGCTGCCGCTCCTGCTGATTGTCGGTGTCGCCTACTTCCTGCTGCGGTCCGGCCGCAACGTTCAGAACCAGGCCTTCAGCTTCGGGCGCAGCCGGGCCCGGCTGCAGATCGCGGCCAAGCCCTCTGTCACCTTCGCCGATGTGGCCGGATCGGAAGAGGCCAAGCAGGACCTGATAGAGATCGTGGACTTCATGCGGGACCGGAGCAAGTTCCAGGCGCTGGGCGCCAAGGTCCCCAGGGGGGTCCTGCTGGTGGGGCCGCCGGGCACCGGGAAGACCCTTCTGGCCCGGGCCGTGGCCGGCGAGGCCAGCGTGCCCTTCTTCAGTGTCAGCGGCAGCGAGTTCGTGGAGCTGTTCGTGGGCGTAGGCGCCTCCAGGGTGCGCGACCTCTTCGGGGAGGCCAAGAAGAATGCGCCCTGCATCGTCTTCATCGACGAGATAGACGCGGTGGGGCGACAGCGGGCCGGCGGTGTGCCCGGCAGCCATGAGGAGAGGGAGCAGACGCTGAACCAGATCCTGACGGAGATGGATGGCTTCGATCCCAACATCGGGGTGATCGTGCTGGCGGCCACCAACCGCCCTGATGTGCTGGACCCGGCGCTGCTGCGGCCGGGGCGCTTCGACCGCCGGGTCACTCTGGACCTGCCGGACACCGCCGGGAGGGCCGCCATCCTCAAGATACACGCCCAGGGAAAGCCGATGGAGCCGTCGGTGGATTTGGGGACCATCGCCAGACAGACCCATGGCTTCAGCGGGGCCGACCTGGCCGACCTGATGAATGAGGCGGCCATCCTGGCCGTGAGGCGCGACCTGAAGGCCATCGGCGTGACGGAGCTCGACGACGCCATCGATCGCATCGTAGCCGGCCCTGAACGGAAGAGCATCAGGGTGAACCAGAAAGACAAGGAGAGGACGGCCTACCATGAAGCGGGGCACGCCCTGGTGGCCTACATGCTGCCGGAGGTTGACCCGGTGCACAAGATATCCATCGTGGCCCGGGGCTCCATGGGCGGATACACGCGGCTGCTGACCGAGGACCGCTACTTCCGCACCGTCTCCCAGTTCCAGCAGACCATGGCCACCCTGCTGGCCGGGCACAGCGCCGAAGAGATGATGTTCGGGGAGGTGTCCACCGGCCCCCACAGCGACATAAAGCAGGCTACCGCCCTGGCCCTGAAGATGGTCACGGACTATGGCATGAGTGACAGGCTGGGCCTGCGGACCTTCGGCCAGGAGGTGGCCTCGGCCTATCTCGGGTTCGGCCCGCCCAAGGAGAAGGACTACAGCGAAGAGACTGCCCGGCGCATTGACGACGAAGTCAACCGGATCATGGACAGCGCCCACCAGGTGGCCCGTCGCATACTGGTGGAGAACAAGGCGCGGCTGATGCACGTCACCGAAAGGCTGCTGGCGAAGGAGACCCTGGACGGGCTGGAGCTCCAGGCTGCTTTCACCGATCCGTTGCCGGCCGAGGCCGTTCCGGTGTAAGGCACCAGCGTGGCCCACCTCCGCTCCGAAGGTTCGGGCCTTGATGGCCATCCGCTTCCCCAGGGCTTCTCACATGAGACAGCCATCAGTTCTCCATAATTCCTCCAAAACAGGGGCGTAAGCTGATGGAGGAAGATCGAAACTGAAGGGGAAGGAGGTGACACCATGAAGTTCAAGATCATAGCCGCGGTCCTGGCCGTGATCATCGCCATCGCCGTGCCGGTGGTGGTAGCCGCCAGCGTGTCTGATGCGGGCGCGGCCAGGGGAGACGGCGCTGGGACCTGCGCCTGTGCCGGCGATTGCAGCCGGGACCAGGTGAGGGCCCGGGACGGCTCCTGCGACGGCGTGGCGAAGTGCCAGGTCCAGGCCAGGACCGAGGGCTGCCGGGCGGCCGGTGAGGACAACCAGAACCAGTCCTCTACCCGGGAAGGCACCCGGGTTCGGGAGCATTCTCAGGCGCAGGCGGGCGACCAGACCTGGGCCGGTGGCGACTGCACTCAGGACCAGCTGAGAACACGGGCGTGTGATCAGACTGGCGACGGGGATCGGGACCAGACCAGGGCTCGCCAGCATCTGGTGGCTGGCACGTAGCTGAATCGTCGCGGAACACCGGGGCAGGCGGCTTAGCTCCGCCTGCCCCATTTACGGCCGGCAAACGCGGCGTTATGATGGGCCCATAGGCCGTGCAGGGGGAATCATGCCGGATACAATCCTGGTGGTAGATGACGAGCGAAGGATCGTGGAGATCCTCAGGGCCTACCTGGAAAGGGATGGCTACCGGGTGGTAGCCGCCTACGATGGCCGATCGGCGCTGGAGGTGGCCCGGCGGGAACGCCCCGACCTGGTCATCCTGGACCTCATGCTGCCCGAGATTTCGGGCTGGGACGTGTGCCGCGCACTTCGAAAAGAGTCGGACGTGCCCATAATCATGCTCACGGCGCGGGATGAGACGGCCGACAAGATCGTTGGCCTGGAGCTGGGGGCAGATGACTACGTGAGCAAGCCGTTTGATCCCAAGGAGGTGGTGGTGAGAGTCAGGGCGGTGCTCAGGCGGTATCGCGCGGGCAGGGAGCCGCAGGCGGTGTTGAGGGCCGGGGACCTGTCCGTAGACGTGCCGAAACGCGCCGTCCATGTCGGTGACCGAAGGGTGGACCTGACGGCCACCGAGTTCGAGCTTCTCCGGGCCCTCCTGGAGAATCCGGGACGCGTCTTCAGCCGGATGCAGCTGCTCGACCGTATCCAGGGTGAGGCCTATGAGGGGTATGAGCGCACCATCGACAGCCACGTGAAGAACCTGCGCAAGAAGATTGAGCCGGATCCGGAGCATCCCAGGTACGTGATCACGGTCTACGGCGTGGGCTACAAGCTGGGAGAAGACCGTGATGCGTAGCCTGAACTGGAAGCTGGCCGGAGCCCTGCTGGTGGTCGTGATCGTCTCGGTGGGGCTGATGGCGTATCTGGCCAATGCCGGCACATCCAGCGAATTCCGCCGGTATGCGTCTCAATCGGACCAGAACTACGTGCAGAGCGCGGCCAGCGTGCTGGGCGCCTTCTATCAGCGGGACCGGGGCTGGAGTGGCATCGACGAGGTGCTGGCCGACCTGCTGCGTTCTTCGAGCGAGCGGCTGGTAGTGACGGACAGCCAGGGAATTGTGGTGGGTGACACCGGCCAGGACTGGCTGGGGCAGTCAGCCAGCGATCTGGGGCTCAGCGGCGGAACGGTGGTGGCGGCCTCGGGCCTGGACGTCGGTGAGATCTATCTGTTCTCCGGGGATGCCCGGGGTGGAAGAGGGTTTGGGCACGGAGGAGAGTCGCACCAACAGCAGCCGGTGGCATCCGGCGAACAGGACTTTCTCGACCGGACCAACCGCTGGCTGATCGTGGTGGCAGTCATCGCCGGAGTGGTGGCCCTGGCCCTGGGCCTCATCCTCATACGGCAGATCGTGCGGCCGGTCAAGCTGCTCAACCATGCCGCCCGGGAGGTGGCCGGAGGCAACCTCTCCTATCGCGTCAACATTCGCTCGAAGGACGAGCTGGGCGACCTGGGCGGCTCGTTCAACGCCATGGCGGGCAGCCTGGAGGCGGCAGAGGCCGAGAGGCGCCGCATGATCGCCGACATCAGCCATGAGCTGCGCACACCCCTGACGGTGATCGAAGGCACCGTGGACGGCATTCAGGACGGCGTCTTCCCGGCTGACCGCCAGCACCTGGACGCCATCAAGGAGCAGACGGCCCTTCTCACCCGGCTGACTGCCGACCTGGGAGACCTGTCCCTGGCGGAATCAGGCCGGCTCAGGCTGCAGATGGCCTCAGCCGACGTGGCTGATGTGGTGCGGCGGGGTCTCATGGCCTTTGCCGCTCCGGCCAGGGGAAAGGGAATCGAGCTGGCCTCGGACCTGGCCCCGGGCCTTCCCCGGGTGGAGGTGGACGTGGCCCGGATCGACCAGGTGCTGGGCAATCTCATGAGCAATGCTGTCCGGCACACTCCTGCCGGGGGCCGGATCGCCGTTTCGGCGAAGGCGATTGACCGCGACCTGGCGCACGGCATCGATTCTCCGAGCGTGCTGATATCGGTGGCGGACACCGGAGAGGGGATCAGCCCGGAGCACCTGCCTCATGTCTTTGACCGCTTCTACCGCGTGGAGGAGTCGCGCAGCCGTGAGGATGGTGGAGCGGGACTGGGCCTGGCGATCGTCCGGCAGATGGTGCTGGCCCACGGCGGCCAGGCATGGGCAGAGAGCGAGCCGGGGAAAGGCAGCACCTTCCGGGTGGCGCTGCCTGTCCGCGCTCGACGGCCATAGGCTCCCGACGACCGGACGGGCCCCACGGCCCGGCCTTGCTGTGCTGGCTCCCCGGCTGGTACCATCTCCCCGGTCACTCTATCCGGGTAAGGAGGCATGATGGCCGGCATGTTGGAGCTCTACTTCGATGACATACCTCTGAACGAGCAGTGGACGTCCACGAAGGAATACGTGGTCCAGGAAGAGGAGCTGGTGGCCTTCGGCCGGAAGTGGGACCCTCTGCCCATGCACACCGATCCGGAGGCAGCCAGGAGCTCTCCTCTCGGCGGCCTGATCGCGCCGGCGACCTACACGCTGGCCATCGCTTCCGCGCTGGCGCAGGGGTTTGAGACCCGGGCGGCTATCATCGGGGGCAACGAGTGGAAGGTCAAGTTCCCTCTGCCGGTCAGGCCCGGCGATCGCCTGGTGGCTACCAGCCAGTGCGTGGAGAAGCGCCCGTCTCGTACCAAGCCCGACCGCGGCATCGGGCGATTCGTGACCACCCTGCGGAACCAGAAGGGGGAGACGGTCCTGGAGCAGGAGATCACGGCCCTGGTCCTCAGAAAGACGTCTTGACGGCAGGGGCGGGCCGCTATCCCCGCCCCTTGAAGGCAGTGTCAGCGCCGGGCGAGCGGCGGCGCCGTCAGCGGCTCACCCTGATCCTGGCCGGAGTATCCTGCTCTGAGTGCCTCCCGCAGGCCAGCCCGGTCTCCCATCTCAGCACGGAGACGGCGGCTCTGACGATCACGATGATGGCCGCCGGGGCCATGAGCAGGCCAAAGCCATAGACGAACCCCAGAAGGTTGTCCGCCAGTGGCTTCGATGCGTCGCCGATGGGCCCCGGGCCGCCCACTATGCCCCAGATGGCCAGCAGGGTGAGGGCCACGGCGGAGCAGAGGAAGGCGCCCCTCCTGGGGTAGGCCAGGTAGAGGAAACCTATGAGCAGGGCGGCGGTCAACATGATCCAGTTCGCTCCGCCTGCGGTGGGCGCGGAGGCGCCTCGCCAATGGCCCAGAATGATGGCCACGAGGACGCCAACCACCAGCGGGAGCCTGCGGACGATTGCCATGGGCTTAGCCATGAGTCACCTGCCTTCCGGATGCCTCTCCAGGATTTCACTGGTTACAAGAGGCAGGGTTATATGCCCAAAGCCGGCTCCTGTCAATACGTGGATAGAAGTTCTAACGGGTTTCTAACAGAGTGAGGCGGCCGGCAGCCGCCTGCGGGCTCCCGGATGGTGCTGAGCCCTTGTCATCGGCGCGCAGTCGGACGGGACCTGCTACCGCTTGCCGCCCCCACAGCCCCAGATCTTGCCATACCTGTCCTTGATCTCCTGGCGCGCGATCTGTCCATTACCGTCTCTGGGCAATTCATCGACGAACGCCACATTCTTGGGTTTCTTGTAGCTGGCCATGTGCTGTTTGCAGAACTGTATCAACTCGTCGGCACTAACCGAACAACCCTTCCTCACCGCAACGATCGCCGTTACAGCCTCGTCCCATTCTTCATCCGGGACCCCGATCACGGCCACCTCCTTCACAGCAGGGTGGTCAGCCAGCACCGCCTCAACCTCGGCCGGGTACACGTTCTCCATGCCGCTCTTGATGAGCTCGTTCTTGCGCCCCACGTAGTGAAGGTAGCCAAGTTCGTCAAACAGGCCCAGGTCCCCTGTATGGCGCCAGCCGCCGCGAAACGACTCCTGGTTGATTTCGGGGAGCTTGTAGTAGCCGACCATGACCCTGGGCCCTCGCACCACGATCTCTCCTACCTGTCTGGCTACGAGTTCAGTGTCGTCTTCCCCAAAGACCCTGACGTCGTGGAAGACCGTTGGCCGCCCCACGCAGTGATGACCTGTGGCTTCGGCCTCCTCGGTATCGCAACTGGTCACTATTGCCCCGCATTCCGTCTGTCCGTAGATGGCGTCCACAAACCGCACTTCTGGCGCCCGGGATCTGACGATCCCTCTCACCTCCTTGGAGGCACTGGCTCCAATTATGGTCTTCAACGAGCTGATATCTCCCCCACTGCGCTGCAGTTCTTCCAGCAGTCCCGCGAAATGCGGTGCGGCACAAGAGAGGACCGAGACAGCCTCGCGCTCGATGTTGCGCAGGGCTCTCTGAGCATCGAAGGGCTCGACGAAAACGCACCTCCCGCCCCTGGCCAAGGTCGCGATTGAGAGCTCAAGTCCGTACGTGTGAAAGAGCGGCACTGTGACCAGGGTAGATCCGCCTTCGGCAATGGACAAGGCCATGCACACGGCGGCTGCCTCAGCCATGTACCCTCCGTGGCTGACCTGGGCGCCTCTGGGGCGACCTCCGAAGGCCGCGGTATACATCTGTACGGCGATATCGTCGTCCCCGACGTTGGCCGGGACGCCAGAGCTCTTGGCGCCGTCCACACCAGACTCAAGCCCAATATCCGCCAGGTTCAGAATCGACACCTGGGAATCGAGTTGGGCCCGCAACATCCCAATTGTCTCGTCAAAATCGCCTGCATGGATGAGTAAGCTGGAATCGGAGTCCCGGAGAACATAGAGGAGCTCGGAAGCCTGCAGACGCCAGTTCAGGGGCACCATTACTGCCCCAAGCTTCGAAAGCCCCAGGAAGACCTCGACGTAGCGGTGACAATTCCGCATCAGCACGGCCACCCGGGTCGCCTTCGTGACGCCCCTCTGCCCGAGGGCCATGGCAAGGTGGTCTGAATTCGATTTCACATCGGAATACGTGAAAGGGACTTCTCGACACACCACAGCTACCCTGTGTCCGTTGATGGCGGCGTTCTTCTCTACGGCCGAGACGAGGGTCATCCGCCGGGCTGCCATTGACATAGTCACGCTCCTTCTGCCCCTGCAGGCTGTTGCACGGCCCGCCGTGCCAGTGCCACGGCCGGCAGCCGCCCGCTGGCGCAGAGCATTCGGCTCCTAGCCATTCACGCCTCCTGGCGAAGTCGCGAACCGGAAAGGTCCCTTGACCTCCTTGAGTATCACTGAAGCGGCGACTTCCTTTATGCCGCTAATGCCAGCCAACCTCGTCCTCACCATATCGCTCCATTCATCACAATCGCGAAACCTCAACCACGCCATGATGTTGTAGCGCCCCATGCAAGTGATCAGGTATTGGAGACTGTCCAGACGCCTCAACTCGTCCCGGACGTCATGAAGCTGTCCTGGCAGGACAGACGTGCCCATGACCACTGTTATCGGATACCCCAACACCTTCGAATCTGGTATCATGACCGGTCTGACGATGCCTTTGCGGAGGAGTCGCCCCAACCTCTCGGCCACAGTATTGCGATCACTGCCGAGGGCCTGTGCCAGGGCAACGACCGTCTGCCTTACATCCCGTTCCAGCTCCCTGATGAGGGCCAGTTCTTGGTCGTCCAGTTGGTTTGGCCCAGAAACCGTGTCATGCGAGGCTGACCAGGCTGGTGCTGGCTGGCCCAACAGTCCATCCAACTGTGGGGCCTCGATACCCGTGCTCCTCATGGTGTCGATGAAGGTGATTCCGGGTATATGTCCCAGCTCCTCTGTGACAAACGAGTAGAGCTCACCGTCACTGCGAAATCGGGCCCCTGTTACTGTGATGTCATATGTACCCTGACACAAGTGGACCCACTGGATGTGTGGAAGTGCGGCCAGCCGATCTGACACCGCGTTGACCTGACTTGGTGAAACCCTGAGTCCTATCGTCGTGGGGGCGAGATAACCAAGGGCAACCGGGTCAATGAGCAGGCCGCCAACCAGCATCCTCTTGTCCAGAAGCCGACCGAGCCTGCATTTCACGGTGTTTCTATGGACGCCCAATGCCTGGGCCATCTCGCTCAAAGTGGCACGCCCGTCCGGCTGCAGGTAAGTAATGATGGCCAGATCGAGCTCATCCACGCTGAGGTCCTTCGACCGCCCCAGTGGCTCAGCTGCCACCTTGCACCCGGATCTCATCGAAATCCTCTCTGCCCTCGTCACCACCAGATACCCTATCCCCACCTTTCGCGGTACTTCTTCTTGGCGGCCGGGTTCAATAGTCCAATGGGCCATTCGCCCCTGAGCACCCTGGCTATCTCTTCGCCCGGGCGGTTCAGGAGCGTCATCATGGATGATACCGATGCGTGCGCCGAGTGGGGCGTGACTATCACATTCTCCATCATCAGAAGAGGGTCATTCGGCATGATCGGCAGCGTGTCAACCACATCAATGGCTGCCCCGGCCAGCTTCCCTTCGACGAGCGCTTGATACAGGGCCGCGTGGTCGATGAGGCCGCCCCTGGCCGTGTTTATCAGGAGCGCTGTGGGCTTCATTCTAGCGAACTCCCTGGGCCCAAACATGCCGGCGGTCTGCGGCGTCAGCGGCGCATGCAACGAGATTACGTCCGACTCTTCCAGCAGTCGGTCCAGGTCTACCTTCTCTACCCCCAGCCGGGTCATGGCAGAGCCATCCACGTAAGGATCACAGGCGATCAAGCGCATGCCGAATCCTTTGGCCTTGGAGAGCAGGGCTTGGGCTATTCTGCCCAGTCCCACCAGCCCCAGCGTCTGTCCACGCAGGTGCGTCATGGCCGGCCAAACGTGGCGCATGGCGTTCGGATCTGGATCCGTCGTCCAGCCCTCTCTCTTGACCATGCTGTTGAGGGTGGTCAGCTTCCGCGTTGACGCCAGGATGAGCGCCATGGCGTGGTCAGACATCTCTTCCAGGCAGTAGTCCGGGATATTGGCCGTCAGCACGCCGAACTCAGTGGCTGCCGTCAGGTCGAGGTTGTCGTAGCCAATGCCGATGCTGACAATCAAACGGCATCTGGCCAGCGACTCTATGACCTCCCTGGAGAATCTCTGGTACGTGGCTGCTCCTATTACGGCGTCAGCCTGAGCGCAGGCAGCGATGATCTCGCTTTCGGTGGTGCAGGTGGTCTTGGTGTATTCGACGTCGAAGCCGGACTGACGCAGCATCTGGCCATAGTCGGGCACCGGGGCGTCGGGCATGTAGGCCACGTTAACGATGCGATACTTCACCTTTCGCGCTCCCGCGGCCCGACTGACAGGGTCCTGCCCAGTTCAAGACCCGTCCGGAGTGCCTTGAGGTTGCGGTCGAGCAGGGGCCGGTTGTTGCCGTATTGGCTCTCCAGCCGCATTTCTATCGCCTCAGGCGGAAGAGGCTTCACCATCTCGATGTACACACCAAGCATGATCAGGTTGTTTACCACCACTCCGCCCATTCTCATGGCTATCTCCAGTCCTGATACGGGCATCACTCTGAAGTCTGTCCGGTCCGGTTTGTCCTTCAGCCCAGCACTCTCCACCAGCATGAGCCCTCCCGGGCTCACACGGCTTTCGTAGAGCTTCAACTGCGAGCCGTCCAGCAGTATCACCGTGGCTGCCCAGTCCAGAATGGGAGAGGCAATCCTCTGTTGCGAGAGTATGGTGGTGCACTCCGATGAGCCGGCCCGACGCTGATGTCCATATGAGGGCACCCATGATATGTGCCGGTAGTGCGGCAGCGCCGCATTGGCCAGGAGCCTCCCGGCGACCAATACTCCCATGCCACCCAGGCCGGCGACTATCAGATCGACCCTGGATGCGGTGCTCTCCTGCATATGACCTCCTTCATCCAGCCCGCTCCACGTTCTTGAATTCGCCCAGAGGGAACTCCGGTATCATCCTGGTCTCAACCCACTCCAGAGCCTCCACCGGCGACAGGTGCCAGTTGGCAGGGCAGGCTGACAACACCTCCACGAAGCTCAGGCCGGCGCCATCCAACTGCTTCTGGAAGGCGGCCTTCAGGTACTTCCTGGTACGCTGATAGTTGGCCGGGGTGTTGAGCGCGCCCCGGGCACTGTAGGCCACGCCCCTGAAACCGGCGACCATCTCGGCGGCATGAATGGGGTACCCCTCATTATCCCCGGTGCGACCGTCAGGTGTGGTGGTGGTTTTCTGCCCTATCAGAGTGGTAGGCGACAGCTGGCCGCTGGTGGTCCCGTAGAGGGTGTTGTTCAACATGACGATGGTGATCTTCTCCGCCCTGCTCAGGGCGCCCACAAGGGCGCCGGCACCGATGGCCACGCAGTCGCCATCCCCTTGGACCGTGAACACAAACGAACCAGGGGAGAGCCGCTTGATGGCGGTGGCTATGTCCGGCGCTCCGCCATGTGTGCCGTGCACTACGTCCACGCCAAGCCCCAAGCCGGTGCCGATGCAGCCCACACCGGGTACATGGATGGCTATGCCGCCCAGTTTCATCTCCTCCAACAGGTCCGCCAGAATCCGCACTACCAGAGGGTGGTGGCATCCCGGGCACCCGTAGAGTGGCAGCCCCAGCAGCTTTCCCGGTCCGGCTACTCTGACCTTCCGCATGCCTGACAGTTCACTCATGTTAGTCTCCTGATCTCCTCGAGAACCCGGCCGGGAAGTATCATCCCGCCGTCTCCCTGCAGGTGTCGGTCCAGCATGCCCAGGGTACGGATCTCGGCGAGGCCCCCAACCGCCAGTCTCACATCCTCTTCCATCTGACCCAGGTTGTCTTCTACCACCAGAAGCCGGCATCCCGCGGACGCCGCGTCCTTGACGGGCCGGTACGGAAAGGGCCACAGGGTAATGGGGCGGATAAGACCCACCTCCCTCCCCTCAGCTCTGGCCCGATCCACGGCCTCCATGCATACGCGGGACACGTATCCAAACGCCACCAGCGCCAGTCTGGCTCCCTCCAGGCGATAGCCTTCGTATCTGACTTCGGTCCTCTCTGCTTCACGGTACTTCTCATTGAGGTGCGCCAGGTACGGTATGTACTCTTCGCACACCCTTGACGGAACCGCGGCAGGAGACGAGTGTACGTAGCGCTTCCGCCCATCCTTCTGCCTGTCCGTTCCCCTCGCTGCCCAGTCCTTCTCCGGAAGCGGACCGAAGTCCATGGGGTTCAGTTCGACGGTCTCGACTGTCTGGCCGAGGATCCCATCGGTAAGCAGCACCACGGGATTGCAGTACTTGTCTGCCAGGTGAAAGGCCAGTTGCACCAGGTCGTGCGCCTCCTGCGCGGAGGCCGGCGCCAGCACTATGTTGCGGTAACCACCTCCTCCCCCACCCCGCGTCGCGCTTCGGTAGTCCATCTGCGCATGCCTGATGCTCCCCTGTCCCGGGCCCCCTCGCTGCACCAGGACGACAACGCACGGCAACTCTGCCGCCGCCAGGTTGGACATCCCCTCCTGCATCAGCCCCCACCCGGGGCTGGACGTTGAGGTCATGACCCTGAAGCCCGCGCCTGCGCCTCCGTACAGCATCATGATAGACCCCAACTCTGACTCAGACTGCACGAAAACCTTGCCCCGCTTGGGCATCTCCCTGGCGAAGAACTCGGTGATCTCGTTCTGAGGCGTTATGGGGTAGCCGAAGAAGCCGTCGCAGCCCGCGGCCAGAGCCCCCCAACCCACTGCTTCGTTTCCCTGGATCAGCACCCTGTCCTGCACCTGAACCCCCCTTCCGTCCTTGTCAAACCAGATCCCCTGCCGAGGGGCCTATGCCGAGCTCTCGACGTATTTGTACACCTCGATCGCCGCATGAGGGCACATCCAGCCGCATATGCCGCATCCATTGCACCTCTCGGGGTCAGAGAATGCCGGCAAGACGTATCCCTGAGGATTGAATCTGTCCCCGGGCATGGTTATGCAGTTGTGGCCGCAGAACTTGCGGCACAGGCCACACCCGCAGCAATAGGCCTCGCTTATGACGATCTCTCCCTTGGCCATTCGTCTGTCCTCCTACCGTCTTGCGCGCTCCTCGAGCATTTCAATGAAGGCATCTATCCGGTCCATTGTCTCCGCCTCGTTGTACGCCGTGGCGTCTATGATGTCGCCCTCGAGCAGCAGCACTGGCTTGTCCGTGTGCTTCCTGAGCAGGTTGATCTGATGTATCTGGCCGGTGTGTACAGTGCGGCAGGTCTTGGCCTGGTGCAGAACCACACCATCAAGCTTGTACTCCTCGATCAGCTCAAGGTACCAGGCCGCCCAGGGATCGGTAACGCGGCGCGCCTGAGCCCTTTCATAGTTCATGGTCATCAGGTCCCAGTATCTCCAGGCCAGCCGCTCTATGGGGTCCGTGACATTAGCAGGTATGTCCACCGGTCGCTGCGGGTGATAGGTCACCTCGATGGGAAACACCGCCCCCCGGCTCTCGAAGTAGTTGAAGATGTCGAGGGCATGCCAGGGAGGGAGGCTGATCCCCCAGAGCAGGCGGTACTTCTCATCGGGAATAGTGCCAATACCGTGCTTCACTCGGTACGCTATCTCGTCATACAGTTCCTGGTAGAAATGGTAGGCCTCCTGGGTACCCATCATGTTGAAGCCCGGGAACATGGTGTTCAGGGCGTCTTGGGTGGGCATGGGTGCCGGTATGGCTTTGCGCAGCTGATAGGCGTCGTACCAGAGCTTGATGGTGCGCTCACTCAGATCGACGACCTGGCTCAATCGGTCCAAGTTCAATCGGCGGCCCGTAGTTCGCTCCAGGAACTCGACCACACCCCTCATCTCTGCCGTGATGTATTCCAGATAGTATCCCCTGAGCTGCAGGAAATCCGCGTGCGTGTAGTACAGTGGTGGAACGAGCAAACCCACTACGTGCAGCGGCGCGCTGACGTAGCGCTGAACTGCCTGATACCACAGATACCGAGGGTCGCACCTCATCTGACCGGTGCCCAGCAACACTGTGGGATACTCCATGCCGCCGTCGGGCGCCTGCGGCGGCACTCCCCCGAGTTCGCGCCGCATGCAGTCGAAGCCCAGGCCGCAGGTGGCATACGTGCAAAGGTGCCGAGAGTATCCCTCGGCTTCAGCCTTGGAGATGAACCGCTCGGCATCCCTCTTGGCCGCGCACACCCCAGCGTAGTTCTCGGTCCCCACTACGGCGATGTCCATGGCCGTCAGAATGTCATCGTAGCCAGAGGCCACGAACATGTAGGCTACCGGGGATCCTTTGGCCCCGGCCTCGTGAGCCCTCTGTGACAGTCCCTTGACCATGGGGCGGACCTTCTTGGCCGTCTCCGTTGATTTGCGGGCCGTGGTCTTCTCCTTAGGTCCCTCCATCACGCCTCCCCCGCTGCCAGTCTCTCCAGAAATGCCTGGACCCTGGTCTGCAGTCGCTCGCGGGCACTGAGTGGATACTCCTCTTCCAGGCGCAGGACAGGCAGATTCTTGGAGGCGAGGTACTCCTCCAGATCCGGAACCGTGAAGGCATGGGTGTCGCAGTACCTCATGGTGTATAAGATGACCCCGTCAGCCAGGAAGTCTTTGGCGAACCGGAACACGTGCCCGAAGCGGTTCTCCAGGTCCCCCTCGTGTGTCCCCGGGCTTTCCCTGAAAGTCCGCGGGCATCTGATGTTCTGCAGGTATGACCTGGCTATGCCCTCCAGCGGATTGGCCGTCAGATCCACTTCGAACCAGAACGTCCGCGTTCCGAAGCAGAAATCATCGGTGACCACGTCGCCTCCACAACCTTCGACTATCTCGATGAAAGCGACTTCGTCGTTCCCCGTTCCGTACACCATTACCCTGGGAGCCTTTCGGGCCCGCCGGGCAGTGGTTCTGGCCTCGACCTCGGCGATGATCTGCTCCAGGAGGTGGTTGGCTTCCGCCGCCGGCAGGCCCGTGATGGTCACCGTCGTCTTCAGCATCTCCGTTCCCGAGATGGCCGGCGGATCGGACTTGCGCAGCTCGTAGAGCTGGCGCACCAGAGCCCGCTGCCTGTTGTACACACGCACCGAGTCTTCCAGGTCCTTGTCCCTGATCGGCCGTTTGATAAACGACTCCAGGCTCTTCCGGAACGTGGTCAACTCAGCCTCGAAGAACTTGACCGATGCACCAGACAGCGTGTGCGGAACATTCACAAAATGGGCGTACTGGTGGGGGACGTATTCGGGCCAAATCTCATAGCACTTGACGATGTTGTCGCAAGCATGAGGTATCACATATCCATCGATAACGGAGTGTGTATGCTTCAGCGCCTGGTCAAAGACGCTCCGCGTGAAGGAGCAGGCATTGTCCTCCATGCACCGGCCTACCTCGGTTATCGGATCTGTCATCGACCCGGTCATCCTGTATGGAACAAGGCCAGCGGCGTGTATGAGCTCCACCGGGGTCAGGGAGCAGAGGTACCCCAGGATGGTCCTGCCCTCCTTCTTCAGCTCCCTGGCCCTGGCGCTGCGGTTCTGGTACATCTCGTCCAGCCGTCTCATGGCCATACCGGTTTCCACTTGCCTCCTCCCGTCCAGGTTAGCGTTCCTGGATCTTCGTTGGGCTCGCAGAACGGCATCAGATCACTTGCCGATCCTGGAACCGGGCTATGTCATCCCAGGTATATCCAGCAACGTCCATGAGGATTTCCTCAGTGTGCTGACCGAACTCCGGAGCCTCCCTTCTGATCGAAAAGGGCGTCTGGCTCATGGTCACCGGAAAGCCTACGGTCCTGACTCTGCCCAGGACGGGATGATCGAAATCAGTCAGGTAGTCATTCGCCAGCACCTGGGGGTCTTGAGTCACCTCCAGGATGGAGTTGATGGGGGCGAAGATCAGTCCGCTCGCCCTGAAAACCGTGACCCACTCGTCTCGCGTCTTGCTGGCAAACGTCTTGTCCAGAATAGCGATGAGCTCCTGGCAGTTCTTGGTCCGGTTGTCCATGGAGTCAAACCTCGGGTCCTTCTCCAGCGCCTCCAGCCCCATGGCTCTGCACACATCCGGCCAGAACTTGTCGGGCGATAGATGGGACAGGGCGATCCACCTCCCATCCCCGCATTTGTAGTGGTTCCACAGCGGATTCCCGGCGGTCCTGCGCGCAATGCGAATTCCACACATGTTGGCCATAGTACAGAAGACCATGGTGTGCCCCTCCAGGAAGGTCATAGCTCCCAGCAGCGAGGAGTCCACCTTCTGGCCCGCTCCCGTCCTCTCCCTCACCAGAAGAGCGGCCAGGACCCCCAGAGCCGTCATCACAGCCCCCGACTGGTCCGCAATACCTCCCTGGAGCGGGACCGGGTCCATGCCCGGCTCTCCCGCTAGAGCCATGAAGCCCGATCTGGCCATGCCCGTGTAATCAGCTGACGGATCGTCTCTGTCCGGCCCCCTGGGCCCCCAGCCCGTGGCATGGGCGTATATGAGGCGGGGATTGTACTTCGCCAGCGTCTCATAATCCATGCCCATCCTCTCCGCCACTCCCATGCGGAAGTTGTGGAGGAAGACGTCAGATTTGGCCACCAGCCTGTGCATGATCTCTCGGCTCTCAGGTTTGCCCAGATCCAGGGCCAGACTCCTCTTGTTCCGGTTGCCTGCCTCAAAGTACGGGTTTCTGAGCACGTCCTTTCCGCCAACCATGGCCCCGGAGACTCTCATCATGCCTCGCGCCGGGTCCCCCATGAGGCGTTGCTCGATCTTGATCACATCGGCGCCCATGTCGCCCAGCAGCATGGCTGCCACCGGACCTTGCTGATACACAGTCCAGTCCAGTACCCTGATTCCGTCCAGCACCATTGCCATTTCTGCCCTCCCTGCCTGTCCCCCTGCGGCGAACGGGCCTGCCAACCCTGATCGGTTTCCGCTGTGGAGACGGTCACCAGCCCATCCCAATTCCCGTCCGGAGTTACGATTACGTCCCCTCTCTGGCCGCCATTCTAGTGTCCTTTTGGCGAAAGATCAATAGCTACCCCCCTATACGCACTGTTTTGCATGTGTGCCGGGGGCTCCCGATGTGCATCAGGCTGCGTCAAGCGCGGTGTCAATGCACATGTTGCGCATCTGCGCACACTATCAGCATGACGCCGGCGATGGTTGCTGAAGGAGGGGTTGACGGATATGGATTCTGCGGTTGCAGGCGCGTGAACGTGAGTGTAAGCTGAATTCCGCCAGGTTGGGCGGTCTGTACAGCGAAAGCAGAGAGAAGGTATCGGTCGCTGAGAGGGACCGGGTATTGGAGCACAGGTTGGATGAGATTCCACTCCAGGATCATCGGAATTCGTGGTAGTCGTCCGCAGAGTCCAGAGAGGAGTGAGCAGCGATGATTGCTGACAGGTTCTCGCTCAGTGGCAAGGTGGCCATGGTGACCGGGGCTGCCAGAGGGATAGGCAGATGCATAGCACTCTGTCTGGCGGAGGCAGGTGCCGATGTTGTCTGTGTTGATATCATTCTGCCTGACGCTGAAACCACGGCATCACAAGTCCGGGGCGCAGGGCGCCGTGCATTGGTCATGCTCTGCGACGTTACCGACAGCCGCCAGGTTGAGAAGGTGGTTAGTGAGGCCATCAAGGAGTTTGACCACATAGACATCCTGGTGAACAACGCGGGCCGCGGCAGCTACTGTCGAGCCCTGGACCACAGTGACAAACGCTGGGAGGACATAATCCGGTTGAATCTGACAGCGGCTTTCTTTTGCAGCAGGGCTGTGGCCAAACAGATGCTTCGCCAAGAGTCTGGGACAATCGTGAACATATCCAGTCGCCAGGGCCAGCTGCCCAGCCCTGGCCAGGTTGCGTACGCCGCGGCCAAGGCCGGCGTCAACTCACTGACCAGAACACTGGCCTGGGAATTGGCGCCGCACATACGAGTGAATGCCGTGGCACCCGGCCCGATCTGGACAGAAGAGACTGCCAAAGGGCTGGAGGGCGTCAAGGACCAGATAATAGCCGAGATGCCAAGACGGCGAGTGGGCTCGGCTGAGGACGTAGCTCTGGCAGTACTGTATCTAGCCTCGCCTGCGTCCGATTTCGTGACGGGTAAGACCATCGAAGTAGATGGGGGCGCTGAATTCTCTGCGCGGCTCACTCCTTGGTTGACTGAGCATGCGAAGCAAGGGCCTTCGAACTTGAAGAAACGATAAGACCCGCTTCATGGAACGGAATACGCCTAATGATTCTGTCGAAGGAGGCATCACATGGCCTTCCGCAATATCGTAGTCGAGAAGATGGACAAGGTAGCCTGGATTACCCTTAACCGGCCCCAGGCGCTCAACGCCCTGAGCCAGGAAATGCAGAGCGAGATTCGAGATGCGTTTGAGGCCATCGGGCAAGATGGGTCAGTCAATGTGGTGGTCATTCGCGGAGCGGGCAGATGTTTCGGGGCAGGTGCCGATCTCAAGGAAGTCCGCGAGATTACCGCCGCTCCACACGGAGGCCGGAATCTTGTCGAGAGTTGGCATCGCACCCTTTTCGTAGTTGAGCGCTGCCCAAAGATAGTCATAGCTGCTGTTCACGGGATGGCTTTCGCCGGCAGTCTGGAGCTTGTCATGGCTTGTGACCTGGCCATAGCCACTGAGGACGCCCGTCTCGGCGACCGCCACATGAACTACAACCTGGTGCCAGGCGGATCCGCGACACAACGGCTGCCGCGCCTGATAGGAGCCAGGAAGGCCAAGGAGCTCCTCTTCAGTGGAGACTGGGTGACCGGCCGCGAGGCTGAGAGGCTGAATCTAGTGAACAAGGCAGTGCCTGCAGAGCAGTTTGACCAGGAAGTCGCCGCTTTTGCCGCAAAGTTCGCCAGCAGGGATCAAGAGGCGACGAGGCTGATAAAGGAACTGGTTGACTTTGGCGGTCGGGCAGATCTGCTCACGGGCATAATGATGGAGAAGCTGGCTGTGACCAGCGAGCCAATTGCCGCCTCAGCCGACGGCATGGCCGCCTTCACCGAGAAGAGAAAGGCAGGGCAAGACACCTAATGGGCGAATAGGGAGG
This sequence comes from uncultured Dehalococcoidia bacterium, assembly GCA_964423835.1. Taxonomy (GTDB): domain Bacteria; phylum Chloroflexota; class Dehalococcoidia; order UBA2247; family RBG-13-53-26; genus JAFGCL01. The sequence continues at coordinate 18,389 of CAYRGJ010000024.1, read as the reverse complement.
CAGGAATGGTCTTGAAGAAGGTGTTCGAGCCAATTCGAATCAACAAGATGGAGGTTAGGAACCGTTTCGGCATGGCCGCCATGGGCACGGGTCTGTGCGTGGGCATGAACGGGTTTGTGTCCCAGCGGATCATAGACTACTACGAGGCCCGGGCCGCGGGCGGCACTGGGTTGATCATCGTGGAGAACGTCATGGTCGATTGGGAGAACGGCCGGAACTCCGACTCGGTGATGGCCGTGGACGATGACAAGTTCATACCCGGATTGGCAGAACTAGCCAAAGCGATAAAGAGGCATGGCGCGAGCGCCTGTATCCAGTTGAACCATTGCGGGCAAGAGTCCAGGATCGACGGCGAGAAGGTCGGGCCATCAGCAGTCCCTCATCGGACGGGGACGGCCCGGGCGTTGACCAAGACCGAGATCGCCGCGATCGTCGCTCGCTATGCCGCAGCGGCAGGCAGGGCCCAGCGGGCCGGCTTTGACTCGATTGAGCTCCATGGTGCGCATCGGTACCTGATTGCGGAGTTCCTGACGCCGGAGATAAACAAACGGACGGACGAGTACGGCGGAGATGCCCCCAACCGCGCTCGTTTCCTGGTCGAAATCCTGCGGGCGATCAGGGTTACGGTGGGGCCGGACTTCGCCGTCTGGACTCGAATGAATGCCAGAGAGAAGGGAATCCAGGGGGGGCTCACGCTGGAGGATGCCCGGCAGATGGCGCGATTGGCCCAGGAAGCCGGGGCTGATGCCATCGATGTCTCCGCATGGGGGGCAGATGCACCAGGGCGCACACCGGGCGACAATATGCACCTGGCCGGGGAGATCAAGAAGGTGGTCAGCATCCCCATAATGGCCGTCGGGGGAAGGATGACGCCTGAGGTGGCCGAGCAGGCCATCCTCGATAACAAGATCGACATTGCCCTGATCGGCCGTGGTCTCATTGTCGACGCGGAGTACGTCAACAAGGTATCTGCCGGGAAGCCCGGGGACATCCGCCCCTGCATTGGATGCTGGGAGTGCCAGCCACCGGAATACCACCTTGGGAAAGGGCGCTGGCGGCAGACAGAAAGCATTCGTTGCACAGCTAACGCTGCCATGGGGCACGAGCGGGAATCGGAAATCAGACCGGCCGATACTCCACTTCGCATCGTGGTCGTGGGAGGGGGGCCAGGTGGCATGGAGGCGGCCAGAGCTGCTGCTCTGCGCGGCCATCGGGTGACACTGTTCGAGCAGTCCCCCAGCCTGGGCGGACTGCTCACGCTGGCGGCCATGGGGCCGCGCAAGCAGTACGTGGGAGACCTCATGCGTTACCTCGTCCGACAGGTAACAGCGCTGGTCGCTGATGTCCGCCTGTCCACCCGGGCCACTGCGGATCTCATCCTGTCGCTGAAGCCCGATGCGGTCATCCTGGCAGTCGGGGCAGAGCCGGTGGTGCCGGACATCCCGGGACTGGAGAAGGCCAATGCGGTCAAAGCCGTCGATGTTCTGGCGGGAACGGCCGAGGTTGGACAGGCGGTCGTTGTCCTCGGTGGCGCGCTTGTCGGCTGCGAAACCGCCGAGATACTGGCCATGAAAGGCAGACAGGTCGTTGTGACTCGACGAGGATTGGAGATGGCGACCGGGCTGTCAGAGCCGCTTAGACAGGCACTCCTCAGGACGCTGGCGAGGACGGGCGTCTCACTGCGACCGGGCGTGAAGTACAAGGCTGTGACAGAGCAAGGACTGACAATCATTGACCAGGAGGGACGCACAGAGATAATCCCTGCTGACACCATAGTGCTGGCAGCGGGGTTCACGCCGCGTGCGGATCTGTTCCAGGCGCTGGAGGGCAAGGTCCCCCGCCTTGACCGGATAGGAGATTGCCTGGAGGCCCGCGGGATTAAGGACGCCATTCACGAAGGAGCAAGGTCGGGCCGGCTATGACGGCTGCGAGGTTGCCTCTGCACCGGCGACAGGCCGCAAACCGAGGAACACCTCGTGTCCGGTGTCGCTGTACGAGCTGTGGTCGAAGGGGACCGCCAGAGGCTCGAAGCCGGCGGCCGCGATCAGCTCCAGCCACACGGATCTGGAAAACAGGCCCATGAGGTGGCGGTCGTGGATGACACGGGCGGCTCCGTCCGGGTCTTTCAAGAGGTACGCCATATCGGTCACGTATGCGTCGGCTCTGCCGTCAGGGACCCACCGCCATTCGAGATAGCGCAGGCCGCGCCCGCTGGCATCGTCGCTGCCGCCGGTCTCGGTGCCCGGCTGGAAGGTCTCCGAGACGAAATCCGGCTGGAACATGGCCACCCCGCCGGGGCCGGTGTGCTCGAAGGCCGTGGCTATGGCGCTGGCCAGATCGGTGCGCGAGGTCATGTAGCTGATGGCGTCGTGCACCAGGACGCAGTCAAAGATGCGGCCCAGCCGGATGGAGCGCATGTCCCCCTGGACGTGCTCGCACTCCGGATTCAATCGGCCGCTCAGCGCCAGCATGGCCGGCTCCAGGTCGACAAGGGTGCAGGCCAAAGTGGCCTTCAAGTGGGCGGCATTGTGGCCGCCGCCGCAGCCAAGATCGAGCAGGGTCCGGGGGGCCCGCCTGCAGTGGGCCTGGAACAAACGCCGGTAAAAGGCGGCCTCCTCCGCATAGTCGCCCACCGGCGTCAACAGAGGATACCAGTCCGCCAGGTCCCGGTAGAGCCTTATGTCCTGAGTGGATCTCATCAGCACATCACCGCGGCATCAGCG
>CAYRGJ010000024.1:14942-15656 GCA_964423835.1 uncultured Dehalococcoidia bacterium | reverse complement strand
TCCCGCGTGTAGGCGGCGTGGCGCCGGGGCTCCGAGGTCAGTCTGGCCCGAACCTCTTCTGCCATCTCATCACCGGGATTGGCTTCAAGCCACCGGCGCATGGTCAGCCACTTGGCCGCCTCGTACCTGTCCCAGCCGTCCTGGTCAGCCAGGACCATTTCAACGACATCGTAGCCAAGGCGGCCGAAAGACGCCAGAAGCTCTGGAAGCAGGAGAAAGTCGGAGATTGAGCTGGCCTCACAACCCCTGGCCACATCCTCCGTCGGCGGCAACTGCCGCCAGTAGGGCTCGCCGATAAGGATGATCCCGCCGGGAAGGAGGCTCTGCGCCAGGAGGTCGATAGTGCCGGCGACACCACCGCCGATCCAGGTGGCGCCAACGCAGGCTGCCACGCCGGCCTTCTCTTCGGAGACATAGCCGGCGGCATCGCCGTGGATGAACCTGACCTGGCCGGCGACGCCGAGCTCTTCAGCGCGGAGTCTCGCCTGCTCCGTGTACAGCTGGCTCAGGTCGACGCCGGTGCCGGTGATTCCGTAATCCCGGGCCCAGGTGCACAGCATCTCCCCTGAACCGCTGCCCAGGTCGAGGACCCGGGTCCCCCTTTCCAGGCGCAGCGCCGCGCCGAGGGTGGCCAGCTTCTGGGGGGTGAACGGGTTATGTATGCGGTGAGCGCTCTCGGTGATGTTGAAGATTCGCGGAATGTCCACGATAGAA
>CAYRGJ010000024.1:0-14932 GCA_964423835.1 uncultured Dehalococcoidia bacterium | reverse complement strand
CCATTTCGTCCTCCGGCGCTTCAGCCTTGCTCAACAAGAAGGGCGCGCCTTTCCTTCATTTCATGGCACTTCCCTTGAGTGCCTTCTTTCGCGGCCTCCAGCTGCGCAACTGCCTGCGCGATCACCGCTCTGGCATGTTTGGACTGTGCCAGCGAGCTGTCGATCTTGGACTGCACGATCCAGTCCACGACCAGGCAATCCAGGAGCACATCCGCATAGTACAGCGATTCACCTATGTTGATCTGGACCTCAACGTCTCGTTGAACGTCAGCCAGCTCTCTCTTGAACCGGCTGATCTTCGCCTGGGCGCTGGTGACGCTCTTTCGGGCCTGGTCGATGTGTGAGTGCTTGGTCTCATCGATAACCAGGCTCAACACACCACTGCTCCACATGTCCCAGGAGCCCCAGTGGTCGGCGCGTTCCAGTGACTTGATGGCCTGGTCCAGATCTGACAATACGCTATTCCCGGCTTGAATGGCCTCTGTTATCTCTTTCAGCTCACCCTGCAGACCCGCCATGTCCTCGGAGATCTCCAGAAGCTGCCTGGCGACCGGCTGATCGCTCTGCCTGAGGGCCCTTTCCTTTTCGGAAAGCGCCGACTCGTATTCGGACTCTGTCCCCGCCAGCCCTTCCAGCAGGTTCGACAGTCTGGTTCTTTCCTGCTCCAGGTATTCCACCTGATCCCTGGTCTGTTGGTACCCCAGCTGAGCAGACAGCAGGTCTTGTCGTTCCTTCTCCAGCTGCTGGTCACGGCTGCCCAGCACCGTGTAGAAGAGATAGGTCAGGCTGACACGCTCCAGCCTGTCCACATCGATCTCTTCCTTCTTCAATCGGGCGCCAAGAGAGTCCAGGCGGCCGGATTCGCTCCGGAGTTCAGTCCTGACAGCCTGCAAATCCCTTTCCAGTTTCTCCCTCAGCCTTTTCTGCTCGATGGCCCTGGAGAGACGTTTGCTCAGTCCTGGGATCATGGCTTATCTGCGAAGAATCATGGTCATCCTGGGCCGTGTTGTCAAGGTCAGCCAAGCCTGTCCAGGCGGGACATTATGCTGGCTCCCCGAGTCAGTTTATGGTAAAATAAGGTCACTGGTTTCAGTTCAGGTTGTCGATAGTCTGTAAGCCTCCCCGTGTGTTGCCATAGGCTCTGGATGACCGCCACTCTAGCCTAGTATCTCGAGAAAGGAGGTCATCAATGAGTTTTGTGGACAAGACCCTCAACTGCTCCGAGTGCGGTGCCGATTTCACCTTCACCGCCGCTGAGCAGGAGTTCTTCGCCGAGAAGGGCTATACCAATGAGCCCAAGCGCTGCTCCATGTGCCGCGCTGCGAGGAACGCCCGGAATGGCGTTTCCTCCGGCTACAGCCAATCCAGGCGACAGATGTACCCGGCGACCTGCTCCAGCTGCGGTAAGGCCACGGAATTGCCGTTTGAACCCAGGAACGGCAGACCCGTCTACTGCCGAGAGTGCTTCAGCAGGGTCAAACCCGTCTCTCGATACTAGTCAAGGCGACCAGAGGGCGGGCTAGTCCGCCCTCTGGTCCTCTCAGTCCGGATTCCCGTTCCCCCCAATCGGCTTTTCGCCGGAAAGGAAGGTTTCCCGTGATGGATTCGTGCCTGGCAGCCCACCATTGGCTGGTAGACAGCAGGCCCACTAATGGCTCGTACCACGCCACATGCAAGGTCTGCGGAGAAGAGAGGGTGTTCCCGCAGGTTGTCAGCCGTGTTAAGTACGACCGGGCTAAAGGATCAAGACAGCGGAGGATCAGTGAATGATGCGGTGCGTCAAGAAGATGGACGCGAATCCCGGCGGCCGGAGCTGCAGGAGATGAAAGCCCTGACGGTAATGCAGCCCTGGGCCTGGCTGATAGTTCGCGGGTTGATGGACATTGAGAACAGGGACTGGCCTACCAGGTTTCGAGGCAGGATCTACGTGCATGCGTCGAGTCGTTGGGACACCGCCGATGCTCACCGCACGGCCTTGCGCCTGCTGGCGCGGAAGTGCGGAGGCCCCGAGGGCCAGAGAATGTGGCGCGAAATGCAGAGGGACAGCCGGCCCGGCTGCATTGTTGGCGAGGTGGACATCGTTGACTGTGTGACCTCAAGCAGAAGCCTATGGTTCACGGGGAAGTATGGTTTCGTGCTGGCCAACGCGGTGGCCTACAAGAGCCCCATCCCCCAGAGAGGTGGCATCGGGCTCTTTGAGCTCGATCTGGCCCTGGCCGGGTAGCGCCGGCGTAACGCCCCCGCAGCTCTGCAGACCAGGTTCACAGAAGCTGGGTGGCCCTTCGACCACCCAGCTTGTTGCTGTCTCGGAGCGGATGGTTGGCTCCCCGAGTCAGTCAATAGTCAATAGATAGAACTCAGGGCAGGGTCTTCAGGGCGGTGTTTGCCTTGTGACCGTCTTCCTGCTGTCGGCTGGCTGTTCTGACCGTCGAGCGCTCAATGGATCCAGCCTGGCAGAATCCCCTGGCACAAAACGATGGGAGGAGAAATTTGCCTCCTCCCATCATTCATCTGAGGTGATGTCCGGGGTCCTATGTGGTGCGGTAACGGCGGTGCTATCTGTTCCCGAACGTCATCTCCGCGTTGGACGTTCCCGTGTCCTCTGCGCTCTATGCGGGTGCCGAACCTGCTCGATCAGGTTCTTACGACCCGTGCGGGCCGGGGGCCAGGTAGTTGTGGTTGTGATTGTACGAGTAGTCGTTGGGCTCACAGTCGCCACTGACGCAGTCGCCGCAAGGGCATACCTCCCCCTGGTTCTGAGTAGCCTTACCGGCATTGCCGCCAGCCGCGGAAGCTGTGCCGGCGACGCTAATTGCCAGGATAGCGGCGGCCAGCACCGCCAGTCCCAGTAGTTTGGCCATTCTCTTCATTATGAACACCTCTTTCTCGTTTCTTGCCGTTACCGCATGGCCAGGGAGGACACTGGGGTAGCCCGTCCTCAATGGCTACACTTCAAGGTTACTCTCCGTTCGTGGAGAAGTTGTGGAGAACAGGTGGTCGGAGCATGTGCCTGCATCACAGAAAGCTCTCAGACCGGCGGACACCGCTAACCCGCCAGCGGATGGCGGCGTTATAGTGGGTAGAAAGCAGCAGAGATGAGCGGGCAGCCGGCTGGGGCCTGTATCCACGGCCCGGGCAGGGTTCCGCCATCAGGAGAGGAGTAAGGAAAATGAAGCAGAGGATAGCAATGGCAGGCAGCGCACTGGCGTTGGCCGGCGGGCTGACGCTGGGCAGCATGAGCCCCGCCATGGCCGGCGAGTCCGCGGAGTGCCGCGGCCTCTTCGCCACGGTGGAGAACATCACGGTCGACGAGTGGGGCGTGGGCACCATGTCCCTGGTGAACGTCAAGGGGAGCGAAGGCGTAGAGACGCTGACCCTGGTGGCGGACAACGGCACCCTGTACCACATGCCGACGTTTGCCCCCTGGCAGTGCTGGGGCGATCTGTCCGCGGACCTGGCGGCCAGCGGTGATCCCGACAGAACGCAGCCCGTGGTCGCCGGTGACCGGATCGCGGTTTCCCTCGACGAGCCGTTCGTTGCCGGAGAAGAGGCAGTGGCCTCGAAGGTGATGACGGTCATACCGGGCCGCCACATGCACCGGCATCAGCTGGGCGTGGTGGCCAGGGTCGAGGGTGACTCGGTGACCATCGTCGACCGGGAGGGTGAGCAGATCGAGATGACCCTTCGCTCCGGACTTGATGTAGAGCCCGGGCAGTTTGTGGTCATGGTGGCCAACCGCGAGGGCAATGAGGTGCAGCTGAGGGCCATGGAAGCCCACCGGGCGGGCGACATGATCGAGCGGTTCAAGGGCTACATGTACCAGGCCTTGGGACAGGATGACCTGGACCGGGCCAGCGGGCTGCTGGAGCAGGCGCATGAGAGACACATGAACCTTCTACAGGGCATGCAGTCGAAGCTCCAGGACCGCAACCAGGAGCGACTGGCGGCGGCAGTGGGACAGGCCATCGACAACGAGCAGTCCTGCTACCAGGAAGCTGTTCAGCTCAGGGACCGGATCCAGGAGCAGGCGCGGACTTCGGGGAGGGATGGCCGGGAGGGCTCCCAGACCGGGAAGAGTTGAAGTCGCGTTCTGAGGTTGGTCCCAGCGAACAAAGCAGTGGGGTGGGCTCGAGCCCACCCCACCTGTCATTGTCAGTAGCCGCGGCAGTGTTGAGGGCACCCTCCCTGCATAATCATGGTGGTAGAGGACCGTGACATGCCGGTGAGAATAGTAGCCAGAGATGAAAGCCATGACGATCATGTGCCGGGCAACCTGATGGCCAATGCCATCCGGCATTTTCTCCAGAATCGGCCCCTACCATAACGATGGGTTGCCTGAGGACGGCGTCATTCATCCAGGCGTACCTTCAGCGACCGTCAGGGTCCGGGTGCGGCGCCGCGGACGCCGCGGGCCTCCCGCCGGACTGGCGGCTGAGGCATAGTCAGTGTATACTGCGACAACACATGCTCTGGACGTGGAGGAAAGGGACTGGGTTACTATGAAAAAGGCATTAGCGGCGATTCTGGTAGCACTCTCACTGACGATTCTGTTCACAACCGCGGCCCTGGCTGGCGGTGACCAGGTCAGGGGAGATAAGGGACAGGGCGCAGTCCACCAGGTGCAGGTACAGGACCCGCCGCCTTTCCAGCCGTAGGCGGCAAATCCCCGGACAGCGCTAACCCGTCAGCTGATGCTGATGTTGCAGCGGGCAGCGCAGGTTCTTCACGATGATGTTTGCCCTGTGGTCACGAGATTTGGCTGGATTGGCGCCAGACACGGCAATCAGCGAATTCGCAAACTGGTACTGAGACATTGCCCTTGTGGGCAACATCTACGCTGACCTTCACGGCCTTATCCGGGCCCATCTCACCTCGGTCAATTTGAAGTTGCCTGTCCGCAAAGGCGGTGTAGCTGAGACCATGGCCAAAGGGGAAAGCGGGCGCTCGTGTCTCCCTGTCCATCAGAAAGTAGCCATGAAGGTGAACGCCGCCCACAAGGTTGGCTCCCAGGGACCTGGCTTCGACCCCCATGGCATACCCGATCCGCTCTTCGACCTCAGTATCCCATGAGGCCCCGCGAGCCATAGTGACGGGGAAGCAGGTAGACCGTCGTCCCTCATAACCTCTCGTCAAGTGAACCTGGGCAGGTGCAGCCGGACCTGACCGATGCCGGGGCGGCAGCCAATCGACCAGGCGACGGGGGGTGACTCGGGCGGAGGGCGTCGAAGGGTTAGGTTGGCTCCCCGAGCTGGATTCGAACCAACAACCTAGCGGTTAACAGCCGCCCGCTCTACCGTTGAGCTATCGGGGAACCCGATGCCAGTGGCTGGCGTGTCTATTCTACTACAACTGGCCAATGGGACGGAAGCAGCGCTGGTCCACCCTGCCGCTTTTGACAAAGCCATCGCGGAAACTATACTTGAATCTGGAGTTTGGGAGATGCGAAGGTGACAGGTCCCAGTCAGGGGTCCCCCTCCGACTTCATCAGGGACATCATCAACGAGGATATCAGGACCGGCAGGTATGCCGGGCGGGTGCACACGCGGTTCCCGCCGGAGCCGAACGGCTACCTCCACATCGGCCACGCCAAGTCCATTTGCCTCAACTTCGGCATCGCCGCCCAGTACGGCGGCCTGTGCAACCTCCGTTTTGACGACACCAATCCCACCAAGGAGGAGCAGGAGTACGTCGATGCCATCCTGGACAGCGTCCGCTGGCTGGGCTTCGACTGGCAGGAGCGCCTGTACTATGCCTCGGACTACTTCCAGCAGATGCATGACTATGCGGTGCAGCTCATCAGGGCCGGCCTGGCCTATGTGGATGACCTGAGCGCCGATGATATCCGGGAATACCGGGGCACCCTGACGCATCCCGGACGAGAGAGCCCCTACCGAAACCGGTCCGTGGAGGAGAACCTCGGCCTGTTCGGCCGCATGGCGGCCGGAGAGTTCCCCGACGGCAGCCGGGTGCTCCGCGCCCGGATCGACATGGCCTCGCCGAACCTGAACCTGAGGGACCCGGTGATGTACCGCATACTCCATTCGGAGCACCACCGGACCGGCAACAAGTGGTGCGTCTACCCCATGTACGACTGGGCCCACGGGCTGGAGGACTCGATCGAGGGGATCACGCACTCCATCTGCACCCTGGAGTTCGAGGACCATCGCCCTCTCTACGACTGGTTCCTGGACAAGCTGGAGATCTACCGGCCGCGGCAGGTGGAGTTTGCCCGGCTCAACCTGACCTATACGGTGATGAGCAAGCGCAGGCTGCTGCAGCTGGTGGAGAAGGGGCAGGTGTCGGGGTGGGACGATCCCCGCCTGCCCACCATCGCCGGCCTGCGCCGGCGGGGGTACACCCCGGCGGCCATCCGCGACTTCTGCGACCGCATCGGCGTGGCCAAGGCGGAGAGCACCATCGATGTGGCCCTGCTGGAGCACTGCATCCGGGATGACCTGAACCGGAATGCTCCCCGGGTCATGGCCGTGCTGAACCCCCTGCGAGTGGTCATCGACAACTACCCGGCGGACCAGATCGAGGAGATCGAGGCCATCAACAACCCGGAGGACCCGGCCGCGGGGAAGCGCCGGGTGCCCTTCTCCCGGGTGCTCTACATCGAGAGGGACGATTTCCGCGAGAAGCCGCCGGCCAAGTTCTACCGGCTGGCGCCGGGCCGCGAGGTGCGGCTGCGGTATGCCTACCTGGTCACCTGCGTGGGGGTCACCCGGGATGAAAAGACGGGGGAGATCACCGAGGTCCACTGCACCTACGACCCGGCCACCCGGGGAGGCGATGCCCCTGATGGGCGAAAGGTGAAGGGCACCATACACTGGGTTTCGGCGCCCAACGCGCTGCGGGCCGAGGTCCGGCTGTACGATCGCCTGTTTGCCGTCGAGAACCCGGGGGACGTCGAGGATGGCTGCGAGAGCGTGCTGAACCCGCGGTCCCTGGAGGTGGTGTCGGGGTATGTGGAGCCTGGCCTGGCGCAGGCCGCGCCCGGAAGCCGTTTCCAGTTCGAGCGCCTGGGGTATTTCTGCGTCGACGCGCGGGACTCCTCGCCGGTCCACCTGGTGTTCAACCGGACCGTGGCCCTGCGCGACTCGTGGGCCAAGATAGAGAAACGGATGTAGAGGCCTCAACCGTGCCGCGGCGGCAGCCGCGAGGCCGTTTCCAGCGCTTCAGCCAGGTCCGCAGGGAGCGGCGCCTCCAGCTCCAGGTACTGCCCGCTGCCGGGCAGCCGAAATCCCAGCTTCCAGGAATGGACGAACTGCCGTCCCAGCCAGTCCACGGTCACCCCGTAGACGCTGTCCCCGACCACGGGCCAGCGCCGGTGGGCGAAGTGGACCCTTATCTGGTGGGTGCGGCCGGTGAGCAGCGTGGCCTCCACCAGTGAGTAGCCCTGGAAACGCCTGAGGACACGGTAGAGAGTGCGAGAGGGCCGGCCGCCTTCCACGATGGCCATCCTCTTGCGGTCCCGGGGATGCCGTCCGATGGGGGCTTCGATGGCGCCCTCCTCCGGGAGGGGATGGCCCCGCACCAGGACCAGGTATTTCTTCAGCATGCGGCGGCCCTTGAACTGCGATATGAGGTGCAGCTGGGCCCGCTTGTTCCTGGCTACCACCATGGCTCCCGACGTGTCTCGGTCCAGGCGGTGCACCACCCCCGGCCGCACGGAGCTCTCGATGGCGGCTATCTCCGGGCAGTGGGCCAGTACGGCGTTCATCAGGGTATGGCGGGGGTGCCCGGGAGCGGGATAGACGGTGACGCCGGCCGGCTTGTTGACTACCAGCAGGTCCCGGTCTTCGTACAGGACCGCCAGGGGCACCGCCTCCGGGACCAGCTCCGGCGAGGGCTGGGGCGGCGGGACATCGACCACGATGGCATCGCCGGCCTTCACCCTGCGGCTGGGCCTGGCGGGCTCGCCATTGACCAGCACCTGGCCATCATCTATGAGCTTCTGGACCAGCGAGCGCGAGAGGCCCTCGGCGGAGCGCGAGATGAAGACGTCCAGGCGGTCGCCAGACCCATCCGCGGCCAGGGAGAGGCGGCGGGGGGCCTGGCCGGTCACGGGGCCTTTTCGGCCTTCCCCGGCCACATCTTGAGGATGGCCACGGCGCATATGATGATGGCCACCAGGATGAAGACATCAGCCAGGTTGAAGGTGAACCACTTGACGTCGCGCACGATCCTGACGTCCACGAAGTCGGTCACCCATCCGAAACGGAGCCGGTCGATCCAGTTGCCCAGCGTGCCGCCGACAAAGAGCCCCACGCCCAGGTTGGCGGCCTGGCCCCTGAAGGGCCCGCGCCAGAAGTAGGCGGCCAGGACCCCGATGACCAGGATTACGGGCACGGACACCTCCAGCCAGAAGGGCGCCGGGATCCCGAAGATGATGTTGTCGTTGCTGACATGCCCGAAGGCAATGAACACGTGGTCCGGTATGGGCTCGTCCACCGGGATGGAGGTGGTGATGGCCAGCTTGGTCAGCTGGTCCACGGTAAGGGCGGCGAGGGCGGTGCCGAAGAGGATCAGCAGCGCCCGCCGGTCAAGGCGTTTCCAGAAAGAAGAGACCGTCATCCGCTCAGGCTGGAGCCGCCGGACGGAGTCCGCGGCTGGCTCCTGGCGGCCCTCCCCGGCAGCAGGCCGAAGATCACCGCCACGAACAACACAATGGCTACCAGGATGGCCACGTCGGCCAGGTTGAAGGCGAACCAGTGCACGTCTCCCTTCAGCCTGACGTCAATGAAGTCGGTTACCCCGGGCAACCGCAGCCGGTCCACCCAGTTGCCGACAGTGCCGCCGATGAAGAGCCCGATGGAAGCAGTGAGGGCCTTGCCGGAAATGGGCCGGTACCAGTAGTACGCCAGCAGGATCACGGTGACCAGTATCACCGGCATGGCGATGGCAAACCATCCGGGGGCCCCCAGGCCGAAGATGATGCCGTCGTTGGTGACATTGATCAGCCGGAAGGCTCCGTGCTCAGGCACCGCCTCGTTCGGCCCGATGTTGAGCCTGATCAGCTCCTTGGTCAGCTGGTCCGCCGCCAGCGTGGCCACGGCGACGATAAAGAGCATCAGGGGGGCGCGGCTCTCTCGTTTCATGGTGATCTGTGTGCCCTCGGGGCCGGTGGAGCAGGCCCTGCTGAACGGCTGGCTACCTGCCAGGGAACTTCCCCCTGGCATTCTTCGTCTGCTGCGCCTTGCAGCTCAAGCAGAGGTTGGCCTGTGGCAGGACCTCCAACCGCTCGATATCGACCTGGCGGCCGCACATATCGCAGGTGCCGTATGTGCCCCTCTCGAACTTGCGCAGGGCGTGCTCGATCTCGGACAGGGTGGCCGTCAGCTGCTTCTCCAGGGCCAGCCGCTTCTCCAGCTCGAAGGCTTCCGAGGCCCCCTCTTCCTTCTTGCCGTAGGGGCTGCCCTCCTTCATCTCGCCCACAGCCGGGGCCGAGGCGCGAACCTGCTCCAGCTGCCTGAGCAGCCTCTCGTGCTCGTCCTTCAGCCGTTGCTGCAGCTCATCAAAAGTGACCGGCATCTTCTTTGTCCTCTCACGGTGTGTGCCACAAATCCATCCACTTGGATAGAATGAGTGATGCTAGCGGACGCAAGGAGCATCAGCCCCGTGGGAGAAGCTGTTGACCGCATTCTATCCCTGTTACCGGCAATAGTCAAGATACTTTGTGCGTGCTTTTGCGCGGGCCTGTGTCCGCAAGCAGCGCGTGCTTGTGCCGGCAGCCCCTTCGCTCTACGATTAAGACGCCATGGCGGAGACGGTGAAGGGGTGGCCGGGGCCGGGCCACGCGGCCTCTCCGGTGACACTGGCCGGTGCCTTTCGACAATGGCGGCTGCCGCCGCTGCCCGCGGGTGAGGCGCCGGGGCCGCTGGCGGTGCTGGGCCGCCGGGCCCGCGGCCGGCTGGCGAGGGCCGGCAGCCCCCGGGCCCGGGCCCGCCTGGAGCTGCGCCTGGCGGACTGGGCCTGGCGCGCCGTCAAGATGAACGTCAGGCGGGGACGGCTGTTCGAGCTGCCCAGGGCCCTCGCCGCGGGTGAGGCTGACTGCCTGGGGTACGCCAGTACCCTCCAGGGGCTTGGCCGGCGCCTGGGCCTCGACATGGGGATCGCGGAGGTGCTGGTGGACAACGCCGGGCGGGCGGTGCCGCACGTGGTCAATCTGCTGAGGCTGGCCGACGGGCGCGTGCGTTTCATGGACCTGTGGTATGGCTCGCGGAACATCCGCCACCGCCGGCTGGGACTGATGGTCCGGCGCGGCGGCCGGTGGAGAGTGGCGGATGTCAACCGGCGGGACCTGCGGCGCTGGGAAGAGTTCAGAGGGCTGCCGCCGCGGTGCGTGGAGGCCATATCGGGGTACATGATGGGGAACCGCCACCTCGAGCGCGGCCTGCAGGTGGACCCCGGCGGCCTGCGGGACGCCGGGCGCCGCACCGAGCTGGAGGAGGCTGAGCGCTGCTATACCGTGGCCACCAGGCTCTGCCCTGAGAACTCGCGCATCCGTTTCAACCGGGCGGTGGCCCGCGAGAACCTGGGAAACCGGCGCGGAGCGGAGGCCGATTACGCCGCGGCCCTGGGCGACGAGGCCGGCCTGATTCGCGTTCAGGCCCGGTTGCCCGATGAGGTGGTGGCGCTGGTGGGCCTGGACCGCCTGGGGATCACTCCCCTTGAGGAGGAGGCGTACCTGCTGAGCGCCGGATTCACCACCGGAAGGGAGGTCCCGGTGGAACGCATCGCCGCCGGCCTGCGTGTGCCGGTGGACGAGGTGGAGCGGATGGTCTCACGCGTCCGGGGCGGGCTTGCGGCAGCGCCAGGGTGGCCCGGCCCGGGTGACGCGCAGCAGCCGGTCCGGCCTAAGGCCCGTCGTCCCTCCTGATGGTGTACTCGGCCTCGATCACCTTCTCCTTCTTCCGGACCGATCCGAATACCGGCCTCCACACCGCCAGGTAGAAGATGATCCACAGGATGGCCACCAGCACCAGGAGCATGAGGAAGACCATTGCCACCAGGGCCGACAGGATGGCGATGGGCACCGCCACCACCCCCATGACCACCAGCCAGACCGCCGGTATCGTCCGCAGCAGCGCCAGCAGGCCCAGCAGGCCGCGGCGGCAGGCCTCCAGCACCAGCTTCACGATGTCCATGACCCCTCCTCCCAGCAGCGCCTGGCTGCGGCGGCGAAATCCTCGGGCATGACCTCGATATCGGCCTCATGGTGGAACCTCTCCAGGATGCCGGTGTCGTTGCGGTAGAAGGGCTGCAGCAACGGCCTGGAGATCAGCTTGGCGTGCAGGGCGTAATATGGCGGCTTCTCGCCGGCGGGCCCCGAGAAGGATGACAGGTTGAAGGAGTTTACCCCCGCCTTCTTGTACCCGGCCAGCAGCCTGATGATGGCGGCGGCGAAGCCGGCCATGTCGCCGTCCTCCAGGTCCCACAGGCTGGCCGCCCTCTTGAATATGAGCTGGACCTCGCGGTTGCCCTGCGGGGAGAAGCTGGCGATCGCGGCCACGGCCTCGTTCTCTCCGATGTACCTCTCCCCTCTGGCCCTCTCTTCATCCACCAGGTCCAGCCAGAAGCTGCGCCCCGTTCTCTCGTGGTACCGCAGCCCGGCGCTGCAAAGGGTCTCCTGGTAGGCGGTCGGCCGCGGGTCGGCCAGGACCTGGACATGGGGATGGATCATGCTGGCGGCGCTGGGCGGCAGGTGGTTCCAGTGGAACATGGCGTGCCGGGCATCCGGGTCGTGCCGGCGCACCAGGGCCAGGAACTCCCTGACGGCCGCCAGGCAGTCGAAGACCATCCGGGGGGCGAACCCGTCCAGGTCCAGAAAGTGGGCGGCGCAAAGGGTGGCGGCCGCGTGATGGCTGGCCAGCGGGAACATGTTGGGAAAGAGGCAGCACTCGCCCTGGCGGATGCGGCCGCCGGGGTAGAAGGCCGGATCGAACCGGGTCAGCGCCCGGTCGAAGTTGTCAGGGCAGAAGGGGCAGGCCTCCGGTGACCCGAGGACATCGGGCGGGACCGGGCCGGAAGGCCGATGCTTGATGCGGCCGGCCCTCCTGGCATTCAGCCGCGAACGCCGGCCGGTGAGCGGGTCCTCGCGGAACTCGATGTGGTGTACGTCCGCCGCAAAATCAGGCGGACACCGGATCTCCCGGGCGATGACGGTCCTGGCAAAATCCAACCTTGATTCCTCACTGACGGCGCCGGCAGTCCGAGGCCCGCGAGCCCCGATCCGCCGCGATCGCGATCCGGGGCGCTGTCCGTCCCGCGGTCGCCAATCCGGAGGTGCGGGCTCTGGCGTTTACTGGAACTGCAGCGCGGCGGGCTGCTACGATTATCGGCGGCGGCAGGGCGCAGTGTCAACAGCTTTTTCTTGTCTGCCCGGAGCTTGAAGCCCTATAATAGTAGCGCCGCGGGGATGTCACGGCGAAAGGAGACGCAGAATGCCACAGGTTGCCTTCTTCCAGAAGAAGTTCGTGCCCCTTGCCGAAGCCAGGGTGGGGATCATGACCCATGCCCTGAACTACGGGACCGGCTGCTTCGAGGGCATCCGGGGCAACTGGAACGCCGAGAAGGGCCAGATGTACCTCTTCCGGCTGAAGGAGCACTACGAAAGGCTGCACCAGAGCTGCCGCATACTCAAGATCGGGCTGGCCTTCGACGTGGATCGGCTGTGCCAGATCACCGTGGACCTGGTCCGGAAGAACGGCTACAAGGAAGACATCTACGTCCGGCCGCTGGCCTACAAGAGCTCGGAGACGGTGGGCGTCAGGCTGCACAACCTGGAGGACGACTTCTTCGCCTTTGTCACGCCGTTCGGCCCCTACCTCGATGCGGAGAAGGGGGCCAGGTGCGGCGTCTCCAGCTGGCGCCGGGTGGATGACACCATGATCCCGCCGCGGGGCAAGGTGACTGGCATATACGTCAACAGCGCGCTGGCCAAGACCGAAGCGCACGAGAACGGATTCGACGAGGCCATCATGCTCTCGTATGACGGGCACGTCTCCGAAGGCAGCGGCGAGAACATCTTTATCATCGCTGAAGGCCGGCTGGTGACCCCGGCCTCGTGCGACAATGTGCTGAAGGGTATCACCCGGGACTCGGTCATCACCCTGGCCAGGAGCGAGCTGGGCCTGGACACCGTGGAGAGGGCCATCGACCGCAGCGAGCTGTACCTGGCCGATGAGTGCTTCATGACCGGCACGGCGGCCAACGTGACGCCGGTGGTCGAAGTGGACCACAGGCCGGTGGGGGACGGGAAGGTGGGGCCCATCACCCGGAAGCTGCTGGCCCTCTACGGCGATGTCATCCGGGGCCGGAACCGGAAGTACCTCGGCTGGTGCACCGCGGCCTACGCGGGCGCTGGCGCCACCAGGAAGAGAATCCGGGGATAGCCTTGGAGATCGTCCGCGCCTGGCAGTACTCCATATTCGTCTTCGTGGCCGTCACCGGCCTGTTGCAGCTGGTGGCGCTGGCCTACGGACTGAAGGGGATGATCTTCATCCGGAACCGGCCGGTCACCATCGTACTGTCCGTGGCCGCCATTCTCTTCGCCTTCTGGTGGTTCTTCTACCGGGATGACCGCATGAACACCGTCATGCGCCAGACGGGGTTGGAGGGGGCCCAGCAGTTCACCGTCTTCTGCTGGACCACCTTCGCCGCTCTGGTAGCCACCCTGCTTCTTTCTTCCCTGCTCAACCTGGTGCTGTATCGCCGCAGGGCGGACGATGACCCGGAGGAGGATACGGAGGGCACCTATGATCTCAGGCAGATGTCCTGGCTGGAGGCCCTGAGAGAGGCCATCAGAAGCATAGGAGGGGGCGGTGCTGGGCCTGGTCATCCGCGTTGATCAGAGCATAGTCCTCTGGATCAGCCATCTGGTCGGCAAGAGCAGCGTGCTGGACCGGATCATGATGCTTCTGGCCAATGACTACTTTCTGCCCGTGTGCATCTCCCTGATCCTGCTCTGCCTGTGGTACAACGGCCGGACCTTTGCGGAGCGCGACCGCAATCAGAAGGCCTGTGCCTGCTCCGCCATCACCATCGGCATAACCATGGGCTTCGTGCTGGTCACCAACAGCATCTGGCGGCACCCCCACCCCTTCCAGGATCTGCCCCAGCTGCTGGACCCGGTCACCAACCGCATCTTCTATCCTATCCACGATCCGTCCTTCCCCAGCAACTCCGCCGCCCTGACCTTCGCCGCCGCCGCCGGAGTATGGCACTTCAACCGCAGGTGGGGCTACCTGATGCTCATCCCGGCCGTCCTGATGCCTCTGGCCAAGCTCTACGCCGCCGTGTACTACCCGTCGGACATCATAGGGGGAATAATCCTGGGCGTGCTGACCTCGGTCTTCATAGCCAAGATATTCATGCCGCTGGTGCATCTGCCGGTGGAGGTGTGCCTGTGGTTCCTGAGGACCATTCGGGCCGGCTAGCCGGCCGGGCCGTTCGAACAGGGCAGACCACGTGAAATCTCAGGCCAGTGCGGCTGTGCCGGCCAGTGCTGGCCGCAACGGGCGGCCGCCGGCCTATCGCCCCAGCCGGACCCAGAGGACATTGGCGGCGTAGCCGGTGATCTCCCGGAAGCCGAATTTCGACTGGCCCTCCCGCTGGTCCGTGAAGGCGATGGGGATCTCAATGAAGGTGCAGCCGTTACGGGTCAGGCGGTACAGGGTCTCCATGCCGATGGAGTAGCCCCTGGAGCGGAACCGGTCGAAGTCCAGACCCTGGAGCGCAGACCGCCGGTAGCACTTGTAGCCTCCGCACCAGTCACGGATGTGCCAGCCAAGGAAGAGTTGCGCATAGTAGTTGGCGCCGTTGCTGATCAGCCTTCTCAGGGGGTTGCGCTGAGCCCGGCTGCCCTTCACCAGGCGCGAGCCGATCACCACGTCGCACTGGCCGATCTTCTCCAGGAAACGGGGGATAT
>CAYRGJ010000023.1:3750-54136 GCA_964423835.1 uncultured Dehalococcoidia bacterium | reverse complement strand
CAAATCGCTCAAACACGGAAAGCAGGATTCCGCCGACTAAGGGTTGACAGTTACGCTCTAATCAATGGCGGTGGGCGGCACAACGGTCTTGTGCTACAATAGCACCCAGCCAGTTCAGGGACGGCGATACGGCGCCGCCCGCGGTGGAGGGCCGGACTATAAAGCTGAAGTACCTGTGCCCGCGGTGCGAGTTCAACTGGAGGAGCTGCCACCATCCCAAGAGGCCCAACGTCACCCGCGAGGATGGCTGCGGGGACTTCTGGCCCAGGGGCAAGGAGAGGCCGCCCGATACCGCCAAGTTGAGCAGCGCCTGGATAGACGGCCTGGACCTGAGCGGGCTCAAGAAGGGCAAGCGGCCCAGGCACAAGACCTAGCCCCATGAACAAGAGGCAGCTACTGAAGCGGCGAGCCCTGCAGCTGGTCCTGATCGCGGCCTGGATAGCCCTGGGCACGGTGATGGTGGTGCTCCGGCCCCGCCTCTGGGTGTGGTTCACCGCGGTCTGCTTCATCATCGCTGTCGTCTACCTCGTGGCCGAGGTCCTCACCTGGAGATATGTTCTGCGCGCGGCGGGCGCGGCAGGAAAGAAGGACCAGCCGCCGCTGTCACCGGAAGACGACAGCGGGCCCTCGGACTAGACGCGCCGGAAGCCGCCTCGAGCCCGGGCCGCCGCCGGACGGCGCAGTGCCGCCACGTGAGGACACAGACACATGCCGAAGGCCAGGGCAGGCGACATCAACATCTACTACGAGGTCAGCGGCCGCGGCGAGCCGCTGCTGCTCATCATGGGTCTGGGCGGCGGGTCCAGCCTCTGGTGGCAACAGGCTTCATCAAGAGCCATCCGGCCGCGGTCAAGAAGTGGCTCAAGATGGGCGCCCGGAGCCTTCCGACAGCGCCGGGCTTCAGAAGGCAGGCAGAGGCGGTGACCGGGTTTACCACCTGTGACCGGTTGCCGCGCATCGCGTCCCCCACCCTGGTGCTGGCCGGCACCGCCGACCGGCTCATCCCGGTAGAGAACGCCCGCATCCTGGCGTCGAGGATTCCGCAGGCGGAGCTGGTCCTGTTTGAAGGCGCCGGGCATGGCTACCTCTGGGAGGCCGGGGACGAGGCCAACCGCGCCGTGCGGGACTTCCTCAAGCGGCACCCCCTGGGCCCGGCAAGAGGGCGGGAGGCCTGAGGCCGGGGCGATGGATGACGGCAGCCGGACCGAAGCGGGCCCGGGCGGCGGTCCCGCCCGCCCCCGGCGCTACGCCACGGACATGGCCACCCTGGAGAGGGAGGTGGTGGTGGAGCCCTACCGGGCCCCGGGCCCGGGCGGACAAAGGAAGAACCGCAAGGAAACGGCCGTCCGGCTGACCCACCCGCCCTCCGGCCTCACGGTGGTGGCCTCCGAGCGCCGCTCACAGGCGCAGAACCGCGAGGTGGCCTTCGAGCGCCTCATCCAGAAGCTGGCCCGGCTCAATCAGCCCCGGAAACGGCGCATCCCCACCCGCCCCTCGGCCGGCGCCATCCGCCGGCAGAAGGAGTCCAAGGAGAGGCTCTCGCGGAAGAAGCGCCTGCGCCGGGCGGGACCAGGCGACGAGCTGGCCGGATAGTCGCGCCTCGGGCCCCGGTCAGACCACCGGCGAGGCCGAGTGATGCTTCCGGTAGCGCTCTGCTTCGGCGCGGACTTGCCGGGCCCCTTCCCGGGGGTCGAGGGCCCCACTGCGCACGGACTCCATTATCGGCTCGACGTTGGCCACCAGGATGGAGCACCCGCTCTCCAGCGGTGGCACGCTCATCGACCTGGCGATGGTGCCCCTGGAGACCTGGTCAGCGGTGTAGCAGGCCATGAAGACGTCCCGCAGGGCGATCACCAGGTTCTTGTCCATCTCGTCGAAACGGTGACAGAAATGGAACCGGCAGAGAAGGGGCCGGGTGTCCTTTATGGGGCACTCCTGGAAGAGAGGGGAGTACACCTCGCACCCTATATTGCGGCAGCACTCACCGCCGCAGGAAGCGCAGAGCCCCTTCTCCCGGCCGTAGCTATCCAAAGCGGCCATCACCTCCATTGCCTGCCGGCCGAAGAGGTCCTGCACCTCGTCATCGGTGAGCAGCGCCGCCTGGGAGAAGCGCCCTATTCTGTCCAGGAAAGTGGCTGTCGCCCTGGTCTCGTCCAGATCCAAACCGGCCATGTGCCCCCGCCACACATATGATAGCACGCCCGGCGCGTCCCGGCCCCGTTGGACAGGGGCTTGCCAGCGCTGCTATTATGTTAGGCGATGCAGTGCAGTTCCTTCGGTCACGCACAGCAGGGAAGCCCTCACGACAAAGGAGCAGATTGAATATTCTTCTCGCCTATCCGCGTTACCCAGACACGTTCTGGAGTTTCCGGCACGCTCTCAAATTCATCGCCAAGAAGGCCGCCTATCCGCCCCTGGGGCTGTTGACCGTGGCTTCACTGCTGCCCCGGGAGTGGGCCAAGAAGGTGGTGGACCTCAACACCGATGACCTGCGCGATCGCGACATCGCCTGGGCGGACTACGTGTTCATCAGCGCCATGGACGTGCAGCGGCAGTCCGCCCATGAAGTGGTCCGGCGGTGCCACCAGATGGGCAAGAAGATGGTGGCCGGAGGGCCCCTTTTCACCACGGTCCCGGACGAGTTCCCGGAGGTGGACCACTTCGTCCTGGGCGAGGCCGAGGCCCTGATGCCGCGCCTGGTCGCGGACCTGGAAAAGGGGAAGGCAGAGCGCTTCTACCAGGCAGAGGAAAGGCCGGACATGAGCCACAGCCCGATCCCCTCGTGGGACCTGATCGACACCAGGAAGTACGCCACCCTCAGCATACAGTACTCCCGCGGCTGCCCCTATGACTGCGAGTTCTGCGACATAGTGCTGCTCAACGGGCGCGTTCCCCGCACCAAGGAGGTGAGCCAGCTGATCAGCGAGCTGGATGCCATCTATCGCCTGGGCTGCTGCGGAACCGTGTTCATAGTGGATGACAACTTCATCGGCAACAAGAAGAAGCTCAAGGCCGAGGTGCTGCCCGCCATAACGGAGTGGATGAAGAAGAGGGGCTATCCCTTCACCCTGTTCACCCAGGCCTCCATCGGGCTGGCCGATGATGACGGCCTGTTGACCATGATGACCGATGCCGGGTTCGACCGGGTCTTCGTCGGCATCGAGACGCCGAATGAAGAGAGCCTGGGCGAGTGCGGCAAGCACCAGAACACCAACCGGGACCTGGTGGCCTCCGTCAGGAAGCTGCAGAACCACGGGCTGGAGGTGCAGGGAGGGTTCATCATCGGGTTCGACAGCGATCCCTCCAACATCTTCGATTGCCAGATCAACTTCATCCAGCAGAGCGGGATCGTGACCGCCATGGTCGGCCTCCTCAGCGCGCCGCGCGGCACCAGGCTCTGGACGAGGCTCAAAAAGGAGGACCGCCTGCTGCGCGAGTCATCGGGGGACAACACGGATTTCTCCATGAACTTCGTCCCCAAGATGAGCCGCGAGTCACTGGAGAGCGGCTACCAGAACGTGCTGAGGTCCATCTACTCGCCGCGCAACTACTATGCCCGCATCGGCACCTTCTTCAAGGAGCACCGGCCGGTGCCCCACGGGCGCCGGGGCCTGAAGAAGTCCCAGCTCAGCGCCCTGCTGAAATCGATATGGTACCTGGGGGTACTGGAGAAGGGGCGCATGTACTACTGGCGCCTGGTGGGCTCCACCCTTCTCTCGAGGCCCCGCTCCTTCCCGCTGGCTATCACCCTGGCGGTCTATGGATACCACTACCGCAAGCTCCTGGATGCCTACGGGGTCAATGCCCCCGTGGGCCAGGTCTGATGCCGGGCGTATGAAGTCAGCTGAAGGCCGCCTGGGCCGCGTCTTCGTCATCCGCCTCGAGCACGGGGACAGGCTCCCCGACTGCATCGAGCGCTTCGCCGAACAGCACGGGATCGCCGTGGGGCACGTGGTCCTGGTCGGCGGCATAGGGGATGGCCAGGTGGTGGTTGGGCCGCGCCGCAGCGACGAGCGCCCGCCGGAGCCCATGCTCCTGCCCATCGACGGGGCCCACGAAGTCGCCGGGACCGGGGTCATCGCACCGGATGACCGGGGGCGTCCCCGGCTGCATATCCATGCCGCCCTGGGGCGCTCCGGCCGGACCGTCACCGGCTGCCTGCGGCCGGGCGTCAGCACCTGGGTGGTGGGAGAGGTTATCATCTACGAGATCACCGGCGCCAGGGTGTCCCGGGTCAGGGACGGCGAGACCGGCTTCGATCTCCTTGAGACCGGCGCTCCCTGAGGGAAGCGGACCAGAGATGTGGGAAGAGCAGAGGATCCAGGTGCTGGACATGGCGCGGCGCATGAGCCGCACCGGATTAGTAGCGGGCACCGCCGGCAACGTCAGCCAGCGCTTCCACGAGCCGGGCGGCCGCGATCTGGTAGCCATCACCCCCAGCGGCCGCCGCTATGACAGCATGACGGCCGGGGACATCGTGGTGCTGGACCTGGACGGCCGGTGCGCCGCGGGCGACCTCGCCCCATCCATTGAGGCCCCCATGCACCTGGCTATCTATCGCGCCAGGAAGAACGCCGGCGCCGTAGTGCACACGCACTCGGTCCACGCCAGCATCGTGGCGGTGACCTGCCAGGAGATACCGGCGTTGCTGGACGATCAGGCCGCCTTTCTCGGCGGTGAGATCAAGGTGGCCGAATACGCCATCCCCGGCAGCCAGCAACTGGCCCAGAACGCCGTCGCCGGCCTCGGTCCGAGGAACGCCGTGCTGCTGGCGAACCATGGGGCGCTGGCCGTCGGCCGGAACCTGGAGGAGGCCTTCGACCACTGCCAGTTGCTGGAGAAGACGGCCAAGGTATACGCTCTCGCCAGGATGCTGGGCGATGTGAGAGCGCTTTCACCCCGGGCGCTGGAGGCGGGCCGGTCGGCTTTCGCCGCCAGGTTCGGTGATCCCGGCGCTTCCGCCTGCTAATCGAGCTGCCGTCTCACAGCAACGGGTCCGGCGTCTTCAGGGTTGCCAGATCCGGGGCCCGTCTTCCAGGCTCAGCCTTGAGTTCATGGATGGCGAGTGAACATACATGCAGGCTATCAGCCGATCCGCCAGGTCCTGGCAATCATGCTCGTACCGACAGCCGCGGCACTCGTTGTTCGTCTCGCTGCAAGCTCTAGCCCAACGCTGAATGATCAGGTCGTCGTACCGCTTGGGGTACCACTTAGAGCCCCTTCTCTGAGACCTTTGTTCTTCCTTCGTGGATGGAATAATGGCTGCCCCCCCCAATATCTAGGACAATAGCGCTCTCAGGGGTGGTCAGCATGTCCTGCCATTCCTGCTTGCTGAGCCATTCCTGATAGCTTTCCTTGTCCGGGCCGGCTATGCAATCCGAGAGATAGTTGGGAAACTGCTTGTGGCACCCGCACAGCTTGCAGACGCCCTTGCTGACCTGCGCAGTAGCCCTCTCGATCTCCCAGTAATGCCTGCAACCTGACTGCACAGTTTGAGTTGCCGCTGGCCCCTCGACCTTTGCTTCTTGCTTGGCGGTCGCCGCTCTGTGACGAAGAGTTGGCGCTTTCATGACTCTATCCTCCCCAGTTGAAATTGGTCCACCCTTCGTGACGAAGAGGTGGCCGAGTCGCCCTGTTTCCGAAGCTGCGATCCCATCGCCTGTCGCCAACAGGTTTCTGCCTGGTCATGCGTGCCGGGTATTCTCTTGTCAGTTGCTCAAGTGCACCAGGTTGGTTGTTGGAGTGAACTTTCTCTCTTAACGTGCCGGGCCAGGACCTTGACCGATGGATGCCGAACTCCCCCCCCTCTCTGGAAATGTAACGGCGATCCTAACCATTAGCAACACTAATATACTACGATTTCTCCCAGTGTGAATCAGTAGGTCCACGTAATTCGGTCAGGGAGGCTACGTAGTCCTACAACTGACAGCCTGACGGGCGGGACATCCGTGGGGTCAGGTTTCCAGCGGCAGAATCCCGCGGCGTATGGCAAAACGGATGAGGTCGGTCTGGCTGTGAAGCCCCAGCTTCCGCATGAGGTTGGTGCGGTGCGTCTCCGCCGTTCGGGGGCTGATGGACAGGCGGGAGGCGATCTCGGCGTTGGTGCACCCTTCGGCAGCCAGCTGCAGGACCTCACGCTCCCTGGTGGTCAGGGTCTCGTAGGGGTCCATGGCCGCCCCCTCAGCCTTCCGCGAGTAGGCTTCGATGGCCCGCTCCGAGAGCGGGGGGCTGAGGTACCGGCCGCCCGAAGCGGCCTGCCGTATGGCCCGGATCAGCTCGTCCGAGGTGGCGGACTTGAGGACGTAGGCCTTGGCGCCCGCCCTCAGGGCCTCCAGCACATAGGCTTCATTGGTGTACATGGAGAGGATGATGACGTTGGTGCCTGGCGAGCGCTGGCTGGCCTGCCTCGTCACCTCCAGGCCATTCATGCCGGGCATCATCAGGTCCAGCACCACCACGTCCGGGTGAAGGCTCTCAATCATGTCCGCAGCCTCGATGCCGTCGCTGGCTTCGCCCACTATGTTGAACTCCGGCTCAGCCTCCAGCAGCACCCTCAGCCCGTGGCGCACTACCTGGTGATCGTCCGCCAGCATAATGGTCGTCTTCTTGCTCATACATGCCTCCCCAATCTAGCCGCACTCCCGGCAGGGAACTTCGCCACCAGGAGCGTGCCGGCTCCCGGCGCGGATATGATCTCGAACTGGCCGCCCAGCAGCGTGGCCCGCTCCTGCATGCCAGTCAGGCCGCTGGAGGTGCCCCGGGCAAAGGCGGCTTCCGTGTCAAACCCGATGCCTTCATCCTCAATATACACACCCAGGACGCCCTTGTTGAGCACCAGGCGGACGGAGGCCTCCACCACCCCGGCATGGCGGGCCACGTTGGTCAGGCCCTCCTGCACTATCCGGTAGACCGCCGTCTCTATCTCCGGGGCGAAACGCCTCTGAATACCGCGGTGGCGGAAGGCCACCCGGACCCCGGTCTGGCTGTTGAAGCGCTCGAAGTGCCAGAGCAGGGCCGGCACCAGGCCGAGATCATCCAGCATCGCCGGCCGCAGGTCAAGCGACAGGTCCTGCACCCGCGCCACCAGCTCATTGATAGCGGTCTGCGCCTCTGACATCCTGGCCTTGACCTGCTCCGGCGGCAGGCGAGAGACCATGGCCAGGGACAGCTTCAGCCCGGTCAGCTCCTGCCCGATGTGGTCGTGCAGCTCCCGGGCAATGCCCCGCCGCTCCAGCTCCTGTACCTCCACCAGCCGGCGCGACAGCGCGCGCAGCGCATCCTCGGCCTGCTTGCGCAGGGTGATATCGCGAGTCACCCCCAGGTAGCCGGTCGGCCTTCCGGAGCTGTCCCGCAGGAAGGAGATCCGGTCCTCGGTCCACACCGTCGAACCGTCCTGGCGCTTGACCTCAACCTCGATGGTCCATGATCGCCTGGGGTTCCTCCGCCGCTTCTCGGCCGTCAGCTCCCGGGCGAAGATCTTGCTCGCCTTCCTGAAAGAGGCCGGGGTCAGCAGGTCCTTCACATTCTGAGGGATGTCATCCACCGACTTGAATCCCTGCAGGCTCTTGGCCGAGGGGCTGACGTAGGTGCGGTTCATGTTCATGTCGGAGACCCAGATCACGTCGGTGATGTTCTCCGCGAGCAGCCGGTACCTCCGCTCGCTGTCGCGCAGCGACGCCTCCATCTTGCGGCGCTCCGTGATGTCCCGGGTGACGCCCATCAGGCCCGCGGGGTAGCCGTCCGGGCCGTACAGGAGGGTCACCTTGTTCTCGGTCCACACCGTCCCACCATTCTTGTGGGTCATCTCCAGCCCCACCGTTCCCAGCTTGAACCGCTCTTTGAGGTTCTTCTTGCCCGAGAGCTCCGCCTTCATCAGCCGCTTCGCCTTGCGCAGGGAATCAGGGGTCAGTACCTGGTCCAGCCCCTGGGACATGACCTCCTCGGCGCTGTAGCCGCGGAGCCGGTCCACCGAGGGGCTGAGGTAGGTGAGACGGAGCTCGGTGTCCAGGATCCAGATGACGTCCATGATGCTCTCTGCCAGCAGGCTGTAGCGGCGCTCGCTCTCTCGCAGTGCCTCCAGTGTCCGCTCGTACTCGTTCACGTTGCGTGCAGTGCAGTAGCAGCGGGCGATCTGGCCGTCGTCGCCGCGCTCGGCGACCATGGTGACCAGGCAGTCTAATACCGTCCCGTCCCTCTTCCGCATCCTGGCCTGCCGGTCTTTGACGTACCCCTTCTGCTGCAGGTCCCGCCACACCTGCTCCATCTGGGCAGCCTGCGCATACAGCTCTTTGAGGGACATCCGGTCCAGCCGGCGGCGGCCGTACATGAAGAGGTCTACCGCAGACTTGTTGGCCTCGATGATCGCCCCGGACTCGTCCACGACGAACGCGGCGTCCAGGGACTGATCGAAGAAGCCGCGATAGACCTCGGGGCCTGTCCGGGGCGCTCTCCTGCTCTCGGCCGCGGCTCCGGCCGCGCCACGCCTCTTCATTACACCACTGATTTTACACCAACGCGGCCGTCAACACACGGGCCGAACAGCGGTGAAGAGTATGGCATCCAGGGAGGCCGCAGCGGGGCTGGCGCCCCGCCCCGGGCCGCCGGCTATGGCGCCCGTTTCCGGGACCTGGAGCCCGGGTTCGATGCCTTGCGGGCGGCGCTGCCGCCCACACTGGAGACGAAGCTCTCGATGCCCAACTGGTCCTTGGTAGCAGCGCCGGCCTCAAGGAGGGCTTCCAGCCCGGCCCTGACCGCCATGATCTTCTCCTCGGACAGTGACCGGAACATCATCTCGGCGTGCTCACGGGCCAGCTTCCACAGGCCCACCAGCATCTTTTCGCCCTTCGGGGAGAGGCGGCAGAGGACCACCCGGCGGTCCTCAGGGTCGCCCTGGCGCACTACAATGCCCCGCTCGACCAGCCGGTCCACCACGCCCGTTCCGGTGGCCAGCGAGACGCCCAGCGTCGCCGAAATGACGCTCATCCGCGATGGGCCCTGCACCAGCAGCAGCAGAACCACCTTCAACTGCGGCGTGCTCAGATCCAGGCTCAGCCACTCCTTGGGCAGTATGGGGAAGAGCTCTCGGAAGGCCCTCTCTGACAGCGCCAGCGTGCTGTCGATCAGTTCATCGTTCGCGCCGTTGCTACCCAATGAAAACCTCCGTCACCCAATCTATTACTGGCGGCCGGGGGCCGCCAACATAGCTTAGTGTGTCGCTAATTATTTTTAGTATACCAATGGTGTCTGTAATTGTCAACATCCGGCTCCGGCAATTGTTTTCTGCAGCACAAGGCGCAGCGTGACGCGCGCCTCCGCCCCGGCTCCCGCCGCCCCCCTGGGGGGGCGGCGCCAACCCCGGCTAGCCCCCGGAGGGCGGCAAACACGGCCCGCGGCGCACTCAAGGCTGCGGGCGGCGCCGGGTCAGCTCAAAGACCACCGGGTTGTCCGCGTCGGGGCAGGCAGCCGTAGCCCGGTCGCCCACGCCCTCCCAGGGGAAGGAGGCGCCGGCCTGCAGCACGGTGGCGAAGGGCCACAGGGCGCAGAAGGCCCAGGCGCACAGCCCCGGCGGCGTGCTCTGGCCGATCAGGAACTCGTCCCCCACCTTGTGCCCCAGGGCGCAAGTGCCCTTGGTGGAAATGACCCGGGCCACCAGGTCCAACATCTCGCCCATAGTGCCACCAGCCTTTCTCGGGAACCAACCCGGTCAGAAGTCGATGGTGAAGCGGCCGTCCCGGTAGAGCAGCTGGTCGTCGGCCCAGATCGCCCCGCCACGGCGCAGATCGCTGACCATATCCCAGTGGATGGCTGATTCGTTGCGGCTTCCCGTCTCCGGGTACCCTGCTCCCAGCGCCAGGTGGAAGCTGCCGTTGATCTTCTCGTCAAAGAGGATCTCCCTGGTGGCGCGGTCCACTCCCTCATTGGTCCCGATGGCGAACTCACCCACGAAACGCGACCCCGCGTCGGTGTCCAGCGTCTTGAGGAGGAAGTCCTGGTTCTTATCCGCCGTGGCCTTCACCACCCGGCCCTTCTCGAACCACAGCCTCACCCCGGTCACCTCGCGGCCGCCATAGATGGCCGGGTAAGAGAAGAAGACATGGCCCTCCATGCTGTCCTCCACCGGCCCGGTGAAGACCTCCCCGTCGGGCATGTTGTAGTGCCCGTCGCAGTTGATGAAGGGCCGCCCTGCAATGCCGACGCGCAGCTCGGTTTCCGGCCCCACCACCCGCAGCCACTCCTTGCCCCTGAGCCAGTCGACCACCTTCTGCTGGCGCTCCGAGAACCGCCGCCAGTAGCCTACCGGGTCAGCCATGTCCGGCAGGCAGGCGCGGTAGACGAAGTCCTCGTACTCCCCCAGGCTCATCTCCGCATCCTGGGCGTAGGCGTTGGTGGGAAAGACCACATAGGTCCAGCGCAGCTCCCCGGCCGCCGAACGCTGCATGAACACCTTCATCAGATCCCCGCGCGCCTGCTGATGAAGCACCATCCGGGCCGGGTCCACGTTGGTCAGCGACCGCGTGTTGTCAGCCCCGCCGATGGCGATCCGAACGTCATAGGTATCGGTGGTCAGCTTAAGGGGCTGGGGCACGTGCTGCAGCTGCTCATCCGAGGCATACTTGAAGAGCAGGTCCTCCATGCCCGGCAGGGACACCCGCATCAGGGGATGCCCTCCGGCCTTCAGCGTCTCGATGTAGACCGCCTTCAGCAGCGGCTCCGCCAGGCTCTCGCCCTCGATAACCACCTTGTCGCCGGGGCGCACGGCCACGGAGTACGCCACGATCACCTGGGCCAGCTTTTCCACGCGCGGGTCAGCCATCGCTTGCCCTCCTGCAGCTAGATAATGACATCGACGGCGGCGGGCATGATCTCGCACACCACCGGCAGGGTCCCCACCAGGTCGCCGTCCATCTCCAGGAGCACCCTCTCCTGGCTCTCCACCTCCACCCTTCGCCCTCGAAACCGGCTCACCCTGGGGTGCCCCAGGTAGGTCCCGCGGCGGAGCCGGGGGACGTTCCACAGCGCCTCCAGGGTGCCCAGGTCGCCGATGTTGACGATGTCGAACAGCCCGTCATCCATCCTGGCCTCCGGGGCCGCCAGGAACCCGCGCCCGAAGTACCGGCCATTGGCCACGATGGTGTTCCGGGTCAACAGGTCCAGGGGCGGCCCGCCGTCGATGGTGATCCTCACCTTCCGGGCCCGGTAGGCCAGCGCCGCGGTGAGTATGCCCCACGTGTAGTTAGGCCGCCGCCCCAGAAAGGAGGGGGCGCTGCCGGCCTTCTCCACCACCAGACCGCCCGCACCCAGATCGGCGATGTTCAAGAAGAGGCGGGTGCGCCGCCGTCCCTCCAGGTCAGTGTACTCCACCCGGCCCACATCCGTCCTGACCGTCCGCCGCCGCGAGGGAGAGCCCAGCGCGGGAGAGCTTTCGGCCGTGATCCCCAGGGTGCGGGCCAGGTCGCAGCCGGAACCCAGCGGCACGATGCCCAGGGCTACGCCTCCATCCAGCGACACCCCGTTCTCGAACAGGCCATTGAGCACCTCGTTGACCGTGCCGTCCCCACCGACGGCCACCAGCTGCCGGCACCCCTGGCTGACAGCGTCCCTGGCCAGACGGGTGGCCTCGCCGAAGGCCCGGGTCATCCGGACCGCGGCCGGACGGTGTCCGTCCCGCGCTATGCGGTCCAGGACCCACCGCCAGCGCCGGCTACAGCGATTCGCCGCCACCGAGTTGACTATGAAAGCGGTGGTTACGTCCAGTCCAGGCTCTCTCCTTGTGGGATGAATGCCCCCGCCGGCCGCCTGTCCGGCGGGCTGGGATGGCGTGACTGGCGCCGATTCTAGGTGCCGCCAGCGCCATTGTCAAGCACGCCGGCCGGCGCAACGGCGGAACCCCCGGCCAGCCGGGGCCGAAGGCGAATTATGACATTGTCACGTCACCGGCCCCCTCCCCGGAACGGTGCTCGGCCGCCACTTTGCAATTGCCCCAGGGGAAGGTATAATAGCGCCCATGAAAGTTGTACTGCTCAGAGATGTGCCACGGGTGGGCAAGGCAGGGGACGTGAAGGAGGTAGCCGACGGCTATGCCAGGAACTTCCTGCTGAAGCGAAACCTGGCGCGGCCCGCTACCCCGGCGGCCCTGAAGGACGTTGAAGTGCGTCTTCGCAAGGAAGACCAGGACCAGCAGCGCCACGCCGATGAGCTGAACATGCTGGCCCAGCAGATGGAAGGGCTGGTGGTCACCTTCAACATCAAGGCCAAGGCCATCGATGGAGAGCGTCTCTACGGCTCCATTCGAGACAGCCAGGTGGCGGAGGAGCTGGCGCGCGTCACCGGGGCCCCCATTGACCGCACTATGGTCAATCTGGAGTCCCCTATTCGCACCCTGGGAACACATGAGCTCACCGTGAGGTTGAGCAAGGACCTGGCCCCAACGGTCAGGGTAGTCGTTGCCAGGGAGGAGTAGTGGCGGACGACGGGAAACTGCCGCCCGCCGACGTGGAGGCCGAAGAGGCTGTTCTTGGCTCTCTGCTGGTGGACCCGGACCTGATCGCTGACGCGGCTGTCGTGCTGAAGCCCGAGGCCTTCTATCGCGAGAAGAACCGCTGGGGCTACGAGGCCTGCCTGGCGCTCTATGATCGCGGCGACGCCATCAACCAGATCACCGTGGCCCGGGAGCTGTCGGCGCAGGGCAGGCTGGAGGCCATGGGCGGAGCCGGCTTCCTCAGCCTGCTGGTGGAGAGGCTGCCCACGTCCATCCACTTCAGTGACTATGCCCGGATCGTCAGCAGCCTGCACGTTGACCGAAAGCTGATATCGGCGGCGGCCGAGATCGCCCGCATCGGCTATGAGGCCGACCCCGATGTGGACTCGGCCATCCGGCGGGCTGAGGACGCCCTGCTGAGGGTCCGCCGCGGGGACAGCCCCCGGGACTTCGTGCCCGTAGGCCGCATCCTGGAGGATTACTGGGAGGAGGGCGGCATCGCCGCGGAGCCGGGCGCCGCGGAGCCGGGCAGGCTTCGGCATGTGGACACCGGCTTCCCCGCCCTGGACGAGCTTCTGGGCGGGATGAAGCGCTCCGACATGGTCATCCTGGCGGCCAGGACCTCTCTCGGCAAGACCAGCCTGGCCCTGGGGATCGCCCGCAACGCCGCTCAGGGGCAGGGAGCGAGGGTGGCCATATTCAGCCTGGAGATGGCCAAGGAAACGCTGGTGCAGCGGCTACTCTCCATGGAGGCGGAGATCGACTCCCGGCGCGTCCTCAACCGGCAGTACACTCCGATGCAGGAGAAGAGGGTCATGGAAGCCACCGGCCGGCTCTCCACGCTCCCCATCTACATAGATGACTCGCCCAGCCTGAGGGTGACCGACATGCGCAGCAAGGCCCGCCGGCTGCACCAGGAGCGGGGCCTCGATCTCATCGTCGTGGACTACCTGCAGATGATGCGCGGCGACGGTCGATCCGAGAACAAGGTGCAGGAGGTCACTGACATATCCCGGGGGCTCAAGGGCCTGGCGCGGGAGATGGACTGCCCGGTGCTGGCGCTGTCACAGCTGAGCCGGGCGGTGGAGCAGCGGCCCAGCCACGTTCCCATGCTCTCGGACCTGCGGGAGAGCGGCAGCATCGAGCAGGACGCCGACGTCGTCATGTTCATCTACCGGGAAGACGTGTACACCAAGAGGGAAGAGTGGGAGCGGATGAACCCGGACTCCCCCTATCCCGAGGGCATCGCCAATATCATCATCGCCAAGCACCGAAACGGGCCGCAGGGCCAGCGCAACCTGAGATTCCGCCAGGACATAACCCGGTTTGAGAATCTGCCCCTGGAGGATGACAATGAGCAGGGAGCCTTTCCCCGGTTTTCCAGCTAGGTCCGGCCTGACACCATTGCCCGACATCTTCTTCAGCCAGGTCCTCCCCGGGGCGGAGAGCCTGCCGGAGATGAAGGTGCTGCTGCACCTGTTCTGGCGGCTCTATCGCCGCAAGCCCGGCCAGAGGTTCGTCACGCTGGAGGAGCTCTCGGGCGATGCCGTACTCATGCAGGGGCTGGCCGGGGACGGCGGCCCCGAAGCCACGCTCCACGCCGCCCTGGAGTCCGCGGTGGATCGAGGCTGGCTTCTGAGGGCCACGGTGGAAAGCGGCCCCGAGCTCCGGGATCTCTATTTCATCAACAGTGAGGCCAGCCGGGAGACCATCTCCAGGCTGGAGGGCGGTGAGGTCCCAGTTCCGGTCCCCGCGCCCCGGGGCGAGCCTGCCGCCCCGAAACCGGAGCCGCCGAATATCTTCGTTCTTTACGAGCAGAACATCGGGCTGATGACGCCCATGATGGCCGAGGAGCTCAAGGAGGCGGAGAAGACCTATCCCGCCGCCTGGGTTCACGAGGCTTTCCGGGAGGCCGTCAGGCTGAACAAGCGCAACTGGAAGTACATCTCACGCATTCTGGAGCGATGGGCAACTGAAGGGAAGGGCCATGGAGAGCCTGGGAGAGATACTGGAAAGAAGGGGAGCCCCGGCCGCTACTTCACCGGCAAGTATGGGCACCTCGTCCGCAAATAGGCCGCCGGAGGGGGCCCCGCCGGAAGGCACGCGGCCGGAAGAGGCCTCTTCCGCCGACACGGAAGAGGCCCCGCCTTGCCCCCGCTGCAGGGGGGCAAAGTTCGTCCACCCCCGCCTGGAGAACGGCCTTCCGGACTACGTCCGGCTGGTGCCCTGCGAGTGCTCCCGCCGGAGCCTGGAGGAGACCCGTCTCTCCAGGATGCATTTGTACAGCAACCTGGGAGCGCTGTCCCGGCTCACCTTCGATAACCTGATCCCGGAGGGCAAGAGCGCCGAGCCGGAAGATCAGCAGCGGTTCCTGCGCGCATACCGGGCGGCCAGGGACTTCGCCGCCAACCCTGAGGGCTGGCTGGTCTTCACCGGGCCGTCCAACTCCGGCAAGACCCACCTTGGCGCGGCCATCGCCGGGCAACGTATCTCACAGGGCCATCGGGCCATATTCATAGGTGCCGCCGATCTGCTGGACCACCTCCGCTCCACGTTCTCGCCCGGGAGCGAGGTCTCGTACGATCATCTCTTTCTGCAGCTGAAAGAGGCGCCGCTGCTGGTCCTGGATGACCTGGGAAACCAGGGCAGCACGGCCTGGGCCGAGGAGAAGCTGATGCAGCTCATAGACCACCGGTTTGTCGGCCGGCGGCCCACGGTCTTCAGCATCTCGGCCGGGGTCTCTATTGAGGACCTGAAGGAGAAATGGCGCACCCGCCTGACGGACCCATCGCTGTCACAGGTCTACCAGCTGGCCCTCGGGCAGGCTTCCCAGGCGGATGAGCTGGGGGCCATGGGCCTGGAGCTGCTCAAGAACATGACCTTCGAGAAGTTCGATCACAAAAGGATAAACCTGCCCCCGGAACAGCGGCAAAATCTGGAGCATGCCTACCGCATCGCCCAGGGGTACGCCGAGGCGCCGGATGGCTGGCTCGTCCTGCAGGGAGAGAACGGCTGCGGCAAGACGCACCTGGCCGCCGCCATCGCCAACTACCGCCGCAGCAAGGGCCAGCGCGTGTCTTTCGTGTTCGTGCCCGATTTCCTGGACCACCTGCGCTCCACCTATGCTCCGGACAGCAAGGTCACCTATGATGAGGTGTTCGAGCGGGTGAAGAACGCTCCGCTGCTCATCCTCGACGATTATGGGGAGCACGCCGCCTCCACCTGGGCGCAGGAGAAGCTCTACCAGCTCATCAACTACCGTTACAACGCCCGGCTGCCCATGGTGGTCACCACCTGCTGCTCGCTGGACGAGATCGAAACCAGGGTCAGCTCCAGGCTGGCGGACAGCCAGATCAGCCTGGTCTTCGGCATCATTGCCCCTGACTTCCGCACCGATCGCTCCACACCCAGGACCCCGCCACCGCCACGGCCCTCTGCCAGGAAGCCCCGGGGCCGCGGCCCTGAGCCCCAGGGCGGCCGCCGGCCCGCCGCGTAGGCGCCGCCCGGAGTATGCCCCGCTGCCGCCGCAAGCATGGCGCGCCATCAGGCTCAAGCATGGCGCGCCATCAGGCCCAAGCATGGCGCCGCCATCAGGCCCAAGCATGGCGCCGCCATCAGGCCCAAGCATGGCGCCCCATCAGGCCCAAGCATGGCGCGCCATCAGGCCCAGGCATGGCGCCTTTGCCCCGTCCGGGACCGCCGCTATACAATTACTGCGGGTTGGTCGGGCGATCATGAGCAGAGTGGTACTGGAGGCCCTGGGCTGCAAGCTGAACCAGGCGGAGATTGATTCCCTCGCGGACCGCCTGGCGGCCCGGGGGCACACGCTTTCAGGACCCATCGGCGAAGCCGACGTCTACGTCCTCAATACCTGCTCGGTGACCCACGTGGCGGACCGCAAGTCGCGCCAGGCGCTGCGGGCAGCCCGGCGTGCCCGTCCGGAAGCCCGGGTGGTTGCCACCGGGTGCTATGCCCGCCGCGCCCCGGAGGACCTCCGGAAGCTGGGAGTGGCCGATGCCGTCATAGCCGAAATCGAGGGGGACGGCATGATAGCGGCCATTGAAGGACGCGCCGGTCGCGTCCGGACGGCCCGTCCGGACGGCGGCCCCCGGCCAGGACGCACTCGTGCGCTGGTCAAGATACAGGAGGGCTGTGCCGATCTCTGCGCCTTCTGCGTGGTTCCCTACACCCGCGGGCGGGGACGCATCCGGCCCGCGGGCGATGTCCTGGCCGAGGTCAGCGACAGGGCGGCCCGGGGGCACCGGGAGGTGGTCCTCACCGGCACCAAGCTGGGCGACTATGGCCGGTACGGGGATGGGCAGTCGGGCCTGCCGGGGCTGGTCCGCCGCATCCTGGAGGAAACCACTGTGGAGCGCCTGCGCCTGTCTTCCGTGCAGCCGGCGGACCTGACCCCGGAGTTCCTGTCCCTGTGGCGCGACCCGCGCCTTTGCCCCCACTTGCACCTGCCGCTGCAGAGCGGCAGCGGCAGCATCCTGCGCCGCATGCGCCGGCCGTACACGCCGGCCGAATACGAGAGCGCCGTGCGCCGGGCCCGGGAGGCCATTCCCGATCTATCCATAACCACCGATTTGCTGGTCGGATTCCCGGGCGAAACTGAGGAGGAGTTCGAGGAGGGCCGCCGTTTTTGTCACGGCATGGGCTTCGCCGGCATTCACGTGTTCCCTTTCTCCAGCCGCCCCGGCACCCCGGCGGCCGATATGCCCGCCCAGGTAGGCAGCGCTGCCAGGGGGCGGCGGGCCGCTGCCATGGCCGCCATCGGCAGGGCCTCGGCCGCCCGCTTCCGGTCGGCCTTCCAGGGCCGGATCATGCCGGTCCTGTGGGAAGAGAAGAGGCCGGACGGCCTGTGGAGCGGGCACACTGCCAACTACCTCCGGGTCTATGGCCGGAGCCCGGCTGACCTCGGCGGCAGAATAGTGGCGGTGCGAATAGGGGAAGTGTATGCTGATGGTGTGGGGGGTGAGATAGTGAACGGAGGTCATCGTGGGTGACATTCTGGATGAAGCCTCTTCGCTGGTAGAGTGCAAGGAGTGCCCCTGGTACCGGGCCTGCGTGGTGCCCATGCGATTCGGCACCGACGACCTGGTCCGCGAGATGAGGCAGTCCCCGCTCGGCGCCAGCTTCAGTCAGACCGGGGACCAGGAGCTGCGCAACATGGTGATGAACATGGCCGCCATGGCCCAGAACATGCTCCTTGAGGGTTGCCCCATCTTCATCAAGAGGCTGAAGGGCAGCCCGAAGCTGGCGGAGCAGCTCAAGAAGCTGATGCAGACCTGGGGGACCGAGCCGGCCTAGTATCTCGGCCGGCCCGTTCATCAGGACCAGGTCAGGCGGCGGGGACCGCCCTCAGGCGAAGGCTGCGGCCCTCTACGGACAGCTCGAGCTTCCGCGGCAGGACCACCCGCTTCCCCTTCTGGAGAGTCAAGCCCAGGCGCATCTGCTCGATGTGCTTCCACTCGATGTCCTCCAGGTCGCCCAGCACCTCCCGGACGGCGCGGCGCAGCAGGTGGCGCTGCACCGCGGGGTGCAGCGCCAGCACCCGGCGGCGGTCCAGCACTATGGCCCCGTTCTCAGCAGAGACGGCCTCCGGCCAGGCGCCGGCCACGCACTCTTCCAGGAAGGAGAGGTCCGCCCCCAGGGTCTCCGCGGTCCGTACCAGGGCCTCGCCAGCCCGGGGATTGTAGGCCTGCAGCAGCGGCATCAGGTCGTGCCGGACACGGTTGCGCAGCGGCGACGAGGAGTCATTGGAGGAGTCCGCCCTGGGCCGCAGCCCCTGCTCCCGGCAGTACCGGTGGGTGGCCTCCCTTTTCACCGCCAGCAGCGGGCGCACCACGGTGAGGCCCGCCAGCCCGGGCGATGTCCAGGTGCTGGACGGGCTCATGCCTGTCAGCCCACTGGGCCCGGCGCCCCGCACCAGGTGCATCAGGACCGTCTCCGCTTGATCATCGGCGGTGTGCCCCACGGCCACGCGGCCTGCCCCCACCTTGCGGGCGACGTCGGCCAGGAAGCCGTATCTCACCTGCCGGGCGGCATCCTCCAGGGAGAGCCGGCGCTCCGCCTGGTACGCCCGCACGTCCCTGCTTCCGGCGGTCAGCGGCACCTCCAGCCTTCGGGCCAGCCGGTACACGTATCGGGCATCGCCATCGGACTCGGCTCCGCGGAGCCGGTGGTTCAGGTGGGCCGCCCGGACCGTGATGCCCAGCCGGTTCCGCAGGCCGGCCAGCAGGTGCAGCAGGCAGACCGAGTCGGCTCCGCCGGACACGGCCACCAGCACCGTTCCGCCAGGCGGAATGAGCCGGTGGGCGGCGATGAAGCGCTCAACGGCGGCGGCCAGGCCTCTGTTCATGCTCAGGAGTGAGCCCCTGCCGTGCTTAACATAATATGCGCCCCACCAGTATATGGGCCGCGCTCAGGGGTGTCAAAGTTGGGGATGATGACCGATCGCGCTATAATCGTGACAATGGTATCCCGGCTGAAGGTCATCGAGAAGCTGCGGCTGGACTACGAGGTGCCCTTCGTCAGCGAGCGCGGCAAGGTCCTCGACCACACCATCTTGCGCATCAACGAGCGCCGGAAGGGCGTAGCCATCAGCTACGCCCTCCTGGATCCCAGTGAGCAGGACCTGGAGAACCTCTTCCCGCGCGACGGCATGGATTGCCTGGCGGAGATGGCCCGGGACATACTCGCCGATCTGGGCGTCACTCCGCAGAAGATCGCCCTGCAGATGTGGGACTACAGCATCACCCGGGGCCCCTACTCGCTCGAGGGCCGGGCGCCGGTCAACAAGCAGAGGGATACGGTGCTCATCATCTTCGCCAAGTCGCCGCTGGCCTACAAGTTCAACTACGAGATGGTGCTCTGGCACCAGTGCATGCACGCCAAGGACCGCTGGGAGCGCCGGTTCCCGTCCGCCCATCCGCAGGTGGAGACCGGCGCGTGGCTGGACATACTGTGGCACTTCTCCATCGACGGCCGGCTGGAGGCGGCTGACCGGCCGCACTACACCCGGGAGGAGCGCCTGGAGGAAGCCTCCGCGCTCTTCCATCGGATGGGCCTCTCCGCCGATGCCATCGACCGGGCGCTGGAGGCCTGCCGCGGGCTGTGGGGCCGGGAGGTGACCCTGGAATCGCTGACGGAGATGGGGCGGGACCTGGGCCTCGACACCAGGAAGCCCGGGCCTTCTTCCCGGAAGCCGGCCGGGAGCGCCGACGGCCGGTGACGGCCGGCACAGGTAATCATGGACCCCGGTGACCTGGCCAGGTATCTACCGGACCGCTTCGATTTCGCCATCGTCTTTCCGCTCTCATTCCTGTTCGTCTTCGCTATGGCGCAGGCTGCCGCCCGGCTGAGGTCAGGCTGGCGCTGGAAAACAAACTACAGCCGCAAGGCTTTCCATGTAGCCGTGTTTACCGCGGCCTTCGGCCTGGGCCTCCTGGCGCCGGTGCACCGGGTGGCCGCCTATGGAGCCGGGGCGGGAGCCTTCATCCTGCTGATCTCGGCCTGGCCGGACCACCCCTGGCTCTCGCCCATGTACAAAGCGCTGGCCCGGGAGCAGGACGAGCCCCACCGGACATACCACCTGCTGGCGCCGTTCGCGGCGACTGCGGTTGGGGGCGTAGTCAGTGGGGTGCTCTTCGAAGGATTCTACCAGGCGGGCTACCTGGTGGCGGGCCTGGGCGATGCCGCCGGAGAGCCCGTGGGAGTGCGTTTCGGCCGGCACCGTTACCGCGTGCCTACGCTCTCCAGCGTGAAGTGCTACCGGTCACTTGAAGGCAGCACCGCCGTCCTGCTGGTCTCCTTTGCCGCCGCGGCGCTGGCCCTGGCCCTGCACAGCCAGCACTACACCACTTCTGAGGTCCTGGGCGGAGCGGCCGGTGCCGCTCTCTTCGCCGCGCTGATCGAGGCGTTCTCTCCCCACGGGTGGGACAACCTCACCACGCAGCTGGCCGCCTGCCTGGGCGCCTTCGTGGCCGTGGCTGCCATCGCCCGAATGATGTAGCCGGATCGCAACTATGGGAGGCCAGCCACCGCACTGGAGCCGGTCCGGGTATCGCGGTAGCCCAGGTAGCGGTTGATGGCCAGGCAGGCCGCCGACATGGAGTAGTAGACGGGGAGGCGGCCCTCGACGTATCTCCGCCGCAGCGCGGCAAAGTGCTGCTCCTGGTTGGTCAACGCCGATTCGATGACCACGGCCGCCGGCTTGTCCACCTCGGGGTAGACCCGCAGCACCGTCTCGCAGAACAGGTCGAACCACGAGTCGAAGGGGGACCACGGGTGCTGACCGAAGACACAGTTGGCCAGCATCAGGTCGAAGCCGTCGTACTGCAGCATCGTCTTCGTCATGGCGTAGGTGACCTCGGGAGACAGGTTGAGCTCGATGGGATTGGTCAGGATCAGCCCGGCCTCGCTGTCCAGCTTCGACCGCATGGCCCGGGAGACCTCGGGCGGGATGGCCGGCAGGGCGAACCCGGCCCCGGCGCAGGCATCGGTGGCCAGGACGCTGGCGCCACCGCCGCCGCCCACCATGGCCACCCTCCTCCCCTTCACGGGGCGGAGGAACTCGAAGGTGACCATCATGTCCACCATCTCCTCCAGGGTGCCAACCTGCACGGCGCCGGCCTGGTCCAGGAGGGCGCTCCACACCCGGGAGGAGCCCGCCATGGAGCTGGTATGCGAGGACGCAGTGCGGGCCCCTTCGCGGGTGTTGCCGCCCTTGAGCACCACCACCGGCTTCCGCCCCGCCAGCCGGCCCAGGGCCTGCTGAAACCGCTCGCCGTCCTTCACCCCCTCGATGTAGGCCGTTACCAGCCTGGTCTCGTCGTCGTCCGCCAGGTACTCGAACAGGTCGCTTTCGCTGACATCGCAGGCATTCCCGTAGGAGATGACCTTGCTGAAGCGGATGCCCCGCTCCGCCCCCAGCCGCACCAGGTAGATGGCATTGCCGCCGCTCTGGCACACCACGGCCACCCCGCCGGGGCTGCGGGGAAAATCGGCGACGAAGGAGACGCCTCCCCGGGGGCTGTACATCCCCATGCAGTTGGGGCCGATGAGCCGTACCCCGCCCTCGCGGGCAATGCGCACGATTTCGTCCTCCAGGGCGCGCCCCGCCTCGGTGCCGGTCTCGGAGAAGCCGGAGGTGAACATGGACAGCACCTTCACCCGCTTGCCGGCGCACTCCCGCACCAGCCCCGGCACCAACCGGGCCGGGATGCAGCTGATGGCCAGGTCCACCGGCCCCTCCGCGTCCGAGAGCGTGCGGCAGATGGGGACGCCCAGCACCTGGCCCCCATCGGGGTGAACCGGGTAGAGAGGCCCTTTGAAGCCGGCAGCCTGCAGGCTCTCGACGTAGAAGCGGCCAGCGGTGAGCGGGCCGGCCCCGATGACGGCCACGGAGCGCGGGGCGAAGGCGGCATCCAGGTGGGCCGTCCGGTTCGTGGCCGCGCCCGGGGCCTGCGGCGCCTGGCCATGGCCTGCCGGCATCTCATCCATAGAGGTCAATTATAGGACTAAGCCACATCAGGCGGCCACTGCCGCCACAGCATCGCTGGCGGTGGCGTTGCCGGCCAGGGCGCGGTGACCGGCCGGACACTCACAGGTCCGGAGGAGGGCTGGCCCTCCCGTCCGGGGGCCCGTCTTGACAATATTTTGACCGCTAATGTAGTCTTGCATGGTCCAAATATTCTAAGGAGGGGGATACATGCCCATCAACAAAATTGTGGCCGGCTTCGATGAAGCCGTGGCCGATATCCCCGATGGCGCCACCATCATGATAGGGGGTTTCGGCACCGTGGCCAGCACTCCGACCTGCCTGCTCGAGGCGCTGGCCCGCAAGGGGGTGAAGAACATCACCACCATCTCCAACACCACCGGATTTGGCTCGGATGTGTGGAAGCTCCTGGGCTACAAGTTCTCGGAGGACATGGACATACTGGTGCGCAGCGGGCTGGTGAAGAGGGCCATCGTGGCAGCGCCGGTGAGCACCATCTACCAGAACACCTTCGAGAAGCTGCTCCGCGCCGGCCAGGTCGAAGTGGACATGGTCCCGCAGGGCACCCTGGCCGAGCGCATCCGGGCGGCCAAGGCCGGCCTGGGAGGGGTGTACGTGCCCACCGGGGTCGGCACCATCGTGGAGAAGGGCAAGGAGAAAAAGGTCATCAACGGACAGACCTACCTGCTGGAGCTCCCCATTCACGCCGACTTCGCCCTGATCAAGGCCCACAAGGGGGACCGCTGGGGCAACCTGACCTATCGCCGCACCTCGCGGACCTTCAATGCCACCATGGCCGGGGCGGCCAGGGTGACCATTGCCGAGGTGGATGAGATCGCCGAGCTGGGCGAGCTGGACCCCGAGGCCATCATCACTCCCAGCGTCTATGTTGACCGGGTCATCGTCCGGCCGAAGGACATCAAGGTCGACGACAAGCCTATCAGCCAGGAGGCCCTGGACTCTAACGCCAGAATGAAAGCCAGAGGGAGCTCGTAAGGAGGGCGAACATGACAGACAAGTTTGCGGACAAGTTCAAACTGGACCGCCAGACCATGGCCCTCCGGGTGGCCAAGGAGTTCCAGGATGGTGACTACGTCAACCTGGGCATAGGCATCCCGGTCCTGGCCTCCAACTACGTGCCGGCCGGGCGGGAAGTGGTGTTCCACAGTGAGAACGGCGTGCTCGGCTTCGGAGAGGTGCACACGGCCGGCGAGGGTGACCCGGACTTCGTGAATGCCGGCGGCCAGCCGGTGAGGGTGATACCGGGCACCTGCTTCTTCGACCACCACGAGTCGTTCTCCATCGTGAGGGGGGGGCACCTGGATATCAGCGTCATGGGCGGCCTCCAGGTATCCGAGAAGGGCGACCTGGCCAACTGGCTGGTCCCTGAGCGACAGATAGGTACCATCGGCGGCGCCATGGACCTGGCAGTAGGCGCCAAGCGCCTCATCATCGCCATGAACCACGTCACCAAGGACAACCAGCCCCGCATCGTGAAGAAGTGCAGCTACGAGCTCACGGCCGTGCAGTGCGTCAAGCTGGTAGTGACGGACATCGCCGTCATCGAGGTTACCGGGAAGGGGATGGTCCTCAGAGAGGTAGCGCCCACCTGGACGCCCGAGGAGGTACAGGAGCTCACCGAGCCCAGGCTCATCGTGGCCCCCGACTGCCGGGAGATCGAGCTCTAGGCAACCGGCGCCCCGGCAACTGGCCTTAGCCCGCGGGGCCGCCTTTTGAGGCGGCCCCGCGATTTGCACCTGGATCTTGCCCGGCTGGTGCTGCCCTCTTCCCCGGCCCTAGCTGGGCGGCTTCTTCCTCTCCTCTTCTACCAGCACCCGGCGCAGGACCTTGCCCACCGGGGACTTGGGCAGGTCCTGCCTGAACTCGATCTTCTTGGGGACCTTGTACTTGGCCAGCTTCTTCTTGCAGTACTCGGTGATTTCTTCAGCGGTGCAGGTCTGGCCGTCCTTCAGGACCACGGCCACCTTCACCGTTTCCCCCCGGTACTCGTCCGAGACCCCGTAGCAGCAGGCCTCTTTGACCTTCTCATGCTCGTAGAGGACCTCCTCCACCTCCCGCGGGTAGATGTTGTAGCCGCCGGCGATGATCATCTCCTTCTTCCGGTCCACGATGAAGAAGTATCCCTCTTCGTCCATGCGGGCTATGTCGCCGGTGTATAGCCACCCGTGGCGCAGCACCATGGATGTCTCTTCAGGGCGGTTCCAGTACCCCTTCATCACCTGGGGCCCCTTCACCACCAGCTCGCCGATCTCGCCCACCGGCATCTCCGTCTCGCCCCTCTCCAGGTCCATTATGCGGGCCTCGACATCGGGAAAGGGAAGCCCGATGCTCCCCATCTTGCGCTGGCCCATGATGGGGGTGCAGGTGACCACCACCGGGGCCTCAGAGAGGCCGTAGCCCTCCACCAGCTTGCCATGGGTCAGCTCCTCGAACCTCTGCTGCACCTCCAGGGGCAGCGGCGCGGCCCCGCTGACGCAAGCCTTGACCGACTTCAGGTCGTATTTGCCCACGCCGGGGTAGTTGTTGATGGCCACGTACATGGTGGGCACGCCCGGGAAGAACCCCGGACGGTACTTGTTTATGGCCGCCAGCACCTGCTTCGTCACGAAACGCGGCAGCAGGATCATGCTCAGGCCATCCAGGATGCAGAAATGCATCACGGTGACCATGCCGTAGGCGTGGAAGAGCGGCATCACCCCCATCACCACGTCGCGGTCCCGGGCCAGCCTGATCCCGGTGGACCAGGCCCTGATCTGCATGGTATTGGCCACCACGTTGCGGTGGGTAGCCACCACGCCTTTGCTCACGCCGGTGGTGCCCCCGGTGTACTGGAACATGGCGACGTCCTCAGGCCCCACCTCAACGCCGGGCGAGGCCGGCTGGTGCACCTTCAGGAGGCTCTGGAAGTGATGTATGTCCTCTGTCCGCTCTACCGCCGGCCGGTGCCCCTCCTTCTTCTCCTTCAACAGTGAAAACAGCAGCCGGCTCACCGGGGGCAGGTACTCCTTGATGTAGGCCACGATGACGTGCTCCAGCCTGGTCCGGGACTTCACCTCGGCCACCGCGGAGTAGAAGAGGCTGAGCGTTATGATGACCCTGGCCCCGCAGTCGTTGAGCTGGTTCTCGATCTCCCGCGGCGAGTACAGGGGGTTGAAGGCCACCACCACCGCTCCCAGCTTCAGCGCCGCGTAGTAGCCGATGACGAACTGCGGGCAGTTGGGCAGGAGCAGGGCCACCCTGTCGCCCTTTCGGACTCCCAGCCCGGCCAGGGCGTTGGCCATGCGGTTGGCATCTTCGTTCAGCTGGCGAAAGCTTAGCCGCAGGGTGTCACCCACCGCCCCGGGGATGATGATGGCGGTGCTGTCGGGCGCCCGCATCGCGGTGTCCTCCAGGAACCGGTGCAGGGGCACCGGCGGATACTCCAGGGACGCCGGCACACCTTCTTCGTAGTGTTGGACCCAAATTCTGTCCATGTCCTGCTCCCTTTAACAGATGTACTTCTCGGCCGCGATCACCCGATCGGCGATGCTCCTCCTCAAGCCGATGGCATCGAGGGGAGGGGATTGCGTCATGGAGGACAGGGCAGCCAGG
Source organism: uncultured Dehalococcoidia bacterium (assembly GCA_964423835.1). Classification (GTDB taxonomy): domain Bacteria; phylum Chloroflexota; class Dehalococcoidia; order UBA2247; family RBG-13-53-26; genus JAFGCL01. Next base: position 28,541 of record CAYRGJ010000023.1, on the reverse strand, counting down.
TCCCGGGCCAGCGCCTCACCATCCTGGGTCGCCGCCAGGGCCTCCGCGGCGTACTCGCGCACCCGCCGCATGGCCCCATCCACGTACACCCGCACCATGTCCACCTTGAGCCGGGGCTCAGCCTCACCGCAGCCCTCACCCCGGGCGGAGCCTTCAGCAGACGCCTCGACGGCCCTGGCGGCCCTCAGCAGCCCGCTCTCCATGGCGAATGCTTCCGCCGCGATGTCGCTGATCCGCCCCAGTATCTCCTGCTGCTCGTTGAGGCCCTCGCCGAAACGCCGGACGGCGGCCCCCGCCACCAGCAGCAGGGCCTTCTTGGCCCTCTCCACCAGCGCCTGCTCGACGGCCAGCGGACCACCCCCGGCGGGTGCGGACACCGGCCCCAGCCCCGGCAGCTCGCCGGCCAGACGCTCGATGGCCGACAGCAGGGGGATCTCGTTCTTCAGCGCCTTCCTCATCAGGAAGCCCGTGGTGATGACCCGGTTGATCTCGTTGGTCCCCTCGAAAATGCGGAATACCCGGTTGTCCCGGTAGATCCTCTCCACCAGGTACTCTTCGATGTACCCGTAGCCCCCGTGGATCTGCACCGCCTCGTCGGCGACGTAGTCCAGCATCTCGGAGCAGAAGACCTTGTTGATGGAGCACTCGACGGCGTAGTCGGCGATGGCCTTTCCGGCCTGACGCCCGGCGTCATCGGCAGAGCGGTCCAGCGTCTCCAGCGCCGCCTCTATGAGGCCGCCGGTGCGGTAGACCATGCTCTCTCCGATGTAGGTCCGGACGGCCATCTCCGCTATCTTGTGCTTTATCAGGCCGAACTGGCAGATGGGCCGGCCAAACTGGACCCTCTCCCGGCTGTACTGCAGCGATTGCTCCAGGGCCAGCTTGGCCACGCCGACACAGGCCGCGGCCAGCTTGAAACGCCCCAGGTCCAGGATGTTGAAGGCCACCGTGTGGCCCCGGCCGATATCGAAGATGACGTTCTCCACCGGCACCCGGGCATCCTCCAGGACCACGCTGACCGTGGATGAGCCGCGCAGGCCCATCTTCTTCTCCTCCGGGCCGGTGGACACGCCGGGAAAGGTCCTTTCCAGGACGAAGGCCGTGATCTTCTCGCCATCTACCCTGGCGTAGGTGGTGATGACGTCGGCGAACCCCCCGTTGGTTATGAACTGCTTGGTCCCGTTCAGGCGATAGTGCGTCCCGTCCGGTGAGAGCGTGGCCGTGGCCTTCATGGAGAGGGCGTCCGTGCCGGCCCCCGGCTCCGTCAGGGCATAGGCGCCGATGCTCTCCCCGCTGGCCAGCCCCGGGAGGTATTTCGCCTTCTGGGCCGGGTTGCCGAAGAAGACCAGGGGCATGGTGCCGATGCCGGTGTGGGCGTTGATGACTACCGTGAGGGAGCCGCCGGAAACAGAATGCTCCCCGACCAGCAGGGCGGCCACGATGCCCAGCCCTCCGCCGCCGTACTCCTCCGGGATGTCTGCGCCCAGCAGCCCCAGCGAGCCCGCCTGGCGCATGAGGCGGCGGGTCACGGCAAAGTCCTTGTTCTCCAGCTCCGCCAGGTGCGGCACCACCTCGTTGCGGACGAAGTCCTCGGTAGTGGCGATCAGCATGCGGTGCTCTTCCCGGAAGTCCTCGGGGGTGAAAACCTCCGCCGCCGGGGTCTGCTCGACCAGGAACGCGGCTCCTCTTCTCACCGGTTTGCCCGCCATGGCGCCCTCCTCATCTACGGCTCCCTCTCGAACACGGCCGCCGCCCCCATGCCGCCGCCCACGCACATGCTCACCACGCCGAACCTGGACCTCCGCCGCTCCATCTCATGAAGCAGCTTGGCCGCCAGGTACACGCCGGTGCAGCCCAGGGGATGGCCCAGAGCGATGGAGCCGCCGTTAACGTTCAGCCTGGCCGGATCCAGGCCCAGGTTCCGGACCACGTAGAGGCACTGAGAGGCGAAGGCCTCGTTGAGCTCGATCAGGTCCACCCGGTCCAGCCCGATCCCGGCGTATTTCAGCGCCCGGGGTATGGCCACCACCGGCCCGATGCCCATGATCTCGGGGTCCACGCCGCCCACGCCCATGGAGCGGAAGACCGCCATCGGCGCCAGCTTCAGCTGGCCCGCCCTCTCCCGGCTCATGATCACGGCCGCCGCCGCCCCGTCATTCATGGGGCAGGAGTTGCCCGCGGTCACCGTCCCGCCGGCCCGGAACAGCGGCCTCAGCCGGGAGAGCGCCTCCAGGGACGTGCCCGGACGGATGCACTCGTCCTTGTCGAAGACCTTCTCCCGCGCGAAGGCCTTGCCCGCCTCGAAGCCCCGGTCCACCACCGTCAGGGGCAGAATCTGGTCCCGGAAGACACCGCCGGCCTGGGCCCTGGCCGCCTTCTGCTGGCTCTCGAAGGCATAGGCATCCTGGTCCTGCCGGCTGATGCCGAACCGCTGCGCCACGTTCTCGGCGGTGAGGCCCATGGTGATGTAGGCCTCTGGCCAGGCGGCGACCAGGTCCGGATCGGGCATGGGCTTGTTGCCGCCCATGGGGATGAGGCTCATGTGCTCGGCGCCGGCCGCCACCACCACGTCGGCGAAGCCGCACATCACCTTCTGGCTGGCGACGGCCATGGCCTCCAGGCCCGAGGCGCAGTAGCGGTTGACGGTCATGCCCGGGACACGGGAGGACAAGCCGGCCTTGAGGGCCACGATACGGCCGAAGTTCATCCCGGCCTCGGCTTCGGGGAAGGAGCAGCCCATGACCAGGTCGTCGATCTCTCCGGCCTCCAGCCCGCCGGCCCGCCTCACCGCCTCCTTCACCACCTCGGCGGCGGTGTATTCGGGGCGGGTGTTGCGCAGGGCGCCGTTCATGGCCCGGCCGATGGCCGTCCTGACGATGGACACTATGACCGCATCCCTCATGGTCTCGTCTCCTCCGGCCAGCCCGCATCGTGGCGGCTGTCCGGCCCCTTTCCGGCGGCGGCGGCCGGCCCTCAGTTGTGCAGCAGCCTGCCTGTTTCGGCCATGCTCTTCAGCCTGGCCTGCGACATCTCCTCGCCGGCCAGGGAGAGAAACACCTCCCTCTCCAGGTCCAGCAGGTATTGCTCGCTGACCAGCGTGTTCAGGTCCACGTCTCCGCCGCTGATGACGTAGGCCAGCCGCTTCGCCAGGCGGGCATCGGTATCCGTGATGTACCCCGCATCCCGCAACAGGAACACCATCAGCTCCAGCAGCGCCCGCCCGCCGCGGCCGATCACCCTGATCTCGTCCCGCGGCCGGGGAGGGAGATAGCCCTCGCTGACCAGGGACAGCGCCGTTTGCCGGGCATCGAAGAGCAGGTGGTCCAGGTTCATGGAGGTCCGGTCCCCCGGCCTCATGAAGCCGATCTCGCGGGCGTCGCTGGCCGAGGTCGACACCCGGCCCGTGGCGATGGTCTGGAAGGCCAGGGCCACGTAGGGTATGAGGTCGGGCCGGCCGCCCCCGGGCACGGCGCTGGGCGTGGCCGGCGGGAACCAGTCAGTGGCCCGCAGCAGCATCTCCTTGGTGCCGCCGCCGCCCGGGATAAGCCCCACCCCCATCTCCACCAGCCCCAGGTTCACCTCGGCGTGGGCCCGCACCGCGCTGGCGGCCAGGCACATCTCGCACCCTCCCCCCAGCGCCGCCCGGTAGGGCGCCGCCACCACCGGCTTCGGGGAGTACTTGATGGCCATGCACGCGTCCTGAAAGTCCTTCACCACCCGCTCCAGGGCCTTCCAGTCCCGGTTGGCCACCAGCCCGTAGATCTTCCTGACATCGGCCCCGGGGCTGAAGTTGGCCGCCTGGCTGCCGATGACCATGGCCTCGAAGCCGGTATCCAGCTCCGCCAGCCCTTCGCGTATCATCCGGACCACGTCATCGTCGATGGCGTTGTTGGGCGTGCGGAGCTCCAGGCAGATGACCCCCTCCCCCATGTCCAGCAGGCTGGCCCCCTGGTTGGAGCGGACCACCTTCTCCTGCTCCGCCAGCGCAGGGAGCAGGATTATGCGGGGCCTCTCTTCAACATCGACATAGCCTGCCCGGGCGAAGTCGAAGTAGGCCGTCCGCCCCTCCCGGCGGCGGTAGAACCTCTCCCGGCCCCCGGCCAGCATCTCCGCCACGTTCCGGGGTATCTCATCCCCCTGGCCCTGCATCCTCTCCACCGACCTCCGGACGCCGATGGCATCCCAGGCCTCGAACGGCCCCAGCTGCCAGTTGAAGCCCCAGCGCATCGCCTGGTCCACGGCCAGGATGCTGTCCGAGATCTCAGGGACCCTGGCGGCGCAGTAGAGGAGCATCCTCTTCAGTGACTTCCAGGCGAAGACCCCGGCGCGGTCATCGGAGTAGACCAGCCGCTGCAGCCTGGCGGCCGGATCGGCCACCCTGCCCAGCTCGTCGAGCAGCGGGAGCCCCGCCTTCCGCCGCGGGACGTACTCCAGGCTCCCGTAGTCCAGGGCGTCCACCCGGGCGCCGGTCAGGTCGGCGGTCCTCCGGTAGAAGCCCTTCTGGGCCTTGTCACCGAGGAGGCCAGCCTCGATCATCCGTCCCAGGAATGGCGGAGGGGTGAAGGCCTCCTTCTCGGACGCGTCCTGGACGGTGTCCCGGACGTTCCGGGCCACCGCGGCCAGGACGTCCAGCCCCACCATGTCCGCCGTCCGGAATGAGGCGCTCTTCGGCCGCCCCATGGGGATGCCGGTGATGGCGTCCGCCTCCTCCACGGTGTATCCGCCCTCGATCATGGCCCGCATCACGACCAGGAGGGCGTACGCCCCGATGCGGTTGGCTATGAAATTGGGGGTATCCCTGGCCACCACGATGCCCTTGCCCAGCCGCCGCTCGGCGAAATCGGCGACAAAGGCGGTCACGCCGGGGTCGGTGGCCTTTCCCGGGACCACCTCCAGTAGCTTCATGTACCGCGGCGGATTAAAGAAATGGGTGCCCAGGAAGAAGGGCTGCCGCTCCCGGGGCAGGCTCTCCGACAGGCGGCCTATGGACAGCCCGGAGGTGTTGGTGCTGATGATGGCCCCCGACTTGAGGGCCCCGTCCAGCCGCTTAAGCAGCGCCGTCTTGATCTCCAGGTCCTCGGGCGCCGCTTCGATGACCCAGTCGGCGTCGGCCAGCCACTCCAGGTGGTCCTCCAGGTTGCCCGGCGTGACCAGCCTGGCGTCCGCCGGGCTGAAGAAGGCCGCCGGGGTGGCCGCCAGGGCCGAGTCCAGGCCCGCCCGGACCAGCCTGTTCCGGAACTGGGGAGAGTCCCTGGTCAGCCCCTTCGCCAGGTCTTTCTGATCGAGCTCCCGCGGGACCACGTCCAGGAGGCAGATGGGGACGTCCGCGCCGGCCAGAAGGGCCGCGATCCGGCTGCCCATGACCCCGGCGCCTACCACCCCCGCCTTTCTTATCCTGATCTTTCCTTCTTTCACGGCGCCTCTGTGCCTGGCGGATTGTGATCTCAAACAAGTGCGGCCAGCGCGGGCCGCCGCTGGGAAAGGGAATGTACCCCCAATATAGCACAGTCTGTCCACCTCCATCAGAAGCGCGGCTCGGGGCCGACAGAGGGGCTCGGGGCAACTGGAGGGCGGGACAGTGGGGCTCGGGCGAGTTGAAGCGGGCGGGCGGAGGCGAGGGCGGACCAGACTAATTCGCCGGACGGAAGCCAGAGCGGCGCCCTTTGCCCGGCGTCAGCCAGCCGTGCGCCAGAGGCCGAACCGCCACCTTGCCCTTGCGGGGGGCCGCCGGCGGCCGGGCGGCGGCGCGGATGGGCTCCGCCACCACCACGGACTGCCCGCTCTGCACGCGCACCACGGAATGCTGCCCCGGCGCGTGGAAGATGCGGACCTCGCCCTCTTCTCCGGCGCGCAGGCGCACGGTGTAGATCTGGGCCCCGCAATCGGTCCGGGCCCCCTGTGTCCAGATGCGGGGGCCCCGGTAGCAGCGCCCGCTGGCGGTGGCCACGACATATGGATACCCCTTGGCCCCATCCAGGTTCCGGTCCACGGCGAAGGTCAGGAAGAAGGGGACCCGGTAGTCGCCGGGCCTTTCGGAGGACCTCTCCCGGGTGATGCCGGCGATGCCATCATCCAGGAAACTGCGCGCCAGGCGGAAGACCTCGTCCCTCTCGCTCTTGATGCGGTTGATGTTGACATGGGATCGGCCGACGCCGGCGAAATAGAAGCTCCGCTCCACGGATCCATCGCGGGCGCACTTCGCCAGAGATGTAGAGCCCATCTCGACGGCGCCGTCGCTGTATCCATACCAGCGGCCGGCCAGCGAGGCGAACTCGCCAGCCGTGGACTCGTCCACATCGGTGTTGAGGTCCCACAGGAACCGGCTGTCCGGCCTCAACTGTATGCCTCCCCTGGGGTAGAGCCGCTCGCTGTGCGGGAAATCGAATGGCTCCAGGTGTACCCCCATGTGCGGAGTGGCCAGCGTCAGCAGCTGGTCCACCCTGGACCTGCCGCCCATGGCGATGCACTGCCGGGCGATCAGCCCGCCCATGGAGTAGCCCACAATGGAGAACCGGTCGTTGCCGGTGATCTCAAAGATGCGGTTCAGGGCCGCTTCCAGGCGGGAGGCGTAAACCGGGACGGCGTCGTAGGTGCCCAGGGGGCTGCCCACGTACTCGAACTGCCAGACGTTGCAGTCGCAGGATTCCTGCAACAGCCGGTCCAGATTGCCGAACTGCTCGTCGCACCGGCCGGGGATGCTGGAGAGGGGCAGGCGGTAGCCGTGCACCAGGACCACGTTCCGCCGCTGGCGAATGGGCCCCTCATGCCAGAGCTCCCAGAGATGGCCCGCGGGTCCATAGTTGCGCATGGCACTCCGATTCAACTGATCCCCCCCTGGCCTGCGGACGGCCATCCCGGCAGGCCGCCAGCCAGCTACTTTATGCTACACTAACAAACATCATTCTATCAAGTTGCCCGAAAACACATCAATTCCAATACCCGGGAGAGGGCTTTCAAATTCGTAACAATGCCCCCCTACGCGCTTGACCCGGGCGTGACTTCACCTTGACCCCGGCTTTATAATGGACTTGCGGCGAAGGGGCGCCGGAGGAGCTGACGTGGGCAAGGCCAAAGAGATCTACGAAATGATCACGGCAGACTACTTTCCGGCGGAGTCATTGGAGCACCGCCGGGACGCCATCCTCACCCTGGGCCGCATGGCCCGCAAGGGCAATCGCGAGGCCAAGGAAGCCCTGAAGGGCATTTCCGCTCACCCCTACGTCCCCTACGAGCTGAGAGACCTGGCAGCCAGCGAGCTGGCCACCTAAGGCCGGCCCGTGGTCGCCTTCAGCAGCACGCCAGCCCCTTCGCATCACCATGCTCATACTGTATCCTTAGGTCACACCACCGGACAGGGAGGGAGGCGAGAGACAATGGAAGACCTGATCCAGCGGGCGGCCCGGGACCTGGCCGCCGCCAGCCATGCCATAGCGCTGACCGGAGCCGGCATTTCCACCGAGTCGGGCATACCCGATTTCCGCGGCCCGGATGGCATCTGGACCAAGCACCCTGAAGCTGAGATGGAGGCCTATGAGGCCTACAACCAGCTGGTGCGCGACCCGAAGCGCCACTGGGAGAAGAGCCTGGAGCCGGGCAGCTTCTACCAGATATTCGAGGAGATCAGCCAGCTTGATCCCAACCGGGGGCACCTGGCGCTGGCCAGGCTGGAGCAGATGGGCATCCTCAAGGCGGTGCTGACCCAGAACGTCGACGGCCTGCACCAGAAGGCCGGCAGCCGCAACGTGCTGGAGTACCACGGCGGGGTGGCCAAGCTGAGATGCATGTCCTGCGGCGCCCGCTATCCCAAGGCCGAGTATGACCTGGCCCGGCTCAAAGCCGAGGACCGGCTGCCGCCGCGATGCCGCAAGTGCAACGGGGTGCTCAAGGGCGACGGCGTGTACTTCGGAGAATCCATCCCGTCGGACGTGGCCGAGGCCAGCGTGGAGGAGGCCCTGGCCTGCGACCTGATGCTGATCTGCGGGACCTCGGCTGTGGTCTATCCCTTCGCCGAGCTGCCCCGGATAGCCCGCAACAAGAGGGCCTACTCGCGGAGGTGGGGCGGCCTGGGGCCCCCGCCGGACGCGGTGTGCACCAACGTGGCCATCATCGAGGTGAATGCCGACCCCACGCCCCTCACCCAGGAGAGGACCTCCAGCTACTTCATCCAGGGGAAGACCGGCGACGTGCTGCCCCGGATCGTGGCGGAGGTAGAGCGGCTCCGCGGGGGGCAGGGAGGCGCGGGGTGAAGGTGGTGGCCTTCAACGGCAGCCCCAGGGGCAACAGCAACACCGCCATCCTCATTCGCAAGGTGTTCGCCGAGCTCGAGGAAGAGGGCATCGAGACCGAGATGATATCGCTGGCGGGCAAGCCCCTGCGCGGCTGCCTGGGCTGCTACAAGTGCTACATCAGCCAGGACCGGAAGTGCGTGCAGGCCAGGGACGCTCTCAACGCCCACCTGGACAGGATGGCCGCGGCCGACGGCATCATCCTGGGATCGCCTGTCTTCGCGGCCAGCGTGACGGCGGAGATGAAGGCCCTCATAGACCGGGCGGTGATGGTCAACAAGGCCAACGGCGGCTTCCTGCGGCGCAAGGTGGGAGCCGCCGTGGTGGCAGTGAGGCGGGCCGGGATGATCACCGCCTTCGACACGCTCAACCACTTCTTCCTGCTGAGCGAGATGATAGTCCCCGGATCATCCTATTGGAACTTCGCTTTCGGGCTGGAGAAGGGCGACGTGGAGCGGGACCGGGAAGGCATCCAGACCATGCAGGTCCTGGGCCGCAACATGGCCTGGCTGCTGAAGCGGTTGCACTACTCGTAGCGGAGGGCTTCCGCCGGGGCGATCTTCGAGGCCCGCCAGGCCGGGATCGCGGTCATCAGCATGGAGGCCGCCCAGGACACGCCGGCGATGATGCCCAGCTCCAGCCATGGCATCTGGAAGGACAGGTTCTGGTAGTCATCCTTCATCGAGTCCAGCACCAGATACGAAAGAGCCAGCGCCAGCGCCGTGCCGATGAGGATCCCCAGGGTGGCCACGATGGTCGACTCCAGCAGGAAGGCGGCCTGCACATTGCCCGACCGGAACCCGATGGCCCTCAGGATACCTATCTCGTGGCGCCGCTCCACCACCGCCCTGGTGCTGATTACGCCCAGGGCCGCGATGCCCACCACCAGGCCCAGCCCCATGAAACCGGTGAGGAGGGCATTGATGGTGTGGCTTATCCGGTTGGCCTCCTGTAGCTGCTGCTCTATGGCCTCCGCCTGCATGCCGTAGCCCAGGAAGGCTTCCTCCAGGGCGTCGGCGGTTTCCTTGGCGTCCACCCCATCGCTGAGCTTGAAGAGATAGGTGGTGACCGGGATGGGGTAGGGAGAGGCCTGGTCCACGGTCTGCTGTGACGTGTACACGCCGTAGTTGATGATCGAATCGAGCACGGCTATGATGGTCAGGTCCGTCTCGATGGTCTGAGTCCCTCCTTCGCCGGGCACCGTCCTCCTGACCTGGACCGGGATGGGGGACATCACCTCGTCGTCCAGATCAACGCCCTCCAGCTGGAACATGCCGCTGAAGGAAAAGCCTGCGGAGCCCGTGGCCGGGACCGCCTCCGTGCTGATCACCGCCAGGCCGGGATTGTCCCGCAGCCCCTCCCACACCTCCCGGGCGGATTCGTAGCCCTGGGCCATGATGAGGAACTGGAAATCGTTGCTCTCCAGGTAGGCATTATCGACTCCGTTGACGACGTACTCTTCCCAGTCCTGGCTCGGGGCGCCGGGCTGCCTGATCTCCATGGGGATCAGGGACGTGCCGGCAACTGCCTGAAAGTCGGCCGGGTCGAACCCCTTCTCATCCAGGGCCTGCTCGATATTGCGTATAGGGCTGTTGTAGCTCACCACCGCAAACACATCGTACCCGCCGGCTATGGACTCGGCGTCCGACAGTATGGCTGTCTGGGCCCGGATGAAGACGGACATGAAGACGATGCTGAAGATGACCATGGAGAACATGGCCATGGTCAGGCCGGTCCTCATCCGGTTCTTCATGGGGTAGGCCATGGCCGACCGCAGGACGGGGGCCACGCCCCTGATCCCGCCGGCCGCCCGCATCAGCAGCCGCATGACGAGGTCCAGGTTGTACGACACCATCCAGACGCCGCCCAGCACCATGGTGATGCCCACGATGAAGAACATCTCGATCCCGCTCTTCATCCCGAAGACCCTCTCGAACCAGTCGGGCGGCAGCAGGCCCCAACCGACCAGCAGCGCACCGGCGATAGTGAAGACCAGGCGCTCCTTGCCGCCGAGCCAACGCGCCGCCAGCGCCAGCCCGATGATGACCGGGGGCACCCCCAGGTACAGCAGGCCGGCCTGGTCCAGGCCCATTCCGGCCAGCGTCAGCATCAGCCCAAAGATGGCCAGCAGCACCCCCGCCGCCAGGGTGCCGCGCCCCACCTTCTTGAGGGCCGGCTCGGGTATGTCCCGGATGGCCCGCACGATGTTGAGGCGGCTAACCTTCCAGGCCGACAGGGTCACGGTGACCAGGGTGACCAGTATCCCCAGGGTGAAGGATACTAACAGGCTCCAGGGCTCGACATGGACGGTGATGTCTATGGGTACGCTCTGCGGCACCATCCTGGCCATGACGCCGCCGATGGCGTAGGTGACCAGCACCCCCAGGCCCAGGCCGATGACAGCCGCCATCAGGTCGTAGACCACCCCCTCGAAGACGAACATCTGGACCAGGTGACCCCTCCTGGTGCCCACCGCCCGGGCCATTCCCATCTCGGACTTGCGGGCCGCGGCCAGCATCATGAAGATGAGGAAGATAAGCAGCACGCCGGCGGCCACGGAGAAGAGCCCGAAGAGCACGAACACCGCGGTGAGCAGGCTGCCGAAGGTATCGGCCCCTTCCAGGGCGTCCTTCTTGACGGTGTCCATGGTGAAGCCAGTCTCATCCAGCAGGGCTTCCAGCCTGGCCTCCACCTCGTCGCTGAACCTGGCCCCGTCCATGTTGTCGCCTTCGTTGGAGATGTAGACCGCATTGATCATGCCCGGCCGGCCCAGGAGGGCCTGCGCCCGGTCAAGAGTCATCAGGACGAAGGTCAGGCTCCCCGAGGATGAGCCCTCCACCACCCCCGCCAGCCGCAGTGTCACCGGCTCCGCCCCCACGTAGACGTACAGCTGGTCACCGGCCTCGGCCTGGAGGTCCTCGGCCGTGTCCTCGTCCAGGAAGACCAGGATGTCCTCCCCGGCGGCAGCCACGGCCAGGTCCTCGAACCTGGCCTCAGCGCCGTCCACAGTGGTCAGGCGGTCGTACCCGGCGTACTCCGGGCCGGGGGCAAACAGCATGACAGCCGGAGCGCTGAGCATCCTCCCGGGGTTCAGCAGCGGCACCTGTGCCCCTATCACGGGCAGTACTCCATCGACGCTGGCGCCGGCCAGCTCTCCCCTGATCCTCTCGGCCATGGCCTCATCGAAATAGCCCTGTTCGGGGGCCGTCTGCGGGTCGGGCACGGTGACTACCTCATCGGTGTTGCCCAGGGCCTTCACCCACAGCGACCTGATGGTGTAGCTCACGGTGTCGCCGGTGCTGAAGGCCGCCGTGACCAGCACCGTGCTCAGCATGAGGCCCATCACGATCAGGGCCGTCTGGGCCGGCCGCTTGGGGATGTTGCGCACGCCCAGCTTGAACATGATGCGCTGGCGTACGGCCAGCACGGCCACGGTCACCATCACCATGACGAACAGGACCAGCATGACGATGGCGATCATGTAGAGCGGGGCGCCGAAGAGCTTCTGCACCGTTATGCCCCGTCGACGATAAGGCCGTCCCGCATCCGGACGATGCGGTCGGCCCTCCTGGCCACTTCATCGGAGTGGGTCACGAGGACGAAGGTCTGCCGGTTCTCCTGGTTGAGCCGGCACAGCAGGTCCATGATCTCCCGGGTGGTCTCGCTGTCCAGGTCACCGGTGGGCTCGTCGGCCCAGATGATGGCCGGCTGGTTCACCAGCGCCCTGGCAATGGTCACCCGTTGCCGCTGGCCTCCCGATAGCTCCGCGGGCAGCCTGTCGGCCAGGCCCGGCAGGCCCACCAGGGCCAGGGCCTCCAGGGCGGCCTTCCGGCTCCTGGCCGGAGGCATGCCCGACACCAGCAGGGGCATCTCCACGTTCTCCACGGCGGTGAGCACCGGCAGCAGGTTGTACAGCTGAAAGACGAAGCCCATGCGGCGGGCGCGGTAGTCGGTGCGCTCGTTGTCCGACATCCGCGGCAGCTGGGCCCCTTCGATGACCAGCTCCCCCTGGTCAAAATCATCCAGCCCGGAGAGGCAGTTGAGCAGGGTGGTCTTGCCGCAGCCGCTGGGCCCCATCACGGCCACCATCTCTGCGGGCCTCACCATGAAGTCCACGCCCTTCAGGGCGTGGACCACTACCGTGCCCGTGTTGTAGGTCTTGTGGATCCCCCTGGCCTCGATGATGTACTCTTCGCCTGCCATGTATCACCTCTCGTTCGCGGATCTGCTCCCGGATGACGCGTCATCTCCCGGATGACGCGTCATCACCTTCATCGGCGGACCTGTGCCGGGATGCCGCCCGGGCAGGCCGCCCGCTCAGGCCAGCACCTTCCACTGCTTCATGCTCTTGGAGCCGTACAGGTTGGGCGTCTGCGGGTACTGCTGGGACGGCAGCGACTGGCGTATGAGCCTGAACCACTGCGAATACGTGGCCCCGGCCGGGAGGGCTTCCAGCGCCCGCAGCGCCACAAAGGTGAAGGCGCCGTTGGGACGGCCTTCGAAGTAGGCGTCGTAGCTGTACTCGGTATCCTGGCATCCGGCCAGCAGCAGGGAGGCATAGCGGCCAGGCGGGCTGGACCGCCGCAGGCAGCGCCGCACGCCCAGCTTCGCCACCTCGCGCCGCGGCAGGTACACTGCCGGCGGCAGGAAGCGCACCTTCCGCTGCGGCGGGCTCTTCCCCTTCGCCGCCGGCGGCGTGCTGATGGGGGCAAACCGGGCCACGGTGCCGGAGTGGCAGGAGTCGGAGATCATGAGGACCCGCACCCCCGCCGGCCTAGCGCTGTACAGCTCAAACAGCTCATCGTCGGTGATCGGCCCCCTGGTCCTGACGTCATAGGGGCACAGGCACTCGTCCGTGCCGTCGGGCTCATCGCCATCGTCATCAGGGACGAAGGAGCCATGGCCGGAGTACTGCACCACCACCAGGTCCCCCGTGCTGGCCCCGGCCACCGTCTCCCGGATGGCCGACCGCAGCGCCCGGCCGGTGGCCTGCGCATCCAGGATCTTATCTACGTGGAACTGGCGCCGGGCCAGCTCCCGGGCCCAGTCGTTGGCGTCGTTGACACACCCGGCCAGGTCGCTCTCGGTGCCGGGGTAGTTGTTGATGCCGATGCAGAGCGCGTGCTTCGCCAAGGTCTTCCTCCCGCGGACGAAACGCTTCGGGAATCATACGTCCCGGCCCGATCGTCAGTCAAGGAAGAATCGGCGCACCGCGCCCGGCCGCCCGCCGGCCTACTCGTAACGCAGGGCCTCCGCGGGGTAGATCTTGGATACCTGCCAGGCGGGGATGAGGGTCATCAGCATGGAGGCGATCCAGGATACCCCGGCGATGATGGTCATCTCCACCCACGGTATCTGGAACTCCACGTTCTCGATGGTGTCCTTGAGGTCATCGAGCACCTGGTACGAGAGGGCCAGCGCCAGCAGGGTGCCGATGAGGACACCCAGCGACGCCACGATGGAAGACTCCAGCAGGAAGGAGGCCTGCACGCTGCTGCGCTTGAAGCCGATGGCCCTCAGGATGCCGATCTGGTGGCGGCGCTCCACGACGGCCCGGCTGCTGATCACGCCCAGGCCCGCGATGCCGATGACCACGCCCAGGCCCAGGAAGCCCGTCAGCAGGGAGTTGACGGTGTAGTTGACCCTGGCCGCTTCCCGGAGCTGTTCGTCAATGGACTCGGCCTGCATGCCGTTCTCGCGGAAGGCACCTTCCAGCTCCCTGGCCATGGCCGCTGCGTCCACCCCGTCGGCCAGCTGGAACAGGTAGGTGGTCAGCGGAACGATCAGATAGGGTGCGGCCGCCTGGTCCACGGTCTGCTTGGAGGTATAGACGCCCACGTTGACGCTGCTCACCGACTGCAGGACCCCGATTACCGTCAGGTCCTTCTCTATGGCGCCCAGCCCGGTGTAGGCCGCCCTCACCTGGACATCAAAAGGAGACAGGTCCGGGTCCTCCTGGTAGAGGCCCTCGACCTTGAACCCCTCCCCATAGGATATGCTCATGGGGCTCCTCGAGGGCACGGCATCAGCGCTGATGACCGCCAGGCCGGGGTTGTCCCGCAGCGCCAGCCAGATCTCCCGGGCCGAGCTGTAGCCCCGCGCCATCACGGAGAAGGTGAAGCCGTTGGTCTCCATGAAGGTGGGGTCGACGCCGTGGACCAGGTACTGCTTCCAGTCCTCGGCCCTGGCCCCCGGCTGCCTGATCTCCAGCGGAACGGAGGATACCCCGGCCACGGCCACGATGTCGGCGGCCTTGAACCCCTTCTCGACCATGATGTCCTGGATCTCCCCTCCGGCGATGGGGCTGTTCCAGTTAACATTGGCCAGCACGTCGTATCCGCCGCCCACCGACGCCGTGTCGGAGAGGACCGCCGCATCCGCCCGGATCACCACCGACATGAAGACGATGGTGAAGATGACCAGGGCGAACATGGCCATGGTCAGGCCCGTCCTCAGCCGGTTCTTCATGGGATAGGCCATCGCCGATCGCAGCACCGGAGTGGCGTTCTGAAAGCGGCCGGCCAGGCCCACCAGGAGGCGCAGGAGCACGTCCAGGTTGTAGGAGACCACCCACACCGCGCCCAGGACCATCACCAGGCCGGCAAAGAAGAACATCTCCATGCCCATGCTCAGGCCGCCGAAGAAGGACTCGACAGTGTCGATGGGGACCAGCGACCACCCCACCAGCAGCACCCCGGCCAGGGTGAACACCCGGCGCTCCGCGAAGCCGCGCCAGCGGGCCACCAGCGCCACGGCCATGATAACCAGCGCCACGCCCAGGTATACCGGGGCCACCTGGCCCAGGACCACGCCCAGCACCGCCAGCACGCCTCCGAAGACACCCAGCAGCAGGCCCAGCCCCAGCGTCCGGCGGCCGGCCCTCTCCATGGGCGGCTCCGGAATGTCCCGGATGGCCCGGACGATATTCAGCCGGCTGACCCTCCACGAAGCCAGGGTGACGGTGATGAAGGTGACCAGCATGCCCAGGGTGAAGGCCACCACCATGCTCCGCGGCTCCACATGCACCGAGATATCCACCGGGTAGTCCCTGACCACCCTGGCCATGGCCCCGGCTATGGCGTAGGTCAGGCCGACGCCCAGCCCGACGCCGACCAGGGAGGCCAGGAGATCATAGACCACTCCCTCGAAGACGAACATCTCAACAAGCTGGTTCCGGCTGGTGCCGATGGCCCGGGCCATGCCCATCTCGGATTTGCGGGCGGCGGCCAGCATGACGAAGATGAGGAACACCAGCAGTATCCCGGCAGCCACGCAGAAGAGGCCGAACAGGAGGAAGATGGCGGTGAGGACCGCTCCGCTCATGTCGGCGTCGTGCAGCGTGTCCTTCTTCACCTCGTTGACCTCGAGATCGGTGCCCTCAAGCACCGGCTCCACCCTCCGGGCGATCTCGTCAGTGTGGGCCGCCCCTTCCAGCGCCCCGCCGCTGTTGGAGATGTAGACCCCGTTTATCTGCCCCGGCCGGTGGAAGAGATCCTGCGCCCGATCGAGGGGGACCAGGACGAAGGACAGGCTGCCGCAGGAGGCGCCCTTCACCACGGCGGCCAGCCGGACGTAGTTGGGCTCGGACCCGACGAAGAGCACCAGCTGGTCCCCGGCCTCCGCCAGCAGGTCCTCGGCGGTGGTCTCGTCGATGTACACCTCATTGGGGCCCAGGTCCTCCAGGGAGACCCGCCGGCCGTCGAGCGTCGCCAGCTCCGTGTACCCGGCGTACTGGGGCCCCGGGGCGAAGAGCCTGACGTTGGGCGCGTTGAGCAGCTGGTAGGGATTCCAGAGCGGGATGTCCTCGTAGATCACCGGGACCACCCCGTCCACGGGGGCGCCCGCGAGGGCGGCCTCGATCTCATCGAAGCGGCCGTAATCGAAGTACCCCGAGTTGGGGTCCGCCTTGCGGCTGGGGACTGTAACCGCCTCGTCGGTGTTGCCCAGCGACTCCGAGGCCAGGGACCGGATGGTGTAGACCACGGTATCGCCGGTGCCGAAGGCCGCGGTGATGATGATGGTGCTGAGCATGAGCCCGACGACGATCAGGGCGGTCTGGGTGGGATGGCGGGGTATGTTCCTCACGCCGAGCTTGAAGATGATGCGGTAGCGCAGGGCCAGGGCCACCAGGGCCAGGCCGGTGAGCAGGAAGATGATTACCATCACCATGGCGATGGTGGTCAGCGAGACACCGAAGAGCTCATGCATGGCTACCGGCCATCCACGATCAGCCCGTCCCGCATGCGGACAATGCGGTCGGCCCGGCGGGCCACGTCGTCTGAGTGGGTCACCAGGACGAATGTCTGCCCGTTCTCCCTGTTCAAACGGCACAGGAGATCCATGATCTCCTCCGTGGTATCGCTGTCCAGGTCTCCGGTCGGCTCGTCGGCCCAGATGATGGCCGGCTCATTGGCCAGCGCCCGGGCGATGGTCACCCGCTGGCGCTGCCCGCCCGAGAGCTCGGCCGGCAGCCGCCCCGCCACGCTCGGCAGCCCCACCATGCCCAGCACCTCCATGGCCCTCTTCCGGCTGCGGGACGAGGAGATCCCGGACAGCAGCAGCGGCATCTCCACGTTCTCCACGTTGGACAGCGCCGGGAGCAGGTTGTAGAGCTGGAACACGAACCCCATGCGGCGGGCGCGGTACTCCGTGCGCTGGTCATCCGACATGGACGGCAGCTGCGTCCCCTCGATCTCGACCTCTCCCCGGTCAATCCGGTCCAGCCCCGAGAGGCAGTTGAGCAGGGTGGTCTTGCCGCAGCCGCTGGGCCCCATTACGGCCACCATCTCGCCGCGCCGGGCCGCGAAGTCCACCCCCTTGAGGGCCTGGACGTCGAGCCCGTTGGCCCGGTAGGTCTTGTGAATGCCCCGGGCTCTGATGATGTACTCCGCCTGTGAGATCATCAGGCTCAATCTATCAGGCCCGTCCCTCACAGTGGTTTCATTGATGGCGCCGGGCATCATAAACATATCTCAAAACCGGGGCCGCGCGCTCTGGGAGGCGGGGAATTGGTGTTCTGAGGCTGAGCGCCGGCCAGCCAGGTGAGCCTGGCCCGCATTTTCGGCACCCTGCGTTGCGGCCACCCCCCTTGGACCGATTATAGCGCAAACGAGGGCCGGCCGCAGCCATGGTGGCGTTGCCGGCCGGTGAGGCCTCAGGTGCTGGCCTGAGCCCGCCTCTGCAGCCAGTCCAGGGCGATGTCCATGGCCGCCTGGCTCAACCGCAGCTTGTGGCCCGCGCCGGCCACCACCGCGATCTCCCTGGGCTCGCCCGCCCGCTCGAAGAGGCGCCAGGCCTGGCCCTCGTCGATCAGGTCATCTTCCTGGCCATGGATCATCAGCAGGGGGCGGGGGGAGATGCGGTCGATCCAGCTCATGGGGGTCACTTCGAGGAAGCCGCGGGCCCAGTCCTCCACGGAGGGCGGAAAGCCCTTGTCCCGGATCAGGCCGATCTCCCGGAACCGCTCCACGGAGAAGTCCGCCTTCTTCTCGGCCACCACGCGGCCGAACTCCGCCGGGCAGGCGCACAGCACCAGGCCGGCCACCCGGGCATCCTGGGCCGCCACCCGGGCCGCGGCCGCCGCCCCCCCGCTGAAGCCCATCACGTAGATGCGAGACTGGTCCACCGCAGTGCAGGAGGAGAGAAAATCGAGGGCCCCGCCCAGGTCGCGGGTCCACCCCATCATGTCGAAATCGCCGCCGCTGGCCCCGGTGCCGCGGAAGCTGAAGATGAGGGTAGCGAAGCCGGAGCGGCAGAACCGCTCCGCCAGCCCGGGATAGCCCCGATCCCCCGTGTCGGCCGGCTTCCCTGAAGGGATGCCATGGCAGATGCACAGGCCCGGGGCCTGGCCGGCAGCATCGGGCAGGCGCAGTTCGCCGGCGATGACGATCCCGTCCGTGGTCCAGCTTACCGGCCTGGTTTCCATGGCTACGCTCTCGAGCGGGCCCGCATCTGAACGGCGCGGGCCAGGCTGTTTCGGGTCACGATCCCCACCACCGTCCCCTCCCGGAGCACGGGGATGCCGTCCAGGCGGAACTCGTCCATCCGGGCCGCCAGCTCCAGGCCATCGTCCTCCAGTGATGCCGTGATCACCTTGCCGGCGGGCGTCATGACGGAGCCGGCGGTGGTGACATCCCACCGGCTGTCCGGGACTTTGCGGATGTCCTCCAGGTTGACCACCCCCTGGAATTGGCCTTCGGCGGCCACCACGAAGCTGCGATAGCGGGTAGTCTCGATGTAGTCGTGTACGATCTGGCGCAGGCTCATCTCCGGCGGCACACTCATGAAGTCGCCGACCATGGCCGAGGCGGCGGTGATGCCCCGCATGGCCTCCCGCACCACCACCTGGCGGTAGCTGCTGGCGGCAATGCTGCTGAGATACCATCCGATGAGGATGAACCACATGCCATCCACCACGTCCAGCGGGCCGCTGCCGATGAAGAAATAGGCGATGACCACCCCGGCGCCTCCTCCGGCGATGAGCCAGCCCAGGCCCTGCCCCATGATGGAGGCGATGCGGGTGGCCTTGCGGTAGTCCCCGGTGACCCGCCAGATGGCGGCCCGGAGCACCCGGCCTCCGTCCATGGGGAAGCCCGGCAGCAGGTTGAAGACGCCCAGCATGATGTTCAACGAGGCTATCCACAGCAGCAGGTCATGATAGACGGTGGCTTCGTCGCCGTAGCCGCCGGCAGCCAGCCACACCCCGCCACAGGCCAGCCCTATGGCCAGGCTGGAGGCCGGCCCGGCGATGGCCATCAGCGCCTCCGTCCCGGGCCGCTCCGCTTCCCGCGAGATGCTGGCCACGCCGCCCAGGACGAAGAGGGTGATGCTGCGCACCGGGATGCCGCTGCGGATGGCCACCAGGCTGTGGGCCAGCTCGTGAGCCACGATGCAGACGAAGAGCACGGCGCTGGCCAGGAGGCCCATCAGCACGCTCACGGTCACGCCGGATTCGGCGTCACGAAAATCGGTGTAGATGAGGTAGGAGATCAGGCCGAATATGAGGAACCACGAGTAGTGGATCCTGATGTCGATGCCCAGGATGCGGGCCAGACGGAGCGAGCCGCCCATCAAGCCGCCGCTCCCGCTAGCCTTCCATCAGCTTCCGCCTGACGCTGGGCGGGAGGAAGGACTGCCGGTGAACGTCCTCCGCGTAGTACCTGGTGCTCACCGTGCACGGCCGCCGCGGCTCCCGCGGGTCGCCTCCCCTGGAGCCGATGGAGAAGGTCCACCAGTTGCCGCCATAGGTGGCCAGGGGCACCGTGCACAGGTCCGCGATGGGGTAGATGCGCTCCAGCTTCCGCTGCACCTCCCGGACGAAGCCAGGGTGGAAGTGCAGCGATTCCGTCTGGGCCGCGAACATGCCGCCATCCTTCAGGATCGAGGCGGCGCTGGCCAGGCATTCATCGGTGAAGAGATTGGCCGCCGGGCCCACCGGGTCAGTGGAGTCCATGATCACCAGGTCAAACCTCTCGGCGGTGCCGGCCAGGAAATCCTCCCCCCTGGCCTCCAGAACCTGCGCCCGGGGATCATCGAAGCCCACCGACAGCGTGGGCAGGAACTCCCTGGAGGCCTCGATCACCCCCGTGTCCAGCTCCACCATCCGCACCCGCTTCACCGACTGGTGCTTGAGCACCTCGCGCAGTGATCCGCCGTCGCCACCACCGATGATGAGCACTTCGGCGGGGTCCGGATGGGCATGCAGGACCACCTGGGTCAGCATCTCATGATAGAAGTGCTCGTCGCGCTCGGTAAGCTGCACCACCCCGTCCAGGGCCAGCACCCGGCCAAAGTGCCGGTTCTCGAAGATCAGCAGGTGCTGGTAGCGGGTGCGGCGGGAGCAGACGATCTCCTCGACGTCATAGGCATACCGGATGGGAGCAAATGGGTCTCTCTCGTAGAACTGTAGCTCGTTCATGATGCGCTCTACTCCAGGAAGCAGGTTTCCGGAATGGGAAAGCCGTCGAACTCAGATGCGTAGGCCGTGGTGTACGCGCCGGCCGAGGTGATGTAGACCCGGTCCCCCACCTCCAGGTCCGGCAGCTCCACCTCGCTGGAGATGACGTCGAAGCTGTCGCAGGTGGGCCCGGACAGGACCCACTTCCGGGCGGGCCCCGGCCGGGACGGGATGATGTGGTACTTGATGCCGCCCACCGCCTCCATGAGGCCGTTGAACACGCCGACGTCCAGGTAGAGCCACTGCTCCGAGTCCCTGGCCGCTCGGGCCATCACGCTGGCCGCCAGGATGCCGGCCTCGGCCACCAGCCCCCTCCCGGGGGCCACCGATATGGCCACGTCCGGCGGAAACAGGGCCGCCACCGAGCGGTGGATGACGCCGGCGATCTCGGCCACGGACGGCACCGGCCTGGTGTAGGTCGCCGGAAAACCGCCGCCCACGTTCAGCAGGCGGAGATGGATCCCCCGCTCCGCCGCACGCTGCCAGACCGACCAGCTCTTCTCGATGGCCCGGGCCCAGGTGGCGGACAGGGTGCACTGGGAGCCCACGTGAAAGAATATGCCCTCCGGCACCAGCCCGCTCCGGGCGGCCTGGACCAGCAGGTCCACCGCCTGGTCCGCCTCCACCCCGAACTTCCTGGTCAGCGGCCACTCGCTGCCGTCGTTGGGCACGTTGAGGCGCACACCCACCCTGGTCCCCGGCGCCTGCGCCACCAGCTTTTCGATCTCGGAGTAGGAGTCGAAGGCGGTCAGCTCGATCCCGCTCTGGCCGGCCAGCCGCACCAGCTCGGGCGCTTTCACCGGGTTGCCGACGGTGATCCGCGCCGGGGGTATGCCCATCTCCAGCAGGCGCCGCAGCTCTCCCAGTGAAGAGACCTCGAATTCACAGCCCAGGCCCCAGAGCAGGTTGACGATGGCCGGGTGGGGGTTGGATTTCACCGCGTAGTACACCCGGTCCCCTCCGAAGCAGGCCCGGAACTCCTGGTACCTGGCCCTGATCAGGCCCTTGTCCATCAGCAGCACCGGCGTTCTCACGCCGGCCAGCTGCGTCCGGGCCGCCTCCAGCAGCCGGTCCGCCTGGGCCGTCAACCCGGTTCCCTGATCCACTCCGCATAACCCCCAAAGTACTCATGATAACCTTATGTCACATCTCTGGCAACGCGCAGAGGGCGGCCAGGATAATCCGGGCGGCCCTCTTGTCCAGCGGCTCGTTGTTGTTGCCGCACTTGGGCGACTGGATGCAGCCGGGGCAACCGTCTTCGCAGGGGCACTCCTCGATGGCCCGCAGGGTCTCCCGCCACAGGCCGGTGATCAGCTCGAAGCCCTTCTCCGCGATGCCGGTCCCGCCGGGGTGAGCGTCGTAGATGAAGATCTGCGGCTTCATCGTATCCGGGTGGCAGGGGGTAGAGACCCCGCCCAGGTCGTTGCGGTCGCACATGGCGAACAGGGGCAGCAGGGCGATGCAGGCGTGCTCAGCGGCGTGGAGGCCGCCGGCCAGGTCCAGCCGGGCCCGCTCGATGCCGGAAAGCGCCGCCGCCGGGAGGTCGAACCAGACCCCCACCGTCTCGAAATGGATGGGCGGCAGGTCCAGGTAGCCCTCCCCTATCACCTCTTCCGTGAACTGCATCTTCCGGCGGAAGCCGACGATACTTGTGGTCACCTCCACCTCGCCCAGACAGCATTTCGCTCCGGGGGTGTCCTTCGCCTCCAGGGTCCTCACCACCCGGATATCGGTCAGCTCCTTGGCCTGCGTGTAGTAGGGCACATCCGCGGGCGCTACGCGGGCGAACCTGGCACCCAGGTCCAGCTCCGTTACGATGTAGGGCTCTCCGTGGTGCAGGTAGATGGCCCCCGGGTGGACCTGGGACAGGGCCAGGCTGGCATCGACTGTCCCCAGCTGCCGATCGGCCTGCGAGGCATCCAGGATGGCGTAGTTGAAGGCCGAGGCGGAGCGGATGCTCACCGCCTCGGCCGGATAGGCGATGCTCGGCTCCGGGTACCAGCGGCCTTCGCGGCTCCTCAGCCGGCGCTCTTCTTCCAGGGCCGGCAGGGCCTTGGCCAGCGGCTCCCCCCAGTACCGGGCGTCCCCGGCGGACAGCGGCGACTCCCAGGCGGCGCACACCAGGTGGGAGCCCATCACGTAGCGGTTGCCGGGGTCGATGAGGGCGTTCTCGAAGCGGCGGCCGAAGAGGGCCTCCGGATGGCGCATGAAATACTGGTCCAGGGGGTTGTCCAGCCCGATGAGGATGCTGAGGCTGGTTCCGGCCCGGCGGCCGCTGCGGCCCGCCTGCTGCCAGGTGCTGGCGATACTGCCCGGGTAACCGGTGAGGACCGCGGCGTCCAGCCCGCCGACGTCTATTCCCAGCTCCAGCGCGGTGGTGGCCACCACGCCCATCAGGTCCCCGCAGAACAGCTCCTGCTCGATCTGCCGCCGGTCCTCGGCCAGGTAACCGCCCCGGTAGGGCTTGATCCGCTGCGCCAGGGCCGAGGCGCCGAGGCGCTGCCGGGCATAGACGTAGATGAGCTCGGCCAGCTTGCGGGTGCGGGCAAAGGTGATGGTGCGGACGCGGCGCTTCACCAGCTCGGCCAGCAGGTACGCCGCTTCGCTGTTGGCGCTGATGCGAGGGGGGCGGGCCACCTTACCTCTGGCGCTGGAGGCAGAGACGCCGGCCGCCTCGCTGCTGGCGCTGGAGGCAGAGGCGCCGGCCACCTCGCCGCCGCTGCTGGCGGCGCCGGTCCGGGCGGCGTTGGCCGCCTCTCTGGTGGCGCTGGTGCGGGCCCCCGGAGCCTTCTCCGCCAGGGGCGGCTCCCAGAGGGCGAAATCCTTGCGGCCACGGGGCGCGCCGTCCGCGTCCACCACCCGGAAGGGCAGCCCCACCAGCCTCTCCACGTGCTCCCCGGGATTGGCGATGGTGGCCGAGCAGCAGATAAACCGCGGCGCCACGCCGTACGCGTCCAGGAGCCGCCGCAGCCGCCGCAGCACGTTGCCCACGTGAGAGCCGAAGACGCCCCGGTAGCCGTGCACCTCATCGATGACCACGTAGCTCAGCCGGCGCAGGAACGCCGACCAGGCCCGGTGATTGGGCAGGATGCCCAGGTGCAGCATGTCGGGGTTGGTGAGCACGATCCGGGCCGCCCTCCTGGCCTGCAGCCGCTCCTCCCGCGGGGAGTCGCCGTCGAAGGTGGCCACCTTCACCGGAACCGGCAGCAGCGAGATCAGGTCCGCCAGGGCGCGCCGCTGGTCCTGGGCCAGGGCCTTGGTGGGGAAGACGTAGAGGGCCCGGCTGGCCCGGTCGGTCATGATCGACTGCAGCACGGGCACGTTGTAGCACAGCGTCTTTCCGCTGGCGGCGCCGGTCACCACCGCCACGTTCTCCCCGGAGCGGGCCAGGTCCACAGCCATGGCCTGATGAGTATACAGGGGATACAGGCCCGCGGCCCGCAGAGCGGACTCCAGCCGCTGGTGAAGGGGCTCGGCTGGCTCCCGGAAGGCCGGCGGCCGCGGCGGCAGGTGCTCAACGTGGACGATCTGGTCCCGGTATTCCGACTGGGCCCTGATCTCGTCGATGAAGGAGGAGACGGTCATTCCGAGCCTCGAGGCCGTGGCTAGCCGAGGGGGATGAGCTCGATCCGGTAGTCGACCACCTCCAGATCCAGCCGGCTCTGGCAGATGAACTGCACCACCTGCGACAGTACCCTGTTGTTCAGCCGGGCATCATTGCTGATGCAGGCGATGCCCAGGGTGGTCAGCTGCCACACGTCCTGATCATCGACCTCGGCGATGGCCACGTTGTAGCTGCCTCTCACCCGGGCCATGAGGGACTTGATCACCTTCCTCTTGCCCTTGAGGCTCTCATTCTCCGGCAGACGGAGAGTCATGTGGCACACACCCAGGTTCATGAGGAGGACCCCCTCGCGATGGGGCCATTCTACACCAGGCCCCCTTGAGGCGCAATCGCCTGCCGGCGCTGCGGCCCTGCGCCATCGCCTTCCGGCGCACCGGCCCGCGGGGCGCCGTCATTGCCGGCCACCGTGGCGGCAGCGCTGCCGCCGCTGCGCTGCCGGCCCTATTGCGGGTAGCGTGTTTCTTTTATGCTATAATGTGGTCGCTGGAGGATTGTGTATTAGTGGGTAAGAACAGACGGCTGGCGATCATCTACCTGCTTATCTTCGTGGGGATAGTGGCCCTGGTGATAGTCTTCTGGCCCAGGGGCGAGGATACCGCCCCTCCCAACCTGTCGCACGTCATCACGGCGGTCAAGGAAGGGAGGGTTTCGGATGTCGAGATCATCGACGACCGCACCCTGGTGGTCAATGAAGAGGGCCAGGACGAATACAAGACGACGATCGCCAGCGAGTACGTGGGCGACTTCGTCAATCTGCTGAATGACCCCGCCCAGACCGGCGGGAGAACGGTCAACGTCAAGATCAGCTACTCCAGCGGCTTCAACTGGGGCAGTTTCCTGCTCACCGTGGTGCCCCTGGTGATGCTGGTTGTCCTGTTCATCTTCATCATGCGCGGCGCCCGGGGCGCCAACAACCAGGCCTTCA
>CAYRGJ010000023.1:0-3650 GCA_964423835.1 uncultured Dehalococcoidia bacterium | reverse complement strand
GTCCTGTTCATCTTCATCATGCGCGGCGCCCGGGGCGCCAACAACCAGGCCTTCAACTTCAGCCGGAGCCGGGCTCGCCTGGCCAACGGGGCCAAGCCCACGGTCACCTTCACCGACGTGGCCGGCGTGGAGGAGGCCAAGCAGGAGCTCCAGGAAATCGTGGAGTTCCTCAAGCAGCCGGAGAAGTTCCTGGCTCTGGGCGCCCGCATACCGCGGGGCGTCCTCCTCATCGGAGCTCCGGGCACCGGCAAGACGCTGCTGGCCCGGGCCATAGCCGGGGAGGCGGGCGTGCCCTTCTTCTCCATCAGCGGCAGCGAGTTCGTGGAGATGTTTGTCGGAGTGGGCGCCTCCCGGGTCAGGGACCTCTTCGACCAGGCCAAGCGCAACGCCCCCTGCATCGTCTTTGTGGATGAGATAGACGCCGTCGGCCGCCACCGCGGCGCGGGGCTGGGCGGCGGGCACGACGAGAGGGAGCAGACCCTGAACCAGATCCTGGTCGAGATGGACGGGTTTGACACCTCCACCAATGTCATTGTCCTGGCCGCCACCAACCGCCCGGACATCCTGGACCCGGCCCTGCTGCGGCCCGGCCGCTTCGACCGGCGCGTGATCCTGGACCCGCCGGACATCAACGGCCGGGCGGGCATCCTGCAGGTGCACGCCAAGGGCAAGCCGCTGGACAGCTCGGTGGACCTGGAGACCATCGCCCGGCAGACCGTGGGCTTCAGCGGCGCCGACCTGGCCAATCTGGTCAACGAGGCCGCCATCCTGGCGGCTCGGCGCAACAAGAAGAGCATCGGGATGATCGAGCTGGGGGACGCCATAGAGAGGGTCCTCATGGGGCCGGAGAAGAAGAGCCGGATGATCAGCGCCAGGGAGAAGGAGATCGTGGCCTATCACGAGGCCGGGCACGCCCTGGTGGCGCGGATGCTTCCGGACGCCGATCCGGTGCGCAAGATCTCCATCGTCTCCCGGGGCATGGCCCTGGGGATGACCTGGAACATGCCGGCGGAGGACCGCCACATCACCACCCGCAGCCAGTACATGGCCGAGCTGTCCGTCCTGCTGGCCGGGCACGTTTCGGAGGAGATAACCTTCAACGAGAAATCCACCGGCGCCCACAACGACATCGAGCGGGTGACCAAGATCGCCCGGGCCATGGTGACCGAGTACGGAATGAGCGACCGCCTGGAGCTGCGCACGTTCGGGCACAAGGAAGAGCTGGTCTTCCTGGGCCGGGAGATCTCGGAGCAGCGGAACTACAGCGAGAGGGTGGCCCTGGACATCGACCGGGAGGTCCGCACCATCATCGACAAGGCCTACCAGACGGCCCGGACCGTCCTGACAGAGAACAGGGAGAAGCTGGTGCAGATCGCCCAGAAGCTGATCGCCGAAGAGAGCATCGAGGGTGAAAAGCTGGAGAAGCTGTTCAGCGATCCGGTCCCCGCGGCGCCTGCGCCGGCTTAGTGGAGGCTGGCTTGATCCGCATCACCCGTAACCCCATCCGCCCCGAAGCCGCCATTGAGAGCGTGCGCCGCAAGGCCTACGGGGCCGTCATCGCCTACGTGGGCACCGTCAGGGAGACCTCCCATGACCACCAGGTCATCTACATGGAGCACCAGGTGGCCCTCCAGGACAGAGCCCGCCAGGAGCTGGAGCGCATCGCCGCGGAGATCGGCAGCCGCTGGGGCCTCGAGGACGTGGCCATCATACACCGCATCGGCAAGCTCCGGACGGGAGAGATCCTGCTGGTGGTGGCCATCGGGGCCCCTCATCGCCAGGAGGCCTTCGCCGCCTGCCAGTATGCCATCGAGCGTTTCAAGGAGGTGGCCCCGGAGTGGACCACGGAGACGCTGGTGGATGAAGGGGCTCAGCGCTAGCTGCGGCGCCGGGTGACGTAGGCGGCCAGGCTGGCCAGGCATTCATGGGCCGCGTTGAGCGGCAGCTTCTCGATGGCGGCGGATGCCCGGGACGAGAACTGCTGGGCCACCTCATAGCATTCGTCGATCACCGATGAGCGCTGCACCATCTCCGCCAGCAGCCGGACCCCTTCGGACCTGTCCCTGGCCAGGACCTCCCTGACCCGGGAGCCCTCAGGGCGCTCCAACAGCAGTATCACCGGCAGGGTGAACACGCCCTGGGCCAGGTCGCTGGTCACGGGCTTGCCCAGCGTTTCCTTCTGGCCCACAAAGTCGAGAATATCGTCTACGATCTGGAAGCTCATGCCGATGTTCTGGCCGTAGTCCCTGAGGGCCTGCACCGTCTCCTCAGGCGACCTGGACAGCACCGCCCCGGACTCGGTGGCCGCGGCGAAGAGGCAGGCCGTCTTGTCGCTGATGGTCTGGAAGTAGCGCTCCCGGTCGCCGCTGAAGGCATTGATCGATTCCTGGATCTCGCCGGTGCAGATGGTCATCAGGGTCCGGGCGAAGAGCTTGATCACCCGGATGTTTCTGGTCTCGGCCACGAACCCGGCCGAGCAGGCGAACAGGTAGTCGCCGATGAGCACCGCCTTGCTGTTGCCCCAGCGCTGCTTGATGCTGCTCTTGCCCCGGCGCACCTCGGCGCCGTCGATGGTATCATCGTGCACCAGGGTGGCAGTGTGCAGCACCTCCACCCCAGCGGCCATGGAGGTCAGGTGGCCACGGTTGCAGCGGCGGAACTGGCCGGCCAGGAGCGTCAGCGCGGGGCGGACCCTCTTGCCCCCGCCTTCCAGGGCGTGTCGCAGCTGCTCGGCCATCTCCGCGGGGGCCAGTTTGGCCACCGTTTCGATCTTCTCCTCCACGACGGCCATGTCCGCCCTCACCGGGTCGTAGGTCCAGGAGACGCTCAACATGCTCCTTTCTGCTTGTCCTCCGAGGCATCTTCCGGCGCCCGGCCCAGCCTGGAGTTCTCTCTGGCCACCACGGCCTCATCCAGCTTCACGAAGAGGGGTTGCGGCACGCCCAGCCTCTGCCCGGCCGGCAGATCGTGGACGGCCCACCCCTCGGCCTGCACCGTCCCCCGGCCGCCCAGCAGCTGGTGCAGCTTCTCTGAGCTCTCCGGCAGGAAGGGGTAGAGCAGGGTCTTCAGGGTGTTGATGACCGAGAGCGAAACGTAAAGGGCAGTGCCGCACGAGGCCCGGTCGGTGGAGACGGTCTTCCAGGGCGACTTCTCATCGAGATAGCGGTTGGCGTCCTGCGCCAGAAGCATGGCCGTCTTCATGGCGTCCCGGAAATGGCAGCCCGCGAGGAGCGAGTCCACGGCCGCAAACGCGTCCCGGGCCTTGCCCAGCAGGGCCTGGCTGCTGCCGTCCAGCTCCTGCGGGGTGGGAACGCAGCCGTCGAAGTGCCTGGTGGTGAAGGTCAGAACGCGATGCGCCAGGTTGCCGTAGGTGGCCACCAGCTCGTCGTTGTTGCGCCGCACAAACTCCCTCCAGGAGAAGTCGGCGTCCGAGGTCTCCGGCATGTTGGCCGACAGCATGTAGCGCAGCGGATCGGCCGAAAAGCGCTCCAGGTACTCCGGGATCCACACCGCCCAGTTGCGGCTGGTGGAGAGCTTGCGGCCCTCGATGGTGAGGAACTCGTTGGCGGGGACATCGTAGGGCAGGTTGAGCCCTCCGTACCCCATCAGCATCGCCGGCCAGATCATGGTGTGGAACGGGATGTTGTCCT